>NZ_DCJT01000010.1:8452-599114 GCF_002320115.1 Collinsella sp. UBA1693
GAGCGCGGCTTCATCAAGGCCGAGACCATCGCGTATGACGACTACGTCGAGCTGGGCGGCGAGCAGGGCGCTAAGGCCGCCGGCCGCCTGCGCATGGAGGGTAAGGACTACGTTATGCATGACGGCGACGTCGTGCATTTCCGCTTCAACGTGTAGGCATGATCGCCACGCCGATCTATGGCCGCACTACCGCGCAGCCCGATGATGGCGCCGCGCGAGCACGCCTGAAGGAGAGAGGACTCACCTAGATGTTTAAATATGGAAAAAAGGCCGGCATCATGTCGATCGTGCTGATCGTCCTTGCCGTGGTGCCTTTGATTACGGCGGCGCTTTTTGTGCCGCAGATGCCTGAGCAGGTTGCAATGAGGATCGCCCAATCCGGAGAGGTCATGCGTTGGGGTAGCCGCTACGAGATGTTCGTGGTTCCCGTCTTCGCCGTTTTGCTGGGACTCGCTACCTACATGAGCGCCGGCAAGCAGGCTCGCGCCCATGAGATCGATTCGCCTGCGATGGCGGTTGTTACCGCCGAGCGCTTCCTGCGCAACGGCATCGTCACCGGCGTTGTGCTCAACCTGGCCAACGCCTACATGTTCTATGCGGCGCTGACCGGCCACGGCCTGTTCTAGCGTAAGCGTGCCGCGCTGCCGGCCACCTGCGTCCAATAACGCGCTTTATCGCGCGCTCGACAACGCAATAGATTCGCTAATGGCGTCCGGTTTGTCTGGACGCCGTTATTTTATGCTTACCGTCCGTGGGTATTGGGTGCAGCAATCCAGCGCAGGTACGTCCGGGCTCCCAGCTAAAGACTCGGTGCCCGGACGTGCTATCACTGCGTTTCATGCGTGCGCTTTGGCACCCAATTACCGGTTCGGCGCCCGAGCGTGCTTTCTAAACCGCGTGTGTATACAAGGCGGCACCCAGTTTAGAGCTGGGTGCCCAAACGGAAACAAGCGCTATGTAGTTATGTACGTAGAGGCACCGGGACTCAGGCTCGGAGCCCAAACGTGCAAATCAGAAACATGCCTCGATGCCTTGTCGTCCCGTTAGTGCGGCTTTAACAGCTCCCAAACCTCAACATCAAGACAGGCAGCCAAGTTCACCAGCGTTTCAAGCTTGGGGTTGCCGTTACCGCTCTCAATGTGATCCAGCTCGGGGCGACTGATGCCAGCGGTCAGGCAGAACTGGAGCTTGCCCAGTCCGGTTCCTTCCCGCCCGCGGCGGACGTTCTCGCCCAGAATATGTTGGATGCTCGTTTTCATGCCCTGAGTGTGCGGGTATTGCCGGAAAACACTGTAAACTGCAGTTTACAATCCTATGTTTTGCATAATTTCGACGTAAGGCGCCTTAGTCATTTTGGGGCGGCAAACGGTTACACACGGCGGGAGGCGACCGTGCGCATCATCGATATGAACCAGGCTCTTCGGGGCAGCCGGCTTGTTGCCGTGGGCTTATCTGCCGGGTTCTGCGTGGGCGCGCAAGGCGAGTCCGGCTTGTTTTACGAGGACGAGTGGGACCTGCTCAACCGCATGGCGGCGCAGGGCCGACGCGTAGTAGCGCTTTTGGACGATACGCCGCCGCTGCGAGCCCAAGCAACAGCAGAGCCCGCGCAGGTAGATTACGCGTGGGCGTCCCCGGATGCCCTGGGCGTCCTCAGTTTTCCCGTCGCTCGCGGCGAGGCCCTGGCAGCGCTATGCCATCGGCGCTCTCTGCGTATGGGCGATGTTGCCTATATAGCAACCAGCCCCCTGGACCGCGAGGTCGCTATGGGGGCTGGAAGGGTCCTTGCGCTGGCGGAGGCGGGGGACGAGGTCCGGCGCATGGCGGATGTTGTCCTGCCCGCGCGATCGGCGGGCGGTTTGGTGTTAGCGCTTCTGCGCGCTCGGGCCTTTAGTCCAAAACAACGCGATCGAAATTGACCGGTCGGTAGAACAGGTCGCGAACGGTCTGGGGATCGCGCGATTGTCCCAGGGCCCACATGGTCTTCGCTACCAGCGCTTCGGTGGTCATGTCGTCGCCCTTCAAGATGCCGGGATGCTCGGCATAGGCGCGGCCAACCTCGTACACGCCCAGGTCAAGGCCCTCTTCGGGCACCTGCGTGGTCATCACGATGGTGCGGCCGGAATCAACCCAGTCAAAAATCGCCTGCTGATAGGTAGGTCCGGCGTCGGCGCCGTACTCGGGAATGCCTCCCATGCCAAAGGTCTCCAAGATAATCGCGTCGTAATCCTGGGCGAGGAGCTCAAAGACGCGCGGGGTCATGCCTGGCGTGAGCTTGAGCACGCATACGCGATCGTCGATCTTGTTGTACGTAAGCGGCCCGCGTGCGTCCACCGTGCCCGACGTGCGCCGCGCGACCTCGGCGATGGCCTGCGCGGCAACCGCGGCGCCGCTGCGGATGATGCGGTCTGTGCGAATATATGCCAGCGACGGGTAGTTGACGCTGATGAAGGCGTTGGAGCTCATGGTGCGCTGTTTGCGCCCCCGCGTGCCGGCGATCGCCTTGCCGCCAAATACAATCGAGACGTCGCGCGAGTTATCATCGATGGCGTATAGCAGGCTTTGGTATAAGTTGAGCTTGGCGTCCGTAAAAGGGTGCCCCATGGGCTGCTGCGAGCCGGTGAGGACGATGGGCTTGTCGCTGTTCTGGATCAGGTAAGAAAGCGCCGCGGCGGTGTAGGACATGGTGTCCGTGCCGTGCAGCACCACAAAGCCGTCGTGGGTATCGTAGCCGTCCATAATGACGTCGCGGATACGCATCCAATCCTGCGGGCGCATGTTGGTGCTATCGATATTCATGGGTTGGACGATATCCAGCTGGCACATCCCTGCGATCTGCGGTACCGCCTGCGCTAGCTGCTCGCCCGTAAGAGCGGGGGAGAGACCGTTGCCGTCCTCTGCAGAAGCGATGGTGCCGCCGGTGGCGATGAGCAGGATGTTTTTCATTGCATAAAGCCGTTTCTCGTCCAAAAACGCAAAGCCCGTTACGGTAAAGGCACGGCAGGGCGCGGCAAGGGCGATGCGTGGAGTGGATAGTTCCAATTCATCATAGGCGGATATGGGGCGTAGGAGAAGAAGAGCGCGGCATTCCATGTCTTTTAATACGCCCTATTAACTGGTAGCTGTCTGGGCGCCGCGATGGAGCGGTTTGGTGCAAATATGCATTCTCGCAGGTGGTAGGTTACATTTCGCGTCATCTACATAGCGAGCGTGTATGATATGACGGTCGTTTTTTGTACTACCCACATGTTCGCATGGGCGTGCTTCCGTTGCGCCGGGTTGCATCTTGCGCCAAACCGCAGGAGGAACGCTGGCGTTTCCGGGGCTCGCACCGGCGGGCATATTAGGGAGGAGACCCATGTCTCAGAACCAGGCAAACGAGAAGGTGCTGGTGCTCGACTTTGGCGCCCAGTACGCACAGCTCATCGCCCGTCGCGTGCGCGACCTGCACGTGTATTCCGAGATCGTTCCGTGCGATATCTCCGCGGACGAGATTCGCGCCATGGAGCCGTCCGCGCTGATCCTGTCCGGCGGCCCCGCGTCCGTCTATGCCGAGGACGCCCCCGGCGTCGACCCCGCCATCTTCGACCTGGGCCTGCCCATTTTGGGCTTCTGCTATGGCCACCAGATCACCGCCGTCACCTTGGGCGGCGAGGTGGGCCATTCCGAGATCGGCGAGTACGGCCCCGCTACCATCGAGCGCGACCGCGAGAGCGCCCTGTTCAACGCCACGCCTCTCGAGCAGACCGTGTGGATGAGCCACCGCGACGCCGTCTCCGCCGTTCCCGCGGGCTTCGTGGTCACCGCCAGCACGCCGGTGTGCCCCGTCGCCGCTATGGAGAACGCCGAGCGCCGCATCTACACCACGCAGTTCCATCCCGAGGTCAAGCACACCGAGCACGGCCAGCAGCTGCTGCAGAACTTCCTGTTCGACATCTGCGGCCTTGAGGGCACCTGGACCATGGACAACCTGGTCGAGACCATGACCGCTGACTTCCGCGCGCAGGTGGGCGAGGACCGCGTGATCCTGGCGCTTTCCGGCGGCGTCGACTCCTCCGTGGTCGCCGCCCTGGGCGCCCGCGCCATCGGCCGCCAGATGACCTGCGTGTTCATCAACCACGGCCTGCTGCGCAAGAACGAGCCCGAGCAGGTGGAGGAGGTCTTCACCAAGCAGTTCGACGTCGACTTCATCCACGTGCACGCGGAGGAGCGCTACGCCAAGCTGCTGGACGGCGTGACCGATCCCGAGCAGAAGCGCCGCATCATCGGCACGCAGTTCTGGAACGAGTTCTTTGCCGTCGCCAAGGACCTGGAGACCGATGGCCGCCCGGTGAAGTACCTGGCCCAGGGCACCATCTACCCGGACATCATCGAGAGCGGCGCGCGCAAGACGGGCGGCAAGACGGCCACCATCAAGAGCCATCACAACCTCATCCCGTTCCCCGAGGGCGTGCACTTCGACCTCATCGAGCCGCTCGACCACTTCTTCAAGGACGAGGTCCGCGAGCTGGGCCTGGCGCTGGGGCTGCCCGAGCACATCGTGTACCGCCAGCCGTTCCCGGGCCCCGGCCTGGCCATCCGCATCATCGGCGCGGTGAGCCCCGAGAAGCTCGAGATCCTGAAGAACGCCGACGCCATCGTGCGCGAGGAGCTGGACGCCTACAACGCGCGCCTCTTCGAGCAGACCGGCGAGCGCAACTCCGAGCACTCCTGCTGGCAGTACTTCTGCGTGCTGCCCGACATCAAGTCCGTGGGCGTGATGGGCGACGAGCGCACCTACGCCCGCCCCGTGATCCTGCGCGCCGTTGAGTCCAGCGACGCCATGACCGCCGACTGGGCGCGCCTGCCCTACGAGGTGCTCGCGCGCATCTCCGGCCGCATCGTGGCGGAGGTTCCCGGCATCAACCGAGTGGCGTACGATATCACCTCAAAGCCCCCGGCGACCATCGAGTGGGAATAGTAATAGAACATTTGTTCTTGTTTTTCATACGGTTTCGTACGGTTCCGATGGCGACCGATGGGGGCGTTTCGCAACCGCCGCGCCTGCAAGCCACATGGTTTCACAATCGAGCAAAAACTCAGAAGGCTCCTCGAGAAAAACGAGGAGCCTTCCCGTTTCCTTAGGCGCGGACGGATCGGGACCGAGCGCCGATCTAGAGGCACTCGGTCAGAATCTGGAACACCTCGCTGCGCTCCAGTTTCTTGGCGCAGCCGCCGGTGAGCACACAGGTGTCCGCAACCTTGTGCAGCGTGTCGTCGGACGCGTCGGAGCCCATCTCGGCGAAGCTCGTGGGAAGCCCCATCTCGCCGATGAACGTCTGCAGGCGGTCGATGCCCTCGAGCGCCATCGTAAGGTCGTCTTTGCCCTTGGCGTCGACGCCCCACACCTCGCGCGCCCAGCGGGCGAACTGCGCGGGCGCCTCGGGGGCCAGGTGGCGGTAGAGCGCAGGGTGGATGACCGCGAGGCCCATTCCGTGGTTGGTGTGGGTGTACGCGCCGTACTGGTGCTGGATCATGTGCGCCTGGAAGTCCGTTGACTTGCCGATCTTGAGCACGCCGTTCTCGGCCATGGCGGAGTCGTATACGAGCTCGCTTCGGGCATCGAGGTTCTGGTCGTCGTCAGCGATGACGCGCATGTTGCGGATGACGTTGCGCTGGATGGCGAGGTTGATGTCGTCGGTGACGCTGCGTCCGCGCGGGCTTCCGAAATAGCTCTCCATGCAGTGCGAGAGCGTGTCAAACGCGCCGCTCATGAACTGCGCGTGCGGTACGGTGAGCGTGAGCGCCGGGTCGAGCGCCGCCCACATGGGCATCGCCCCCAGATAGGCGCCCTTCACGTGCGTTTCCTCGTTGGTGATGACGGCGCCGTTGTTCTGCTCGGCACCCGTGCCGGAGAGCGTAACGATGCAGCCCATGGGGATGAACGAACTCGGCATCTTGCCGTCGGCGTGCTCGAACGTCTCGATGTCCTCGTCAAGCTTCGCCTGCGCGGAGACCACCTTGCAGCAGTCGAAGACCGACCCGCCGCCGACGGCGAGAATGAAGTCGACCTGCTCCTCGCGGGCGAGCGCGGCGCCTTCCTGGCACTTCTCGTAGGTCGGATTGGGCATGATGCCGCCGAAGTCCACCACGCGCTTGCCGGCGCCCGTGAGCTTCTCGACTACGTGGTCGTAGACGCCGGTCCGCTTGACCGAGCCTCCGCCGTAGGCGAGCATCACTGTCTTGCCCATGGCGCCCATCTCGGCGTCGAGTGCCTGGTCCATGGCCCCCTCGCCGAAGTAGTTCCTGACCGGGTAGTCGTACGTGAATGAGTTCATGGCAATTCCTCCTAGTAAGTTATCAGTGCGGTCTGACCGCTCGTCTACACGTTGCGCGCGAGCCCGGACATCCATTCGATGGTGGCGGGGTCGTGGTGGTCGAAGAACGCGCTGCGCCCGGTGTCGAGCGCGGCGATGGCGACCATCTCGTCGTCGCCCAGCGCGAAGTCGAAGACGTCGAAGTTCTGCTCCATGCGATCGCGGTGCGTGCTCTTAGGGATGCAGACCACACCGCGCTGCAGCAGCCAGCGCAACACGACCTGGGCGACCGTCTTGCCGTGCGCCTCGCCGATGCGAGCGAGGACCTCGTTGCGGAAGAGGTCGTTTCTGCCCTCCGCAAAGGGCGCCCAGCCTTCCATGGCCACCTCCTTGCCGACCATGTACTCCTGCGCCTCGCGCTGTTGGAAGAACACGTTGCACTCGACTTGGTTCACGGCGGGGGCGATGCGGTTGAACGAGATGAGGTTTGCGAGGTGATCGGGGTAGAAGTTAGCTGTGCCTATGGCGCGGATAACGCCCTGCTCGTAGAGCTCCTCCATGGCGCGCCACGCACCGAAGACGTCGCCGAACGGCTGGTGGATGAGGTAGAGGTCGACGTAGTCGAGCCCCAGCCGCTTGAGCGCCGCGTCGAAGCCGCGCTTGGCCCCCTCGTAGCTCGCATCCGACATCCACAGCTTGGTCGTCAAGAACACCTCGTCGCGCGGCAGGCCGCTCGCGCGAATGGCGGCCCCGACCGCCTCCTCGTTGCCGTAGCTCGCGGCCGTGTCGAGCAGCCGGTAGCCGACCGAGAGCGCGTCCTCCACGGCGCGCTGGCATTCCACTGCGCCTGGGATCTGGTAGACGCCGAAGCCGAGTTGCGGCATCCTGACGCCGTTGTTCAAGGTGATGTAGTCCATGGTGCCTTCCTTTCTCGCTACTTGACGTATCCACCGTACGAAGGGCGCCGAACCGGCGGAAGTTTCCGTTGGTGAGGATTCTATAACGCTGGGGTGCGCACGGGGCTATAACCCGCGGGTTCAGGGCACCGCACCAAAGGGGGATTCCGCCGAGCGCTCCGCGGTCGTACGCTTGGCGATGAGAGAGCACAGGCCACCGACAGGGGATGTGCCCTAACGGAGTCCGATGAACGGGCGGACGAGGGCACGCGGTCCGGCTTCGCAAACAAATGACGGATATCATAGACAGGGAGAACAGGAATGGACAAGCGCGTTCTGGGAAAGAGCGGTATCGAAGTCAGCCCGCTCGGTATGGGCTGCATGGGAATCACGCATGCGAGCGGAGACCCGATGCCCGACGACGAGGCCGTGAGCGTCGTCCGTCAGGCCCACGAGATGGGCTATACCTTCTTTGACACGGCGGAGTGCTACGTTGGTACGTGCGCCGATGGGACCGAGGCACACAACGAGGATGTGGTGGGCAAGGCGCTCGCTCCCGTGCGCGACGAGGTTGTCATTGCTACCAAGTTCGGCGTCACGCACGCCCCGGACAAGACCATCCTCGTAGACTCGCGCCCCGAGGTTATCCGCATCTCGGTGGAAAAGAGCCTGCGCCGGCTGCGCTCCGACCACATCGACCTCTACTACCAGCACCGAATCGACCCAAAGGTCGAGCCCGAGGTTGTCGCCAGCGTCATGGCAAACCTCATCAAGGAAGGTAAGATCCGCGCCTGGGGAATCTCCGAGGCGACGGAGGAGTACCTGCGCCGCGCGGACGCTGTGTGCCCCGTTTCCGCCGTCCAGAACCGCTACTCCATGATGGCGCGCTGGAACGAATCCCTGTTCCCCGTGCTCGAGGAGCTGAACATTGCCTTCGTGGCCTTCTCTCCCATGGCGAACGGCTTTCTGACGGGCGCGTACAGCTACAACACCAGATTCGAGGGCGCCCAAGACTACCGCGATGGTATGCCACAGTACACCGAGGAGGGTGAGAGGCGCGCCGAGCCCCTCACGCGATTCGTTCACGAGCTGGCTGGATTGCACGCGGCGACGCCCGCCCAGGTCTCCCTTTCCTGGATGCTCGAGAAGAAGCCCTATATCATTCCCATCCCGGGCAGTCGCAAGCCCGAACGGCTGCTCGAGAACCTCGGCGCCGCCGAGGTCGGGCTCACCGACGATGAGGTTGCCAAGGTCGACGGGTTGCTTGACGGGCTCGACCTCATGGTCTTCGGTGGGCATGCGGTAAGGTAGGGAGCCATGAACATTAGACCCTATGTCATCTGTCACGTCTTTGCCGGGCTCAACGGGCGCATCGACGGCGCGTACATGCTCGACCCCGCCGCCTCGCCCGCACGCGCCGCGTACTCTCGCATGCAGGTCGAGTTCGGGGCGGACGCCGTGGCGTACGGGGCCGTGACCACGAAGGGCTTCGTCGGGTCACGCCCCCTTGCGCTCGATACCCACGGGAGCGCGCCCAAGGGGGACTTTGTGGCGCCTCATGACGAACGATCGTTCTACGTCTCCGTCGACCCCGCCGGGGAGATTGCATGGGAGTCCGCGACCTATCGTCGCGCCGGCCGTGCGGACGCGCACGTCATCGAGGTCCTCACCGAGGCGGCATCGCCGGCGTATCGCGACTATCTGCGAGAGCGCGGCGTCTCATATGTGCTTGCCGGCTCGCACGGGCTAGACCTCCCGCTCGCCCTGCGCAAGCTGCGCGAGCTTTTTGGCATCGAGCGCCTGATCGTGTGCGGCGGCGGAAAGACGGACATGTCGTTTCTTGCCGCGGGCGTGCTTGACGAGCTGAGCCTCGTTCTCTCCCCGACGGTCTCGGGGGAGCCCGAAACGGCTTCCGTCTTCGACGATATGCCTCGCTCAACCGGCGGTTCGCACGCATTCTCGCTCGAGCGCGTCGAGCGCCTTGCCGGCGACGGCCTCCACCTCGTCTATCGAGTGCTGCGATGATGTCGCGCCGTACGTTCTTGGCTGCGATCCTTGGAGCTTCTGGGGTGGCGCTCGGCGGCTGCGCTGCAAACGATCGGGCGGGACATGGATCGAGTTCCCGCTCCGAATCTGTATCCAAGACGGTGCAGGTCTCGGGCTCGACTCTCATCTACGATGTTATCGACAACCCTCTGTTTGAGGGCTATGGGCGCCTGCTCTTTCCCACGACGTTTTACCCGCCGACGGAGGATATGACGCTCGACGACCTTCCCGCATGCCTGCCGTGGTACTCGGAGATTCATACGAGTACCACGATCGATGTCGTCGGCTACCTGCTGTCAGAGCGCGCGGCGGGACGGACAATCTTCTACAACATCTATTCTGACGCCGAGAAGACAGCCGACCCATCGCTCGCCGACACGGGGCTCTTCCACTTCGCTGCCGAGGGGACGGGCGATGCGCCTGCGCCCTTTGCCGTGGTAAGCGCGGGTGGAGGCTTTGCCTACGTTGCCGCCATGCACGACTCCTTCCCGCACAGTCTGCACCTGGCTCGGACCGGTATCAACGGGTTCGCGGTCATCTACCGCCCGGATGCGCAGCTTGCTTGCGAGGACCTGGCCCGCGCCGTCTCCTTCATCTTTGAACATGCCGACGAGCTCGGCGTGGATACGGAGGGTTATTCGCTGTGGGGCGGCTCGGCGGGCGCGCGCATGGCGGCGTGGGTCGGCGGCTACGGCACTGCTGCCTTTGGCGCGCCGGCGGCAACGCCTCAGCCTGCGGCGGTCATCATGCAGTACACCGGCATGAGCGAGCTGACGGGTGACGACCTCGCTACCTACGCCTGCGTGGGCGACCGCGACGGCATCGCCAGCTGGCGCACAATGCAGGGACGCATCGACGCGCTCGCCAAGACGGGCGTGCCCACGGAGTTTCATGTTTACGAAGGCCTGAGCCACGGCTTTGGCCTAGGTGTCGACACCGTGGCAGAGGGCTGGATCGACGATGCCCTCGCGTTTTGGAAGGCGCAGCGATGAGGATGACAAGACGTATCTTCCTTGCGGCGGCGGCCGGCGCAACCTCCGCCCTACTTGCCGGGTGCGGCTTGGATAGCACTGGCGAAGAGCAAGAGTCGGACCGAGGCCAGGCGTCGCTCGTCGGCGTTGCGCGAGGGCTGCGGCGGTTGTATCGGCGATGGAGCCGATGCGCCGGTGGTGGCCGGACCGCACCCCACGGTTATAGGCTGCTTACGAGCGGGAACTTCTCGACAGATCTTTTCACGCCTATGGTAGAGGCGGTATCAGACAATGCGTGAGGAGTGGGACGTATGATTCTCTTCATCAACGGAAGCCCCAACAAGGATGGCAACACGGCGCGCCTGGCGCGCGAGCTCATCGGTGATCGTCCGTACGAGCAGCTTAACCTTGCCGAGCACAAGGTCTACGGCTACGGCCAGAGCTACGGCGACGATGACTTCGAGGACGTGCTCGCGCGCATCGAGGCGGCGGACACCCTGGTCGTGGGGTCGCCCGTCTACTGGCACAACCTCTCCGGCATGCTGCGCAACCTGCTCGACCGCTTCTACGGTCCGGTGCGCGAGGGCAGCATGAGCGGCAAGACGCTCTATTTCGTGTTCCAAGGTGGCGCGCCCACGCGCGAGATGCTCGATTGGGGCGAGTACACCATGAAGCGCTTCGCCGCGCTCTACGGCATGACCTACGGCGGCATGGTCGACAATACGCACGAGGCAAGGGCGCTCTCGAAGAAGCTCGCGTAGCCCCAACTTGCGTAACCCAGTTCGGCGGCGGTGGGCCCGTGAAGACGGGGCCCACCGCCCCTTTTCGTTAGCCTAGCGTATGATCGGACGGGCGCTACGAACGACTGCCCGCATGAGCAGGGCACCCAGAAATGCGAAAAGCGCCATGACGCACGCGTGCTCGAGCAGGTAAGCCGGTAGCGGGGCGCCGGCGGAAAGCACGAAGGGCATGCGCAGCGTCACGTAATCCCATATATGCAGTGAGAAGAACTCGTAGATGCCCACGCATGATGCGAGCAGCCACGCGGCAAATCCCAGCTTCTCAGCAGGTTTCGCCACGTTGCTCGTTGAGCGGCTAAGCGTTTTGGTTGCGTGGAACCCGGCGTGGAGGGGGAAGATGAGCAGTGCGAGATAGGATGAGCTGAGGTGCGCTGCACGGGCGAGCCCATCGAGAGGGCGCAGTACCGGTAAGATACCCGAGAGCACAAGCCCGCTTGCGGCGAGCGATACCATGAGGAGCAGAGATGTCCCCGCGCACACGGCGAGCAACAGGCGTGCGGCGCCCCAGCGCCCAGTTCTAAGCGAGCGGATCCATGTGCCGTTGAGCCAGATGTGGACGCCCGCAGCCGCGACCATCACGACACCCAGAAACGCATGGAAATCCTCTGGGAGCAGCTGGTAGCACATCTGAACCGCAAGCAGGGTCGCAAGGATTATGTCGACCGTGCGGCGCAGCGCCCTTCTCGCCAGTCCCTTTATTCTCCGCGTCATGAGAACAGCCACCCCATAATATCCTCGTCATGTGCAAACAGGTACCCGCCCGCTCCGTGCTGGCCGACGTTCTCGCCGAAGCCGTGTTCGACGAAATAGCTCGTCGGCTTCACGTCGAGTGTTATGAGCTCGTCGATGCGGCTCTCACTGAGCCCGCAAGCCCGGTAGGCCTCTCTTATGCGCTCCGCCGCCTCGCGCGCCGGCTCGGAACCGTAATAGTCGTCGTGCTCGCCGATGGCCATATACACCGGGACCTCGGCCGCTGCGAGCTCATCGATGTCGCCGTCCCAGCGCGAGATGGTGTGGAGCGCACGGCGGTAGAGCTCGGGGCGCGTTCCCAGAACGAGGGAGATGGTCTCGCCGCCGCCCGAGCAGCCGCTCAGATACACGCGGCCCGCATCGATGTTGTAGGCGCCGAGCAGCCATTCGGTGAGCTCCACCACGTCAGCCGCGGATTGCTCACCCCAGTCGTCGAGCTGGGGTGAGGCCACGATCATGTCGGCGATGTAGTCATTCGCCACAAAGGGATAGTCCTCCTGGAGGTTGGCGCCCACGCCCTGGAAGTAGAGCCCCTCCCAGCCGGGGCAAGGCACGTAGAGCGCATAGGGCACGGAACCGTCGTAGGAATCCGGTACATGTAGCGAGAAGTGCAGTGTCCTGCCCGCCGGTGTTTGCAGGGCGTCGTCCACCACGAAACCGCGATCAGTCTGCGATCCCTTCATGAGGACGTAGCCGCCAGGCTCACGGACGTCCGCACCCTCCCCGAGGTCTGAGTCGCCACCTCTCGACGCTACCGAATCCCCCGTTGCAGAGCATCCGGCAAGAGCAAGGGGGGCCGAGGTGGCGAGTGCAAGGAAAGTTCTTCTCGTGATATTCATGCTCTGACCTCCACGAGCTGGTACGTGCGGCCGCCCAGCCCAATCTTCTCGGCGTGCTCGAGCACGTGTTTGCCGCCCAGGTCCTCGATGCGCCCGACGAGGTCGGCCGAATCGTCGTCCGAGCCTCAGGCTTTAGGCATGGCGAGAAGCGCATCAGCTGCCGCTGTTGGCCTCTTGCAGTTCGGCGAGGGTCACGCGCTCGTTGCGGAAGCGTGCTGCGGGGTTCTTGTCGCCCGCCGCGCAGGTGATGGCGTGCGCTAGGCAGGCGTGCATGCAGGCGAGGCACGCGTTGCAGCCAAAGCCCGCCTGCGCGCGGCGGACGGCCTTGCCGTCCTCGAGCGCGATGCACCCGGCCGGACACGCCTTGGCGCATATCCCGCAGCCGATGCACCTCTCGGGGTCGATGGTGAGAAAGTCCTCCAGCGCCGAGGGCTCGAAGCGCAAACCGAGGCTCATGAACTGCTCGTGGGCCGCGCGGTCCTCGTCGGTCACCGGCTCGAGCCGCTGGCGGCGCGCTGCGACGTCCGCGCGGATGCGCGCAAGGTTCTCGCCGATCTTCTTCTCGGGGATGCGGGCGCGCTGCTCGTCCATGTCGAAGTTGGGCAGCCAGTTGTCAACCATGAGGAGCGTGGTCACGTAGGCGGGGTTGAGCCCCGCCGCCCGCGCGTTCTCCAGGCACAACTCGGCGGCGTTGGCGTGCCGGTTTCCGTAGGTGCAGACGAAGTAGAGGTAGGGTGTGTCGAACGACGCGCGGTTGATGAACTCCCGCACCATGTCGGGCATCATGTGACCGTAGATGGGGTAGACGATGCCGATCGCGTCGTCCGCGTAGACGAGCTCGCCCTCGCGGCGCATCTCCTGCGGAATGCTCAGGACCCTCTCGCCCTTTGCGGTCAGCTCACGCGCCGCGTAGAGGCAGTTGCCCGTCCCAGTGAAGTATAGAATCATTCGAAACCCCCAAATTATCAGCGGACTGCCGTTTCCGATGGCCTATGCCAGGTTGAGACTGGAGACCCAATCACGAACCTCGGACTCGTCCGCACTGGACGAGAAGCGCCGGCCCTCCCGCCAGTCGCCGGAGCCCGCCGCCTCGGCAAGCAGATCGCCGCTTTTCCCCAAGCCAGAGCTCGTGGACGTGCAGAACGGGATGACCGTCTTGCCGTCCCAGTCGTTGCCGGAGATGAAGTTGTCGATGGGCCAGGCCGCGATGCCCCACCAGATGGGATACCCAACGAGGACCGTGTCGTAGCCGTCCCAGCCGTCGGGAGCGACCTGGGTGAGCTCCGCGTCGCGCAGGCCTTCATCCTCGTGCTCGAGCGTGACGCGGCTGTTGTCATCGGTCCAGTCAAGGTCATCGTCGGAGTAGGGCTCCACGGGGGTGATCTCAAAGGTGTCGGCGCCCAACTCGTCAGCGATCGTTTGCGCCACAGCCTCGGTGTGCCCCTGCGCCGAGTAGTAGGCAACCAGGACGTTGCCCCGTGCCGATGCGTTGTCCGACGAGGCGCTCGGGGTGCTGTTCTGTGCGCTGGCGGTGCCCCCGGAGGATGTGGCATCATCTTCGGCGCTGCATCCGGCCAGAAGGATGGTGAGCGGCGCGATGGCGGCGACTCCCATGAGGAAGCTGCGTCGGGTAAGGGCTCGTGCGGTGTTCATGTGCTTCTCCGTTCCATGCTCGTGAGGTGAAAGACGGCTCTCGTGGCCGCCTTGGGCTATTCTTGGGCGTCGAAATCCGGTCTGATCTTGAGATAGCCCGCGAGCGCCTCATCGGTCTGCTCGTAGTAGCTCTTGGTTCCGTCGAGCTGGGCGATGCGTGCCATCTCGTCTTCGGTGAGGGAGAAGTCGAAGATGTTCGCGTTGTCGGCGATGTGGTCGGGGTTCTTGGAGCCGGGGATGATGGAGGCGCCCATCTGCACGTGCCAGCGCAGGATCACCTGGGCCGGGGTCTTGCCGTACTTCTCGGCGAGAGCGACGAAGACGGGCTCCTCCAAAAGGCCTTTGTCGCCGTGGCCGAGCGGGTACCACGCCTCGATCACCGTGCCGTACGGCGCGAGGTGGGCGCGCAGGTCGCGCTGGGCGTGGTAGGGGTGGCACTCAACGGTCACGAGTTGCGGCTTGATGTCGGCAACCTCGATGACCTCGGCGATCTTGTCTTGCGGGAAGTTGGAGAGGCCGAGGGCGCGCACCTTGCCCGCGCGGTACGCCTCCTCCATCGTGCGCCACGCGGCCAGGTAGTCGCCTACCGGCTGGTGCAGGATGAGCATGTCGACGTAGTCGAGCCCCAGGCGCTGGAGCGTGGCGTCCACCGCCGGCATGCCCGCGTCGTAGACGCTCAGCCAGAGCTTGGTGGAGACGAAGATCTTGTCACGCTCGATGCCGCTCTTGGCGATGGCACGGCCCACGGCGCGCTCGTTCATGTAGGCGTTGGCGGTGTCGATGTGCTCGTAGCCAGCCGCGAGCGCGGCGGTTGCGGCCGCCTCGGCCTCGGCCGGGGTCATGAGGAAGGTGCCCAAACCCTCGATGGGCATCTCTACGTCGTTGTTGAGCTTCAGATACTCCATGGTCTCCTCCTTGATGGCGACTTTTCGAATACAACGCTACGGTGTTTACTGGCGTGCGAGAAGTTCACGTTGGAATGATGGATATAACCATGGGGTATATACGGCACATAATGCGTGACAGGAGGATCTATGTACAACCCACAGCTCGACACCTTCATCCGCGTGGCGGAGGCGGGCAGCTTCTCCAAGGCGGCACAAGAGTCCTTCATCACGCCCACGGCCGTCATCAAGCAGATGAACCTCTTGGAGTCGCGGCTAGGCCTTACGCTGTTTCACCGATCGCATCAGGGGCTTTCGCTTACGCGAGCAGGCAGGTCGCTGCTCGCCGACGCCCGCCATATCGTGCAGTACTCTCAAGAATCAATCGCACGCGCTCGCATCGCCGAGCGCGGAGAGAAGCGCATCATCCGCGTGGGCGTGTCGCTCATGACGCCCAGCACGCCGCTCACGAAGCTGTGGCCGAAGGTGAAGGAACGTTGCCCTGGCATGAGCCTTCAGGTGGTCACGTTTGAAAACACACCCTCGGCGGCGCGCGGTTTGGCGAACCTCGGGCAAGACATGGATGTCGTGGTGGGGATTTTCGACGATGCCTTTCTTAAAGAGCGCGGGTGCCTGGCCCTCGAGCTCTCGCGCGAGCCGCTCTGGTGCGCTGTTCCCGTCGACAGCGAACTCGCCAAACGCGACATCGTCACATTCGACGACCTCCACAATCACAGTCTTATGCTTATACGTCGGGGCTGGAACGCCGAAATCGACCGCGTGCGCGACGAGATACTCTTGCATCATCCTCAAATCGCGCTCGTAGACTTCCCGCAATATCGGGCGGAGGTGTTCAATCGCAGCGCGAACGAGGACCTCGCGCTTGCGACGCTGCCGCTGTGGGCCAACGTCCACCCCATGCTCAAAACTGTCCCTACCGATTGGGACTGTCTCGTGTCTTACGGGCTGCTTCATTCGCCGCACCCTGCAGACCATGTGTGGGAGTTCCTCGATGCGGTGTCTGCCGCGCTCGAGGCAAAGCATCGATAGGCAATCGCGAGCAGATGCGCTTATGCCTATGGGAATAACGGGAACTGGCTTCTGAGCTTGCGTTTTGATACCGTCGAGTACCGCCTGATGCTGTTTCGGCGTCGCCATAGAGCAAAGCCATCAGCGAAATGACGGGAATAACAGCCTCCGGACCCTCTGGTTCGGAGGCTTTCTTTTTCGTTCTGCTCGGAAAGGGCTCCTTGCCGGAGTCCCATGGGTAGCGAACGGCTTTATCGACCGTGCGCGTTTTCGTAGGCGCCTTTGATCTCTTCCGGCAAATCGTCGGGAATCAGTGCCTTCACTCTATCCTCGTTGCCATCTTGAATCGCCTGCTCGTAGTACCAGCATTTGAACTTCAACATGTCCAGGGCGCGGTTCATCTTCGCGATCTCCGACTCCATGTGGGCTTTCCGCTCCTCGAACATGGTCTTGCGCTGTGGGTAGGTCGATGGCCCCTCTGCGCACCATTCCATGAACAGACGGATGTCCTTGATTTCCATTCCCGCCTTCTTCAGGCATTCGATGACCCGAAGCGCTTCGAGTTCCGTTTCGCCAAATCGGCGTATGCCAGACGTCCGCTCCAATTCCGGGAACAATCCCTGCTTGTCGTAATACCGCAGCGTGGAGACGGGCAAGCCGAACATCTCCGCCACCTGTCCGATTGTGTGCATGGCCCCTCCGGATTAATCTCGGATTCATTCCTTGACCTAAAGTCAGGTTTAGGTATTACCTTCATTCTCGTCAATATAAATCGGGAGTTCAAGGGGTATTCTGCAATGAGCAAAGAGGTATTGATTGTTTCGTCTAGTCCCCGCAAAGGCAGCAATTCCGAGATGTTGGCGGACGCCTTCGCCAAAGGCGCGCGGGAAGCGGGTCACAGCGTGGAGACCGTGCGCCTGCGCGAAAAGCAGCTCGGGTTCTGCAAGGGATGCCTTGCCTGCCTAAAGCTGGGGCGCTGCGTCATCCAAGACGATGCCGTGGACATTACCGCCAAGATGCACGATGCGGATGTGTTGGTGTTTGCAACGCCCGTCTACTACTACAGCGTCTGCGGCCAGCTCAAGACCATGCTTGATCGTGCCAACCCGCTTTTCGACTCCGACTGCGCCTTCACCGAAGCATACCTATTGTCAACGGCGGCGGAAGACGAGCCCGCAACCTTCGACGGCGCAAAAACGGCGGTGCAAGGCTGGGTCGACTGCTTCCCCCGTTGCACGCTTGCGGGGACGGTTTTCGCCGGCGGCGTGAATGACGCAGGCGAAATCGCCGGCCATCCGGCACTGGAGCAGGCTCGGCGAATGGGCATGGAAATCTAGGCGCGGCTTAGCTACGCGGAAGCAGTATGTACTTAAAACCATCGACAGGAGGAATCAAACATGACGATTGAGCAGACGGTGGGCAGGGATGCCCTGGGGGACTTCGCCCCCAATTTGCTCAGCTCAATGACGATGTGCTGTTCGGCGAGGTGTGGAGCCGAGAAGACTGGCTCTCTCTTCGAGACCGCAGCATGGTGACGGTGGTTGCCTTGATTGCACAGGGGCTGCGCCCTGGCGACGTGGTTAACATCGCCCCGGGTGTGAAACATTGGCACGGAGCCGCGCCCGAGAGCTGGTTCTCCCATCTTGCGCTGGGGGTTCCGGGCGAGGAGACCTCTAACGAGTGGTTGGAGCCTGTGGACGACGAGCAATACTTTAAAGCGACTGACAAGGAGGCTTAAGCATGGAACAGTTGGATCTGACGCAGGAATGGGACAAGGTGTTTCCTAAAAGCGAAAAGGTAGACCACGGCAAAGCGACCTTCCGTAACCGCTACGGTATCACGCTGGCGGCCGACGTGTACGTGCCGAAGAGCGCGGAAGGCAAGCTGCCCGCCATCGCCGTCAGCGGCCCGTTTGGCGCGGTGAAGGAGCAGGCATCCGGTCTGTACGCGCAGAAAATGGCGGAGCTGGGCTTTTTCGCAATTGCCTTCGACCCGTCCTATACCGGCGAGAGCGGCGGTACGCCCCGCTATGTAGCATCGCCGGACATCAATACCGAGGACTTCTGCGCAGCGGTGGATTTCCTCTCCGTGCAGGAAAGCGTTGACCCGGAGCGCATCGGCATCATCGGCATCTGCGGTTGGGGCGGCATGGCAATCAATGCGGCGGCCATCGACACCCGCATCAAAGCTACCGCCGCTATGACGATGTACGACATGACCCGTGTGACCGCCAATGGCTATTTCGACGCCGAGGATTCTGAGCAGGCACGCTTCGAAAAGCGAAAAGCGCTGAACGCACAGCGCACCGAGGACTATAAAAACGGCAGTTACGCGCTGGCGGGCGGTGTGGTCGATCCGCTGCCGGAGGATGCGCCGCAGTTTGTAGCGGACTATTACGCCTACTACAAGACTCCGCGAGGTTACCATCCTCGCAGTCTGAACTCCAACGGCGGCTGGAATGTAACGTCCTCGCTGTCGTTTATGAATATGCCGATTTTGCAGTACGCCGGCGAGATTCGCTCTGCCGTGTTGCTGGTACACGGCGAGAAGGCGCACTCCCGCTATTTCAGCGAAACCGCGTACGGCAAGCTGACCGGGGACAACAAGGAATTGCTCATTATCCCCGGCGCCAACCACACCGACCTTTACGATCAGATGGACATCATTCCGTTTGGAAAGCTGAAGGCGTTCTTTGAGGAATATCTGAAATAAGGCGCGACTTGATTCAATACCAAGCCTCCGGCAACGATTCTTCCAGTCATGGTCACAGCATGCGGCTTTATCCCTGCGGAAATGCGCAGGGATAAAGTCACTAGCTAGTGCACATCTACGCTGCCACCGTGCCGGAGGGCTCGGCACGCTTCGCCCGCAAGAGCCAGCTCTCTGACCTGTTCGACGCTGTGAGGCCAGCTCCCTTCCCGTAGAGAACCCGGCGATCGCTGCCCTGCACTTCCTGCAACGCTTGACAAAGGCCGTCGGGCTGCTAGAGTAACCTCACATTACAAAGTCTTCTGGCTTATCGGGGCGGGACTGAGAAATCGGTTCTGCCCCGTTTTCTAGGGGAGATGAAAAACCTCCGGGTTTTGTAAGGGCGTGTCCGCGAGAGCGGATGCGCCCTAGTTTTTTGCCGACAGCTAGAGGTTCGGGCCATGCCCCACCACCACCCGCTGAATCGTCGAGGGTCGGCCGCAGCCCGCCCGCCTCCGCTCCGTTGCGCTCACGGCTCGGAAACCGCCCCGCCCCGTGCCCAAAAGGCGCCGTCCACGACCATGCCCGCCGCTCCGGCCGCGTGAATCTGAATCTACCCCGATTCCATTTACACTTCACTAAGCCGCTTTCGCGGCGCCTTTCCGGTGCCTCGCCTCGTGTATTTGGTAGCCTCGAAGTTGCGGGCTTGAGCGTCGGAAAGTTTCGGACCCGAGGCTCTCCTCGTTCAACGTTGCGATGGGTCCGGGCATGGCCGACCTCCAATATGCTTCTTGTCTCGACGACTCGAATCATGCCGAGGCGGGCCGCGCCTTCCTTCTATCTGGACGCTATTCCGCTGTCAAAGTGCGCAAGAAAATGTACGTTAACGAAGGACAGACCGACGCCGTGAAGCATGCGAAAGGCGATGCCCATCGAAAGGACTGGCACAAACACATAGCCTAGCGGTACGGCGCCCAAGAGGAGCAGACCCGCCACAAGCGCCACTTTGCGAACGCCGTTATCGAGCCACCAGCCTACAAACGGCCATATCGAAGATAAGGCCGGTTTGGCATATGTCTTTATGCTTCGGCTTCCTTTACGACCCTTACTTCTCCTACGTTCGAGAAAAGCGCTCCAAAGACAAGGCGCGTGACGGGAGATGCAGCAAAGAGGTTCCACAGCAGCGCCATGGGGAAGTTTTTGATAAGCGTGCCCACCCAGATGCCCGGGAGTTGGCTTACGGGCATACCCGCAAGAATGATGTTGAACAGGACGCTCGCAACAAGGCTCATCGTAGGGCACATGATAAGAACGGTGCAACAGGAACGGATGGTTCCCTGGACAAAGGCGCTGTCGCGCTCGGGATCGATAAGGCGCTTGGCAAGGGACGCGCCTCCGCGTGTGCCCCACAGATTCGAGAACAGGAAGACGAGGATCCACATGTACGACGCTTCTACAAAGGCTTCGGCGAATACGTCGTTGGTCATATTGGAAAAGCCGCCCGCCATGGTGGGGATGCCCAGCTTCCAAGCCACGTTATAGACCTCCATCCCGTAGGCCATCGCGATGGACATGATGATTCCGTAGATGAATCCCTGCGCTTTGTTCTTTGGCATATGCCTCTCCGTTCCTTCTGGGGCGCTTCCCGCGCCTCCAGCAAACAAAAAGCGTGCGATCGCCCGGGAGGGCAACCGCACGCTTTGCTTACTACGCTGTATTTGCCACGGCAGATGGCGTTGCTCGGCATCTGCGCCGTGGTAGCTTCGCGCTACACGCAGAAGCCATTCTAGCGCGTTGGTGTTGCGACTAACAGAATCAACACGAAGGTGCGACAGCGTTGCCAGCGATTGCGCTGGCCATGCGAATCCGGCGGACGGGAGCTCGCTTCTCGACGCATCCTTTTGCACACTGCTGCGGGCGATGAATAATTCCATTCGTTTTGGTTAAAACAATTTACTGAATGCCTGTCGACTAAAAAAGACGGATTGCTATATAATCTGTCGAGTATAAAAGACAGATTGGGGAATGATGAATAGGGAGATTCTGAAAAGCGTTATCTTCGACCAGCATGAGATTATTCGTAACGCAGATATCGTTCATCGTCGATATTTCCTCGATCCCCAGGCCAACTACGTCGTAACCGGTCTGCGGCGTGCTGGAAAGTCGACGCTTCTCTATGGTCTTGTTCAAGACTTGGTCGCGCAGGGTGTTGACTGGCGTCGGATTATCTACATCAATTTTGAGGACGAGCGACTCGCCGAGTTCACTTTGTCGGACTTCAACGACATTCTCGTGGTCCAAAGTGAGCTGAGCGATGAAGAAGGTTTTTTCTTTCTTGACGAGATTCAAAACATCGATGGTTGGGAAAAATTCGCACGTCGTTTGGCTGATTCTGGCCGTCGAGCATACATAACGGGAGGCAACGCAAAGATGCTGAGCGCTCAAATCGAGACGACGCTCGGTGGTCGCTACCTGACAATGTATGTGACGCCTTATCGATTTGATGAGTATCTCAATGCTATCGGAAAACATTACGATGCGGCGGCCATGTACTCGACGTCTGGTAAAGGTGCAATATCGGCAGCCTTTGAGTCATTTTATGTTGACGGGGGCTTTCCTGAATCGCTTCGCTATGGCATGCCGCGAGCGCATGTGGAGAGCGTTTATCAAAAAGTGCTTTTGGGTGACATCGTTGCTCGAAACAACGTGCGTAACCCGCAGGCGATGAGGGTGTTGATGAAGAAGGTCGCGGAGACGGTTCATAATGAGGCGTCGAGCACGATGCTCTACGGCATGTTGAAGGGCGTCGGATACAAAGTCAGCAAGGACTCGGTGATTAACTATCTTGCCATGGCGCAGGAAGCCTATCTCATCTTTCCCGTTCGCAATGCTGTTGCCAAATTTATCGAGCGCGAGGGAAACCCAAAGTACTATTTCGCCGACAACGGACTGCTCAACCTGTTCCTTTCTAAAAAGGAGCCAATCCTGCTGGAAAATGAGGTCGCGGTCGCAATGCTCGATAGGTACGGTGACGAGCTTTGTTATCTCAAATCGCCAAAAAACGGCATCGACATCGATTTCTACGTGCCCGATGAGGGGCTTGCCGTTCAAGTCGCTTATTCGCTTTCGGAAAGTGCCAATCCGCGCGAAGTGGGCAATTTGCTAAAGCTTGCACGGGTTGACCAAAGCGCCCGTCGCTTGCTCATCGTCACAAAAGAAGAGGATGGATCCATCGAAAGAGACGGCCAGAAAATTGAAGTGATTCCAGCTTGGAAGTTTTTGCTTGAGCTTGCAAGCAGATAATTCGAGTCGTATGCAATAGCCCTGGAGCGCGGTTTTGAACTGCCTCCCATTTCTCGTATCCAATAAATGGGAGGCAGTTCATTTTATCGCGTTCCGGGGCCATTGTTTAAAGGTTTGCAGCGGTTCGACTTTCGCGGTTTTAACCAATTGTCCTAGTCAAACAAGCTCGGCATGTCGTCTTCCTTCATGAGGGCGCCGGCACACGGCAGGCTCTGGGCGGTGAACTTCTCCGCGGAGACGCCGGCCCCCAGCACCTCCTCGGCCGTGCTCACGGTGGTGACGATGCGGCCCTTCTTGGCCGTGAACGCTTGGACGCCTTGCGTGTTGGTGGTCGTCTTGGTCTTGAGCAGCGACGTGTTGAAGCTCATCAGGCGGTAGTCGCTCGAGACTAGCGCGATGTCGCGATCCTCCTTGAGCACCTGGGCGTACAGCAGCTTGGATCCGCCGTAAATGGCGTTCTTGAGGCGCTTGCGGTTGGTCTTGGTGACGTAGCCCGCGAGCGCGACGCGCACGGCGCGGCCGTTCTCGAAGATGAACAACGCGTCGGCCTTGTAGTCCTCGGGGTCGATGACCCAGATCGCGCTCTCGTCCGCCTCCATTTCCAGGTCGGTGGGCAGATACGATCCCAGCTGCGCGGATTTGGTGTCCTCAAATGCCGCGACTTTGCACTTGTACACCTGGCTCTTGTTGGTGAACACTAACAGCTCGTGCGTGTTGGCGGACGGGAACTCGATGAAGGGTTCATCTCCATCTTTATATTTGAGCGCAGCGCCCTTGCGAAGCACGCGGTCCGTCATCTTCTTGAGGTAGCCCTCGCGCGAGAGCATGATGGTGACCGGGTACTCCTCGACCTCGGGCTCCAGGCTTACTTCGATAACGTCGGACGGCTCGATCCTGCCCGTGCGGCGCGGCATGACGTATTTCTTGTTGACTGCGGCCAGCTCGTCGGAAATGACCTTCTTGATGTTGTCCTCGCTCGAGAGGATCTCCTCCAGCTCGGCGATCTCGCCCTCGAGCTTCGCGATATCCTTGGTGCGGTTGAGGATGTACTCCTCGTTGATGTTGCGCAGCTTGAGCTCGGCCACGAACTCGGCCTGGGTCTCGTCGATATCGAAGCCGCGCATCAGGTTGGGGACCACCTCGGCCTCGAGCTTGGTGCCGCGGATGATGGCGATGGCCTTGTCGATGTCGAGCAAGATCGCCTCGAGGCCGTGCAGCAGGTGCAGGCGCTCGGACTTCTTGCCCAAATCAAAGTTCACACGGCGGCGCGTGGATTGGACGCGCCATGCGACCCACTCGTGCAGGATCTGGCGCACGCCCATGACGCGCGGGTAGCCGTCGACCAACACGTTGAAGTTGCACGAGAACGAGTCCTGCAGCGTGGTGGCGCGGTAGAGCTTGGCCATGAGCTTCTCGGGGTCGACGCCGCGCTTCAGATCAATGGCGATACGCAGGCCGGAGAGGTCGGTCTCGTCGCGGATGTCGGCGATCTCGCGTACCTTGCCCTCCTTGGAGAGCTTGACGATACGGTCGATGATGACATCGGTCTTGGTGGTATAGGGGATCTCGTAGACCTCGATGATGCGCTCTTCGGGGATCCAGCGCCACCGCGAGCGGATCTGGAAGCTGCCCAGGCCCGTCTCGATGATGCGCTCCATCTCTTCGCGACGGTAGATGATCTCGCCGCCGGTGGAGAAATCGGGCATGGGCATGTACTCGAGCAGGTCGCAGTCGGGGTCCTCGAGGAAGTGCATGGTGGCGGTGCATACCTCATTGAGGTTGAAGCCGCAGATGTCGGAGGCCATGGCCACGCCGATGCCCTTGTTGGCCGAGACCAGGATGTTGGGGAACGTGGTGGGCAGCAGGCGCGGCTCCTTCATGGCGCCGTCGTAGCTGTCGATAAAGTCGACCGGGTCCTTGTCGATGTCCTTGAAGATCTCGGCGCAGATGGGGGAGAGCTTTGCCTCGGTGTAACGCGAGGCTGCGTAGCTCAGGTCGCCCGAGTAGTACTTGCCGAAGTTGCCCTTCGACTCCACGAACGGCGCCAGCAGCGCCTCGTTGCCCGTGGCGAGGCGCACCATCGTCTCGTAGATGGCGGCGTCGCCATGCGGGTTGAGCTTCATGGTCTGGCCCACGATGTTGGCGCTCTTCTGGCGGTCGCCCTTGAGCAGGCCCATCTTGTACATGGTGTAGAGCAACTTGCGGTGCGAGGGCTTGAAGCCATCGATCTCGGGGAACGCGCGCGAGACGTTGGTGCTCATGGCGTAGGGCATGTAGTTGGTCTCGAGCGTTTCCGTGATGGGCTGTGCCGTGACCTCCGAGTGCAGGCCGATGACGTTATCGGCGTTGACCTGCTTCTTTTTGTTGGGGGTGTTGGTTTTCTTCTTAGCCACGATTTCCTCTTGATGCTTCTTGGGGGCCTGTGCTGCGGTTCAAGCGGGTTCGCCCGGTGACGGGCGACGGACCTTACTGCAGGTCCAGCTGGTCGAGATATTCCTTGCCGTGCTCGGCGATATGGCGCTTGCGTCCCGCCTCGTCGTTGCCCAGCAGCAGGTTGAACATGGACTCCATCTTGGCCACGTCCTCGGGCTCCACCTTGATCAGACGGCGCGTCTCGGGGTTCATTGTGGTGAGCCACATCATGTCCGGGTCGTTCTCACCAAGACCCTTGGAGCGGTTGATGGAGCACTTCTGGTCGCCGATCTCTGCCAAGACATCGTTTTTCTCGAGCTCGGTGTAGGCGAAGTAGGTTTTCTCCTTGCAGTTGATCTCGTAGAGCGGCGACTCGGCGATGTATACGTAGCCCTCGTCGATAAGCGTGGGCACCAGGCGGTAGAGCATCGTCAAGATGAGCGTACGGATGTGGTAGCCGTCGACGTCGGCGTCCGTACAGATGATGACCTTGCTCCAGTTGAGGTTATCAAGATCGAAGGCGCCCAGGTTCTTGATGCGCTTGTCTTTGATCTCCACGCCGCAGCCCAGTACCCGCATGAGGTCCATGATGACGTCGGACTTGAAGATGCGCGGGTAGTCCTCCTTTAGGCAATTGAGGATCTTACCGCGAACGGGCATGACGCCTTGGAACTCGGCATCGCGCGAGGTGCGGATGGCGCCCGCCGCCGAGTCGCCCTCTACGATGTAGACTTCGCGGCGGGTCTTGTCCTTGGAGCGGCAGTCGATGAATTTCTGCACGCGGTTGGCCATGTCGGTCTTCTGCTGCAGGTTGGTCTTGATGCTCTGGCGGGTCTTCTCGGCGTTCTCGCGCGAGCGCTTGTTGATGAGCACCTGCTCTAGGATCTTGTTGGCGGCGTCTTTGTTCTCGATCAGGTAGGTCGAGAGGCGCTCCTTGAAGAATGCCGTCATGGCCTGCTGGATAAAGCGGTTGTTGATGGCCTTCTTGGTCTGGTTCTCGTACGAGGTCTGGGTGGAGAAGCAGTTGGTCACCAGCACCAGGCAGTCCTGGACGTCCTGCCACTTGATGCCGCTCTCGTTTTTGTTGTACTTGCCCTGTTGCTTGATGTAGGCGTCGATTGCGCTGGTCAGCGCGCTGCGGGCGGCCTTCTCGGGCGAGCCGCCGTTCTCCAGCCACGAGGAATTGTGGTAATACTCCTGCATCTGGAAGGTGCGTGAGAAGCACAAGCAGGCCGTGATCTTGACGTTGTAGTCGGGCAGGTCCTCGCGGTCGCGGCCGCGGCGGTCTGCTTCGATGAAGAAGGGTTCGGTGAGGTAGTCGGCGCCCACTTTCTCGAGCACATAGTCCTCGATGCCCTTGGGATAGCAGAAATCCTCTTCGACGAACTCGCCATCGTTGCCCTCGATGCGCAGGCGGAAGGTCACGTTGGCGTTGACCACGGCCTGGCGGCGCATGGTCTCGCGATACCACTCGTGGGGGATGCTGATCGAAGTGAAGACCTCCAGGTCCGGGCGCCACTTGATGGTGGTGCCGGTGCGATCTTCATCTGAAGGCTCGATCTCGAGCGCCTTCTTCTTGGCACCCACGACCTTGCCCTTCTTGAAATGGAGGGAGTACTTGTTGCCGTCGCGCCAGACCGTGACGTCCATGTACTCGGAGGCGTACTGGGTCGCGCAGGAGCCCAGGCCGTTGGTGCCCAGCGAGAAGTCGTAGTCACCGCCCTCGTTATTGTTGTATTTGCCGCCGGCATAGAGCTCGCAGAAAACGAGCTCCCAGTTAAAGCGCTTCTCGGACGGGTTCCAGTCGAGCGGGCAGCCGCGGCCGTTGTCCTCGACCTGAATGGAGCCATCGCGGAAGGCGGTGAGGGTGATGAGCTTGCCGTAGCCCTGGCGCGCCTCGTCGACGGCGTTGGACAGGATCTCGAAGGCGGCGTGCGCGCAGCCGTCGAGCCCGTCCGAGCCGAAGATAACGGCGGGGCGCAGGCGTACGCGTTCCTCGTCCTTGAGCTGACGGATGCTGTCGTTGCCATAGTTTGCGTTGTTCTTTGCCATGCTCGCTCTCTCGGTGGTTCCCTTTTGCGTCTATGTAGCCATAGATGAATACCGTAGCATAGCCCAGCTCGCATTGGGTCTCGTCCAATCGAAATCCATCGAACAAATGTTTGTGTATAGCTTCGTTCGGGGAGTTTTTGCCGAGCGAGATGATCAGAGCACGTGGGGCTTCTTTATAGAGAGGGTGCACGCATATGCACAAGAAAGCTCAAGGAGCGCTCCTGCATTCTTGAGGCGGATTTACGCTTCCAGTGCGTTGTACGCCTCATCATCCACGGGCTCGAGCCACTCGTTGGAGCAGTCCTCGCCAGGGAAGCCAAAGGCCAGGTGGCTGAACCAGCAGCCTGCCTTGGCGCCGTGCCAGTGCTTGACGTTCGCGGGGATCTCCACGATGTCGCCGGGCACAAGGCTCTGGGCGGGCTTGCCCTCTTCCTGGTACCAGCCCTCGCCCTCGACGCAGATGAGTACCTGGCCGCCGCCCTTCGCGGCGTGGTGGACATGCCAGTTGTTGCGGCAACCCGGTTCGAACGTCACGTTGTGGATGGGCAGGTAGGCGCTCTCGTCGGTAAGGGGCTTGAGGTAGCTCTGGCCGATGAAGTACGGTGCAAATGCCTCGTTCTTTTCGCCCAAGCCAAAGAAGCCGCCGTGCCCCTCCGTCTCTGCCGCCTCGTCGGCGTAGACCTCCTTTGCCATGTTGAAGGCTGCCCAGGCGTTGGGCCAGCCGGCGTAGAAGGCGATGTGGGTGAGGATCTCGGCCATCTCGGACTTGGTGACGCCGTTTTTGCGAGCGCTCTGGAGGTGGTAGGCAAGCGAGCTGTCCACGATGCCCTTGCCGAGGAGCGCGCTGACGGTGACGATCGAGCGCAGCTTGAGGGGGAGCTTGTCGTCGCGGTTCCACACCTCGCCGAACAGGATGTCGTCGTTGAGGTGCGCGAACTCAGGGGCGAACTCGCCCATGGCGTCGTGTCCTGCGGTCTGCTTGATGGTCATTGTTTTACTCCTTTGATTGGCAGTCGATTTGCAATGTGTGGATAAGGTAATCAAGGGTTTCCAACTGGCGTTGCTCCGCATGCATGCGCTCGAGCACTTCGCGCCTGTATCGTTTAAGCCGGCAGATGCGGGCACACGCGCTGGACAGACCCTCAAGCTCTTGGATGAGGTCCTCTTGGCACCCGGCATCGCGCAGGTTCGCCATGGTTTTCTCGTCCACGGCTTTTACCTTGTGAGTTTGACGTTGGTGGTGCCGGCAAGAGGAGCCTCGCCGGGGCGGCCCTTGGGCCCCACGAGTGCATGGGGCTCGTAGAGCTCCTCCAGGAAGTCGATCTCGGCATCGCTGAGTTCAAGGTCGAGCGCCGCTACGGCATCGTCGACGCGCTCGGGTTTTGAGCAGCCCACAATGGGGGACTCGATGCCGCGTGCCCAGTGCCAGGCGAGGGCGACCTGCGACATGGCAACGCCGTGGTCGGCGGCAACCTTGGCGACGCGCTCCACGATGGGCATGTCGATGGTTCGATCGTGGTCGTACTTACTCGCCATGGTCTTGTCGGTTGTGCCGCGCGTGCTCTCGCTCTCCCACGTGGGGCGGCAGAGGTGGCCGGACGCCAGGGGGCTGTAGGGGGTGATCGCCATGTCGAACTGGCGGCACACGGGGATCATTTCGCGCTCGTCCTCGCGATAGAGCAGGTTGTAGTGGCATTGCATGCTGGTGAACTGGGCCCAGCCGTTTGCAAGGGCGATATCCTGCAGGTTGTGGAGCTGGTAGGCGTACATGGCGCTCGCGCCCAGGGCGCGGACCTTGCCCTCGCGGACGAGGTCGTTCAGTGCCTCCATGGTCTCCTCCATGGGCGTGTCGTAGTCGAAGCGGTGGATGATGTAGAGGTCGAGGTAGTCGGTGCCCAGGCGCTTGAGCGAGCCCTCGATCTCGCGCTTGATGGCCGCAGCGGAGAGCCCGCCTTCGTTGAAGTGGACCTTGCTGGCGAGCACGACGTTCTCGCGAGCAACGCCCAGGTCGCGCAGGGCTGCTCCTATGTACTCCTCGCTCGTGCCGAAGCTGTAGCAGTTGGCGGTGTCGATGAAGTTGATGTCGCGGTCGAGCGCGCGCTTGATGACGGCGCGGGTCTCGTCCGGACCGACGGTCCACTGGTGGAAGTCTAGGCTGGGGGCACCAAAGCTCATGCCGCCTAGGCAAAGCGGGGAGATTTTGATGCCGGAATGGCCAAGGGTGGTGTAGCGCATGATGCCGCCTTTCTGCTGCGTGTGTGTTGAGATTTACGGTATAGGTCTTGACTGGTAATGTTAAATGCCTATATGTACTATCTTGATATACAAACTTCGCATGGCAGAACCGGGGCGGCGTTTCGCCTTGGAGCCGCGTCGCGGCTGGTGTGCAACACGGTTGAAGAAAAGGGGCATCTATGGAGTTGCGAAGCCTTCGTTATTTCCTTGCGGTTGCTCGCGAGGAGAACATGACCGAGGCGGCGAACGTTTTGCACGTGACGCAGCCAACGCTTTCCCGTCAGATTGCCGACTTGGAGCGCGAGCTGGGAGTGGAGCTGTTCGAGCGCACCAACAGGTCATGCGTGCTTACGACCGATGGCATGCGATTGCGCCAACGGACGGAAGAGATACTCTCGCTTGTAGAGCAAACCGAGATGGAGATGGCAGAACGCGAGCTGGGAATCATGGGCAACATTCGCATTGGCGCGGGGGAGACCAGGGCGATACGGACGGTGCTTGACGTGTTCGCCGGCTTGCGGCGCGACCATCCGGATGTGACGATTGAGCTGTATACGGGCAACGCCGATGCGGTTGAGGAACGTCTGGAGCGCGGTCTTTTGGATTTCGCGCTGCTTCTTGAGCCGGTTAATTTGGAGAAATACGAGTGGGAGCGCATGCCAGGGGAGGACCGCATGGGCGTGTGCGTGGATGCCGACGGAGCCTGGGGAAAACTCGAGGTGGTGACGCCTGCGGACCTGGCGCGCATGTCGCTGCTGTTAAGTTCGCGCACAACGAACAAAGCCATGGACCTCGCCGCTTGGTCCAGCGGTGCGATCGATCCTGAAGCTTTGGACGTTGTGGGTCGTTACGATCTTATTGGCAACGCCTCTCATCTTTTGCGCTCGGGAGTGGCGTGCGCGATGGGTATCGACCATCTGTTTCAAGTTGATGGCGACTCGGGCTTGCGGTTCATTCCTCTCGACCCGCCTTGCAGCATCGCCTCGTACCTGGTGTGGAAGAAGTACCGCCTTCGCTCCCGCGCTTGCGACGAGTTTTTGCGGCGCATGCGCGAGGCCCTGGGCTAATCGTCTATATCGATCGGGCTATCGCTCGACATCGTATGGCCAGCTGTTGATACCACCGAACTCAACCACGTTTGTGTAGCCGAGGTCCGCCAACGTCTGAGACGCCTGTTTGCTGCGGTTTCCGCTGTGGCAGTACACCAAGATGGGCTGGTCCTTGTTGGGCAGGGCGCCTTCGGCGGCGTCCACCACCGTGTCGTGCGGCATCAGGATGGAGCTCGGGATGTGGCCCTGATCGTATTCTGCCTGCGTGCGCGCATCGAGGATGGCGTAATCCTCTTCCTCGTCCATCATTTTCTTGGCAGCCTCCGCGTCTACCTGTTGATATGAGGACGAGCTTTCGCTTTGGATGGCTGGCGTGCTGGCGCAACCGGAGAGGCCGACGAGGCCGGGGGCGGCGATTGCCGGCCTTGCGGTGATGTTGTTGCTTTTCGGCATGCTCTGGCGCGGGCGGACCGCGTGCTTTACTGTTGTTTTCCTGCACCCCGTCAAGGCACGCAAGAAAGAGGGGCCTCGCGTGCGGCTCACGCACGGCGCGCGGCACGCCCGCGCCCCCGCGTTGCGCGGCGCGCATGCGAGCGGGTGCGCTAGCACTAGGTTCTATCTGCTGATATTTACTTGATGTTTGGTTGAGGAGACTCGATGATCTTGTCGCTGGCCCCCATGGAGGGGCTTACCGGATATATGTTCCGTAACGTGCACGCGGAATGCTTTGGTCCGCTAGACCGCTACTACACGCCGTTTCTCGCCCCGCCGCACGTGGGTTCCGGCTTTGGCAAGAAGGCGTTCAAGGAGATCGACCCCAAAAACAACCAAGGGCTCAATGTGGTGCCCCAGCTGCTTACCAGAAACGCGGACGAGTTCGTGTGGGCGGCGCAGGTACTTTCCGAGTTGGGCTACACAGAGGTCAACCTCAACCTGGGGTGCCCGTCTGGAACGGTGGTGGCCAAGGGCCGCGGGTCGGGCTTTTTGCGCGACCTCGGTGAGCTGGAGGAATTCTTGCAAGATGTATGCGAGCGCTCGCCCATAGCCGTCTCCGTCAAAACCAGGTTGGGGCTGGTGCAAGACCAGGAGTACCGGCAGATCCTCGATCTGTACTGCCGCCTGCCCCTGGCAGAGCTCATCGTCCACCCGCGCGTGCAAAAGGACCGCTACCAAGGAGCCCCGCGCCAGGAGGCCTATGGCGAGACGCTGCGACGCGCGCCTTTCGCCGTGGCGTACAACGGCGACATTTTTAGCGTGGACGAGTATAACGCCCTGTGCGCGGCGTATCCGCAGACGCGCCACGTGATGCTGGGCCGCGGCGTGCTGGCGAATCCCGCCCTGGCGCGCATGGTGCGTGGCGGCGCGCCCGCTACGGCGGCGGAGCTCAAGCGCTTTCATGACAAGCTGTTCTCAGCGTATTTGGACGAGATGGGTGGTAACGCGGTTTTTCGCATGAAAGAGTGGTGGTTCTACGCCAAGTTCGCGTTCGCCGACCCGCTGGCGGTGCATCGCACGGTGCGCAAGGTCCGCCGCGTGGACGAGTACGAGCATGCAGCGGCAGGGGTCTTCAGCAGGGAGGCCTTCGCAGCCGTGCCGGTGTTTAGAGCGTAGGACGCACGATCGGCATTGGGCGGCGCCAGGCGGTGTGGGGCCGCACGGCCCGCGCCGGGCGTGAACGCTTACATGTGTCTAAGCGCTTCTTTACAATGCGCCGGGCACGCAGGGGTTCCCGGCGAGTCGCGCGGTCCTCTGACGTGCCGCCTTGCCGTTTGGCACGGCATGTCAACCGCTTGGGCATGGGGTTACGCAGGCATGACAATCCGATGTCACTTGTCGCTTAAAGTAGGCAGGGATTGCATTCGCCAACCATTTAAGGAAGGACTGCGCATGAGTAAGCCGATTGTTCGGAGGACCCTGTTCTCGCTGGGTGCCGCGGCGCTGATCGCCGGCGCCGTGACGGCGGCACCCGCGGGAGCCTACGCTGCCGGGGTTGCCGGCGCTGACGGCGCGTCAAAAGACGGCGCTGTTTCCATTGTCTTTACCAACGACGTTCACTGCGCTATCGATCAGCAGGTTGATAAGGACGGCAACGTGACCGGCATTGGCTATGCCGGCGTCGCGGCGTATGCCAACGCGCAAAAGAGTCTGTACGGCGCGGGCAACGTGACCCTGGTCGATGCGGGCGACGCCATCCAGGGCGGTCCCGTGGGAACGCTCACCAAGGGCGCGGCGCTGGTCCAGATCATGAACGCCGTGGGATACGACTACGCAATCCCCGGCAACCATGAGTTCGACTACGGCATGGACCAGTTCAACGCGCTGGTAAAGCAGGCGGGCGCCACGTACCTCTCCTGCAACTTCACCAAGCTTAACGCCGACGGTTCCAAGGCGAGCGTGTTCGCGCCCATCGCCATCGAGACTTACAAGGACGCAGACGTCGCCGCAGATGACGCGGACGGCGTGCTCAAGGTCGCCTACGTGGGCATCTCCACTCCCGAGACGCTTACCAAGTCCTCGCCCGCAAACTTCCAGGACGCTGCCGGCAACTACATCTACGGCTTCTGTCATGATGAAACCGGCGAGGCCCTGTACGCCGCGGTGCAGAGCGCTGTGGACGAGGCTCGCGCCCAGGGTGCCGATTACGTGGTAGCCGTGGGCCATCTTGGCATCGAGGGTACAACCTCGCGCTGGACCAGCGAGGCCGTTATCAAGCACACCGCCGGCATCGACGCCCTGATCGACGGTCACTCGCACGAGGCCTATGACAAGACGGTTGGTTCCGAGGTCGCGGCGGGTGCCATCCAGACGCTTGCCAACAGCGATGGCGACAAGGTGGTGCTGGTGCAGACCGGTACCAAGCTTGCCAACGTGGGCAACCTGGTGATCGATGCGGACGCGGCAGACGGCCAGGACGTTACCGCGCAGCTGGTCCCGGCGTCTGAGTGCAAGGACGAGGACGCCGCGGTCAAGAAGGTCGTCGACCAGGTGAACGGCGAGCTTGCTGACGTCCTCAACAAGGTTGTGGGCAAGACCGACGTGGCCCTTACCATTGTGGATGCCGACGGCGTGCGCCAGGTTCGCCACCATGAGACCAATATGGGCGACCTGGTCGCGGACGCTTACCGTGCCGCGGTTGGAGCCGATATCGCGCTGGCTAACGGCGGCGGCGTGCGCGCATCTATCGCTGCCGGCGACATTACCAACAACGACCTGCTCTCCGTTCAGCCTTACGGCAACGAGCTATGCCTGATCGAGGCTACTGGCCAGGAGATTCTGGATGCGCTCGAGATGGGCGCTTCCAACGCGCCGGAGGAGTTTGGCGGCTTTTTGCAGGTGTCCGGCCTTAGCTACAAGATCGACGCCTCCATCCCCTCGTCCGTAAAGACGGATGAGAACGGCAACTTTGTCAGCGTGGACGGAGAGCGCCGCGTGTTCGATGTCAAGGTGGGCGACCAGGCAATCGATGCCGCCAAGACGTATAAGGTCGCATCCCACGGATACATGCTGCTTGAAGGCGGCGACGGCCTCACCATGTTCAAGGACAACAAGGTGCTGCAGGAGAACGTGATCCTAGACAACCAGGCGCTTATCAATTACATCACCAACGACCTCAAGGGCGTGGTGGGCGAGCGCTATGCCAATGCCACCGGCGAGGGCCGCATCACGTACGCGACCAAGCCCGGCACCGACTTTAAGGACGTTGCCGCCACCGATTGGTTCGCCGGCGTGGTGGGCCAGGCGGTCGACGCCGAGCTGATGAAGGGGTATTCAGACGATTCGGGCGCTTCCACCGGCTTCTTTGGGCCTTATGACAACATGACGCGCGCGCAGGTTGTGACGGTGCTCTATCGTATTTCCGGCGATGCGACGCCGGGTGAGAAACCGGGTGCCAACAAGACGCCGTTTACCGATGTTGAAGATGGGGCCTACTACATCAACGCGCTCAACTGGGCGTATGAGAACGGACTTACCAGCGGATATACCAAGGCGAACGGCGAGATGGCCAACCTGTTTGGCCCTCACGACACGGTGACGCGCGAGCAGCTTGTCACGTTGGTCTGGCGCGCTGCCGGAGCGCCCGTAGCGACCAGCGACGATGCTTACCGTTCTTGCAAGGACGCCGGCAAGGAGTCCGTCTTCGCCGTCGATGCTCTTAAGTGGGCTGCCTCCAAGGGCATTTTGACCGGTTCGGTCGAGGCGGATGGGTCCTATCTCAAGCCTACGGCTTCCACCCTGCGCTGCGAGGGTGCGAAGGTGTTTGTGCTCGCCAAGGACCTCATCAAGGACGGTGCTAAGTAATCGGTTGCGGCGACCATCTTAGGGTGATCCTGGTCAAGCGGGCGCAAGCCATCTGCAGGCCGTAATCTTCCAAACGCAAGGGCGCTCCCGCTGTTGTTTGCGGGAGCGCCCTTTTTGTAACGGTTAGCTGCGCAAAGAAGGAGCGTTGGCTGTGGGGCTGGTCTCGTTGCGCCTGCGCCTGCGAACGGTCCATATGCCAATGAACGCCATGGTACCGCAGCCTACCAGCGTGAGGAGAAGGCCGGCGGTGAAGCCGGGAGAGCGGTAGGTGAGCTCGATGGTGTGGCTGCCGGTAGAGACGGGGATGGAGCTCATGCCTTTGTCGAACGCGGGCGATATAGGAACCTCGCTGCCGTCCACGCGGGCTTGCCAGCTTTTGTCGTAGGGTATGGAGAGCAGCAGGGTGGTGTCGCGCGCGGCCGTGTATATGCCACAGACGTGGCCGTCTTCAAACACGCTGGGGACAAGCTGTGCCTGTGAAAGGCTGTCATGGATGCGGGCGAACTCGTCCATATTAAGCGCGTAGAACAAGCAGCCCGTGCCAGCGGGGACGGCGCCGCCCTCATAGAACGGGTCGATGTTCACGGTATGGGTTGTGGCACTCTCCACAATCTGGCTGTTGACCTCGCGTACGTTGTTGGAGAAGCGCCATCCTTCCTTTATGAGGGGGCCTCCGTCGACACTGAATGAGACGGGGGAGTAGCTTCCCGCGGTTTCGCCGCGTACCACATAGGCGTAGCCAATGCTGTTTGCCGGAACGTTGACGGTCCAGCTTAGGCGTCCGTCTGCATCGTGTTGCGTGGCATCGATCTTTTGGTAGAGTTCAACCGTGGAGCCCGTGATTGCGGAGAACAGGGCGTTTTGGCGCTCGAATGGATTACCCCCATTGGGGATGGCGAGGCTGTTGTTTGCATCGACGCTTATGCCTAGGGAAAGCGCGTATGGGTTGTACGAAATGGAGGCGCCGTTACTTGGGGTTTCGATGCCGGTCGCGCGGTATCCTGCGGGCGTTCCCCAGGCGCCGACGTAGCGCACGCCAAGCAAACTATCCATTGCCAGCACGGGCGAAGCATAGACGGTTGAGAACTCCCCGACGCTGCTATATCCCATGCTGTTGAGGAACCGTATGGCGGCGGGGGAGTTTGCGGACGAATAGGACGAGAGCTGGTTGAAGCCGTGCGAGATGCCCTCGTTGAACGAGGCGCCGATTCTGTTGTACGTCTTGTCGAAGCGGTAGAAGGGGTCCGTGTCCGCTTGCTTGATTTGAGCGAGCTGCACGTCAGCCTCTTCAACGTAGGCGTTATGCTGCTCCTGCGTGTAGTTGTAATAGATCTTTCCCCATGCGGAGTGGGCGTTGAGTCCCAAATCGACGCATACGAGCAAAAGAAGGGCGGTCAGCGCTGCGTTCTTTGCAATGGGTGCCACTGGGGCATGAGCCGTTTCTTTCTTCGTGTTATTTGCTGTCGCGTGTGCGTATAGGTAATAAGCTGCGGTCCAGATGAGCAGGAAGGTGAACAGGAAGGCGGTTCTAGAATAAAACCCGTTTGGAACTCGCATACCGCACCATACAAACTGGAGGGCGCCAAAAATGCTCGATGCAGCCATGAACGCGAGGAATGCGAATGAGAGGAGCCTGAACTTCCAATCGACCTTTGGGGTGAGAAGGAAGCAGGCGGAAAGCACGAGTGGAATAACGCCTGCAAAGAATTGCGGTACCGTGTCCGGTGCCCATTGCGAGGGAAGAAAGCCCAGCAGGATTGCGTGGGGCGTGGTGACAAGTGGGGAAATCTGGGAAGAGCCAGAGCCTCCCAGCATAGCGAGTACGGTTGGAACGAATGTCCAAGAGGAGAGCAAAAGGCCAAGAACGATGGCGAATGTGAAGCGCCCTGCCCTGCCGGCGACCCAGCGAGCAGAGACGCGCGCGCCGGATGTTATGTGATCCGCCAGTTCGAAGAGGACGAACAGGCAGAGGAACAATAGCGTGATGTAGGCCATGTACCAGCAGGTGGTCACGTCAATGGCGACTATTGCGGCGAGGGGCGCAAATGAGCCGCCTATGATGAGCCTATGGCAGCACCAGGCGGCGAGCGGCAGGATGATGAGCGCGTCGAGCCAAAGCGGGTTGCGCAGGTTGGTTGCCGTCCAGGTCGACCAGGTGTAGCAAAGCCCAAGCGCGAGTGCCCACGCAGGGGAGAGGGAGAACCTCTTTTTGAGATACCAGGTCATGGCGAGTTGCATGCATCCTAGCTTGAGCGCGACGATGACGTAAATGGCAAGGGTGAGATGGTTTTGGTCGAACAACAGGGTCACCAGGTTAAACGGACTGGCGAGGTAGTAGCTGTAAAGCCCCCAGGTATTGGATCCCATGCCTTGGGCAAAGGAGTAAAAGATGCTTCCCTGTCCGCACAACAAGTTTCTGTACCAGGTAAAGAAGTCGATATATTGATATCTAAGATCGTCCGCCAAAAAGGATTGGGCCCCAAATGGGTACGTACCCGCTCAGACGGATTGCACGGCAAGCATGGTGATGGGCAGGGCGAAGCAGGCGGCCCAAAATAAAAGAGTCCTGCAACCGTTCTTATTCATCGATGTTGCTCTCCCTCACGATGTAAAGGGGGCGGTGCTTGGTCTCAAGGTAGGTCTTGGCAAGATATTGACCCATGATGCCAAGACAGAGAAGCTGAATGCCCCCGATGAAGATGATGATGCAGGCGAGTGATGGCCAGCCTTGGACGGCATCGCCGAACAGCAGTGCGCGAAAGAAGATAAAGATGAGGGCGATGAACGCGATTATGCAGAAAATCGTTCCCATAACAGAGGCGATCGAGAGCGGGACGGTAGAGAAGGCGACGATTCCATCGATTGAGTAAAGCAAAAGGGAGAAGAAGCTCCACTTGGTTTCTCCGGCGACGCGGTTCACGTTGACGTAGGGCAGTCACTTTGTTTTGAAACCAACCCAGCCGAATATGCCCTTGGAAAAACGGTTGTACTCCGGCATGGACAGAATTGCATCAACCATGGACCGGCGCATAAGGCGAAAGTCTCGTGCGCCGTCGACAATCTCTGTTTTGGAGATGCGGTTGACGAGGCGGTAGAACATCCGGGCGAAAAATGATCGGATGGGCGGCTCGCCTTGGCGCGTGGTGCGCCGCGTCGCCACGTTGTCATAGTCTTCCGTTTGGAGAATCTCAAACATTTGTGGCAAAAGGGACGGGGGATCTTGCATGTCCGCATCCATGGTGGCGACGTAATCGCCCGTGGCGTGCTGCAACCCTGCGAGAAGACCTGCTTCCTTGCCAAAGTTGCGCGAGAAGGAGACCCACTTGATGGCGAGGGAATCGTGCGCGCTCGCCTGCTCTTTCATAACGTCAAGCGTCCGGTCTGTTGAGCCGTCGTCGACAAGGATGACCTCGAAGGCGAGGGAGTGCTCGCCTTCCATCTTTTTCGCTACGCTTGAAAGCACCTTGAGAAAGAGCGGCAGGCTCTCTTCCTCGTTGAAGCATGGAACAACAACGGATAGAGTTTGCTGTGCGTTCAATGTGATACCCCCGAGTCACTGCGCGAGGCGATAGCGCTTTTATTTGCTGGTTTTTCAATCATTTAAGTATAGGCCTTGGCGTTTCGATTTGGCCAAACTGGCCATATACCGCCGCATGTAAGCTCGGGCGTCTCGGTTGCATGAGCGGGATACAATAAATGGGTTGCAAAACCGCCGCGGGCAGCCGTGGCCTGCATAGATAGGAGCGCCCATGTCCCAGGCCGTGATAGGTCTTGTCGCCCACGTCGATGCGGGCAAAACCACGTTGGCGGAGGCCCTTCTCTATCGAGCGGGGGTAATTCGCCGGCAGGGGCGCGTGGACAAGGGCGATGCGCACCTCGACACGGACGCCATGGAACGCGAGCGTGGCATTACGATTTTTTCGAAGCAGACCTCGCTGGATTGGGCGGGTGCGCACGTAATGTTGCTCGACACGCCGGGCCACGTCGACTTCTCTGCGGAGGCGGAGCGCACGCTGCGGGCGCTGGATTACGCTGTGCTCATCGTGGGCGCCAACGACGGGGTTGAGGGCCATACCGAGACCCTATGGAGCCTGCTTGCCCGATATAACGTTCCTGCCTTTGTTTTTGTAAACAAGCTCGATCTTGCCGCGGACGGCCTCGGTCCCGTTGTGGACGAGATGCATCGCCGCCTGTCGGCCTCGATTGTGGACGGCGCCGCGTTGGCGGCGTTGGCCGCTTCGGCTGGCGGGGCGGGGGAGGGCGCTGCCGCGCTTTTAGAAGACGTCGCGGCGACCGATGAAGACGCGCTGGATGAGTATCTGGAGAGCGGCTCGTTGTCTGTCGAGACGATTCGGCGGCTTATCGTCCAAAGAAAGGTCTTTCCGTGCTTTGCGGGGTCCGCGTTGCGCATGGAAGGTATCGAGGAGTTCTTGGACGGCGTGGTCGCGCTGATGCAGGAGAAGGCGTGGCCGGATGAGTTCGCCGCGCGCGTGTACCGCGTGAGTCGCGGGGCGCATGGCGAGCGCCTGGCCTGGGTCAAGGTCACCGGCGGCGTGCTGCGCGCCAAGGAGCAGTTGAGCGGCTTTGACCGTGGTGCGGCATGGAACGAGAAGGTCGACCAGGTGCGCATCTATGATGCCGACTCGTTTGAGATCGCGCGCGAGGTGCCGGCGGGGCGCGTGTGCGCGGTGACCGGATTGTCCCAGGTTCTGCCGGGGAGTGCTTTGGGCGCGGAGGCGCGTTTGGCCGAGCCCGCTCTGGTGCCCGTGCTTTCCTACAGCGTGAACGCCGCGGGTGCGGACGCTACCACGCTGGTGCAGGCGCTGAGAGAACTTGCGGATGAGGATCCTCTGCTGGGCGTTGCGTGGTACGAGCAGCTGCAAGAGGTGCACGTGCAGCTTATGGGGGAGGTCCAGCGCGAGGTGGTGGCGCGTCAGCTGTTGGATCGCTTTGGGCTCGAGGCGACCTTTGGAGCCGGCGGCATTCTGTATCGCGAGACCGTGACCGCGCCGGTGCGCGGGGCGGGCCATTTTGAGCCGCTGCGCCATTATGCGGAGGTTCAGTTGCTGGTGGAGCCGTCGGAGCGCGGAGCGGGCGTTGAGGCGGGCACCCGCGCCCTCGAGGATGACCTGGACCGCAACTGGCAGCGGCTCATCCTTACCCATGTGCTAGAGCGCGAACACCCCGGCGTGCTGACCGGTGCTCCGTTGACGGATGCGCGCATCACCTTGCTGGGCGGGCGTGCGCACCTGAAGCATACCGAGGGCGGCGATTTTAGGCAGGCAACCTACCGCGCTATTCGTCAGGCATTGATGACGGCACGTGAACAGGGGGCTTGCCAGCTGCTGGAACCGTGGTACCGCTTTAGACTGGGCGTTCCGGCGGACAAGGTGGGTCGCGCGCTTGCTGATTTGCAACGTATGGGCGCCGATTTCGATGCGCCGGTCGCCGAGGGTGACCGCGCGGAGATTGCGGGCGCGGCCCTGGCTTCTGAGATTGGCTCCTACGCGCTAGAGGTGGGCGCGTACTCGGGAGGTCGCGGAAGGTTGTTTTTGGAGTATGCGGGCTACCGGCCCTGCCATAACGCCGAGCAGGTTATCGCTGAGGCCGCCTATGATCCCGTGGCGGATCTTGCCAATACGCCAGGCTCCGTCTTTTGCAGCCATGGCGCGGGTTACAACGTGGCGTGGGACCAGGTTCCCGCGCAGGCGCACGTCGAGATCGACTTTGATCGGCTGCGCCCGTGGCGAAAGGCGGATGCGAGTTTCTTTGCGGGGTGAGGTGCGGCGAGTATCAGGCGATTCTCATGGAATAGTTGCTGTGAAAACGGGTCCTGAATGGTGCGCCCGCGCAGTTCTGAAGGATAATTGCATCGTTTTCAGAAAAGTGCGTGTATACCTGTTTTGCTGGTTGGCTTTACCAGGCGTTTCTTTGGGCAGCATGGCTGTCTACTTGGGGATAATCAAAATCGATGCAATTATCCGTCACAAATGCGTGCGGCATTCTGGAAAGAGCCGCGCACAGGCGCCTGACAAGCAGGGCGGAACGCAGGAAAAGCCCGTTGTAGTCACGAAACATGCCTGGAAATAGAAGGGGTCGCTGTGAAAGCCATCGCACATATTCATACAGACCTGCCGCAGAAGTTCGGCATTCCCCGTAACAGCTTTCTTGCTCCCCATCTGCAGGGGCGCATCGTTTTCGAGCCGGAGTTCGCACTGGACGCGGCGGTGGAGGGGCTCGACGAGTTCTCGCATCTATGGTTGCTTTGGGAGTTCCAAAACGGCACGCCGGGCGGGGCTGCGGCGGATATCGCCGCAGATCTAGCGACTAAGGATAAGAGCGGTGCCACGTCCAAGTGGACGCCTTCCGTGCGTCCGCCGCGCTTGGGCGGTGTCGAGAGGCGCGGCGTCTTCGCTACGCGCAGCCCGTTCCGTCCCAATCCTATAGGTCTTACCTGCGTAAAGCTTGATCATGTGGAGTTGACGCCGCAGGGTCCCGTGATCCATGTGCTTGCGGCGGACCTGCGCGACGGCACGCCCATTTATGACATCAAGCCCTATATTCCCTTTGCAGACTGCCATCCGGAAGCCACGGGAGGATGGATCGAGGACGCGCCCTGGCATGAGCTCGAAGTCGATTTTCCCGACCAGCTACGCGCTCGTTTTGCAGCGCTTGCGGAGGCATCTAAGCTCGAAGGTCTTATCGAAGTCCTGCACCAGGATCCGCGCCGTGCCGGAAGCAAGCACGAGCCCGACCGCGTCTATCATCTGGCATATGCCGGGCTTGATGTCGCGTTCACCGTGGATCGAGACGTGCTGCACGTTCTTGGAGTCGACTAGCGGTTCAACGCGTCTGCAATCGTTTGGGCAACAAATTGCGATCCAGCGGGCGAGGGGTGCACGCCGTCGGCCGCGTAAAACCAACTGGCGTCCTCCATCTGCGCCACGGCTTTTGCCATGTCGACAAAGATGGCGCCATGGGCGGCAGCGGCACGCAGAGATCCCTCATGCATGAGCTGACCCATCTGCGCGGCGCTCATGCCCAGCTTCTTCAGTTTGGCCGAGTCCTCTCGGTATCCCCAGGTTCCGTAGAGCACGGGCATCGCGTTGTGGTCGCGTGCCAGCTCGCATATTTTGGCCACCGCTCGCTCGTGTGCAGATGGGTTGGTTGCGGGCAGATGGCTCATATCCTGCGCGATCACGTAGTCAAAGCATCCGTGCCCTGCCTGAGTTCCATCGCCGTCCAGCGCTTGCAGAACGCGCGATCCCGTTTTGGTGAGAGGGTTGGAGAATTCTGCGAGTCGAGCGCCCCCGCGGGTGATGGCGACCACCTGCGCGTCGAGGAGACTTGCGAGGATGGTTGGCATGGCATTTGCCGCGGTGAGGCTGTTGCCCACCATAAGTATGGAGAGGCTCATGGGACTCCTTCCTTGGGATGCGGATTAGGCAATGAAGAGGCTCGGTGCAAGCAAGGTGGCGGTCCATGCGAGTATACAGGCGATGGCAACCGCCGTCGCAAGGGAGAGGACCAGGGCGTTGAGCGGGTCCTTTACTCCATCGCGGGCGATCTGGTCGGCGAGGCACTCGTCCAAGGGGTCGACTGATCGGCGGTTCTCCTTATCGAGGGCTCTCAGTACCCCTGCGGCGGATTGCGCGGCGGTGGCACGCCCCAGCCCGCGCATGGTCAGGACTATGAACATGGTCGCGCAGATCGCCCCCAGGCAAAGCTGGGCCACGCTGCCAACCATGGGGCGAGCCGCCAGACCAACCGTGATAAGGGCGCACGCGCTCGCCGCGGTGACTGCTGCGAGTAGGATGGTTCGACCGTGGGAAGCGTGCGCTTCCGCCTGAACCATGTCTCGCATCTCGTCCGCATCGCCTAAGACCAAGTCGTCGATGGTTACACCAAAAATCTGGGACAGGATGAGGAGGGACTGGGCATCGGGTAGCGTCCGCCCCGTTTCCCAGTGCGACAGGGTTGGCCTGGACACCAGCGCCCTCTGTGCGAGCTCTTCTTGAGAAAGTCCCATTCTCGCCCTGTGTTCACGGATGCGCTCGCCAACGTTCATGCGGCCCGTCCTTTCGCCCGTTTGTCCTGATGGTACGCCTTCAAGCATGGACAATGGGGGCCATCTTGTCAGTAAAAATATGTAACATGCCAATCTACCTGCTAGTTTAATGCTAATAACAAATGATACGAATCGGTATTCGCGCCGGCGGTATTTTGGGGTTGTGCGCCCGTGCGCCGCCATGTTTTGCCTATGCATGGTTCGCGCGGGTGCCCCCTGGGAGCCATCCTAAAACCACATTCCAATCCACGTTCCGACGGGCCCAAGGTGCTCGGTGGCGCATCGTGCGTTTGAGAAATGACTCCTGAGAGGGGGCGATTCAGCCCGTTTGTTGTGAGCGGGAACCTACGTAGCAGAAAGGATTGGAAACATGGGTAATGGGGGCAAGCGCAAGATGATGCTCGCGGCAACGGTTGCGGCGCTGGCGATTGGCGTCGCGCCCGCGATCGCGGACGCTCAGCCTGCGAGCAGCGTGGTTGCCGGCAGCGTCACCCTGGGCGGAGCGGGCAAGGCCGCGTATGCCAAGACGGACTCTGCCGGATCGGTGGCGTTGGGAGGTGGCGAGGGCGACTACAACCTCAAGTTCCAAGACGGCACGCTGTATCTCAACCATGCCACGGTATCGTGTATCGCCGGCGAGGGAATCCTGGACGATGGCGACCTACGCATCATGCTGAATGGGGACAGCTCGGTTACGTCCCAGGGCGCGAACGGAATCGAAGTCGACGGTTCGCTGTGGATAGGGGGTGCGGGCTCGCTTGAAGTCGAAAGCGGCATAGATCGCCCTGCGCATGATGGCAACGACGAGTGCGATGGCATCTACGCTACGGGCGACGTGGTGATCGATGGCGTTTCCGTCAAGGCGAGCGGTCTGGATCAGGGCGAGAGCGAAGCCAGGTACGGCGTCGGCATCTACAGCGAAGAGGGCGACGTGGTGATCAAGGGCGCGAAGGCGGATGTCGAGGCGCGCGGCGGTCGCGCGGCGGAGGTGAGCGCCGGCATCAGCGCCAACGCCGGCGCCGTGAAGATAGAGGGTGGCACGGTGGTGGCTACCGCTGGGAACACAGATGCAGGTAAGGGGAGCATAAGCAGCGGCATCCACGCCGCCCATGACATCAGCGTCGACGCTGCAAGGCTCACGGCGACCGCGGGCGAAGCGGCGAGCAGCGCTGGTATGGGCAGCGCGTTCGGTTCCATCACCGTGGCGGGAGATTCCGTCGTGAGCGCCTCGTCGTCCGCCAAAGAGGGTGTGGGCATCTCGGCGGTGAGCGCTTCGGTCGCCGGTGGCAAGCTGCTCGCGTCCGGAAACTTTGAAGCGGCCCGTTGCCCCAAGGGATTCACGGTGGCGCCGGATGCGGGCGAGGTTATGAGCGTTGCCACCGCGGACGGCGTGAGGGCGTTGCCTTCGGATGTCGATGGTCTGGATGGGGTGAAGTTCGAGACCGTGGGAGGAGCCCCCTATACCAAGGAGGGTGAGCTTCCCGTCGATGCCCTGCGGGCAAACGTGCTGTACACGACCGAAAAGAAGCCCGTTGATGCGTCGCGTTCCGCGCGGGACGAAGATAGCGAGAAGTCTGAAAGTCCGGCAAAGACGGACGGGGCTGCTAAGGACGATGCGATGAAGGAGGACGCCGCCAAGAAGGACGCCGCCGCAGCCGAGAAGGACGCCGCCGCAGCTGAGAAGGACGTTGAGGGCACGGTCGAGAAGGTGGGCGAAGACGTCGAGAAGGCGCTTGGAGACAGCGAGGCGAATGCTGCCCGGAAGCCCCAGGTTGCCAAGGCGAAGGACGCGTCCGCCCCTTCCAAGGCGGAGGCAGCGGGGCGCAAAGGCTCCATTGCGTCGCACCTCCCCCAGACGGGTGACGCCAACCTTACGCTCCCTCTTGTATTTGCCGGAATCATCGGAGTCGCGCTTCTTGGCGCCGGTATCGCCTTGTTGTTCAATAAGCGCAAGTAGGGCTACACTGCAGCAAGGAATAGATTTACTGCGGCAAGGGAGTTGACCCGTTATGGACCTGCGCGAGGAAATCGAGCTTTACACGCCTTTCAACGCTCAGGAGGAGGCGGACCGTCATGTGATGCTGCGTGCGCTCGACTGCGGCTCCACGTGCTTCGAGCGCACGGCTCCCGCCCACATGACGTGTTCCATCTGGACCGTTGACCCGACGGCTCGCCAAACCCTGCTGGTTTACCACAACATCTATAACTCATGGAGCTGGATCGGTGGCCATGCGGACGGCGAGCGCGACCTTGCAGCCGTCGCCCTTCGCGAGCTGCGGGAAGAGACGGGCGTTACGGGCGCGCACCTGATTGAGTGCGGGTCCGGCGCCATCTTCTCGCTCGAGGTGCTTCCCGTCGCCGGCCATGAGAAGCGCGGGCGCTACGTAAGTTCGCATACCCATCTTAACGTTACCTACCTGGCGGTCGCGGACCCGGCGGAGCCCTTGCGCATTTGTGCGGACGAGAACTCCGCGGTGCGTTGGGTGCCTATGGAAGACGCCATCGCCCTTTCGAACGAGCCTTGGATTCGCGAGCGCATCTACCGCAAGCTTATCGATAAGCTCCGGCAACATGCAGATTGGGTAGCATGGACTCAATGGACCAGCTAGGTTTCCAGTTTGGCCTATCGGTCGGCTGATGGCGGGGACGGAGCGCGCATGGACGAGAAGCGGAGCCTGGGCGAGGAGATCGGCCGTCGCTCTTTTGGGGTTATGTGGATGGACGAGGAAGAGCGTCTTATGCAGGAGCTGGATGATGCTCGCAACGCCGCCGGCTCCTCGTCTGCAAATCGAAGGCGCGCCAAGGGAGCCGGCAGCTATGGCGGAGTCGATACCCCCGGCGGCGCGCTAGTTGTTGCTATTCTGCTGTTTGTAGTCGCCGCGGTGATAATCAACTTCTTTGTAGGGGAGTAGCCATGATGATTTCACCTGAGTCTTACATCGCTCAATTTGAGGATGCTCCTTATAGCGAGCTCATTAGGGCCCGCGCAGAACTTGTGGCAGAGCTCGCGGAGCTCGAGAGTTATTTTGAGCTCGGCCAGCGAGAGGAGCAGTACATCGCCGTTTCCCCTTCTGAGGACACCCGCTACAAGATGGGGCTTGAATACCTTGTAGCCTTAATCGGCTTCATGATCGAGCGCGCTCCCGAGCTAACCGGGGAGGGATGCACTGCGTGCGAGGATGATGACGAGGAAAGGGGCGATTAGTCTAAGGGCTGCTCGTGACCGGGGCTGTCAGTTGGGCATCGATCCTGTTTGGCTTGGACCGTCGTGCGGTTTGCAACGCCCGGCGTTCAATCTTTTCTAGATAAGGTTGGATAAGAGTCGGTATCCCTCATCCTCGATACATCTCCATAGTTCAACAGATTCCGCCGCATCGCGCTCGCGCCGCAGGGCACGCTCCAGCTCCTCCTCGGTTGGCAGGTAGGTCAGGTATTGAGAGGCAAAGAGGTTGTCCTTGTCTGCCCACAAACGCGAAACCGCGCCCCAGCTCCATCAAAAAGTCTTGCAACTTGTCGATGAGTGCCTGTTCCAACGTGCTCTCCAACTGTTTTGGCGATTGAGGGATGTTGAGGAATTCAAGAACATAGGGGTCACGCACAATGCTATCGGCCGCAGTGACTGGATGCGTGGATTGAATCTCTGCAGCGACTTCTTCTTTGTTCCGTTCGCCCCGCGTGGCGAGCAGGCGGTCATAGTAGAGGGTCTGGATTTGCCGGTCGAGCTGGCGGGAGCTCCATCCTGCGTCCGCGGCTTCGTTCATATGCCACAAGCGCCGCCGCTCGTTGTCTACGCGCATAAGCATGCGGTAGTGAGACCAGCTCAATTCGGCACGCAGTGTGTGCCGAATTGGAAACGTGAGGTAAAACTGGCGCATGGCTCGCAGGTTACGCTGCGTAAAGCCCTTGCCAAAGTCATCCGTTAAACGCTTGGAGAGGTATGAGAACAGATGCTTGCCATATTCGGCGCGCTCACCAATCGCCTCGTTAATCTGCCGCCCAATCTCCCAATAAGCGTTCACCATGGCGCCGTTCACGGCACGCGTGACAGATGAGCGCGCTTGTGCAAGGACGTCGTGGACGTTGGAGTAGACCGATTCGTCGTTCGGGGCCGTGTCGCCAGCTTGCTGCTTGCCAGCTGCCACACTCGCGGTTACCTCAAGGGGGCTAGGACTGGTTGGATGTTTCATGGTTGTCTGTCCTTTCCGGTGCTCGAGCGGGTTGTTTAGGCGGGTTGATTACTGTGGACGAGGCTGCCGTGGACGAGGTTGGCGGTTGGCTACTCCCTTCTGGTTGATGTATCGAACCTGTGTTCTATTTCATTGTGCCTTTACTAAACTTTCGTCCGGACATAAATAGGCCCTTGCATGTTACGCGCGGTGGGATAATTCGTCCTAAGAATGACGAGAGGGGCGTGCCATGGTGTTTGAGGATGCAGCCAGAAAGGCGCTGGCGTTTCGTGACGAGAGGGACTGGGCGCAGTTCCATAACCCTAAGGACCTAGCGATCTCTATTAGCTTGGAAGCGGCGGAGTTGCTGGAAACGTTTCAGTGGTCGGGGACGGATCTTGAGGTTGCCAAGAAGCGAGAGGCGATGGTAGAGGAGCTTGCCGACGTCGCTATCTACTGCATCTTTCTTGCCAGCGAGCTGGGCGTGGACCTGGCCGATGCCGTAAGCGCTAAAATGGATGCTAATGCAGTGAAATATCCCGTCGATAAGGCGTACGGCAATTCAAAGAAGTACACGGAGCTGTAACCATGATTATCTACAGCGGTAGCAAGGCCGACTTTATGGTTCAGGTCGAGGAAGACGCCATCGCCTATACCATCCGTGACAATATCTTGGAGAAGATGCACCGCAAGACGCCCGACGCCGAGTTCAGGTCATGGGTGAATTCGCTTGAGTACATGTACAAGGTGCTTAACGATGACGGGATTCCGCGGAATTCTGGCATAGCGATCGAATACAACCTGCCCAACACCGCCAAGCGCGTGGACTTTCTTGTTTCGGGCTACGACGCTAAACGCGCGGCCAATGTGGTGATTATCGAGCTGAAACAGTGGGAGAAGCTGAACAAGGTCGAGGGCCTCGACGCGCTGGTGGAAACGTTCACGGGTGGCAGGGAGCGCCGCGTGGTCCATCCTTCTTACCAAGCCTGGAGCTATGCGGAGATGATCAGGGACTACAACGAATACGCCCAGATAGCCGGCGTGAACCTGTGGCCCTGCGCCTATCTGCATAACTATATGCGTGTGCAGGATGACCCGTTGGACGATCCCATCTACAAGGATTATCTGGACGAAGCCCCCGCGTTTGCCAAGGGCGACGTGAGGAAGCTACGCGAGTTCATTAAGCGCGTGGTGGAGACTGGCGATGACAGCGAAATCCTCTACGAGATCGATAACGGCCGCATCAAACCATCGAAGAGTCTTCAGGACGCTATTGTGGGAATGCTTGAGAGCAATCCCGAGTTCAACCTGATCGACGACCAGAAGGTTGTGTTCGAGCGCATCATGGAGCTCTCTCGCCAATGCGAGCGGGATGGAAAGAAGCGCGTGCTTATTGCGACCGGTGGTCCCGGAACTGGCAAGACGGTTATCGCGATGAATCTGCTTGCTCGCCTTACCCAAGAGGGCGTCTTTGTACAGTATTGTTCGAAGAACAGCGCGCCCCGTACGGTCTACGCCAAGAAACTCAAGGGGCACAGGACAAAAAGCAGCATCGATAACATGTTCAAGGGCTCCGGTGCCTATGTGGAAGCGCCTAGGAACGCCGTTGGAGTTGTGCTGGCCGACGAGGCACATCGTCTGAACGAAAAGTCGGGGCTGTATGGCAACCAGGGCGTCAACCAGATACATGAAATCATCCATGCCGCCAGGCTGAGCGTGTTCTTTATCGACGAATGCCAACGCGTGACCGTGAAGGATATCGGCAGCGTTGGGGAGATTAAGCGCTGGGCCGCCGTTAACGGGGCGGAAGTGCATGAAGAGGGGCTTTCCTCGCAGTTTCGCTGCAACGGCTCCGATGGGTATCTCGCATGGCTGGACGATGTTCTAGAGATTCGCGAGACGGCGAATTACGATATCGAGGGCATCGACTACGACTTCGAAGTGCTTGATTCTCCCGATGAAATGAGGCAAAAGGTAATCGAGCGAAACCAGGGGTCGAACAAGTCGCGCATTTTGGCGGGATATTGCTGGAACTGGCCGCGCGCGGGTCGCGCCGATACAAACACCCATGAGATTACAATAGGAGACTTCGAGATAAGCTGGAACCTGGATGGGGGAGAGGCGTTCGCGCTTAGTCCAACGTCCATCAACGAGGCGGGGTGCATCCACACAACGCAGGGCCTTGAGTTCGAGTACGTTGGCGTGATCATAGGCGACGACCTTCGCTATGAGGGCGACCATGTGGTGACCGACTATACAAAGCGCGCGGGAACGGACCAGTCGATCAAGGGCTTGAAAAAGATGGAGCGCGAAGATCCAAAACATGCGCTCAAGCTTGCTGATGAGATTATTAAGAACACATATCGCACGCTGATGACGCGCGGCATGAAGGGTTGTTATGTATACGCCACGGATCCAAATCTGCGCAGCTACTTGAAGGAGCGTTCGGCAGCGTACGCTTAGGGCGGACCGGTTTAGCGAGTGACGGTAGCTGGATCTTGAGAATGTATGGGAGCGCATGTGACCTCGCCGTTTGATCATTACCTCTACGTGCTGCGATGCGGCGGCGGCAGCCTCTACACCGGCTACGCGGTCGATGCCGCGGCGCGTGTTGCGGCCCATCAAGCCGGGCGCGGCGCCAAGTACACCAAGTCGCACGCACCGGTGAGCCTGGTGGCGCAGGCACGTTTCTATTCCAAGCAACGTGCCATGAGCGCGGAGGCCCTGTTCAAGAAGCTGCCGCGTGAGCGCAAAGATGCGTTGCTGGCCATGGCGGCGACCGAACCGCTTGAGGACGTGCTCTGCCGCGGGCTGCCCGGCTTTGGCGATGATTCCGCCTGCGAATTCGTCGCCCGCAGCCTGAGCGAACGGGTCGATCCCGCATACAGAGACTTTATGGCAAGGCTCACGCCCACGGTTGATCCTAAGCGCATGGTCGGCGTGCGCACGCCCGCCTTGCGTGCAATCGCCAAGGAGCTCGTCCACCGCGATGATGCCGCGACGTTTCTGCGCGCCTTGCCGCACCGCTTGTTCGAAGAGAACCAGGTGCACGCCTTCGCCATTGGGCTGGAGCGCGATTATGGCCGCGCGCTCAAGCTGTACAACCGCTTCTTGCCCCATGTGGACAACTGGGCCACGTGCGACCAGCTGCCGGTGAAGGTGCTTGCAAAGGATCCTTCGCGCACTCTTGAGCAGGCTGAGGCATGGCTCGTTTCTGGCCGCTGCTACACCATTAGGTTTGGCATCGGCGTGCTCATGCGTCTGTTTTTGGACGAACTATTCGACCCGCGGTTTCTCGATATGGTCGCGACCTCTCGCATGCCGCAGACGGCTGCGGACGGTTCGCCCGCGTCTGAGGACGATATCTACTACGTGGACATGATGCGCGCGTGGTACTTTGCCGAAGCGCTCGCGAAGCAGGAATCCGCTGCGTTGCCGTATCTGCAGCGCAAGGGCGACGCTGCACTTTTGGACGAATGGACCCGTCGCAAGGCTATCCAGAAGGCGATTGAAAGCCGCCGCATCTCGTCCACCATGAAGGAACAGCTCCGCGCGATGCGCTGATTATCGATGATGTTGCTGCATTCCTCATTTGTGCGAGTACATTCGCGATGAGGTATTTTGGCATGAGCGCGAATAGGGGCTGCCGCCTCGGTTACCCTGTTGTGCAACACGCGCACTAATAGGAGGTCTCGCATGGAACTTGGCATCACCATTCCGCTTCAGAAGTTCCTCAAACTCAAGCAGCCGCCGTACGGAACCTGTCCCGATCCCTTGTTTTGTTGGGACGTTCACCGTGTCAAGATCGCTAACGGCAAGGTTTTGATGATCGTTTCGAATGCTTCAAGCTATTTTGCTGCCGTCACCCGCATGACTGCCGCCACGTGGAAGCGCTGGGAGGGCGAAGCGGTGGGGGCCATCGCGGATTCCATGGCGGTGTCTGGTTTTGATGGGGCCACGATTAGGGCGTATTTTGATGCTGCGGGAGTAGAGGCAAGCGAGAGCCTCTATCGCCCTACGGAAGGCGTGGAAGTCACCAAAACGCATGGCCGCGTCTCCGTTGGGCACATGAACCAGTCGGTCGATATGATTTGGTTCGAGAACGTCGATAGTCAATGCTCGGTTCAGTCCGACATGTGCTACCTGCTAAATAACAAGTTGATTCGCAACTGCTCGCTGCGCAAGTCCTATATATTTCCGGCGGAGGCCTTTGCGGAGAGCTTGGCGGAGCATGGGATTTTGCGCGGCAAGGTCACGCTGAACTAGATCGAGCTTGCAAGGACTCGCTTTCCATGGGGGCTAGAGATGGAAATCACCCGGATAACCTCGAACAAAAAGCGCTATCTCGACCTGTTGCTTCTTGCGGACGAGCAGGAGGACATGATCGACCGCTACCTCGAGCGTGGCGACATGTACCTGCTCACCTGCGATGGCCAGCCCGCGGCGCAGTGTGTGGTGACCGATGAGGGCGAGGGACTTCTGGAACTCAAGAGCCTTTCGGTTGAGCCGCGCTTTCAAGGCCGGGGCTTTGGCAAGGCCCTTATCTCCTTTATCGAGCGTAACTATCGCAGCTCCCACAACGCGCTGCAGGTTGGTACGGGCGATGTCCCTTCGACCGTCGGCCTCTACAAACACTGCGGTTTCGCGCTCTCGCATAGGGTGGCAAACTTCTTTATCGACAACTACGACCATGCCATCATCGAGGACGGACGGCAGCTTATCGATATGGTGTACCTGCAAAAACCCCTGGTAGCAACTACAAAAGAAGAACTGCTGAGGCAGGATGAGTCGCGCGATCTTGTGGCATGCGGCCGCCCTCTTTCCACATGCGCGGACGATGGCTGCTGGGATGACTCCATCCGCGCGGATTATTGCGCGCATGAGCCTACGCCTACCCCATATTTCATTCTGGAAGACCTCTTTGGCCGTATTCATCTGGACGAGGATTCACACCTGCTCGATGTGGGCTGCGGCGCGGGGCGCGTGTTGGCCTATGCGGTAGAGGCGGGATTACCGGGGCATTTCACTGGCGTGGAGCTTGACCCGGCGCTGGCGGCGCGGGCGCATTCATGGACGGGGCCGTTTGACCAGGTCGACGTGGTCTGCGGCAGCGCGCTCGATATGCCGCTGGAAAGCTTCACCCATTTCTACCTGTTCAACCCTTTTGACAACAACGTGCTGCTGGCGTTTTTGGACAAGCTGGAAGCTCGGGCGCGGCGCCGGGTGGTGCTCGTCCATATGTCTGACAACGGTGAAAACTACTCCTACATGGGCCGTCCCGGCTGGACGCTGCGAGAGCAAGGCGAGTTCTGGCGTTATCCGCATGGGGACAAACGAGGCTTTACGATGTTTGGCTGCCCACAGCACTATTCGATCTGGTGTTTCGACCCTGCTCGAACGGAGTAGGCAACGGTTGCGGGTGGGGCTTCGACCGTGCATGGTGGCGTCCGACCGCGCCGTCGCACGACTTTTCTCGCACGCGTATTGAGAGGACCGCGCTTCTTTGCCACCATAGGATTGGTCTTGTAAGGAGGTGCGGAGATGACGCAGCTGGAAAACCTCAATCGCGCCCTCGCGGTTATAGAGGCATCGCTTGAGGGCGATGTCGACTACGAGGCAGCGGCGCGTGCAGCGGGGTGCTCCCGCTACCAGCTCGAGCGCATGTTTCCCTATTTGGCGAACGTGAGCCTGGCGGAGTACGTCCGTCGTCGCAAGATGACCAGGGCGGCGTCCGACTTGCTTGATCGCGACGCCAGGGTGATAGACGTCGCCCTGCGCTACGGGTATGACTCTCCCACGGCGTTTGCCCGCGCGTTCAAGCGCGTTCACGGCATCTCGCCCAGCGAAGCGAAAAACGGGGGCGTTAAGCTCGCGTCATATCCGCGCCTTGTGTTCACCTTGTCCGTAAAAGGGGAGGAACCAATGGATTACAAGATTGTAGAGAAGCCCGCCTTTCGCGTGGTGGGCGTGCCGTCCACGGGCGAATGGGAGCTTGAGGACGCGGGCGAGAAGGCGGTGCAATACTGGGTTGATGTGGAGCCGCAAGTCGATGCGCTGCTTGGTCTATCGGATGGGGAGCCGGCGGGTCTGCTAGGCGTGCAGTTTTGCCGCGACGGCGCATTCGACGGCTATATGGCATGCGTGGCTACGCAGGCGCCCTGCCCGGACGGCATGGCGGTGCGCGTTGTTCCGGCGGCGACCTACGCCGTCTTCGAGTGCACGGGTGACGTTTCGACCGCTATGGGCGATCTGTGGCATCGAGTGTTGAGCGAATGGCTGCCGTCGAGCGGTTTTTCATGGGAGAGCGGTTCTGATGTGGAGCGCTATCTTTCCAGGGATATGCACGCGGCAGACAGCAGAAGCGAGCTGTGGCTGCCCGTGGTCCGTGCGGAATAGGGCCGCTTGCAACCTATATCGATGGTTCGCGGCTCTTTTCTATTTGATGAACAGCCCTCGTTTTATAAGGTGCCTATGGTATAAACACGCTGCAGCGGAAACACTTTTATCGCCGCTAGCAAGCATATAGATCTCCGGTCCCACGGCGGCGTTCGCTACCATCGTCGCCGGTATCGTGGCGACCGACGGCATGAGCGGACTGGTCGCGGCCACCATCATCGCGGGCGTGCTGCTGATAGTTATGGGCGTCATGCGCTTGGGCACGCTCATCCGCTTTGTGCCGCATACCATCACCACGGGCTTTACCGCCGGCATGGTCGTCACCATCGTCCTCTTTATGAAGATGGTGAGCCAAGAGACCGAGGTGCGCGGTTGGCGTTACTACTGCGATGAGGATTCCGAGGTCACGCACCTGCGCGAGCTGCCGCGCGCCGTCCGCGTGTACGAGATCAACGGCCCCATGTTCTTTGGCATGACCGACCAGCTCAACGACATCTCGGTCAAGGACTTCACGCGCGTGCTCATCATCCGCATGCGCGGCGTGCCATCTCTCGACTCCTCGGCCATGCATGCTCTGGAGGACCTGCTCGATATGTGCCGCGAGCGCGGCGTGCAGCTGGTGATTTCGCATCCCAACGACCAGCCCATGCGCACCATGGAGCGCGCCGGCTTTGTTGACCAGGTTGGCCGCGAGAGCTTCTTGCCCAACATCGATGCCGCCATCGCCCGCGCCGCCGTTTTGGTGGACGAGAAGTAGCGAGGACGGCGCCGCCCGCGTTTGCCGCTACAATGGCAAGGTTCAACCTTTGCGCAAAAGAACAGGAATCAAACCCCATGGCATCTCTTGCTGACCAGATCTCCTCGCGCCGCACGTTCGCGATCATCTCGCACCCGGACGCCGGCAAGACCACCCTTACCGAGAAACTGCTGCTCTACACCGGCACCATCCAGTCCGCCGGCTCCGTCAAGGGCAAGCAGAACGCCCGCCATGCGGTGTCCGACTGGATGGACATCGAGAAGCAGCGCGGCATCTCCGTTACCTCGTCCGTATTGCAGTTCACCTATGGCGGCTGCTGCGTCAATATTTTGGATACCCCCGGCCACCAGGACTTCTCCGAGGATACCTACCGTACCCTGATGGCCGCCGACGCCGCGGTCATGGTGATCGACGGCGCCAAGGGCGTCGAGGCCCAGACCAAGAAGCTCTTTCGCGTCTGCGCCCTGCGCGGCATTCCCATCTTCACGTTCGTCAACAAGATGGACCGCGAGACCCGCGACCCCTTCGACCTTATGGAAGAGGTCGAGAACGTCCTGGGCATCCGCACGTACCCCATGAACTGGCCTATCGGCAACGGTCGCGATTTCCGCGGCGTCTTCGATCGCGCCAGCCGCCACGTGCTGGCCTTTGAGGGCGACGGCCGCGCCAACGGCACCAAGAAGGTCGAGGAAGTCGAGGCGACGCTGGGCGACGCCGCCCTCAACGAGCTGATCGGCGAGAACAACCATAAGAACCTTATGGACGATATCGAGCTGCTGGACGGCGCCGACTCCGAGTTCGACCTGGACGCGGTGCTTTCCGGCAAGCTCTCGCCCGTGTTCTTTGGTTCCGCCCTCACCAACTTTGGCGTCGAGCCCTTCCTTAAGGACTTCCTGCGCCTGGCACCCGGCCCCTCCACGCACGTGGACTCGCTCAGCGGCGAGGTGGTGGAGCCCACCCGCGAGGAGTTCTCCGGCTTTGTCTTCAAGATCCAGGCCAACATGGATAAGAACCATCGCGACCGCATCGCTTTCGTCCGCATCTGCTCGGGCAAGTTCGAGCGCGGCATGGAGGCCTACCATATGCAGGGCGGCCGCAAGATCAAGCTGGCTACCGGCACCACCATGATGGCCGATGACCGCGCGATCGTGGACGAGGCGTACGCCGGCGACATCGTGGGCCTGTTCGATCCGGGCATCTTCAGCATCGGCGACACCCTGTGCGCCGGCAAGAAGCACGTGCAGTTCGCGGGCATCCCCACCTTCGCGCCCGAGCACTTCGCCCGCATCACCCAGGTGGACACCCTGAAGCGCAAGCAGTTTGTGAAGGGCATGGAGCAGCTCGCCATGGAGGGTGCGGTGCAGATCTTCCGCGAGTTGGGCGCCGGCATGGAAAGCGTTATCGTCGGCGTGGTTGGCACCTTGCAGTTCGAGGTGCTGGAGCAGCGCTTGAAGAGCGAGTACCACGTTGAGGTGCGCCGCCAGCCGCTGCCCTACACGGATATCCGCTGGATCTTGAACGAGCCCGGCAGCATCGATATCGCCGGCCTGTCCCTCACCCGCGATACCCTGCGCGTCGAGGACATGCGCGGCGGCAAGCTACTGCTGTTCACCAGCCCGTGGAACGTCGACTGGGCCACCGACCACAACAAGGAGCTCAAGCTCTCCGAGTTTGGCAACGTGGAGTTCTAACGCTTCTTTGGGTCGCCCTGCCCGCCGTCGGGCGCGATCATTTTGATGAAACAACAAAAAAGGACGCTTTTTAGGCGGTGAACTTGCCTGAAAAGCGTCCTTTTTGTCTTCTCATTATAGGGGTGCGCGGGGAACGTGTGCCGAGAGCGTGCGCCGGGGGCGCGCAGGGGCGCGGTCTGGGGGCGCTCCGTTGACCACCTGCAAAGATGCGCCCCTCTGGCCATTCTTACCCCAGCATGCCGCTGGCGACGGAGACCAGGGCGATGATGACGCCGACGATGGACTCGCCGCCCAGGATACCGGATGCCACGATGATGCCGGATTCCTCATGCGTGGTCTCGGCGTCTGCGGCGGTGGCGCGTCGTGCACCGATGCGGTCGTAGACCGCCTTGATGAGGGCTCCCACCGCGGCGGTGAGCGACATGTAGAACGGCAGGTAGATGCCAAGACCCAGCATCATCGAGGGGATGCCCAGGCAGTACAGGGCGATGCCCGCGATAATGCCGATGCCGAACCCGGCGACGCTGGGGATGCCGGAGACCATGGTGGCGACCACGCTGGCCTGGGCGGAGACGAAGAGCTTGCCGGGGCCGAAGGCTTCGGCGCCGTACGCGCCCAGCAGCGCCGCCATGACGGCGACGGAGACGATGCAGCCCAGCAGCGAGCCGATCGCCTGACCGCGCCACAGGTCGCGCGGGTTGGTGCCGATGATGGCGCCGGTTTTGAAATCGCTCATGACGTCGCCGGCAAGACCGCACGCGATGGCGATGATCGCCGCGACGAAGAACAGCTTCACCTGGTTATGCTCGCCCATGGCGGCGATTACCAGAAGGACGATGAGGCCGAAGATCTCCATGGGGTCGATGCCGGTCTGACCCACGGATTGCGCGCTCATGATGGTGGTGACAAAGGCGAGCGCTACAACCACAACGGCGGCGATAGGGGAGAGCCCCAGCACCAAACAGGCCAGGCAGGCGGCGGCTGCCGTGAGGAGGCCCAGCGCGCCGGTGTCCATGCGGGAGAGGCTGCCCAGCTTCTCGGGTTTATCGTCCGCATCTTGCGCGGCGCCCGTCCCGGTGGCGCGGCCGCGCTTAAGGTAGCCCGCGGCCTTGGGCAGGATGTCCTTGATCACCACGCCCAGGCCGGATCCCATCATGAGACCCATGCCCAAACTTGAGACAATGCCCTGCGCCGTCGCGACGTCCCACAGTCCGGTGGCGCTGCCGCCCACGATGATGCCAAAGTTGCCGATGAGCGCTCCCGCGAACCAGAAGGCTACCGCGGCTCCACCTACCAGAAAGCCCACGGAGCACAGCATGGGCGAGTTGTAGAGCGCGAAGTTCACGCCGGGAATGGGCAGCGCTGCGACCATGGCGGGGATCACGCCCGCCACGTCGCGCAGGGCGCACCAGATCCCCGCCAGCGCCATGGAGCCAAAGAGCTTCTTGCCCGTGGCCCCTCCCGCGCTGCTGGCCAGCAGGGTCTGCGCCGCCGCGGTGCCAATGGGATATTCCAGGTTGGACTCCTCCACAAAGCGACGGCGGATCAGGGCGGTGCATACCAGGCCCAAAAGCGTGCCGGCGAGCGCCACGGCCAAAAGCTGAGGCAGGCTTACCTGCTCGTCGAGCCCCAGCATCCAGATACCGGGGATGGTGAAGGCCAGCCCGCCCGCCACCATGGAGCCGGCGGACATGATGACCTGGGTGATATTCGCTTCGTTGAGGCTTTTCCTGCCCAGCGCCCGCAGCACCACCAGGGCGGTGATAGAGGTGAAGATGGTGGGCCAGGGCAGCGCTCCCATCTTAAGGGCGGTGTACACGGACGACGCCGTGATGATGACGCAGCCCACGCATCCGACAACAATGCCGGCAGGCTTAAGCTGCTCGCGCGATTCCGCGCGACCGTTCGATGTATTCATCTGTTCTCCTTCGTATATCCGCTTCCCCTGCAGCGGGAAGTCGGGTTACGGCTTTAAGGACCGCTATAGTATAGACGTCGACCCCTCGCGCGGCGCCGTTATTCGGCCCCCGCGTCGATATATGTTTGGAGACCCCATATGGAGCACATAACGGGCGCGTCTAGGGATGCGTTTCGCCCCTGCACCCTGCTGGCCGTTGACCTTGGCAACACCACCACGCGTTTGGGCGCGTTTTTGGACGAGGAGCTCCTGGGTACTTGGGACATCACCACGCCTGCGGCGCTTACCGCGGACGAGGCGTTCTCGCATATCTCCCACGCCCTGGCGATGTTGGGCGTCGCTACTCCTTCCGAGGCCATCCTTGCCAGCGTGGTGCCGTCGCTTACGGACGCGTGGCGCACGGCGCTGTCCCGCGTTTGCGAGGGCCGCGTCTACGTGGTGGGGCCCGGTCTCAAGAGCGGACTTCGCATGCGTATCGACGATCCGTCCGAGGTGGGCGCCGACCGCGTGGCGGACGCCGTGGCGGCCCGCGACGCCTACGGTTCGCCCGTGGTCGTAGTGGACCTTGGCACCACCACCAACATCGAGGTCATCGATGGGGACGGTGCCTTCGCGGGCGGCGTGATCGCCCCGGGCGTCGCTTTGGGCGCGCGGTCGCTCGCGGCAGCGGCGGCACGCCTGCCGGTGATCGAGCTGCGGGCCCCGGCGGGCGTTATAGGTCGCAACACCCGTGCCGCGATGCAGTCCGGCGTGGTGCTGGGAGAGGTCGCTCGTGTGGACGGGTTGCTTGACGCGGTTATGGCGGAGCTGGGGCAGGAGGCCCCGGTGGTTATCACCGGAGACGGCGCGTCCGGTTTGGCGCCGCTGCTGGCCCATGCGGTGGTTGTGGACAACACCCTGACCCTGCGCGGGCTTTACCGTATCTGGGCGCATGGCGCTGCCCCGCGCTCGCGGAAGCGATGCGATTGAGATATGACGGAGATGCATATGGAAAATAACGACGAGCTTGCAGCTGCCCCGACTGCGCCCTTCGCGCCTTCCGTGCGCGAGCATGCTAAGACAGTCGGCGTGGTGCTCGAGGGCGGCGGCTTTCGCGGCATGTATACCGCGGGCGTGCTCGATGTGTGGATGGAGCACGGCCTTGAGGTCGATGCCATGGTGGGCGTTTCCGCAGGTGCGGCGTTTGGCTGCAACTACAAATCCCGCCAGATAGGCCGTGCGGTTCGCTATAACAAGCGCTTCTGCACGGATCCGCGCTACGCGGGCCTGCGCGTGCTGCTCAAGACGGGCGACCTTTACAGCCGCGACTTCGCTTATCGCGAGGTGCCGTTGAAGCTCGACGTATTCGATACCAAGGCCTTCTCGTCCAACCCCATGCGCTTCACCGTGGTGTGCACGGATGTGGAAACCGGGCGTCCCGTTTACCGTGATCTTCATGGCGGCGATGTGGTCGATATCGATTGGATTCGCGCGTCCGCCTCCATCCCCGTGGTGTCCCGCCCCGTGGAGCTTGAACACGAGGGACGCATGTTGCGGTTGCTGGACGGCGGCGCGGCGGATCCCATCCCCGTGGCATGGATGGCGTCGCAGGGCTACGCCAAGCAGGTTGCCGTGCTCACCCAGCCTAAGGGTTTTCGCAAACAGCCCCAAAAGCTCATGCCGGTGATCCGCCGCGCGCTACGGGGCTGCCCCCGCGTGGTCGAGCTGCTCGAGGGGCGCCACGAGCGCTATAACGCGCAGCTTGACGACGTCGCCGAGCGCGAGGCGGCGGGGGATCTCTTTGTCATCAGGCCCAGCGAGTCGGTGAAGGCGCCGGCGGTGATCAAGGACCCGCAGGAGCTCGAGGACATCTACCAGGTGGGGCGCCGCGACGGCGAGGCGACCTACGGGGACCTGCTGGCGTATCTCGCACGCTAGCCCCATGCGCACCATGAAAGGACGATGATGATCGAAACTCTCCAGGTACCGCTTCTGCTGGTCGCGTCCAAAGGGGCCGATTCAGAGCGCGTCGCCTCCGTTGCCGCCGCGACCGGGGCCAAGATCGCTGAAGGCGCTCCGGACGGTGCCTTGGCGCTGCGGTTGGACGAGGGCGGCCTTTCGCTCGAACGCGACGGCATGGTGCTGCGGGGCGACTTTGCCGATATGCTTCCGCGCCTCAAGCAGGCGAACCTGTCGCGAGAGCTTTTGGTGCGCGCTGCCAAGATCAAAGGCGCCGTCTCGCCCACGGCGGTCGATGCGACGGCGGGCCTGGGACAGGATTCCCTGCTCCTGGCCGCCGCGGGCTTTACCGTCACCATGTTCGAGAGCGATCCGGTGATCGCGGCGTTGCTGCAAGACGCCCTGGACCGCGCCGCAACCGATCCCCGCCTGGAGGGGCTCGTCGCCCGCATGACGCTGGTGCGCGCGGACAGCATCGCCGCGCTTCCCATGATCTCCCCCGCGCCCGATGTGGTCTATCTCGACCCCATGTTCCCCGAGCGCACCAAGAGCGCTGCGGTTAAGAAGAAGTTTCAGCTGCTCCATCATCTCGAAAGCCCATGCGAGGACCAGGAAGAGTTGCTTCGCGCGGCCTTGCTGGCGCATCCGCGCAAGGTTGTCGTCAAGCGCCCGGTCAAGGGCCCGTATCTTGCCGGCGTCAAGCCAAGTCATACGGTTGCGGGCAAGGCTGTGCGCTACGACTGCATCGTGCCCCCGCGCCCTTAAGCTCGCCCCTTAATCTGCTTGCCCTATGGATAGGCGCCGCGGAGGGCGTACGCGGGCGGGGCGGGGGTACATATCCATGCAGGCTTTGGTTTGCCGCGCGCCCGCGGGCGCGATCGAGTGAGAGGACTATCCCCATGTGCACGGGTATGCGGTTCAACGATACCGAAGGCAACATGTTCTTCGGCAGAAATCTCGACTGGACATTCGACTATGGCGAGCGCGTGCTGGTGATTCCCCGCGGTTTCAAGCCGGCTTCCCCCTTTGGGGCGACGGCCGAATGCTCCCATGCGCTCATAGGCATGGGTTTGGTGGAACAGGGGCAGCCCATGCTGTTCGATGCCGGCAACGATGCCGGGCTCGCGGTCGCCGGCCTCAACTTCCCCGGGTACGCCGGGTATGAAAGCGCGCCGCAGGAGGGGAAGACCAACGTATCCGCCTGGGAGTTCCCACTTTGGGTCTGCGCCAACTTCGAAAGCGTCGACCAGGTCGTCGATGCCCTCCAAACCACGGCGATCGTGGACGAGCCCATCGCTCCCCAGTGGCCTTCCGCCCTGCTGCATTGGATCGTGGCGGATCGCACGCGCTCGGTCGTGGTGGAGTATACCGATGCGGGTATGCAGGTCTTCGATAATCCGGTGGATGTTTTGGCGAACCAGCCCGGTTACAGCTGGCATGCCGAGAACCTTCGCAACTATCTCAACGTTTCCAACGCGTGGGGCGGCGAGGGGTCCTTTGGGCGCCCGCTCGCCCCGTTTGGCGCTGGTGCCGCCCAGCGCGGGCTTCCCGGCGACTACACGTCCCCTTCGCGCTTTGTCCGCGCCGCGTACGTAAACGCCAATTATCCTCAAAAGGAGCGGGAGGCCGCCAACGTGAGCCGCATGTTCCATTCGCTTTCCCAGGTAGCGATGGTCGAGGGTAGCGCGATGGCACGTGACGGCAAGACTGAAAAGACGCTCTATACCGGATGCTTCTCGTCGGCTACCCGTACGTATTACTTCAATACGTACGAGGACGTATCGATTCGCTCTTACCGTTTGGACGAGTATCCCCAGACGGGCGATGCAGTCATCGAGGCGTAGGTCCCCGCGCCGCTACATCGTCCGCCTGAGATACATGACGCCGTAGGGAAGTAGCGTCAGCGACCCCTCAAGTTCCAAAAGGTCTCCCGTTTGCGGATAATCTGGCGCGGCGTTGGGGTCGTCGGCGCACGGTGCGCTTGCCAGAAGTACCTCAAAGCGTCCGTTGAGCGTTCCATCGTTCAGGGTGAATGGGCAGTCCTCGGCGTTGACGGCAACAAGCACGCGCTCGGGCGCCTGTTCGCCCTCCGCGGCGGCGTCGCGCTCAAACAGCAGTTGCTTGTTGGTGATCACCACGTTGCGATACGTGCCATGGCACAGCGCCCGCGATGCGCGGCGAACGTGGTTGAGCTCGCAGATGTATGCGGTGAGCTGGTTGGGGGCGCCGCCGCCTTCCCAGCCTGCGGCTAGGTGCTCCAGGGCGTCTGCCGCCGGCGCGTCAAGCTGCGGGCGAATCTCCACGTCTGCCAGGTAGCCCGTGCCCTTTTGGCCCAGCTGGCCCCATTCGCTGCCGTAGTACAGGCACGGGATGCCCGGCATGCCAAAAAGAACGCCATAGGCCCCGCGGAGGTGCTCTGTGCAGGTAAGGATGCTTGCCAGACGCGTTACATCGTGGTTGTCCGCAAAGCTCACCAGGTGCTTGCCGCGGTATATGCACCAGGGATCGCCGCCAAACTGGCGGTGCAGCGAGTGGGCGATCTCAAACATGTTCATGGAGTTGAAGCTGGAGTACAGGCCCTTATAGCATTCGTAGTTGGTGCACGAGTCCAGCATCTCGTCATTAACGATAAGGTTGTAGTCGCCGTGCAGCACCTCGCCGATCAACGGAAAACCGTCGCCCGCCTCGCCGTCAAAGCGGGGCTCTGCCCCCAGCTCTCCCGCTACTTGGTGCAGGCGCTTCACAAAGTCGCGGTCCAGGCTGTAGGCGACATCAAGGCGCAGGCCGTCCACGCCCAGCTCGCGCTTCCACATGCGCACGGCGTCGAGCAGGTAATCGATGACGGCGGGGTTGCGCAGGTTGAGCTTCACCAGGTCCTGGTTGCCCTCCCAGCCCTCGTACCAAAAGCCGTCGCCAAAGTGGGTATCGCCGTCAAAGCTGATGTTGAACCAGTCTTTATAGGGAGACTCCCAGCGTTTCTCCTGCACGTCTCGAAAGGCCCAAAAGCCGCGTCCCACGTGGTTGAATACCGCGTCCAGAACCACGCGCACCCCGCAGGCGTGCAGCGCGTCGACCGTCTCTTTAAAGTCTTGGTTGGTACCCAGTCGGCAGTCGATGGTCAGCATGTCGCGTGTGTTGTATCCGTGCGTATCAGAGGAGAAGACCGGGTTGAGCAAAATGGCGCCCACGCCCAGCTTGCCCAGATAGGATGTCCAGTCAATCAAGTGCCGTACGCGATGCAGCGACGCCTGCTCTTCCTGCGCGGCGTCATCATCGATGGCGGGGGCGTCAAAGGGGCAGCCGAGCATGCCCAGCGGATAGATCTGATACAAGGTGGTGTCGAATGCCCACATAAGAAGTCTCCCTAGAGTCGCCGGGGCGCAATGCGCGGCATGGCTTTCGCTTGCTGGCCCGGGCCGGTGGTGCCTGTATGCTTAAGGATAGTTCGCCCGCACGGGCGCGGACGGCGCATATCGCCCAGCGGCGCAATAGGTGGTACCGTTACAGGGCATGGCGGCGCATCGACGCGGAGGACGGTGACGCACGCGGCGGATAAGGCGGACGAGAAAGGGCGAGGGTTCATGGCTAAGGCATTCGACCAAAGGCAGATGCAGGCGCTGGCAGCCAAGAAGGCGGCGTTTCGCGCGGCGCCGCTTCACAACGTGCGCGCCTCCAAGGGCATGGGCCCCAACAAGGCGTGCGGCCACAAGGGCGGCATCTGCCGCCAGGGATCAAAGCGCGGCTAAGACGGCTTCGAGCCGGATGCAGGGTGCGCCGGGGCGTCTGCGCGCTAGAGCCTGCCCGCTACAGCGTGCATGATAAACAGGACAATGCCCATGGCAAACAACGTTGCATGCGCGGTGACGGGGGAGTTTAGGCGGCATTTGACGCTTGGGTGCATGCAAGCGCCGGACAGCGCGAAGAGGGCGAGCGACGCCCAGCCCAGCGCATAGGCCTCTGGTCGTGCGCCGGAGCCGTAGGCCATGGCGGCCAAGCCGTGGACGGAAGAGGCGGCGAGCAGCACCCTGCCGATTGCGACGTGTCCGCGGCCCAGCCCAACAGAGTCCCCGCCTGACTTCAGCTTCGCGCGGACCGCCTGGATGACAAGCGTCGCCAAAGCGCCAAGGGCGACTAGGGCAGAGGCGATCTCGATAATAAGGACGGGTTTCATACGGCATCCTTTCTTGAAAGGGGCGCACAATGCACCCGCTAATCGGCCAAGAAAGTTAACCATATAAAACAAATATGCCAGTAGAAGAAAGTTTACCGTGCATAACTTTCCCACAACGCCCTATTGGCAGGAGCATCCCATGCCAGATGCGTCGGCGGGCGAGTCGGCGGTGTCCAGGCCCGCTTCTATCTCGCGGTCGCGCACAAGCTCAAGGGCGGCGATCGCGCATTCGAGCATGCCCTGGTCCGCTACGTTGGTGGTGATGCGCTGCATCTGCATGCCGGGCCATAGCACAATCTTGACCAGGGGGTTATCGGGGTGCGCGCCGGCCCATTTCACGGTGACTTCGTAGGATGCGCCGGCGACTAGGGGCAGCATCACCAAACGCGACGCGAAGATAAAAAGGTTGCGGGCAATCCCCTGGATGCCCCACGCGTCCGCCAGCTGCGCCACGGGCACCAATGAGTGGACGATGATGGCGATGGTGACGGTCATGACAAGGAAGGCGGTGCCGCAACGCACGTGCAGGCGCGAGTAGCGCGCGGCGTTTTGGGGCGTGAGGGCGTCGCCGTGCTCGTAGCAGTGGATGGTCTGGTGCTCGGCGCCATGGTAGCCAAAGACGCGAGCCATCTCCGGAAAACGGCCGCACAGCCAGATATAGCCAACCAGCAAGGCGATGCGCGCCAGCGCCTCGACCAGATTCCAGGCAACGGAGTTTTCCGGCGTGAGCTCGCCCATGATGAGGTTCGATAAAAAGACCGGCAGCGCTAAAAAGACGCCCACGCCCACCACGGCGCCCACCGCGCTTGCGATGAGAACATCCAGATGCATGCCATCGTCCGTATCATCCTTGGCGCATGCGCCGGCATCGTCGGCTCCGTCCTCATCCGGATATGCGTGCTCCGCGGCGATGTTCATGGCTTTCAGCGAGAGCTGCATGGACTGAACAAAAGAGACGCAGCCGCGCACCAGCGGCCAGGACCACCAACCAGGGCGGCCGGCGGGGTCGGGAAGGTCATGCGCTTCGGTGTAGATCTGCCCGTTGTCCTGGCGCACGGCGACGGCCCAGTTGAGCTTGCCCCGCATCATGACGCCCTCGATCACGGCAGAGCCTCCAATGTGGGTGCGAAACAGCTCGCCGTCTTCTGCTGTGCCCTCGTTGGTGCGTGCGCTCATGGTGGTCTCCATACTCTTGCATATCAACGCGCATATGCGTTGGCGGTCAGGGTGGCTTTGGCGTTGCGGAGCCAAAGCGGTGCCATCAACCATACCGCAACTAGGGGTGGGTGCGGCTAGAACAGGGCGAAGAGAACCGCAACCACCACGGCGGGCAATAAGTTGGCAACTTTGAAGGTCCGCTCCCAGATGAGGTTTACACCCACGCAGAAGATGAGGATTGCGCCCACGGTGGAGAGGTTGGCAATAGCCGCGGCGGACATGATGGGCTTGATCAGGCGCGCGAGCAGGGTGAGCGACCCCTCGAATATAAAGACGGGTATGGCGGAGAAGATGCAGCCCTTGCCCATAGACGCCGTCATAATGCAAACAAGCAGCGCGTCGATGGCGCCTTTGAGGATGAGGGTGGAAGGGTCGGCGTTGATGCCGTCTTGGATGGATCCCACAATCGCCATGGCGCCTATGCTCACCGTGAGCGACGCCGTGGCAAAGGCGTCTACAAATGAGGAATCTCCCGCGCTGCCCGTCTTATATTTGAGCCATTCGCCAAAGCGGCCAATCTGGTGCTCCAGGTTGATCCACTCGCCCACAAGCGCTCCGGCAGCCAGCGACACCACGATCATAGCGGTGCCGCCGCTTACCAGCTTGCCGTCGGCAACGGAGAGCATGCCGCCAAGAGCGCCGGCGAGTCCCACAAAAAGCACGCTCAAGGCCGTCGCCTTCATAAGGCCGTCTTGCAAGCGCGGGGTGATGAACCTGCCAAAAAGCATGCCGGCGATGCCGCCGGCGACAACCAAGGCGGTGTTGATAAGCGTGCCAAGACCGATCATGTGCGGACTGCTCCCATCCAAATGGAGCGCCGCTGCCAAACGTTGGTGCGGCGCCCGTATTCATTCAATGAGATGGTAGCAAACTCAAGCCGGGCTAGCGCAGTCTCGAGGCCGCCCGCACTGCTTGGAGGGCGGCTTTCTGCGCGCCGGCTGGGGACGGCAGGCCGCGGCCGGTCTGCGCCCGCTCTATCGCCTTGGCAAGAAGCCCGGGGTCATCGAGTTGGTTTGCAGTGACGTGGATGGTGGTGAGGCCCGGAAACGCGCTGGCGTCAACGGGCGCGCTGGCGGGGTCATCGGTCACTTCAAAGGCAACGTGTAGATCGGGCAGGTAGAGCGCCATGATTTCTCCCATCGGTTGGCGTGGCGGGGCTATGGTTGCCCCCGGTGCGGAATACCCTACCTGTCCTTGCGCACGGTTAATCTCCCCCAAACCTCGTCCAAATCTGCACAGGGCAGCATGGCACCCCCTGGGGGTGTGACGTTGCGGATGGAACGCACATAAAACATGCGCAATCTGCCCTTTTCCTTTGGTGGCCGTGCGAGTTCACGTGCTTGACATAATCCGTCGCGCGTGCGCGCGATGCCCGGGGTTCAGGCATAATTGCTGGATGCACTCTATCGAGATAAAGGCAAAAGAACGGGGGATGAGCCGCGCATGCAGCAAATACAAGCGTTTGGTGCGGATTATGACGAGTACCGCCGTGACGAGTCGCGTGTCCAGGGCGAGGCGGAGAGCATCTCGTTTCCGACGACGGAGGACGAGGTCTCCGCGATTCTTTCCAAGCTGGCGGCTTCCGGCACCGCCGTGACCGTGCAGGGGGCTCGTACGGGCCTGGCCGCGGGCGCGGTGCCGCACGGTGGGCACGTGATGAACCTGTCCCACATGAACCGCTGCCTGGGCGCGCACCGCGGTGGGGACGGCACGTTCTACCTCACGGTGCAGCCCGGCGTCATCTTGTCGGAGCTGCGCAAGTACCTGGCAAATAAAACCGTTCCCTGCACGGGTTGGGCGGATGAGGACCTAGAGGTGCTCGAGCAGCTCTACGCCGCGCCCACCCAGTTTTTCCCCACGGATCCCACGGAGGCCTCCGCCTGCCTGGGCGGCATGGCGGCGTGCAACGCCTCCGGTGCGCGCAGCTACCGCTACGGTCCCATGCGTCCGCACGTGAGCGCGTTGCGCGTGGTGCTGGCTGATGGCGACGTGGTGGCGCTCAAACGAGGCGAGGCCCACGCGCGCGGACGTGCGCTTACGCTTGAAACCGTGGGCGGGCGCTGCATTTCGGTGCCCCTGCCCGCCTATGCCATGCCGGCGAGCAAGAATGCTTCTGGCTATTACGTAGAGGACAACATGGACGCCGTCGACCTGTTCATAGGGTCGGACGGTACCCTGGGCGTCATTACCCAGTTGGAGCTGCGCCTATCCGCGTTGCCGGCACTCACCTGGGGCGTCAACTGCTTTTTTATGGACGAGAAGTCCGCGCTCAACGCAACCATCGCTATGCGCGACAGGCTTCCTCGCGCCGCGGCGCTGGAGTATTTCGATGGCGACGCGCTCGACGTGCTGCGTTCCCAGCGCGAGCGCTCCGCTGCCTTCTCGTCCCTGCCTGCGGTGCCAAAGTCCTATGCCGCCTGCGTGTACGTGGAGCTCGAGTGCGATGATGCCGGCCAAGCTGCTGCGGACCTGCACCTGTTGGGCGATCTTTTGGACCAGTGCGGGTCGAGCCCCGCTTATACTTGGGTCGCCCGTACGGACGTGGACCGCGAGCGCCAGCGCTTCTTCCGCCACGCCGTACCGGAGAGCGTCAACATGCTGATCGACGAGCGCAGGCGTACCGACCTCTCGATTACCAAGCTTGGCTCCGATATGTCCGTTCCCAACGAGCGGCTGCATGAGGTGGTGGCGTTGTACCGCGACACGCTTGCTCAGGCGGGCCTGCAGTCTGCGGCGTGGGGCCACATTGGAAACAACCACCTACACGTGAATATCTTGCCGCGCAGCGCGCAGGAGTACGCGGCGGGCAAGCGCCTATTCGCCCAGTGGGCGCGCGAGGTGACCGCGATGGGCGGCGCGGTTTCCGCAGAGCATGGCGTGGGCAAGATCAAGCGGGACTTCTTGCGCATCATGTACGGCGACCAGGCGATCGCTCAGATGGCTAATACCAAGGCGGCGCTGGACCCCCAGGGAATCTTGGGTCGCGGCAACCTGTTTGACGAGGACGAGCTCGACGCGGCCGTCGCCCGCGCGAAGGGAGGCGAGCTGTGATGCATATCGTTGTGTGCGTCAAAGCGGTGCCCGGCAGCACCGAGGTCAAGATGGACCCCAAGACCAATACCATCGTCCGCGACGGAGGGCAGGCGGTTATCAACCCGTTCGACGCCTCCGCGCTGGAGACGGCCCTTCGCATCAAGGATGCCGCCGCGGAGCCGGCGGACGTGCGAGTGAGCGTTCTGTCCATGGGCATTCCCGCCACGGCGGATTTGCTGCGCGATTGCATCGCCCGCGGCGCGGACGATGGATTGCTGCTGAGCGACCGCGCCTTTGCCGGAGCGGATACGCTGGCGACCACCTACGCGCTGTCACGCGGTATCGAGGCGTTGGGCGGCGCCGATCTCATCTTGTGCGGAAAGATGGCCGTCGACGGCGACACGGCCCAGATCGGTCCCGAACTTGCAGGCACGTTTGAGTGGCCGTGCGCGACCGATGTTGTCGAGGTTCGCGGGTTGGAACCGATGTGCGCATGCGTGCGCGCTAACACCGATCGCGGCGTGGCGTCGCTGGCCGTGCCGCTTCCCGCCGTGCTGACGGTGTCCAAGGACATCGCCGATTTGCGTATGCCCAGCATCGCCGGCATCATGGCGGCGGAGGGGGTCTCGATCGAGGTTCTCGACGCGAAGCGCTCCGCGTCGGACGCGCGCCGCATTGGTTTGAGCGGGTCTCCCACGCAGGTGGTGAGGTCGTTTGTTCCCGATCGCGCCGACGGCGCCGTGACCGTTCCGGGCGATGCGGCCGAGCAGGCATGCGCTTTGGCCCAGCTGATTGAGGGGATGTCGCTATGAGTGGCTTGCTGGTAGATAGAGACCTGTGCATAGGCTGCGGCCTGTGCGTCAAGGCGTGCGGCAACGCCGGTATCGTTGTGGAGGGCGAGCGCCCCAACCGCTTCGCCCACGCCACCGATGGGTGCATCCTGTGCGGCGCGTGCGTGCAGGCATGCCCCAAGAAGGCGATTTCCATCGCGCGCGATGAGGATGGGGACGAGACCCCGCAGCAACGCGCAAGCCGCCTGGCGGCTTATAAGGATGTTTGGGTGTTCGCGCAGGTCGACCAGACGGGCCGCGCGCTTCCCGTGGCGTTCGAGTTGCTGGGCCGCGCCCGCGAGCTCGCGGCTATTCGCGGCTGCCGTGTTGTCGCCCTGCTGGGCCAGGGCGCCGCCGCCCCGCAAGACCAGGCTCCAGCGCTGCTCGCGGCAGGTGCGGACGAGGTCTTGCTGTGCCGCGATGACCGCCTGGCAACCTTGGATGCGCGGGTCTACGCGCATTGGATCTGCGATATGGCGGGCGAGCGCAAACCGGAGATCGTCTTGTACGGCGCCACCGCATTTGGACGAGAGCTCGCGCCGGGCGTGGCCGTCCGGCTGCAAACGGGCCTTACCGCGGACTGCACGGTTCTCGACATCGATCCCGCCACGGGCCTATTGCAGCAGACGCGCCCTGCTTTTGGTGGCAACCTCATGGCCACCATCGAATGCCCGCAGCATCGCCCCCAGATGGCCACCGTTCGCCCGGGCATCTTCGCTGCTCCCCAAGTAGATGCTTTGCATGCCGAGCGCGGCCGCATCACCCAAGTCGCCCTGGCCGACGCCTGGCGGCCGAGCGTGCGCGTGGATGCCATCGAGCATGCCGGCGCGACGGACGTCATCACGGACGCCGATGTATTGGTGGTAGCGGGTCGCGGCATCGGTTCCAAAAAGAACCTAGCGGTTGCTCAGCGGCTGGCAGATGCTCTGGGTGGCAAGCTTGGCTGCACGCGCCCCTTGGTGGAGTCCGGTTGGTTGGAGTACTGGCACCAAGTGGGACAGACCGGTGTGTCCGTATCTCCCAAGCTCCTCATCAGCCTGGGTGTCTCCGGCGCTATCCAGCATGTGGCGGGAACGGGCGGCGCGCAGACCGTGATCGCTGTCAACGAGGATCCGGACGCCCCCATCTTTGGATCCGCCACCTATCGCGTGGTGGGCGATTGCGTGGAGGTCGCCCGCGAGCTGACGGCGAGGCTTCAGGCTTAGGCGTGGCGCCGGGCCCGGATAGGGTAGGGCGAAGGCCCTGCGGTACAAATAAGATCATCAAGGGCGGTCGAGTTTTTCGTCCGCCCTTTCTATGCGGTGGCGAAGGTCCGTCTCGGTACCCGGTTTCAAATCGGGTGCCGAGACGGGCGTTCCCGAGCGCGCAGGCGTCCGTTCCGTCCCCGAGTTTGAGATCGGGTGCCGAGACGAACGCACCCGATTCTCTTGCATGGTCGCTCCGGCACCGATTATTAATCTCGGTGCCGAAAAAGCAATACGACCCGTATTAACATCAGGCTCGAGTCCCCGCTCTTTTGCTCGATACCGTTGGCGCGTGAAATCTGCTCCTTTGCAGGAAAGATGACGGCGCCCAGTATTTGCTCACACTTGATTCTGTATAAAGGTAATACCTATTACCTACTACCTATCAACAATGGATGGGGAGGAGACCGACCATGTACCAGTCCCACGAGTTTTACCTTCGCCGCTGCATCGAGATTTCCAAGGATTCCCGCACCCACGGCAACACGCCGTTTGGCGCCCTGTTGGTCGATAAGGACGACAACATCTTGATGGAGCAGGAGAACATCGAGATCACCGAGAAGGTCTGCACCGGCCATGCCGAGGCGACGCTCGCGGCGCGCGCGTCCCATGAGTACTCCAAGGCGTTTTTGTGGGATTGCACCCTGTACACCACCGCGGAGCCGTGCGCTATGTGCGCCGGCGCCATCTACTGGGCGAACATCGGCCGCGTGGTATACGGCATGACGGAGCGTCGCCTGCTCGAGCTCACCGGTTCTAACGAGCAGAACCCCACGTTCGACCTGCCGTGTCGCAACGTCTTCGCATGCGGTCAGAAAAAGATCGAGGTCGTGGGCCCCTTCCCCGAGGTCGAGGTCGAGGCTGCCGCCGTGCACGAGGGCTATTGGGACTAGTTTGAATGGCCCGGCGCATGTTTGCCCGCGCGCCGGGTTTTTGTCCGCTTTCCAGAAGGGAGGCCCTTGTGTTCGAGGAGAACATCTCTAAGGGCAAAATGCTCGTAATCGCGTTCCAGCACGTTCTCACCATGACGCCGGGCGCCATCGCCGTGCCCCTGCTGCTGGCCAGCGGCCTGGGGCTTGATGCCCAGACCACCAGCTTCCTTGTCGCGGCGAACTTCTTCACCAGCGGTATCACCACGCTGTTGCAGGTTATCGGCATCGGCAAGCTTATCGGTTCGCGCTATCCCATCATCTTGGGATCATCCTTCGCGCCTCTGGCGCCCATGATCATGATCGGCACGCGCTACGGTTTGCCCACGCTCTTTGGCTCCATCATCGCTTCGGGCGCGATCATCTTCTTGCTATCGTTCTTCATGGACAAGGTTATGAAGTTGTTCCCGCAGGTAGTGGTGGGTGCCTTTGTTACGCTCATCGGCGTGAGCCTGGCTCCTTCCGCCCTGCGCGACCTTGCGGGCGGAGAGGGAAGCGCCGCCTTCGCCTCCGTTCCCAACCTCGCCCTCGGCTTTGGCGTGCTGGTTTTCGTCCTGTTGGTCGAGCGCTATGGCAAGGGCATCTAGCGCAGCATGTCTCTGCTGCTGGGCATCGTATTCGGCACGGTAGTGGGCGCCTTCCTGGGTATGGTCGACCCTGTGCCCGTTCTGGAGGCGGCGCCTTTCCAGGCGGTAGCCCCGTTTGCCTTCGGCATGCCGGAGTTCCATATCGTCCCCATCCTGTTTATGGTGGTGTTCTGCGTCATCAATACGCTGCAATGCATCGGCGTCTATTCGGTGGTGGACGAAATCACGGGCACCACGTCCACGCCTCAGATCGAGTCGCGCGGTATCCGCGCCCAGGCGTTGGGCCAGATGGTTTCCGGAGCCTTCAATTCCATCCCCTCCACCATGTTCAACGAGAACGCCGGCTTGGTCGATTTGACCCGCATCAAGGATCGCAAGGTCTTCATCGCTGCCGGCATCATGTTGATTATCGTGGGTGTATGCCCGCCCATCGCCGCGGCCATAGTCGCCGTACCCAAGTGCGTGCTGGGCGGTGCCACCATGGCGCTGTTCGGCATCATCACCTCGTCCGGCATCTCGATTCTGTCGCGTCTCGATTTTGGCAAGAACAATAACTTCAAGATCGTCGGCACCAGCATCGCCATCGGCGTGGGTTCGCTGTATGCCTCCGAGGTGTACGCCAACCTGCCCGAGGCCATCTCGATGGTCATGAGCAACGGCCTGTTTATGGTGACGCTCAGCGCCGTGGTTCTCAATCTGCTGCTCAACGGTAAGAAAGCGTTGAGCGTGGACGAGTAGGAGGCTGGGGCGGCTCCGGTAGTCAGCCGCCTCTCTATAAAGAACCCTTCCTATAAGGCGCTCGGCAATGCGATCGTTAGCGGTTGCTGGCCGGGCGCCTTTTCGCACCCGTCTTTCTTAACAGCCTCTGTGATTTGCGCTACGATGGACGCCGACTAAAGGGAAGGCGGCTTGGGGATATGGACCCGTTGAAGACAACATCGCTTTCTGCCCGTGCGCAGGAGGCAATCATGCAGATCATCGAGGGCATGGACCTCGCCCAGGACAACAAGCTGCCTCGCGAGGAGCTGCTCGCATCCCAGCTGGGCGTCAGCCGCACAACCATTCGGCAGGCGCTGAACAACCTGGCAGCCGAGGGCGTGGTATCGCGGCGCCAGGGCAAGGGCACGTTTGTAAACGTCGATTCGATCGGCATCCGCGTGACGTTCTCTCCCTGCATGGAGCTTATGCAGGCGATTCGCAACAGCGGTTTCGAGCCTTCTGTTCGCCTCTTAAGCGCCCATGCCGCCGACGAGAGCTCCGGGTTCTCGTCCGGTAGATACTCCATGGATGACGTGCGCCGCATGTTGGAGCTCGAAGCGGGCGATCGGCTGATAGAGCATGACAAGGTATTCTTTGCGGACGGTGAGCCGTGTGCGTTTTGCCGCGATTACTTTGGAGCGAGCGTGGCGGGTGGCGAGGCCGGCCTGGACGAGCTCGAGCGCTACGATGACTCGCTGTACCGGTTTGTCTATAACCGCAGCGGTCGCCGGGTTGAATGGGATAAGGTCGAGATCGATGTCGCCGCACCCGATGACCTTCCCGCGGTGTTCACCTCGCAGACGCCGCGCGGTGCGAGCCGTCCGCTGCTGTGCATACGCTCGGTCAACTACGACCAGGACAGCAGGCCGGTCGTCTGCGCCGTGGAGTACGTGGACACGTCGGTCATTCGCTATAACCTGGTAAGGCAAAAAGCCGTCGACTACCAAAGGCAATAAGGATGCATCCGCGCCGGCGGCCCCTCTCGGGGTGCCGGCGCGACTCATACGCGTATCGAATGCGGGGGAATGGCTATGGTTTGCATCGATCGAAAACGAGCTCGCGCGGCGTTTCTAGCATATGTGGACGCCTACGATGTTTCCAACAAGCGCATCGCCCTCAAGATCGCCCACACGTATCGCGTCGCGAACCTGTGCGAGCAGATCGCGAAGGGCGAGGGTATGGACGAGGAGGACGTCGAGCTGGCATGGCTCTGCGGCTTGCTTCATGATTTGGGACGCTTTGAGCAGCTGCGCCTGTGGGATACCTTTAGCGACGGGGCGTCTGCCGAGCATGCTGCCATTGGCACCGCCGTGTTACGAGGACTTTCTGCCAGCTCCGTTCCCGCCCGCGTCGCGCCCGCGGAGCATCCTTGGGATGCGCCCCATCCACCGGCGCCCGCCGTAGGCAGCGGCGCCATCGAGTCCTTTCTTCAAGACCGCGCGTTCGACGATATGATTCTCGCTTCGGTTGAGTGCCACAGCTTGCTGCGTGTTCCGCAAGGGCTGGACAACCGCACTCGCATGTTAGTGGATATTGTTCGCGACGCCGATAAGATCGATATCCTTCGGGTCAATTGCGAGAACTCGGTGCAGACCGTGCTGGGCGTGTCCCAGCGGGAGTTTTTGCAAAGTGAGATTGGCTCCGGCGCGGTGCGTGCATTTGAGGAACGCCGGTGCTTGGCGCGCGAGGAACGGCTGTATCCGGCGGATTACCTGGTGGGAATGGCGCTGTTTGTCTTTGAGCTGGTCTATCCCGCCAGTAAAAGAATCATGCGCGACGCGGGCCAGCTACAGCGCATGCTCGTCCATCCTTTTGGCGTGCAGGATGAATTCGAGTTGGCGCAGACGCGTGAGACCTGGTCGCGCATGGCGAAGGTTTTGGTCGAGTACCTCGAGGAGGCGTAGGTCGCACAGGCGGCGAATGGAGGCGGCTTCTCAGTCCGTCCTCTTACTCCTCGAAAACGGCGACGGCGCGTACGGGCATGCCCGTGGCGTCCTCGATTCGCGGCCACATGACAAAGATGATGGCGCCGGTTGCGGGGACCTTGTCCAGGTTGCACATGACTTCTACCTGCAGGTGCCCGTGGTCAAGCACCCAGCGCTCGGCGGCCAGGTCGTCGGCTTCCACCGCCAGGTAGGACGCGTCGGTATCGAACGTCTCGTGTCCGTTCATGGCGATACCGCGCTGCTCGTACAAAAACTCCAGCGCCGGGATGGACCAGCCGGGGCAGTGCTCGCCGCCTTCCTCGTCGAAGTTGTTGAGGGCGTCGTTGTCGGGCCAGCGCTTATACCAGTCGGTTCGCAGCGCTACAAAGGCGCCCTGCGGTATGCGGCCGTGCTCGGCTTCCCAGGCGAGGATGTCCTCGACTTCGATGGCGGTATCCGGGCCGTTTGCGGCTATCTTGGACGTGAGGTCGATAACCACCAGCGGCATCGCCATCTGCTTGCCTCCGAATGCCTGGGAGCTCAGGTGGTCCGGCGTGAAGTGGCAGGGGAAATCGACGTGCGTGCCAAACTGCCCAGGGAACTTGTAAGTATGGATGCGGCAGGAGAGCATCTCCTCGTCGTAATCAAAGACGGTGCGGCACAGCTCCACGAAGCCGTCCGGAATGCCGCCCCAATACGGGCTTTGGTTGTTGAGGGGGTGGGAGAGCTCCACCCACGTGCATGCTTTCAGCTTCTCCAGATCTTGCCATAGGCTCATGATAGGGGCTCCTTTCGGGTGGCGGTATGCGGAATGCTTGCGCCGGGTCGCCGCGGACGGCGCCGGCGAGGGGATTAGCCCAGTTTGCGGGTCGCGCCCATGAAGACGGGCGTCATGGTGACCAGGTCGATGATCAGGTAGGCGAACGGGCGGTCCAGGATGACCTCGTGGACTTCGGGCTCTTCCGCCATCGCGCTGCCCATCATGAGTTCGGCGGAGGTCGCGGCTGCCGCGCGCGTACCGGTCTCGTTCACCTCGATAAACGTCTTGTGGGCGATCTCTCCTACATAGAGGTTTTCGGCGGCGCTTCCCAAGGGGGAGAGGTCGGCCGCCTGCATATCGAAGGCGTCGAACATGCCCATGGCTTGGAGCTGCGCGGTGAGTTTGGTAGCGTATTCAAGCGTGAACTTGGGCAGGCCGGCGTCTGCGAGCGAGAAATCCTTGGGCGTCATGAGGTTTGCCAGCGCCGCGCCGTCCAGCGAGTCGAGCGCCTGGTCCAAGGTGAGCCCCTCTTTTGGAAGCAGGCCCACAAAGCCAAAGTTGTAGTCGCGATACGGTTTGATGAAGCCGGTGAAGGAGTCGTTCTCCAGGTAGCTATCCTCGTGCGAGCGCATCATGCGGCAATCTGTTTGGGAGCCGTCCTGCGCGGTGAAGGCCCAGTCCAATACGTTTTCGTCCTCATAGGGATCGTCCCAAGCACCCTCGAAGGCCAACGCGCTGATGAGGAACAAGCGGGAATCGGGCGAGATGTCGTCGATGATCTGGGGAATCATGCCGTGGGTGTTCTCGTCCACCCATGCGTTGATATCCTGCAGGGTGGTGTTGTCGAAAGGCGCCTCGAACGCCTGCGCATCCAGGATGTTGGCGCAGGTTTCCAGGTAGTCCTCTTGCACGGAGAGGGCATCGTTTTTCAACCAGATGGAATCGGCGAGACTCAGCTCCAGGGGATCCAGCTCGATGCCGCTGCCATAGGGATCCGCGCCGGCAAGGCGCCTGGCGTAGGCGTTGAGATACGCGTTGAGGGCGTTGGTGTCAAAGCCGCTCGCTTGCTCTATCTGGGCAAGCGTCTCTCCTGCTGCGCCGTTTTGCAGCATGGCCAGCACGTGGAGCACGGAGAGCGGAGAGACCAGCACGTTGTCCTCTGCGCCATCGCCCGCGGCAGCAAGGCATTGCTTGAACAGGGCGGTTGCGAATCCGTAGGCGGATGCGAGTTCCTCATCGCCGGCGAGGTAGTCGATGATGTTTTCTTTGGACGAGGTGTCCAGTTCGCGGCGAATCTTCTCGGTGAGGTTGGTTGCGGTCAAGGCCGCTCCCTTCTGCATGGTGTCGTCGCATCCGGAGAGCGCGGCCGCGCCGGCGCCGGCAAGCGCGGCGGCAAGGAGGCTGCGGCGGCTGAGGGCGTGCGGAACGGTACGGTTGCGGGGCGTGTGTGCGGTCATGGAGTCCTCCTAGGGCTACCGGGGCCGTTAGCGGTTTGGGACGCTGTCGGCATGCGTGCGACGAACGGGTATGTTCACGATGATGATACCCATACATACCAGGGCGAGCGCTAACGCCGCGACGCCCGGATTCACCATCGATCCCTCGTCCAGCAAGACCATGGAGAGCAAAAAGCCGAACATGGGGTTCATGAAGCCGAAGACGGTGACGCGCGAGACCGGGTTGACGGCCAGCAGGCGCGACCACAGGCTGTAGGCCATGGCGGAGATGAAGCCCATGTAGACGATCAGGGCGAGGGCGGGAAGCGGCTCGGCGGGGCCGAGGCGCCCTCCGGCTGTCGCGGCGGCGATAGCGAGGACGGTTCCGCCCGCAAGGAACTGCCAGCCGCTGAGCATGACGGGGTCATGATGCTTGCCGAGCACGCCGATAAGGCAGGTCGACATGGCTCCGGCGACGGCGGCGAGCAAGATCATGCCCTCGCCGCCAAGGGTGAAGCCCAAGGTTTCGCCCGCGCCCATGCCGGCGATGTTGATAAGGGCGACCCCTCCAAAGCCCGCGGCGCAGCCCAAGATCTTGCGGGCGGTGAGACGTTCGGTGCGAAACAGCTGGCAGGATAGCAAGATGGCGATGAAATTGCTGCTTGCGGTAACGATGGAGCTGGTGACGCCGGATGCCTGGCTGAGCCCGCGGTAGAAGAACACGTATTGCAGCACCGTTTGGAACAGCGCGAGCAACAGGATGGGGCGGACGTCGCGCTTGCGCGGAATCAGCGGCTTTTTGCGCGCCGCGCTCATGCCGATGATGACCATGGCTCCCGCGATGATGAAGCGCACGCCGGCAAAGAGCATTTGAGAGGAGACGTCATCACCGGGGATGCCGAAGAGGCGGTAGCCGATCTTGATGCTGGGGAACGCCGAACCCCATAGAAAACAGCAGACGGCGCAGGTTGCGAGCAGGCCGGGAAGCGAGGCGAAGAGGCGGTCGAAGCCCTTTTTCTCCACCCGGTCGCGTTGTCCCGGCGTAAGCGATGACGTCACAATCAGCCTTTCTTTGGTGTCTTGTGCGGCCTAGTCGCGGTCGCCCACGATTTGCAGCAGATGGATGAAGATGTTGACCAGGTCGAGCCAGATCTCCGCTGCGTTGAGGATGGCCATCTTGACCGTGGGCTCGCATTGCTGGGCGCGGTAGGTGTCGTGTCCTATGAACCCGCAGAAGACCAGGATGACGGCGTAGTCATACCATGCCATCGAAAAGCCCATGAGGCTTCCGGCGATCCCGGCGACGATGAGGGCGATCAGCGCGGTTACGGCGATGCCCTGGATGCGGGCGAAGAACGTAGGGAAACTCGTTCCCAGCAGGGTGAATAGCGCCGAGATGATGAAGGTGCCCACAAAGGCGTTGGCGATGCTGGGAAGGCTGTAGAAGGGCAGGACCATGCCCGTTGTGAACCCGATGGAGCAGACCAGCAGGGCGTATCCTGCGAGTGTGACGCCGTAGCCCTCGCGTTTCATTCCCATGTGCATGACGGCGATGCCGGCGATGCTGGCGATGAATGACCCGATCGAGATCGCCAGGTAGTTGTCGACGACCGTGTAGAGGAAGGCCGGGGCCTGGGCGAGCAGGGCGCACGCGGCGATGACGGCGAAGCCGGCGGTCACCAGCCCGCCCATGATGAGGTTGTACGTGCGGCGGGTCAGCTGCGCGCTGTGGTCGCGGGAGGGGTCGAACGGGGAGATGGCCTCCTGCTCGGGAGCGTTAAAAGGAGTGTTCTGCATATTCTCGTCCCTTCTGGCGGGTGGTCGAATAAGGTGACGGGCTCGTCGTGGCGTCCACTCGACTATACCCGACCGCGGGAGTAGAGATGCGGCCGCGGCGCGCTTGTCGGTAACTGTTTGCATTTCTCGTGCCCGCGTGCGCCTTGGTAGCGCACTATGGGTAGGAGACAAGCATGGTTGCGCATTGATGCGCATTGATAGGGGCGAGCGGATACGAGAGGCGTGGTGCCGGGTTATGGCGAACGAAGCGATTCATGATGACGAGGAGCGGGGCAAGGTCCCCTCTACCGCCGAGAAGGTTGCGGGCGGTATAGAGATGGCTGCCGGCGTTGCTATCGCCGCGGCGGGCGTGCCCATGATGGTGCTGCCCGGTCCCGGTGCGGCGGCCCTGCTGGGCGGGGCGGCGCTTGCGAGCAAAGGCCAGCGCCGCTATTCCGGCCGCGAGGCGACTGCGGTCGAGGAGAAGCTGGACCAGGCTTCTGCCAAGGCTGCCGAGATGGCAAAGCGCGAGGGGGCCAAAGCGGCGAAGGCCGTGGCGCACAACGCCCCCAAGGTGGCGGCCGCCACGGCTAAGGCGGCGGTAAAGGGCGGTGCCGTCGTGGCGAAAGCGGCGGCTAAAGGCGGCGCGGCAGCAGCCAAGGCGGGCGGCAGGCTCGCCGGCAAAGGCCTTGATGCGGCGGCGGTCGCCTACCTTCGCTATAGGGAGCAGAAGAGGGGCGATGCGCTGTGATGGACGAGAAATCCTCGCTGCCGCGCCGGTCTAAAAGCGCCGCTACGTTTCCCACCTATGTTCGCGAGCGGATGGACACCTTTCTCGACCGCCCGCTGTGCGCGATCGACAGTCTGGTCTTCTCATGGCTTGCCTATGCGCATTTGGGAGAGGACCAGGTAAACGCCTGCTTGCCGGAGGGCATCGCCCTGCATGAGATGCTGCGTGCGGAGGAATTCGACAACATGTTCGGATCCACCTGGGACCCGGAGGGTAGCCGGGACCTCTTGTTCGCCGTTTGCGCCAGTCCGCGTTTTCGCGATGCGCGCCTTACGGAGTTTCGCTTCAAGACCGCCCGCTCCGCCGAGGAGCAGTTCGCGGCCATGACGTTCATTCTGCCCGATGGCAGCTCCTACGTGGCGTTTCGCGGTACCGATTCCACCATTGTGGGCTGGAAGGAAGACTTCAACATGACCTTCCTCAACCCCGTCCCCGCCCAGGAGGAGGCGCGCGCCTACCTTGAATACGTGGCGTCCGTCACGGCCGGTCCGCTGTATGTGGGAGGCCACTCCAAGGGCGGCAACCTCGCTGTCTACGCGGTGGCTACCTGCAATAAGTCGTGCCGCGAGCGCGTTGTCAGGGTGTTTTCGCATGACGGCCCGGGATTCCATCGCGAGTTCTGCGCATCGGACGCCTACCGCAACATCCTTCCCATCATGGTGAAGACCGTTCCCAAATCGAGCATGATAGGCGCGGTGCTCTCCGAAGGTCCCGACTGCCATCCCATCATCGTGGAGAGCGGCGGCTTCTCGCTGTTCCAGCACAATCCGTTTCTGTGGGAGGTCGATGTCGAGAACGCGGCGTTTGTGGAGGCCGACGGCTTCACGGCGTCGTCTCGCTATTTCGACTCGACGCTCGATGCCTGGATGGACAAGTACTCGCTGGCAGAGCGCGCCCGCTTTGTCGACGCCCTGTTCGACGTGATACGCGTGACGGGTGCCAAGCGCTTCTCCGACATCATGGCCGATCGCAAGACCAACGTTCCCCTTATGTTGGAGGCGGTCGAGGGGCTTGACCCGGACCTGCAGCAGTTTATTAGGGACGTGCTTCGCTCCTTTGCCAGGACGGCGACGGTTGAGAAGGCGGCGGGCGCTGCGAGCGGCATCGCTGGAACCATCAAGAAAGCGCGCCCTAGCGTTGCTTTGGCGGTCACCACCTTTAAGAACAGGGGCGAGGGGTCCGATTAGGTGCGGGCTTCCGCCTCGCCCTCGTCCTTATCCAAAAACAATAGAAGAGTTTGAAACATCCTGTCGCACGAGAGCGTATTCAGGGTGAAGGGCCCTTGAATGAAGCACGGCAACAGACGGGAGACGGTATGGATGCGGAGAAGTGGTTTAGGGAGGCGGTCGAGCGCCATCGCGATATGGTGTTCCGCCTTGCCTACACGTACCTGCGCGATCCGGCCGATGCCGACGATGTGACGCAAGACGTGTTTGTGAAGCTGTGCTCCGCAGCGGCAAGCGGTTTGAGGGCGATGAGCATCTGAGGTATTGGCTGGTGCGGGTCACCATCAATGAATGCAAGTCGCTGTTTAGAAAACCCTGGCGTCGCGTCGAGGACATCGAGGCGTACGCGGAGACGCTGCAGGCTCCAAGCGAGCAGCATCGTGATTTGCTGGTTCGCGTGATGAGGCTGCCCGAGAAATACCGTGTGCCCATGGTGCTGCATTACTACATAGGCCTTTCTACGGACGAGGTGGCGCGGGCGATAAAGGTTCCCGCGGCGACCGTGCGCACGCGACTCGCGCGCGGCCGCGCCCGTCTTAAGAGCATGTTGGAGGGTGAGAAGCGATGACGATGAACACGATGCCCGGAAAACGTTCGCGTGCGGATATGCAGGGAGCCTTTGAAGGCATGCATGCCTCTGAGGATATGTACGAGAAGGTGATGGCGCGCGCGTCGCATCGCGGCCGCAAACGCGGTGGCGCGCCCAAGATCGCCGTGGTGGCGACGGTTGCGCTAGCGGCTGCGCTGGCGGCGGGCGGCACGGCGTACGCGGTCCTTGGCGGGGACTTCTTCTTCCGCGGATGGGGCGACCACGGGCATGGTCAGGTGAACACGTGGACGGTGGACGGCGACGGCGTATACAGCCGCACGTTTGGAACGGTTGACGAAGGGGAACTCACCGACGAGTTGAAGGCGTCGGCCGAGTATGCGGGCCGCGCGGTTGAAGCCCATGGCTACACGCTGCTTGTGGAGAGCGTTCTTGTGGACGATCTTGGCTGCGGCGCCGCGACCTTTACCCTGAGCAACCCCGATGGCATCAAGATCAACCCGGCGTACGGCGCACCCGGCGACGTGGTATTTGACGAAGACTCTGACCTGCGTCTTTTGAGGACTGCCTTTGGCGATGGCACGTCTGCGAATGACGATGTGGTGTACGACGCCGAGGCTTCTACCGATACGGAGGTGCGGGGCACCATCTACTTCAACGCGTGGAACGGCGCGGATTCCGTGGCATCTGGTATCAAGTGGGTTCTTAATTTTAATGATGAGGATGTTACAACTGACGTCTTTGTGCCCGCGAAGACCATCAAGAGCCGTGAATTCAAAACGGCTGACGGTGTGAGGGCGATGGTGAGTCCGATTGCGCTGGTTATCGATGGCGAGAGCGTGATGGAGGCCCATGACAATCTATACGGAGTCGATCTGTTGATCATCCATAACCTGTCAGTAACTATGGAAGACGGCACGAGTCTGGTGATCACGGACGATGATGCTCGAGCCTACAACATCTTTGGCTCGTGCCTGCGCGGCGAGGACGGGGTCAATCTGGAGACCGTTTACCGTCCAACTCAGTTGTTGGTGCCGGAGATAATTGCAGGCGTGAATGCTTCTGGCGACTTGTGTCATACGGATGGGCAAAACGAGGCTTGGCAGGCGGAGTTTCTGCCAACAGCGTAAGCAGATAGTTTGCGCCATCATGCTCAGGTGGTTGCGCTAGCTGTATTTGGGCCCCGGGCGTCGCGTGTTGCGCCCGGGGCCCTGCCGTTCTTTTACGCCTCGATAACCACTTCGCGATCTTCGCGGGTGACAAGCGCCTTGACGGCGATCTCGGCGCCAAGGTAGCGCTCCACCAGGCTCGCGAGTTCGTCCATGGCGGCGCGGCAGTCCTCGATGCGCTCGGGGTCGACGCACTCCACAATAAGGAAGGCGTTTGAGGTGGTGTCGGTTAGCGCCGTGCGCACGCCGTCTCGCCAGTTCCAGCAACGGCAGACCGCGCCAGCATCGTCCACATAGCACAGCTCGCCGGGTAGCGTGGGGTCGTTGTCCGCGTTCTCACCCAGCGGCGTGAACTCGTCCCCGCCTTGGGTGATAAGCAGGCGCAGGTCGCCTTGGAAGGTGTCGATGTCCTCTCCGCCCAGGGGCAGCGCGTATGTGAGCGATACGGCGTTGTAGATGTCCACGGCGGGGGAGATGCTTCCCACGGGATTGCCCTTGAGCACGCGCTTGAGCAGGTTCTCGATAGAGCAGCGGGCACCGCGCTTGGTCTTGAACTGCTGGTAGGCTTGGCGCCATACGCGCACCGGTGCGTTCTCGGAGAGCGTGGGCGATTCCAGGTGGCGCTCCGCCGCGGCGTTCGCGCGGGCGAGCAGCTGCTCGATCTCCGTTGCGTCCTCGGGCGAGACCTGGTCTGCGGACTTCATCCCCTTTGCCACCACCACGCCCAGTGACGCTCCGGGAAACAGGTTCCAAAACGAATCCTCGGTGACGAACTTCTTCATCTGCAGGCTCCCTTCCTATTCATCCGCCCCAAAACCTTTCGCTTTACGAGGGGCTGAAAACTAAACGAGCGCCCACACGCCGGCCCCCTTCTTGCGTCCTACGGTGCCGGCACGTGAGCGCTCGCGCGCTGCCCCCATCCGGAGAAGGGGGCGTGTATGTCGCGGTCATTGTAGCGCTTGCTCCCGATCTTCGTCCAGATACGCTGCGGCGGCGTCTAAAAACGCCTGCCCCGCGGGCGAGAGTCGGTGGCTGCGGCTCCAGATGAGCTCTACATGCGATGTGAGCGAGGGGGCGAGCGGTATGAAGGCGAGGCCGTTTTCCGGCGAGGGGGCAACGATGCCGTCCAGGCAGAGCGCCGCGCCAACGTGCGCGCGCACCAGAAGAGAGGCCGTGTAGAGCAGGTTGTACGTGGCGCGCACGTCGAGCCTTGTAAGGTCGCAGCCCATCCAATCGCAGATGCGCTGCTGGGCGAGTATCTTCTCGGGCATGATCAGGGGGCGGTCGATAAGGTCTTGGGGGCCAAGCGACGCGGCTGCGGCAAGGTCGTCGTCCGCCGGTACCAGAGCGCCCCATCGATCGGTATCCGGCAGCTTGAGTGCATGGTAGTCGTCCGTGCGGGCGGGGCCCACCGCGATGCCGAAGTCGACGATGCCGCGCGATAGATGCTCCGTCACATCGTCCGAACTTTCGCTGCGAAACTTAAAACGGATGCCGGGGTGCGTGAGCTCGAGCCGCTTGGCTACGTGCGCTATCGCCAGCGTGGCGCGCGTCTCGCTGCAAGCTATGCTTACCTCTCCGCTGGCGACATCGGGCGCCTTGAGTTCCGCCTCCGTCTTGTCGAGCAGGTCCGAGAGTTCGCGCGCACGGTTAAGGAGCAGATGCCCCGCGTTGGTGAGGGAGATACCATGGCCGCCGCGTTCTAGCAGCTTGCAGCCAAGCTCGTTTTCCATCTTGATGATTTGACGGGAAAGCGCCGGCTGGCTTATGTGCAGCTCCTCTGCTGCGCGGGTGATGTTTCCCGCTTGGGCGATGGCGATAAAGGTTCGAAGCCCCCTGATGTCCATGTGACCTCCCTGCTATAACGTACATGCATATATAGCTATGCAGTATAGGTCTTTGTTATATGAAGCGCTTCGCGTTACGCTTGAGTGGCCGATGAGCGCTCGATTGTTAGGCTTGAGGGAAGACGCAAGGGGCTCCCTACTTCCCCGGCGCCGCATCACGGACGCGCCGTCGGCGTCTTGTTCATTCCGTAGCCTGCTGGAGGAACCATGCGATACGCCAAGCTTGGCACAACGGACATCGAAGTATCTCGCATCTGCCTGGGCTGCATGGGGTTTGGAGACCCTGCGTCGGGCCAGCATTCCTGGACGCTGGGCTACGATGATTCCAGGGCGATTATCGCTTGCGCCCTCGATGCGGGCGTAACGTTTTTCGATACCGCCATGGGCTACCAAAACGGAACCAGCGAGCAATTTCTTGGACGAGCGCTGGACGAGTTGGCGCGCCGCGAGGACGTGGTAGTGGCAACCAAATTCGTCCTAGGCTCGCTGCACGCCCCCGCTATGGAGCAGGGCGGGCATGGCGGTGCTGAGACGGTCGACAAAAAGGTCGAGCGGCTGCTGGATGCCAGCTTGGAGCGCCTGGGTATGGATTACGTCGACCTCTATATCTACCACATGTGGGATTGGGGCACGCCCATCGAGGAACTGCTGCCGGCACTCGACCGTCAGGTTCGCGCCGGCAAGATCCGCGCGTTGGGGATCTCCAACTGCTATGCATGGCAGCTTGCGGAGGCGAACGCCATCGCTCGCGCGAACGGCTGGGCCGAATTCTCAAGCTACCAGGGGCACTACAACGCTATCGCCCGCGAGGACGAGCGCGAGATGGTTCCCCTTGCCGCGACCCACGGCGTCGCGTTGACGCCGTATTCCGCGCTGGCGGGCGGTCGCCTCTCCCGTCTGCCCGGGGAGACCAGTCGGCGCCTTCGCGAGGACGCGTACGCCCACGGTAAGTATGATGCCACCGCCGATGTCGACGAGCCTGTCATCCAAGCAGTCGCCGACATCGCTCGGAGCCGCGGCGTCTCCATGGCAAGCGTCGCCTTGGCGTGGCTTCTCACCAAGGTCACGGCGCCTATTGCAGGCGCTACCAAGCCGCATCATCTGGACGGCGCCGTCGCGGCATGCGATATCGAGCTCACCCAAGATGAGATAGAGGCGATTGAGTCGCCTTACGTGCCGCACGCGGTGGTGGGCGTGGTGGCGGAGAATCGTCCGCGCATACAATAACTTGCCCTAGGCGCTGTGCGGGGCTACTATACATACCATCAGTATGTATAAGGAGGCATCCGTCGCTATGGCGAGAAACAAACATCCCGAAGAGACGGTCGTAAAGATCCTCGACGTCGCGATGCGCTTGTTTGTCGAGCGCGGCTACGAACAGACCAGCATGCAGAACATCATTGATGGACTGGGTGGGCTTACCAAGGGCGCGGTCTACCACCATTTCTCGAGCAAGGAGGAGATCTTCCTCGCCGCGATGGACCGCGTGATGGCGCCCGGTGCAGAGCGCCTGCGCAAGATTCGCGATGCGGAGGGCATGACCGGCCGCGAGAAGATCCAGGCGATGTTTGAAAACGGAGCCCGCGGCGTGGACTCGGCGTTCTTCTCGCAGGCCGATCCCGAGCTTGATCCCATGAAGAACCCGCGCATGCTTGCTGCTGAGTATCGCGACCTGTTCGATGTGAGCGCCCATGAACTCATGTTGCCGGCGATCGAGCAAGGCGTTGAGGATGGAAGCATCCAAACCGACTATCCCCGCGAGCTCGCCGAGACAATCGCCCTGCTCAGCAATTTATGGTGCGTGCCGGCGTTTTTCCCCGCGCGCGACGAGGAAGAGCAAAGGCGTCGCGTTGACTTCATGAACGACTTTCTGTCCGCCATGGGGTTGGAGGTAGTCCTGGACCCGCGGGTTAGCTTGGAAACATGGCGGCGCCGGTGCGGGGAGACCGCCCAGGAGGATGCCCGGGCAGATGCACGGGCGGATGCGCGTGCGCGACGCTAACTTTGGGCGCATGCATGTATGGACGGGAAACCGTTTCGGCGGTTTTTCTCGTTCCAAAATTACATACTGCTGGTATGTAATGGGGGATGAAGGGAAGGCTGCATATGAAAGAGATGGTTGAGCGGTCGGATAGGCGCACGTTCGCGTGCATCTTGGCGGCGCAGTTCTGCTCGCTGCTGGGGCAGGAGGTGCTGCAGTTTGTCCTGCCGCTCTATCTGTTGGATGTGACGGGGTCGGGCGCGCGCTTTGGACTGGCGATTGCATGCGGCTTTGTGCCCTACACGCTGCTGTCGCCCGTGGGAGGGGTGCTGGCGGACCGCACGCGCAAGCGCGGCATCATGGTGGGCGTGAACGCGGCGCTGGTCGCCGTGTTGCTGGCGTTCCTTGCCCTCAAAGGTGTCGGCGACCCGTTTGTGCTGGTAGTGTTCGCGACTATGGCGTCGTTTGTGGCGCAGGCGCTCTACCAGCCGTCTATCCAGTCCACGGTTCCCTTTGTGCTTGCGCCTGCGGACGTGCCCCGCGGGGTCGCGCTGGTGAGCCAGATTGGAAGCCTTACCACGTTGGGCGGCCCGGTGGTGGGCGTGGCGGTCTACGGCGTCGCGGGCTTGGTGCCGGTGGTTTGGATTTCGCTTGCAGCGTTTGCGCTTTCCGGCGCGGTGGTGGCACTTGCGGTGAGGTTTTCCTGCGAGCCTTCGCCGTGGGACGGCGGCGCGCTCGCCATGGTGCGCGATGACCTTGCGGAGGCTTTTCGATTTCTCCACGGCAAGCCCCTTCTTCTAGGTGGCATGGCGACGGCGACGTTTGTGAACGTCTCTGCTGGCGCGCTTATCAACGTGGGGACCGTGTACGTTGTGACCATCACGCTTGGGCTTGGTGCGGCGTATGCCTCTTTTGCCCAAATGGCGATGGGCGCGGGCAGCCTTGTGGGCCACAGCTTGCTTGTGGTGGGACCGCGCCTGTTCTCGTTGAGAAAGTCGTCCGCTTATGTGGGCGGCGTGGCTGCCGCTATGACGGTTGCCGCCCTGGCGCTCTGTTCTATGGGGTCGACGGGACCCGTGACGGTGTTCTTGATCCTTGTTGCGAGCTACTCGTTCGCGACGATGAGCGGCGGCCTCATGGGTTCCTGCATGTTGGCGGAGCTGCAGTCCGGTGCGCCCGTGGAGTTGGTAGGTAAGTTGATCGCGCTTTTTATGACGCTGGTGAACTGCGCCACGCCGTTTGGCCAAGCTGTCTATGGGGCGCTGTTCGACGTTCTGCCGGCTTGGGTCATCGCGGCGGCGACCGCGGTCGAGTTGGCGGCAGTCACGGTGGCGTGGCGCTGCTTCTTACGTCGCAATCAAGTGTAGCCGCCCCGAGCCGCGAGCGCGCGCAGGCGGGGCGGCGCCATGCTAGCGATGCGAGACCGCTCCCTTGCCGTTGGGTACGCGACGCCCCGCCTTGCCGGAGATATGGTTGAGGTCGATGGCCCATACGGCGGTAACGGATAGCTCGCGGTCGATGGCGCCCCCGATCTCGTCCTTGTATTCGGGAGCGTATTTCAGGCAGAGCAGGGCGAGCGCTCGGCGAATCTCCGCCATTTCGGTGACGCGTCGCACGGTACCCGTTGCGATAACGCTCGCGAAGCGCGTGGTGAAAAATCCCGGCTCGCCGTTTTCCTCCACAAAGACAGGTTCCATATCCATGGCGGCGGTGACGCATACGCGTGGATCGCGCTCCCAATCCTCGGTCTTCTGGCCGCCGGCGGCCCCCGTGTGGATGAGGAGCGTATCTTTGTCCAGCGCATATGAGAGGGGCGTGGCGTAAGGGTGTCCGTCCTCATCGACGGTGGCGACTACGCAGTACTCGGCGTCATGTAGGATCTCGCGCGCCTCTTCCTCGGAGATCGCGCGTTCGGGCAGCTGTTTCATGGGCTGGTGCATGATGGGTCCTTTCTTGTTGAGCGTGAGGTGGCTTGGATTCGGTGCTGTTTTGTGGCTCCTCCAGTTTAGAGCCCGCCTTTGCGACGGGGCCGCACGGGAAAGCTGAAAGGTATTTTGCAACGAATAGAGGGCGTGCACGTATAGTCTCATAGCAGTGGAAAAGCGAATGCCGCACGAGGGGGTGATCGAATGGCGAGCGGGGACGCTGCGTTGGTGCGCAAGATTGTCCTTACCGGATCGCGCCGAAGTGCGGACAAGTTGATTCGCAGACACTATGACGACATCTATTGATTTGTCGCCCACCAGATGCGGGACAAGGACGATGCCCTCGATGTGACGCAGGACGTCTTTGTGGCGGCGATCCGCGCGCTTCCGTCCTTCGACGTGCGGCGCGCTTCGTTTCGAACGTGGCTCTTCCGTATCGCCGCCAATAAGGTCATCGATTGGTATCGCTTCCGTGCACGTTCGGCCTCGCTTTCCATAGATGAGGTGGAAATCGATCCTGCGGACGTGCGAGATGAGTACGAGGACCTGGTCGATCGTTCTTGGAGCGAGGATAGGGCGCGACGGGCGATAGAGCTTCTGCTGGAACTTGAACCCAGGGTGCAGGCGGTGGTGCGCTTGCGGGTGTTTGCCGGTAGCAGCTTCGCAGAGATCGCGCAGGCGACCCAGCAAGGCGAGGCGGCTGCCAAGGCCCAATACTACCGGGCAGTCAAGACGATTAGGGCATGCATTGTACGGGAGGAGCGATCATGAGCAAAGCGGAATGGCGCGAAGGACTGAGTTGCGAGGAGCGCGATCGCGCCATTGAATCCATTCTCGATGTGGCGCTGCCCGCATGCGAAACGTCTCGTGGGCGTATGCGGGAGAATCTCGCCGCTTTATCTTTGCGCGCCCTGTTCTTTGGAATTGAGGACTGCGCGATTCTGGCAGTGATCGTCGCCCTTGCTGGCGCGGTCCCTATGGCGTTCATGACAGAACACGAGCATTCGGCGCTTGCGGTCTTTATGCTGGCCCCCTTGTTCTTCGCGACGCTTCAGGGCCTTGTTGCATGGAAGGACCGAGAAAGCGGAACAATCGCCTGGCGTGCGGTATGTCGCATGACGGTCCTCGAGCTCCATGCGGTCCGCATGCTGGTGTTTGGGGCGATGGCGATCCTATTCACCGTACCGCTGGCCGCTGCCGCCTGGATTGCGAGCGCGTACATGGTCTCGTTTTGGTGGATGCTGTCCCTTGCTGCGGCGAGCCTCGCGATTTTTGGGGCCCTCTCCCTTCTGCTTTTTCGGCTTAGCGCGGCAGGGCGAGCACACGGGGCGGCTCCAGGGCTTGTCGCCGTGCTGGGGCCGATTATCGCCTGGATGTTTTTAGGCATGTTGTTGGCGGTACTTCCCGCATCCGCCGCGGTGTTGCTCGCTGTTCCTGCAGTGGTGTACTTTGCGGTTGCTGTGGTTGCGACGGTTTTATTCGTCCACCTTGTCACAGAGATTTGCACGATGTCCTCCGCTGAATACGCGTAAAGGAGATGCGCCATGCTTACCGTCGAGCACGTGACCAAGCGATTCAAAAGTAACGTTGTGATCGAGGACGCGACGCTTGCGTTTTCCAAGGGCGTAACCGGTCTGATAGCACCAAACGGAGCCGGCAAATCGACGCTTTTCAAGATACTTGCCACGCTCACCTTTCCAACCGAGGGGAGAATCTGCTGGAACGGCGAGGATATCCATGCAATGGGGGAGCGATACCGCGCTGCTCTTGGTTACCTGCCCCAGCAGTTTGGATACTACCCAAGCTATACGCCTCGGGCGTTCCTTCGCTACGTGGGCGCTCTGCAGCGAATGGACAAGCGCGACATCGCACGCAGAACCGATGAGTTGCTTGAGCTGGTAGGGTTGGACGATGCGGCAGACCGTCGCATGCGCGAGTTCTCTGGCGGCATGATTCAGCGCATCGGCATCGCGACTGCGCTCCTTGCCGATCCCCAGGTCCTCATTCTTGATGAGCCCACTGCAGGACTCGATCCACGCGAACGCGTGCGCTTCCGCAACATCATCCATGGGCTTGCGCAAGAGCGCACGGTGGTTCTGTCGACGCATATCGTGTCGGACATCGAGGCTATCGCCGGCCAGATCGTATTCATCCAAGGCGGCCGTGTTCGGGCGTATCCGGGTAGCGCCGAGCTCTGCGCCGAGCTCGCTGGAATGATATTCGAGATGCCGGTTCATGTGGGGCTTCCAAGCGCTTGTCAGGTGCTGGGAGAGCGGGAGAGGGATGGGCGTACGGTGCTTCGCGTGTATGCCAAACAGAAGCCCGAGGGCGCGTGCGCTGTTTCCCCCACCTTGGAGGATGCGTTTCTGGTGCGGTATCGCGAGGGGCGGTGAGGAAAATGACGGCGCTGAGCGCGGCGGTATCGCGCTCGCTCGGGTTGCCGCTGCTTGCGGAGGGGCTGCGCCGGATCGTTCGCATGCCCCTGCTTGTCGCGTTACCGTTCGCCTTCCTCGTCTTGAACGGTGCGCTCATCTTTGGCAACTCGTGGCTGTTTCCACATATGGCGGAAATCGCTTCGGTTGCGCAGCAGGTGGGCGTTCGTGTGGACCAGGAATTCTTGGATGCGGTGGCGGTGCGTCCACCGAGCGGCGCTCGCGATCAGCTTGCATTTTCCGTATCTCACGCCCGGGGTGTCGTCGCGGCTTTTGATGCCGGCGAGGCTGCTGCTGCCGCGGCGAGCGATATGGATACATCGCTGGCATCGCGCTTGATGGCTTCGAAATATGCGGCCTGGGAAAGTCGAGTCGATGCTGTGAGGGCATCGGGGCAGGAGTGGGATGTATACGGTGCTACCTATACGTTCGAAGTGCACCAATTCTTATTCGGCACGCTCGTGCCCGCGGTGATTCTGGAGGCTTCTTCTTTAGGGATAGCGGTGCTGCTTGTTATGAGTGAGTTGGACGAGCGGACGGGGGCGCGGTCTATCGTATTGTCGAGTCCTGTCGGGCGAGGCGTCGTCACAACAAGGCTTGCCGCATCCTTGATGTGGGCGCTGGCGATGTACGCCGTGCTAGCGGCTCTGACCTTCGGGGCAGCCGCCGCGCTATCCGGATGGGGGACCAGCATCGCCTGGGAAAGCAGTGTCTCGAGCTTGTTCAACGTTGCGGTGGACGGAAGCGCTGCGCGGCCGTTCGTGACATGGAGTGACTGCTCTGTAGGCACATACCTTATATGGTCTTTGCTTCTGGGATTGGGTTTCATGGTGCTGCTTTGCCTTGCGGTCCAAGTGGTCCTGTTGGCAACCTGTTGCAGTGCGGTCCGCGCCGCCGTGACGGCTTGCGCGCTCTTGATGGCGCCGCTGGGGATACAAGCGGCCTGCGTGCTCAACGGGTGGCATACCGCCCGTGCGCTCATGCACCTCTTTCCAGCGCCCCTGCTTGTCGTGAGCGGCCAGTGGTTTACCGACCTGGGGCTTCGCTCGCTCATTCCATGGCAGGAAGCTGCAGCTGTGATCTGCGACATCGCTGTCCTGTTGTGCATGCACCCGGTGCTGAGTCGCATGTGGTTCGATGAGGATGTGGCATAGATGAGCTTGTTTGCACAGGAGTTGAAGAAGATATGGCGCCCCGGCATTTTTGTGGCGCTGTTGGTATCTGGAATCGCTTTCTGGTTTCTTGTAGGACGGGGACCGGGGATAGCTGCATTTCCCAACGGGAGCCAGGCGACCTTCCACTTCGAGCTTGCTCAGGAGTGGGTGAATAGGTTTGGGGGCGCAATCGATGACGATGGGCTACGTGAGATTCGCGAGGACGTGCGTTTGGCAGAAGAGACGCTCGAGTCTGATTTGGCGACGTTTGAGGGGACTGCTGAGCGCGGTATCCGTACACGTGCGGACTTTGACACATTTTCAAACGAGGTGCTCGATCGCGAGTTAGAGGTGCAGCAGGCAGGGGGCGAGCCCGATGATGCGCTTAAGGAGGATGTCGCGTTGCGTGAGCAGATACTTGCCCTGCCTTCTTGTGAACGGGTGTATGAGACGGATCTTTTTCTTCAGGCCTTGGAGGGGGAAGAGGGTGCCCGCGGATACCTGTCGCATATGTGGTTGCAGGATATCGAGACATACCTTAACCGTCTATCAACGTGGCTTGTGGTCGCGCCCGTCTTCGTGATGGCTCCTGCCGCGGCGAGCGATCGGCTGCATCACATGCGGGCAGCCCAATGGTCCTCGCGCGTCGGACGCAAGGTGTTCGGCGCAGCTGGCCACCGCGATGCTGTCGGCGGCGCTTGTCCTTATCGCAAGCATGCTGGCTTGGGCGGTTCCTCTTGCCGGAGCTGGGATCGACGCCCTGTTGGGTTGTGCTATCTCCGGACCTCTGAGCGGTTATGCCTGCGGCTGTGATATGACGCTGGGGGCCTATATGGCTGCGCGCATCGCGTTGATGGCGGGCTTGGGTCTCGCTACAGGGCTCCTCTCTTTTGTCCTGGCTCGGATGAGTTCGGGCTATGTTGGAATGCTCTTGCGCGTTGTGCCCGTGTGCGCGGGTCTTGGGTGGCTGCTTGCGCCAATGCTGTTCGATCATGCGCTGTGCGAGCGCGCGGTGTCGGGGAGCGCCAGCCCCTTCTCAACGGGTTGGCTACCGGTGGGCGGGGAGCTGGCGTTTATCGCGGCTATTGTGATGGCGGCTATTGCTGCCTGTGTGTTCACTTATATGCGAGAGAGCTGGCACGATTTGAGGTAGCTGTCTGCAAAACGGTCCTCTTGCCCGCGGCGCAAAACCGTGCGAAGGGCGAGGGTCCGAAAATGGCGGAAACCTAAAACTGGCACTTGTGTTTGAGTGCGCTCCAAGGCGTACGCTCTCTTTGTTCGAACGGCGTTTCGATACGTAAGGGAGAGAGCAATGTCTGGAAAAACACTGGTAGCGTACTTTTCCGCAAGTGGCGAGACCGAGCGCGTGGCGCGCCGGCTTGCCGATGCGATTGGGGCAGACGTATTCGAGATTGCGCCCAGGGAGGCGTATACCGCCGCCGACCTTGATTGGACCGACTCCTCAAGCAGGAGCACTCGCGAGTGCAGGGACCCTGCGTGCAGGCCCGCCTTGAAGTCGATGCCGGAAGGGGTGGAGGAATACGAGACCGTGCTCATAGGCTTCCCCATCTGGTGGTATACCGCTCCAAACATCATCAAGACGTTCTTGGAGGCGGGGGACTTCTCGTCCGCGCGAATCGCCTTGTTCGCTACATCGGGCGGAAGCGGCATGGGCAAGACTATGAGCGACCTTGAGCCAAGCGCTCCCCAGGCCCGGTGGCTCGACGCTCGCAGGTTCTCAGGCGGTGCGAGCGCGCGTGATCTGGCAGCATGGGTGGATACGCTGGCATAGGGCGTACGAGCACGGGAATGAGCTATAAGAAGGACGCCTCTGGTCGGTTTTGACCAGAGGCGTCCTTTATTGCTCGATTGGCGCTAAGCCGAGTGCTTCACGCGTGGGCGATCTTACGCGAAGTAGGCAACGCCACTCTCGAACAGCGGCATGAACTTGTCGCCGGGGACGTTCTTGTACAGGCCGTCGCCGCGACGCTCCACATGGCCCATCTTACCGAAGACGCGGCCATCCGGGCTGGTGATGCCCTCGATGCAGGCGACGGACCCGTTGGGGTTGACGTCGAGGTCCATGGACGGCATGCCCGCCACGTCAACGTACTGCGTGGCGATTTGACCGCCCTCGCGCAGTTGGGACAGAACGTCGTCGTTGGCGACGAAGCGGCCCTCGCCGTGGGAGATGGCCACGGTGTAGAGCTCATCCGGGTCGCACTGGGTGAGCCACGGCGACAGGTCGCTGCAGATGCGGGTGCGAACCAGGCGGCTCTGGTGACGGCCGATCTGGTTGAAGGTCAGCGTGGGCGCGTCGGCGGTGGCGTCGACGATGTCGCCGTAAGGCACCAGGCCCAGCTTGATGAGTGCCTGGAAGCCGTTGCAGATGCCCAGCATAAGGCCGTCGCGGGCCTGCAGCAGGTCGCGAACCGCCTCGGTGACCTCGGGTGCGCGGAAGAACGCGGTGATGAACTTGGCGGAACCGTCGGGCTCGTCACCGCCGGAGAAACCGCCCGGGATCATGACGATCTGGGACTCGCGGATGCGGCGGGCCAGCTCACGGGTGGACTCGGCGACGTTCTCGGGCGTGAGGTTGTTGATGACGAAGATGTCTGCTTCGGCGCCGGCGGCACGGAACGCGCGCGCGGAGTCGTACTCGCAGTTGTTGCCGGGGAAGACGGGGATGACCACGCGGGGACGGGCGATCTTGAGGCCGCCGTAGGTCGCGCGGATGCGGCCCTCCTCCTCGCAGCGGTAGCGCTCCTCGGGAACGAGTTCCTCGGGGGAGTCGACGTCGTCGGCGGCGCTGCGATAGGGGAACACGCCCTCGAGGGCGCTCGCCCAAGCCTCCTGCAGGTCTTCCATGTCGAGCGTCTCGCCGTAAGCGGTGAACTCGTATGCCTGCGTGGTGCAGCCAAGCTCGATGACCTCGACGCCCTCGACTGCGGGCAGCTCGGTGCCCTCGGCGAGTTCCACGACGAAGCAGCCGTAGGAATGGTCGAACAGGTCGCGGCCCTCTGCCTCGTAATAGGCGTCGGAGAGCTGGAAGCCCAGCTTGTTGCCAAGGCAGGCCTTGAAGAGGACCTCGGCCAGGCCGCCGAAGCCGGCGGTGGAGACGGAAAGCGCCTTGCTTTCGCGGACGAGGCCCTCGACCGCGCCGAACGCGGAGAGCAGGGAGTCGGTCTGCGGCAGCAGGTCGTCCTCGCGATAGGCGGGCTGGATCAGCGCGACGCGGCTGCCCGCGACCTTGAACTCGGGGGAGACCACGTTGGCGAGCTTGTCGACGGCGACGGCGAAGGAGACCAGGGTGGGCGGAACGTCGAGGTCCTCGAAGGAGCCGGACATGGAATCCTTGCCGCCGATGGCGCCGGCACCCAGGTCGACCTGGGCCATCAGCGCGCCCAGGACGGCTGCCATGGGCTTGCCCCAGCGCTCGGGCACGTCGCGCAGGCGCTCGAAGTACTCCTGGAAGGAGAGGTAGGCCGATCTGTGGTCAAAGCCGGTTGCGACCAGGCGGGCGATGCTCTCGACAACGGAGAGGTAGGCGCCGCGGAACTGGTCGGCCTCCATGATATAGGGGTTGAAGCCCCAGGCCATGCCGGAGACCGTGGTGGTCTCGCCGTCGACCGGGAACTTGGCGACCATGGCCTGGGCGGGGGTGAGCTGGCGGGTGCCGCCGAAGGGCATGAGCACGGTCGCGGCGCCGATGGTGGAATCGAAGCGCTCGGAGAGGCCCTTGTTGGAGCAGACGTTGAGGTCGCTTACCAGGGTGCGCATGGCCTTCTCGAAGGACTCGACCTCCTCGGCGCCGGGCACCATGGGGACGGTGCTCTCGTAGACGTTGTCGAGGCTGCCGAACTCTTCGAGTGCTGCCTGGGCGAGCTCGCTTTCGGGGTCGATGGGGGCGATGCCCTGGCCGGGAACGTGGACGTCCTGGAACTTGGGCGCGCCGTTGGAGTTGAGGAACTCGCGGGAGAGGTCGACGATGGCGTCGCCCTGCCATGCCATGCGGACGCGGGGCTCGCAGGTGACCTCGGCGATGACGGTCGCCTCGAGGTTCTCCTCGGCGGCGTAGCCCATGAACTCGTCCACATCTGCCTCTGCGACGGCTACTGCCATGCGCTCCTGGGACTCGGAGATCGCGAGCTCGGTGCCGTCCAGGCCGTCGTACTTCTTGGTGACCATGTCGAGGTCGATGTAGAGGCCGTCTGCCAGCTCGCCCACGGCGACGGATACGCCGCCCGCGCCAAAGTCGTTGCAGCGCTTGATGAGGCGGCAGGCATCGCCGCGGCGGAACAGGCGCTGTAGCTTGCGCTCCATGGGGGCGTTGCCCTTCTGGACCTCGGCGCCGTCCTTCTCGATGGACTCGACGTTATGGGCCTTGGAAGAGCCGGTGGCGCCGCCGATGCCGTCGCGGCCGGTGCGTCCGCCCAGCAGGATGATCTTGTCGCCGGGCACGGGGCACTCGCGGCGGACGTGGCTTGCGGGGGTTGCACCCACCACGGCGCCGACCTCCATGCGCTTGGCCATGTAGCCGGGGTGATAGAGCTCGGAGACCTGGCCGGTTGCAAGGCCGATCTGGTTGCCGTAGGAGGAGTAGCCGGCAGCGGCGGTGGTGACCAGCTTGCGCTGCGGCAGCTTGCCGGCGATGGTGGCGGAGACGGGGACGGTGGGGTCTGCGGCGCCGGTGACGCGCATGGCCTGGTACACGTAGGAGCGTCCCGAAAGCGGGTCGCGGATGGCGCCGCCCACGCAGGTCGCCGCGCCGCCGAACGGCTCGATCTCGGTGGGGTGGTTGTGGGTCTCGTTCTTGAAGAGGAACAGCCAATCCTGGTCCTCGCCGTCAACGTCCACGGTCACCTTGACGGTGCAGGCGTTGATCTCCTCGGACTCGTCCAGATTGGTGAGGATGCCCTGGGCTTTAAGCCACTTGGCGCCGATGGTGCCCATGTCCATGAGGCAGACGGGCTTCTCGTCGCGGCCCAGCTCGTGGCGCATCTCCATGTAGCGGTCGAAGGCGGCCTGGACCACGGAGTCATCGATCTCGATGTTCTCGAGCACGGTGCCAAAGGTGGTGTGGCGGCAATGGTCGGACCAGTAGGTGTCGATGACGCGGATCTCGGTGATGGTGGGATCGCGGTCCTCGTCCTTAAAATACTGCTGGCAAAACGCGATGTCCGCCTCGTCCATGGCAAGGCCGCGCTCGGCGATGAAGGCGGCGAGGCCGGCCTCATCGAGCTCGCGGAAGCCGTCGATGACCTCGACGGGCTCGGGCTCGGGAACATCTTGGGTAAGGGTTTCGGGGAGCTCGAGCGTGGCCAGGCGCGCCTCGACGGGATTCACCACGTAGCGCTTGATGGCCTCGACGTCCTCGTCGGATAGCTCGCCGTCCAGGATATAGACCTTGGCGGAGCGGACGGTGGGGCGCTCGCCTTGGGAGATGAGCTGGATGCACTCGCTGGCGGAATCCGCGCGCTGGTCGAACTGGCCGGGCAGGAACTCCACGGCGAACGTGGCGACGCCGCCGGTGGGCAGCTCGTCGTAGGCGAAGTCCACCTGGGGTTCGGAGAACACGGTGGGGACGCAGGAGCGGAACAGGTCCTCGTCCGCGCCTTCCACGTCGTAACGGTTGATGAGGCGCAGGGAGTCGAGCCCCTTTACGCCGAGGATGGTGACGAGCTCGCTTTTAAGCTGCTGCGCCTCTACATCAAAGCCGGGTTTCTTCTCCACGTAGACGCGAGAGACCATTGATGCCTGCCTTCCTGTTGGATGGTCGGTGCGAATCGACGGCGGCGGTCGGTGTCCGGATGCGCTGAGAGCTGCAGCGGCACCGCCTTTAACCGTGCGATTTTATTAACCTCACCATGATACGACAGGAATGTGGTGGCAGGCTGCAGGTTTCGGGTGGGGTTGCGCGGGTAAGGCCATCTCAGGGAATCTCCCTTGTTCGACGTTACCGTTTGTTTCTTGACGAGAATAATATTCATGCGAGAATAATCAGCGTTGTAATGCCTGCTAGATGGGAAGAGAAGTGGCAAAGACTGCATGCGAACGCGCCGCTCGCGGCGAGGCGTCCTCACGTGCGCTGGTGGGGGTCTCTATTCGCCGTGCACGCCTAGTGATCGTCTTGTCCGCGGCGCTGCTTCTTGTTCTTGCAGCGGTATCGCTCATGCTGGGGCGATATCCCATAGACCCCGCTCAAGCGGTGCTCATGCTGGTTGATCGCGTGGTGCCGGTTGAACGGGTGTGGACCAACCAGCAGGAGACGCTATTCTTCAACGTGCGCCTGCCGCGCATCGCGCTTGCCTGCATGGTGGGCGCGAGCCTTTCGGCTGCCGGCGCCGCCTTTCAGGGCACGTTTAGAAACCCCCTGGTGTCACCGGATGTCTTGGGTGCTTCGCAGGGGGCCGCCCTGGGCGCGGCGGCGGCGCTGCTTGCAGGTGCGGGATCGTTTGCCGTTTCTGCATGGGCGTTCGCCGCGGCCATGGCCACCGTGGCGGTGGTGATGCTGGTTAGCGCCCGGGCCCGAGCATCTGAGCACTCGCTTACGGTGGTGCTGGTGGGCGTTATGGTGAGCAGCCTGTGCCAGGCAGGCGTGTCTTTTGCCAAACTGGTGGCGGACCCGTCAGACCAGCTTCCCGCCATCACCTATTGGCTGATGGGTAGTCTTACGGGCGCGCGCATGGCGGATGTGCTCTTCGCCGCCGTTCCCATGGCGGCGGGCGCTGCGGTGCTTCTGGCACTGCGTTGGCGCATCAATTTGCTGACCATGGGCGATGACGAGGCCCGCGCCATGGGCGTCAACGCGCGTCGGCTTCGCATGGCGGTCATGGTCGCGGCAACGCTTCTTACGGCGGCGAGCGTCTCGGTAAGCGGCATGATCGGCTGGGTCGGCCTGGTGATCCCGCACGTGGCACGCATGCTTATCGGGTGCGACTATCGCCGCCTGCTTCCCGCCAGCATGTTGCTGGGCGCGTCGTTTCTGCTTGTGGTCGATAACGTGTCGCGCCTTGCTTACACGGCGGAGATTCCCATAGGCATCCTCACGGCGTTTTTGGGCGCCCCCTTCTTCCTGTACCTCATCATGACCAGGAGGCGCGGCGCATGAGTATCAAGATCAAGGACCTTTCCTTCTCATATGGCACGCGTCGATGCGCTGGCGCGGGGCGTGGGCAAGGGCCCTATGACGTGCTGCGGCACATTGACCTTGACCTTCCAGACGGCTGCTTGGTCAACGTACTGGGTCCCAACGGAGCGGGCAAGTCGACGCTGTTTCGCTGCATGCTCTGCCTTGAGGACGGCTATACCGGCTCTATCGCTATCGACGGGCGCGACCTGCGCCAGATGAGCGTGCGCGAGCGTGCCCGCACGATAGCCTACATTCCTCAGACGCACGAGTCCGTGTATGACTACAGCGTGCTCGACGTGGTGCTTATGAGCGCCGCTTCGCAGGCGGGCGCCTTTGGGGTTCCGCGCGCCGACCAGGTGAAGCGCGCTTGGGAGGCTCTCGAGCGCGTGGGCATAGCCCGCTTGGCGCATCGCCCGGCGACGCGAATCTCCGGTGGCGAGCAGCAGCTGGTGCTTATCGCCCGGGCGCTGGCGCAAAACGCGCACACCATCATCATGGACGAGCCCACTTCTGCGCTCGACTATGGCAACACCATGCGCGTGCTGGGCTGCGTTCGCCAGCTGGCCCGCGAGGGCCTTTCCATCATCCAATCGACCCACCAGCCGGACCAGGCGTTTTTGTTCGCCGATAAGGTGCTGGCCATTAACAAGGGGCGCGTTCGCGCCTTTGGCGATCCGCGCGACGTGATAACGGAGGAGCTTGTTGCGGAGCTCTACGGCGTGGACGTCTCAATTTGCTCCCTGTTTGGCGACCGCATGCGGGTATGCGTGCCGTCGCAAGAGATAGATGTGACAGGGCAGGATGCGCGATCGCGCGTCAAGTAGGAAAGAAAGGGTATGGATATGCAGAAGAACATGGGCCGCCGCCGCATTTTGGGCTGTGCGCTGGCTGCAGCGGCGACGCTTGCGTTGGCGCTGGGTCTGTCTGCCTGCGGGGGCGCGCCCGCTGCGGGCTCGGATGCCCAAGCGGGTTCGGCGTCGCAGCGCGAGACCAAGACCGTTGTCTTTACGGATTCCGCGGGGCGCGAGGTCGAGGTGCCTGCGAACATCGAGCGCGTGGTGCCTTCCGGCCATACGGCCACCCAGGTGCTCATCACCCTTGCGCCGGAAAAGCTCGCTGGCCTCTCCCAAGAGATAACCCAGGACCAGCGCGCCTACCTTACCAATGCGCCCGATGAAAGCCTTCCCGTTTTGGGTGCCGCGTTTGGTTCCAAGGGCGACCTCAATAAAGAGGCGGTTGCCGCTACCGGCGCTCAGGTGCTCATCGATACCGGCGAGTACAAGGAGGGTATCGAGGAGGATCTGGACTCGCTGCAAGAGCAGCTGGGTATCCCTTGCGTCTTCATCGAGACCAAACTGGACGAGTGGCCTGCCGCCTACCGCAAGCTGGGCGAGCTTTTGGGCGTCGAGGACCGCGCCGAGGAGCTGGCGACATATTGCCAGGATGCCTACGACCAGGTGAGCGAGGTTATGGCGGGCATTCCTCAGGCAGAGCGCGTTCGCGTGCTGTATTGCGTGGGCGCCACGGGTACCAACGTGCTCGCCAAGGGGTCCTTCCAGTCCAACGTGGTCGATATGCTGGCGGACAACGTTGCCGTGGTCGATTCGCCCGCGGGCAGCGGAGCGGGCAACGAGTCCAACCTGGAGCAGATCGCCGTATGGGACCCCCAGGTGATCCTATTTGGCGCGGACGCGTTCGCTGCCGGCGTGGCGGACGATCCCGCATGGCAGACGCTGACCGCCATCCAAGAGGGCAGCTATTACAAGGTTCCAAATGCGCCCTACGTGTGGCTCAACAACCCGCCCACCGTCAACCAGGTGCTGGGCATGCAATGGCTGGCGCGCGTGCTCTATCCCGCGCAGTTCCAGGGCAAGGGCAGCGCATATGACGTTGCCAAGTCCTATTACAAGACGTTCTATGGGTACGATCTTTCTCAGGACGAGTACGGCAGGCTGACTTCGTAACGCGCTTTAGCCCGGCGATTCTAAATGGGCGCGGGGTGAGGGGCGGCATGCGGATAAGGAGGGAAAACGTGCTTTTCATACTCACGGGCGAGATCCAAACGGGCAAGACCCGTTGGCTGCAGGGCGTGCTCGGGGCCCTTTCCGCATGCGGCGTGCCCCTTCGCGGCGTGGTGGCGCCGGGAGTGTGGACAAGGGTTGGCCGCGGGTTCGATAAGCTTGGAATCGATAACGTCTTGCTACCATCGGGCGAGGTGGTGCACCTTGCTCGCCGCCGCGATTTGGCGCAGGCGTCCGGCTGCCTGGACGCTTGCGGCCAGTCTGAGAGCGCGGGCCTGGGGTGGGCTATGGCCGATGATGCCCTCGACCGCGTGGACGCGCATTTTGTCCAGCTCATGAAAGGCGATGCATCGCCGGCTGACGTGGGGTGCGGGGATTTTGCCCTCGAGCCCCCTCTGCTCCCGGGCTTGACGGTGGTGGACGAGCTGGGCCGTCTGGAACTGCTGCGTGGGAGGGGTCTGGTTCACGCCCTGGAGCTGCTCGAGCGCGGGCCTTCCGCGGCCTGGCCGCACGCGATCGCGGTGGTGCGGCGCGACCTGGTCCCCGCCGCGCGCGAGCGCCTGGTTGGCGCGTGGGGCGATGTTGTTGCCGTTGGGCCAGATGATGAATCGGCGTCCATGGTTTGGCACGCGCTTTTAAGGGGCGCCGCCGGCACGGTTGCCGGATTGTGACAATCGTTCACATTTTGGCGGCGCCGGCGCCCGCCCGCATATGAAAAAAAGTGGCTCTAAGCTCTAAAACACATATATTTAGCTGCAAGAACAATTGAATGACAATACCGTCACCCCAATCTTACCGTTCGTATATGGAATAGGTTGCCCGCGCGTCCTACCCTCGTTGTCAACGGGGTGGGGCGCGCTGCTTTCCCGCTCCGTGCGCGCCTGCTCACATTCGGTAGCGCGGGCGCGTCAGTTTTCCCGTATGGATGATGGGGGCGCTTCTCGCGCCCAAGCGATCCGTACCAACGGAAGGGAATCACCATGAAGTACCTCGATAGCATCGAGCATTTTGCCGCCAGCCAGCCCAACGCCCCCGCGGTCCGTACCTCTATGGGCGGCCACATGACCTACGGCGAGCTTTGGGCGGCGTCCGAGGCCATCGCCTGCCTGCTTGCCCGCGATGGTTCCAGCTCGCCCGTGGTGGTGTATGGCCACAAGGACCCTCTTATGGTCGCCAGTTTTATCGCGTGCATGAAGGCGGGGCGGCCCTATGTGCCGGTGGACCGCTACTCCGTGCCCCAGGCCCGTGTTGCCTCCATCATCGGCCAGCTTAAAACCCCTACGGTCCTTGCGGTCGACCATTTCTCGCCCAAAGAGGCGGACGGCGCGCGCATCATCAATCGCCTGGAGCTCGATGTCGCCCAGACCATGGGCGGCCAGAGCGACCGCGACAGCTGGATAGCGGGCGAGGACCTGTGCTATATCCTGTTCACCTCCGGTTCCACGGGTGCGCCCAAGGGCGTGGAGATCACCGCTTCTTGCTTCGACAACTTCACGGCGTGGGCGCGCGGCCTGGGCGGGGAGTGCCGCGAGGGCCGCGTCTACCTTGACCAGGCGCCGTTCTCCTTCGACCTGTCCGTCTTTGAGCTTGCCTGCGCGCTGTCAAGCGGCGGATCCCTTTTTAGCCTCGAGCACGAGACCCAGCAGTCGCTGCGCGCCACCTTCGAGGCCCTGCGCGCTTCCGGTGTCAACGTCTGGGTATCTACGCCCTCCTTTGCCGACCTGTGCCTTGCCAGCGAGGATTTTGACGATCAGGTGATGCTCGCGCTGGAGACCTTCCTGTTTTGCGGCGAGACGCTTTCCGTTCGCACGGCGCAGAGGCTCATGCAGCGCTTTCCCGCGTGCAGCGTGGTCAACACCTACGGTCCCACGGAGTCCACGGTCGCCGTCACGCAGGTGGTGGTGACGCCGCAGATGGTCGCATCCGGTAGCCCCCTGCCCGTCGGCGCCCCCCGGCCTGGCACCCGCCTGCGCATTGTCGACCCGCGCGGCCGCGAGCTGGGCGCCATGCAGCCCGGTGAGGTTGTTATAGAGGGCGATACGGTGGCAAGGGGCTACCATGGCAGGCCCGATCTTACGCAGCGCGCGTTTGGCGCCGCCATGATGGACGGACGCGCCGTCCGCACGTACCGCACCGGCGATGAGGGCTATCTGGATCAAGACGGCATGCTGCATTACCGCGGACGCCTTGACCTACAGGTGAAGCTCAACGGCTTCCGTATCGAGTTGGGCGAGATCGAGCAGCACCTGCGCCGCCTGTCCCAGGTGACCTCCGCCGCGGTGGTTCCGGTTATGCATGGTGACAAGGTTGCGCACCTGGTTGCGCACCTGGTGGTCGAGGGCGAGCTGGGCGTGTCCGAGTTTCGCGCCGGCCTCGCCATGAAGGAAGCGCTCAAAGAGACGCTGCCGCACTACATGGTTCCCAAAAAGATCATGTTCCACAGCTCGCTGCCCATGACCGGTAACGGCAAGGTCGATCGCCGCGCTCTCGCGGCATCGTCCAAATAGGCGGGAGCCATGAGGCGCTTCGCTGCCCTGGGGGCGGCCGCTGCCCTTGCAGTCTTTACGGGCGGCGCGTCGCTGGCAGGGCTCTACCAAACGGTTGACCGCGATCCGGTGATAGGGTATCCCAGCTTGCAGGAGGTCACCAATTTCGATGTTATGGCGCGTTCGTACGATCGCCGCCGAGAGCAGGGCGACAACCCGCGCTTGGTCTTTGGTTCTTCCGAACTCAATCCCGGTCCGGCGGGCCCCGCTCATCCCGCGAGTCTGCTCGAAGGGGGAGACTATGGCGTGGACGTCATGGTCACGGGGCGCGCGTTTTGCGAAGACCTATGGCAGGCCATCGAGGTGGGCGCGTTCGCTGGCCGTATGGACCAGGACGATTCGTCGCGCCGGGTGGTGCTTATCCCCAGCATGCAGTGGTTCATGTGCTACAGAAACGCCAAGCGTGACTTTACCGCGTCGTTTTCCCAGGGCGCCTATGACGCCTTTATGGCGAACCCGGCCATTTCGGACGAGCTCAAGGACCAGGTGACCCAGCGGATGGCGGTTTACGGCGTTGACCGCACGGGCCCGTCTTCTCCGTCTGCGGCGGTCGCGGCTTGGCTCGATAGCGCGAGCGACCAGCTCTTGGCGACTTTGCGCCTGTCGACCACCGCCGTCGCGCCAAGAGCAGCTGCGGACGGCAAGCGGGAGAAGGGCGTGTCGCGGGGCGCCGACGGGGGCGGGACGACGCATGCCGCGGATTCCTCGTCCAATGCAACGAACACGCCTACCGCCGCGACCCCCAATTGGGATCAGACCTTTAGTGACGCGGACCTAACTGCGCGCGAGAAGGCGTCGTCCAACGCCATGGGCATCAACGACTCCTGGTATGCCAAGCACCTGGCAGATTGGCAGGCGGGAACCAAGGATTGGAAGGTCGAGGGCAACGAGTACTTCAGCGAGCAGGAGTTTGAGGACTTCAAGCTGCTCTTACGCGTGTGCCGCGAGGCCGGAGTGCTTCCCATGGTCTTGATCCAGCCGGTCAAAGGAGAGCTTTACGACCAGACCATTTACGGTCCCAAGGTGCGCCAGCGCTATTACCAGATGATTCGGCAGGCGTGCGAGCAGGCAGGCGTGCCCGTGGCGGATTTTTCAAGCCACGAGTACGACACGTACTTTTTGCGCGAGTACTCCCATCCGTCCGATTTGGGCGGCGCCTACTACTCCAAGGCGATCTACACCTATCTCACCACGGGGGTCGCAGACACCTCGCCGTCGGGCGGGGTGGCGTTTGAGACCCGGAAGGAATGACGCATGGGCTTCTATACCTCACCATCGTTCTTCATCGTGCTGGTGGCGCTTGCGATCCCCGCGGCGGCGTGCGGCGTGATGGAGCGGGGCCTTAAAGCCTGGGGCATGGTTGCCTCCGCGATCATGCTGGCATTTCTGTTTGGCTCTTCGCCCGCGCAGGCGGCGGCGTTCGCCCTTTTTGTCTGCGTCGCCTGCACCTGCGCATATGCGACGCTCGCAAGCTGGAAGAGCGGCAAAAAGAGCATGGTTGTCTATCGCGTCTGCCTTGCCGCGACCATTGCGCCGTTGGTGGCCTACAAGGTGGGTGCCGTATTCGACCAGAACATACTCGCCTTCGCGGGCATCTCATACGTCACCTTCAAGGCGGTGCAGGTGCTTATCGAGATTCGCGATGGCCTTATCACGGAGCTGCGTCCGGCGGACTACCTGTATTTCCTTACGTTTTTCGCCACCATCACCTCCGGGCCCATCGATCGCTCGCGGCGGTTTATGGACGATATCCGGCGCCAGCCAACGCGTGCCGAATACCTGGACATGCTGTCGCGCGGCATGCTCCTGTTGTTGTTGGGTGCGGTTTTTCAGCTGGTGATCGCGTCGGTGGCCAAGTACTACTACGTTCCCACCCGCCCGCTCGCCACCCCCAGCATCGCCTATGGCATAGCGCGCCAGGTGGCCAACGCCTACCTGTACGGCATCTACCTGTTCTTCGATTTCGCCGGCTATTCCATGATGGCGATGGGGGCGAGTTATTGCTTTGGCGTTCGCACCCCGCGCAACTTTCGCGCTCCGTTTGCCGCCGTCGACATCAAGGACTTCTGGAACCGCTGGCACATCACCTTGTCCACGTGGCTTCGCGACTTTGTCTTCGTGCGCTTTGTACGCTGGGCCACCAAGCGCAAGGTCTTTGGCAGCCGGCTGTCCTGCGCGTGCGCGGCGTACATGGTCGACATGGCGCTTATGGGCGCCTGGCACGGCCTTACGGCGGACTACCTGGCCTACGGCGTCTACCACGGCGCGCTTCTAGCCGCCACGGAAGCCTACCAAAAGAAGTCGTCGTTCCATAGACGCAACCGCGACCGCATCTGGTACCGCCTGTTGAGCTGGTTTATCACCATGCAGCTGGTTTTCTTTGGTTTCGCGCTGTTCTCCGGACAGCTTCACCTTATTGTAGAAAGGATCATCAATGGATAAGGGCATGATTGAAGAGCAGGTTATCGACCTTTTGGCTGACATCTGCGACGACGACGCGGTGCGCGAGGAGCGCGATATCGACCTATTCGACGCCGGCCTGCTCGATTCGCTGGCGGGCATCGAGGTGCTGGTCGCCATAGAGGAGGCCTTTGGCGTGCAGATCGCGCCCACCGAGGTCGAGCGCGGTGACATGAATACCGTTAACAAGATCATCGACCGCATCGCGGAGCGCTTGTAATGGCTGGCAACGCGCGCATAGCCAACGCGTCTTCCAAGGTGCCGGCAGCGCATCCCATACGCGACGCGCAGCGCCGCCTGGCTCCGGTCAGGCGCTGGTTCTTCTCCAATGCATGGTCTGCGGCGCTCGCGTGGTTTGCAATCGCGATCATGCTGGTCGCCGCCTTGGGCTGGTTCTTTGTCTTCTCGCCGTACGGCGCGCCCGCGGCCCCTGCATATGCGGCGTACTAGCGAGGCTCGGACGAGCGCTCGTCGCCTGGCGTTCATGCTTGCCGGCGCGGCTCTTGCGAGCGCCTTGGGCGTCTGGGGGTTCGGTGCGGCGAAGCGCCTCGATGCGAGTGTGCCCGCAGCCGCCTATCCCACTCGGGCGCAGCTGCTCGATTTCTCATATATCGTGGACGAGTACGGGCGTCGCGCCGCGGCCGATGCGCGCCTTGGCGTCGCGACGGGTTTGGTGCTGGGGTCAAGCGAGCTGTACCCGCCCGCCGGTATGTCCGAGCATCCGGTTGAGCTTTTGGCCCCGGGACGCAGCGATGTTGACATCATGGCTCTTGGCCGTCCCAATTGCGAGTGCTTGTGGCAGGCGATCGAGGCGGGTGCGCTTGCGTCGAGCGATGCCCCGGCCCGCATAGTCCTCATTCCCAGCTTGATTTGGTTCTCGGTCGCCCGCCGTCCGGCGCAGGAGTGGCCGGCCACGTTCTCGCAAGGGGCCTACGATGCGTTTATGTCCAACCCGCGCATCTCCGCGGCGCTCAAGGACCGCGTGACCAAACGGCTCGCTGCCTACAACGTGGACGCCCGCGTTGCGGGTCCCTCGCTCGAGGGCGTCGCCGCGGGCGTGGACGCGGCCGTTGCCAAGGGGGTGCAGACCGCACGACGCCTATTCGCGCCCGCGGGGTCCGGGCTGCCCGTGGCCGGCGTCGTCGTCAACGGGGTGGACGCCTTGGAAGACGGCCAGGATGCAACGAGCGAAGCGGGGGAGCCGGATTGGTCCTCCCTGTATACCGGGGCACTTGCCGAGGACGCTCGCTCCTGTGCGTCCAATCCCTGGGGCGTGTTCGATACATGGGCTCAAGAAGGACTGTCCGATTTTTGGCGCCGTGCATCGGAATGGGACGAGCGCGAGGGCGACGATTTGAGCTCGCAAGAGCTGGATGACTTCGAGATGGCGCTTGAAGTGTGCCGCGAGCTGGACATCGAGACCATGGTGTTGCTGCAGCCCGTCAACGGGCGCCTATACGATCGCACGCGCTACGGCTTCGATGCGCGCCGGCGGTACTACCGGATGGTCCGCGATGCCTGCGGGCGCGCCGGGGCCAAGGTGGCGGACTTCTCGTCCCATGAATACGACGAGTTCTTCTTGCGCGATGACAACCATCCGTCGCATGTGGGGTCGCTCTACTACTCGCGAGCCCTGTACAGGTTCTTCGCGTACGGCGAGGTGGCGGACGACGACCTTGGATAGGGCCGCATCGATCGGGCGCCATGCAACGCTCCGCGCGCAACAAGAGCGCCCCGCCATCCTGCCTGGCGTACCAGGTGGATGGCGGGGCGTTTGCATGCGTGCGCGTTATACGTGAAGGCGCGCCGGCTAGTTGTCCATCACGCCGTCGCTCCAGGCGTCGACGTCCTCGATGCGGATGACGCTGCCGATCTTCTGCAGGCAGCTAGCGCCCTTGAGGGCGTCGATGGCCGCGCGCACGTCGCGCTCCGAGCATGTGTGGGTGAGGAACACCACGGAGCAGGAGTCCTCGTTGCCGCCGTCAAGCTGCATGACCTGCTTGATGGAGATGTTCTTCGACGCGAAGGCGTCGACCGTCTCCGCTAGAGCGCCCACGCGGTCGGCGACCTTAAGACGGATGTAGTAGTTGGTCGAAAGGTCTTCGATATCACGGATGGACAGGTTGCGGCCAAAGGGCTCGGGCTCTGCCATGGGCGCGGTGCCGCGCGAGATGTGCTCGGACAGCGACAGCACGTCGCCCACCACGGCGCTCGCGGTGGGGAAGGATCCTGCGCCGGCGCCGTAGAACATGGTTTCGCCCACGGCGTCACCAACCACAAACACGGCGTTCATGGCGCCGTTCACCGCGGCGAGCTGGTGAGTAGCCGGAATCATCGCGGGGTGCACGCGCACGTCCACGCCTTCGTCGGTGTTGCGGGCGATGGCAAGGAGCTTGATGACATAGCCCATGTCGCGAGCGACGGCGATGTCTTCGGAAGTGATGTCGCGAATGCCCTGCATATAGACGTCATCGGTGGTGATGCGGGTGCGGAAGCCGATTGAGCCCAAGATGGCGATCTTGCTGGCGGCGTCAAAGCCGTCGACGTCGGCGGTGGGGTCCGCCTCGGCGTAGCCCAGGCGCTGGGCGTCGGCGAGGACGTCGGAGTAGTCCAGGCCCTCGGCGGCCATGCGCGTGAGGATATAGTTGGTCGTGCCGTTCATGATGCCGGCGATGGTGAGCACCTGGTTGCCCACCAGATCGTGCTCGAGGGTTCCCACAATGGGGATGCCGCCGCCCGCAGCCGCCTCGCAGCGAATCTGCACGCCGGCTGCCGCCGCCTTGGCGCCAAGCGCTTCAACATGGCGGCCCAACAGGGCCTTGTTGGCGGTGACCACGTGCTTGCCCGCGGCGAACGCGGATTCAAAGATCTCGGTCGCGGGGTGCTCGCCGCCGATGAGCTCGATCACAATGTCTACGGCGGGGTCGCTGACCACGTCGTGCCAGTCGGTCGTGAACGCCTCGGCGCCAATGCCCAACTCCTCGGCGCGCGATTGCTCGAGCGCGCATGCGCGGACGATGCGCAGGTCGGCACCGTATGCGGCGACGTAGTCGTCATGGTGCTTCTGAATCAAGCGGACCACACCGCCGCCGACGGTGCCCAGACCCACAATGCCAATTCCAACCGAGCGAGTTGCCTCGTTCATGCCAGGCTCCTTTCTTACGTGGCATACACCTCTTTTGGTAAATCCCCTTATCATTCTAGCGTGGTGAATGAGCCGGGATGCGAAACGGTCTCGTTACAATGCATCCCGTGCAATCGCCTTGCCTTCCTGAACTGCGATTGCCATAGGATAACTTTATTATAGAAAAGCGGTTATATGGGCAAATGAATGTTTCCAATGTATAAAGTACTCGCTTTAGCGAATCAAAGCGAGTACTCTAAAGCAACGCTCTTAAACGACGGACGGACCGTTGGTCGAAGGGCGCGGCCATATAGGTTGACCGGAGCGGGGGCTCCGGCTTTGCACTCGAGGGGAGAGCCGCAATGACGTATCAGAACGCATTCAATCCTGCTGTAACCCGTAGGAATCTTATCGCTGGTGTCGCAGGTCTGGGGGCCGCGGGCATTCTTGCCGGTTGCTCTTCCAACGGCGGCGGCGCTGGATCCGGCTCCGCCTCCGGCGCCGGAGAGTTCAAGATCGGCTCCATCGGACCGCTGACCGGCGCCGCCGCATCCTACGGCACCTCCGTCAAGAACGGCGCCGAGCTGGGCTGCAAGGATTTCTCCACTGACGCCATCACCTTTGTTTCCAAGTGCGAAGACGACGTCGCCGACGGCGAGAAGTCCGTCAACGCCTTCAATTCTCTGGCAGACTGGGGCATGCAGGCGCTCGTCGGCCCCACCACCACCGGTGCTTCGCTGGCGGTCGCCGAGGTCGCCAACTCCGATCCAAAGATCTTTATGATCACCCCGTCCGCTTCCAGCCCGGACGTCACCGCTGATAAGACCTGCGTTTTCCAGGCGTGCTTCAGCGACCCCAACCAGGGAGCCAACGCCGCCACCAAGCTGGCCGAGATGTTCCCCGACGAGAAGTTCGTCGTCTTCTATAACTCCGGCGACACCTACTCCTCCGGCATCCGCGACGCCTTCATCGCCAAGGCCGAAGAGCTCAAGCTTGAGATCGTGGACGAGGAGACCTTCAAGGACGATTCCCAGACCAGCTTCACCAACCAGCTCACCAAGGCCAAGGACAAGGGCGCGACCATGATCTTCGCTCCCATCTACTACACCCCCGCCTCGGTGCTGCTCTCCAACGCCGCCGCCATGGGCTATGACGTCAAGATGATGGGCTGCGACGGAATGGATGGCATCCTGGGCGTCGAGAACTTCGACACCAGCCTGGCAGAGGGTCTCTACCTCATGACGCCGTTCTCCGCGGACGAGGAGAAGAACGCCGATTTCGTTACCGCCTATAAGGACGCCTACGGCGAGACTCCCGACCAGTTCGCCGCCGACGCCTACGACGCGGTCCATGCGATTTCCGCCGCTCTCGAGGAGGCGGGCCTTGGCGCCGACGCCGATCCCACCGAGGTCGCTGAGAAGCTGCCCGAGGCCATGACCAAGATCACCGTCGAGGGGCTTACCGGCACCCTTACCTGGAACGACAAGGGCGAGGTCGAGAAGGATCCCATGGTCTACGTCATCCAGGACGGAAAGTACGTAGCGGCGTAGTTTTTCGCCCGGTACGTTTGCGCCTTAGCGGTATGGGCCGCCGGTGCATAGCAATGTAAAAGACGGGGCGGTACTCATAGGGGGCCGCCCCGTCTTGCAGTTTTGGGCCAACATGCGGCCCGCTAACATCCGAAAGGGGGATATGCACATGACGGTCTTTCTTCAGTACCTGGCGAACGGCCTTTCCATGGGCAGCATCTACGCCATCATCGCGTTGGGCTACACCATGGTCTACGGCATCGCCAAGATGCTCAACTTCGCCCACGGCGACGTCATCATGGTCGGTGCGTATATCTCGTTTTGCACGACAGCCTATCTCGGTCTTCCCGCTTGGGTCTCCGTTATCGCCGCCATGGCGGTTTGCACGGCGTTGGGCGTGATCATCGAGGGCCTGGCCTACAAGCCCCTGCGCCAAGCCGGCCCGCTCGCGGTCCTCATCACCGCTATCGGCGTCTCCTATTTTCTGCAGAATGCGGCGCAGCTCATCTGGGGCGCCACACCTAAGAACTTCACCTCGATCGTGAACTTCCCCGTGCCCGAGGCCTTGCGCGCCTACAACATTTCCTCGGTCGCCATCGTGACCGTTCTGGCGTGCCTGCTCATCATGGCGGCGCTCATGTGGTTTACCGGCCACACCAAGATGGGCAAGGCCATGCGTGCCGTGTCAGAGGACAAGGCGGCGGCCCAGCTCATGGGTATCAACGTGAACCGCACTATTTCCATGACGTTCGCCATCGGCTCGGCGCTCGCGGCTATCGCCGGCGTGCTGCTGTGCTCCTACTCGCCGGTCTTGCAGCCCACCACCGGCTCCATGCCCGGTATCAAAGCGTTCACCGCCGCGGTCTTCGGCGGCATCGGGTCCATTCCCGGCGCCTTCGTCGGCGGCATCCTGCTCGGCATCATCGAGGCCATGGCCCAGGCCTATATCTCCACCAGCCTTGCCAACTCCATCGTGTTCGGCGTCCTGATCGTGGTCCTTCTGGTCAAACCCGCCGGCCTGTTTGGCAAGTACGTCCCGGAGAAGGTGTAGGTGCCCTATGTTCAAGTTTCTCAAGAACAAGCAGACCCGTCATGATTTCGTGACGTACGCCCTGGTCATCCTCGCCTTTATCGTCGTCAGCTTCATGCGCGCCAACGGCATGATTCCGCGCATGATCGTAGGCCAGCTGGTTCCCATCTGCGCCTACGTGGTCATGGCCATCTCGCTCAACCTGGTGGTTGGCGTCGCGGGCGACCTGTCGCTCGGCCACGCCGGCTTTATGAGCGTCGGCGCCTACACGGGCATCGTTGCCGCCATGAGCCTGGCCGAGGCGGTTCCCAACGATGCCGTTCGCCTCGTCATCGCCCTGCTCGTCGGAGCTGCGTCCGCCGCCCTTGCGGGCTTCCTGATCGGTATCCCGGTCCTTCGCCTGTCCGGCGACTACCTTGCCATCGTGACCCTCGCGTTTGGCGAGATTATCAAGGAGGTTGTCACCTGCCTTATCGTTGGCGTGGACGAGAACGGCATCCACGTGCTGTTCAACCTAACCGGCAAGCTTACCGTTGACGACCTGGGCCTTACCGAGGCGGGCACCGCTATCATCAAGGGCGCGCAGGGAGCTTCGGGTACCGATGCCATCTCGACCTTCTTCGCTGGCTTCCTGCTGGTCATGGTCGCCCTCGTCATCGTCCTCAACCTGGTCCGCAGCCGCACCGGCCGCGCGATCCTGGCTGTCCGCGATAACCGCATCGCGGCAGAGAGCGTGGGCATCTCCACCGTGCGCTACCGCATGATCGCCTTTGTGGTCTCTGCCGCCCTTGCCGGCGCAGCGGGCGCTCTGTTCGGCAACGCCTTCTCGCAACTGTCCGCTACCAAGTTCGACTTCAACACGTCCATCCTCGTCCTGGTGTTCGTGGTTCTTGGCGGCCTTGGCAACATGCGCGGCTCCATCATCGCCGCAACGCTGCTCACCATTCTGCCCGAGGCGCTGCGCCAGTTCTCCGACTACCGCATGCTGGTCTACGCCATCGTCCTTATCTTGGTGATGATCGTTGGCAACAACCCCACTATCAAGAACTTCTTCGCGCGCTTCAATCCCAAGCGCAAGTCCGATGACGCAGCCGAAAAGGAGGTGGGCGCCGATGCCTAAGTTTGAATTCGAACGCGGCAAGATGGTGCCGGTTCCCAGCCACTCCATTGTTCCCGAGCGCGACGTCGAGCAGGCTCCCGTTTTGGAGGCGCTGCACCTGGGCATCGATTTCGGCGGCCTCAAGGCGGTCGACGATTTCAACCTCACCATCGGCAAGACCGAGATCGCGGGTCTTATCGGCCCTAACGGCGCCGGCAAGACCACGGTCTTCAATCTACTCACCAAGGTGTACGCGCCCACGCGCGGCACCATTCTGCTCAATGGCAACGACACCAGCGGCAAGACCGTCTACCAAGTCAACCGCATGGGCATCGCCCGCACGTTCCAGAACATCCGCCTGTTCAACACCATGACGGTCGAGGACAACGTCAAGGTGGGTCTTCATAACACCAAGGCATACTCCACGCTTTCCGGCATTCTGCGCACGCCGTCTTACTGGCGTCGCGAGGCGGAGGCGCACGACCGCGCCATGGAGCTGCTGCACATCTTTGGTATGGAGGACCTGGCCAACCATCAGGCCGGTAGCCTGCCCTATGGAGCCCAGCGCCGCCTGGAGATTGTCCGCGCCTTGGCGACCAATCCCAGCTTGCTATTGCTGGACGAGCCCGCTGCGGGCATGAACCCCTCCGAGACCGCCGAGCTGATGGAGAACATCGTCAAGATCCGCGACACGTTCAACATCGCCATCATGCTTATCGAGCACGATATGAGCCTGGTCATGAATATCTGCGAGGGCATCTGCGTGCTTAACTTTGGCAAGGTCATCGCCAAGGGCACGCCTGAAGAGATTCAGAGCAACGAAACCGTTATCGAGGCCTACCTCGGCAAGCAGAAGGAGGCGTAGCGGCTATGAGCGAACGCATGCTGACCGTATCCGACATTAACGTCTACTACGGTGCCATCCACGCCATCAAGAACGTTTCCTTCGAGGTGAACGAGGGCGAGGTGGTCGCGTTGATCGGCGCCAACGGCGCCGGCAAGTCCACCACGCTCAAGACCATGTCGGGCCTTCTGCGTTCTCAGACTGGCACGATCGAGTTCCTCGGCCAAAACATCATGCATATGCCGGCCGATAAGCTGGTTGCCGCCGGCCTGGCGCACGTGCCCGAGGGCCGTCGAGTATTTGCGCAGATGAGCGTTGAGGAGAATCTTGAGATGGGTGCCTTTACTCGTCCAAACTCAGAGATAGCGCCCGGCTTGGAGCGCGTCTACGCGCATTTTCCCCGCTTGAAGGAGCGCCGTCGTCAGGTTGCCGGCACGCTTTCCGGCGGCGAGCAGCAGATGCTCGCCATGGGTCGCGCGCTTATGAGCAGCCCCAAGCTGTTGATGCTCGATGAGCCCTCTATGGGTTTGGCACCCATTCTGATCGAGCAGATCTTCGATATCGTCCGCGAGCTGCATGCCGCCGGCACCACCATTTTGCTGGTCGAGCAGAACGCGCAGATGGCGCTTTCCATCGCGAGCCGCGCCTACGTTATGGAGACCGGCAAGATCACGCTTTCCGGCACGGGTGACGAGCTGCTTCATAACGATGAGGTTCGCAAGGCATATCTGGGCGGCTAGCAACCACGGGTACAGCGCTCCGGTCGTCGGGACACGGGGCGATGTATAGAAAGAACGCCTCCGATGGGGATTCCCCACGGAGGCGTTTCTTATGAGCCGAGTATGTCCGAGCGCGCCATTGGGACGCAAAGCGGTCTTGCGCTAGAGTCCTTGGTCAAAGGCGACGAGATCGCGGTAGCGCGCGCTGGTGCGCTTTAGGTCTGCCGGCGCGCCATCGAGGGCGATGCTTCCGTTTTCCAGGAAGACGACGCGGTCCATGTGCTCGATCCCCTTGAGGTGGTGGGTGATCATGATGAGGGTCTTATCCGCGAATACATCAAGAAGGGTTGCGAGCAACTTGGATTCCGTCACCGGGTCCAGGCCCGCGAAGGGCTCGTCGAGCATAACGATGGGGGCGTCCGCTAGCAGGATGCGCGCGAGTGCGATGCGGTGGCGCTCGCCGCCGGAGAATCGCAGGCCGCCCTCGTCCACCATGGTGTCGATGCCCTGGGGGAGCGAGGCGACCAGGCCCGATAGGCCAACCTTATCCAGAGCATCCAGGGCCTCTTCTCGCGTAGCGGACGCGCGGCCAACGCAGAGGTTGTCGTAGAGCGTTGTTCCAAACAGGTAGGGGTCTTGATGCGCAACGCTCATGATTCGCGGCATCTGCTCTCTAAGGGAGCAAGACGGTGCGCTGTCGATCTCAATCGACCCGCGCGTGGGCGAGAGGTCGCCGTGGATAAGGGCTTTAAGCGTGCTTTTGCCGGCGCCGCTTCTGCCTAGAATCGCGACGTGTTGGCCAAAGGGAATGGAGAGGGCGATGGCGTCGAGTGCGTCTGCAGGGGCGTCCGGGTAGCGAAAAGCCGCGTCTTGCAGGGTGATCGCGGGCTCGCTGCCAACTGGGGCGCACGGGGCTGATCCTTGCATGGGGGCCCTGTCTGCCGGAGCTTCGCTTGCGGAGGCGACGCTCGCGAGATGCTCGAGGGCGCCCAGGTGCCCCGTGCCCTCGACGGCGGCGCCGGGTAGCTGCGAGAACTCGTCCGTCAACGGGAAGAAGCCAAGGCAGAACGCGGCGATCCAGTTGGCCGCGTCGCTTACGGCGGCGGGCTGCCCTCCAAAGCGGCCGGCCGCCCATAGGAGGATGGCAAAGGCGACGCAGCCAAAGGACGCCTGCACCAGCAGGTCTCGCCGGCGGTCGAAGCGCCTGGCGGCTTTTTCGCAGGCGGATGAGCGTTGTTGAAGATCCAGGTGGCGGGCAAGGTAATCTTGGCGCCTGCCGGAACAGGTCCAGTCCGCGATGCCCAGCACGTTGTCTGCGAGTTCGGTATACAGATCTCGCTTCGCTTGCTTGCGCTCACGCTCGCGCTCGGCTCCCGCCCACAGCGATACCGCGGGCGCAATGATGGCGGCGACGCCGCAGCCCGCAGCGAAGAACAGGCCCATGTGCAGGTCTATCGCGCCCAGGCAGACGGCGGCCATGAGATAGAGCGCCCCTCCCACGATGAGGGGGAAGACGGACCGCAGATAGAGGTTTTGCAGATGGCCGATGTCTTCTGACAGCGCGCCCATGACGTCGCCCACCCGGCGGCCCGCGCCTGCGGTGCGCTCGAGCGAGAGGTACAGGCGGCGGCGCAAATCAGAGGTCATGCGTAAGACCCAGTCATGGCTGGCGAGCCTCTCGATGTAGGCGATGACGGGTTTGCCAACGCCAAAGACGCGGACCAAGATAAGGGGTACGAAGAGCAGCAGTATGGAGTCGGGATGGGCGGCGGATGCGCTGACGAGGTAGCCGGACGTGACCATGAGCGCGCAAGCGAAGGCGCCGGCGGTGATGCCCAGGATGATTGCTACGCCAAGTTGCAGCCGATGGCGAGCAAGATAGGGGGCGACCCAGGTTTTGAACGCGCGGCGCTCGCCGGCATGGCGTCGATTGGCTTTGCTAGGCATGGTGCGCCTCCGTTTTGCTTCCGTTGATGGCGCCAGCAAGGGCCAGATAGCCTTGAGTGCCTTTGAGTTGGGCGGGGCTGCCGGCTTGTACCAGGCGCCCGGATTCCATCACCAGTACCAAATCCATCTGGTCGACCCAGTGCAGGCGGTGGGTGGCGAAAACAACCAGCCGGTCGCTAAACAGCGGCAGCAGGGTCTCTTTGAGTTCCACCTCGGTTTCGATATCCAGATGCGCGGTGGGTTCGTCCAAAATGAGAACGCGCCGCGAGGGGTCTAGGAACGCGCGGGCAAGCGCCACGCGGTGGGATTCGCCTCCCGAAAGCGGCCTGCCCGCCTCGCCGATGACGGTATGCAGGCCTTGGGGCAGATCGCGCACCAAACCCATGAGGCCCATGGCGCGCGCGGCATCCTCTATCTGCTCTAGCGTGGCGTCCGGTCGATAGAAGGCGATATTTTGCGCCAGCGTGGCGTGGAAGATGTAGGGGGTCTGCGGAATGTAGGCCACCTGGTGGCGCCAGCCCTGGGAGCACAGGTTGGACACCGCTGCGCCGTCTAGGCGGATGCCGCCCGCGCTGGGGGCGATGAATCCCGCGAGAAGCGAGGCCAGGGTCGATTTGCCGGCGCCCGAGAGGCCGACCAGCCCCACGCGCATGCCGCCGCGTAGCACGATGCTGATGTCGCTGAGTGCCCGCTGATTGCCGTCGTATGAGTAGCAGACTCCACTAAGCTCCAGGGTCGAGCGGGGTCCCCAAGAGAAGTCATCGTCCACAGACGCCTGCAAAGGGTCCGCGTTCGCCGCGGTGCCCGTGGAGCGATCGGTTGAATGGACGCGCGCGCCGGAGATGACGCCCGTGATGGCGGCAAGCGCGTTTTTGCCATCCAGCGATGCGTGGAAGTCCGACGCGAAGGCGCGTAGCGGGGCGAAGTAGTCCGGCACCATGATGAGGACAAAAAGGGCAGGCAACAGGGCGACCTCGCCGTCTGACAGGCGAAAGCCCAACAGGATGGCGATGCCCGCCAGGCCAAAGGTGGCGATGAGGTCGAGCACGGCGGAGGAGAGGGTCGCCACGGCGATGGTTTTCATGGTGGCCTCGCGGAAGCGCTCGCTTACCGAATAGATGCGGCCGGCGTGCGCGCGGCTGCGGCCGAAGAGGCGCAGGGTCTCGATGCCTCGCAGCGAGTCGATGAAGTGGTTGGAAAGGCGCATGAACTCCGCGTGGCGCCGCGCCGCGCGCTCCTGCGCGGTTTTGCCCAGCATGACCATATACAGGACCGTGACGGGGTAGCAGGCGAGGGCGATGATGCCCGAGGCCCAGTCGGTGGCGAAGATGGCGATGAGGATGACGACGGGTACGGCCACAACGCCGACCATCTTGGGCAGTATGAGCTCTAGGTACGTTTCCACCTGAGAGATGCCCTCGAGCGCGAGCGCGGAGATGCCTCCGGAGCCCGTCTTCTGCACCAGGGCGGGGCCTTCATCGTAGACGCGTTCGAGCAGGTTGCGGCGCAGCTCGCCCGCCCTCTCGCCCGCGTAGCGCTCCATGCGGGAATCCTGCAGCGTCCGCATGGCCTGGCGAAGCACGTAGCAGGCGAGAAAGGCGGTCGCCGGTACGAGGGAGCGCGCAAGGGCGCCGCCTGCCCAGAGGCGGGAGATGGCGAGCGCCAGCGCCCATGCCTGCGCGACGGCCAGCGCGCCGAGCACCGCGTTGATGGCGGCGAGCTGGGCGAGGGCCGCGCGTATGCCGGGTAGGCTGAAAAGGGAACGGTCGATCATAAACATCCCATCGTGGTGCTCTTGCACCTTTCATCTAAATAAGAGCTGTTCAACTATCGTATAGTTAACTGGTAATTGTCGCATGGGCATCCGTTGCGCGCCACCGGCGCTTGGGGTGCGTTTGCCCACGGGGACCGGCATGAGAAGCTTGAAGGGGGAGTAATGCTCAAGTTCACCAAGATCGAGCGGCCGTCTACGCCGCGCGAGGCGTACGAGCTGCTGCGGTCGAGCAAAACCGCGCGCGTTATGGGGGGCGGGCTGTGGATGCGTCTTCAGCATCGCGCCATCCCGTGCGTCATCGATCTGTCCGCTTGCGGCTTGGATCAGATAGAGGAAAGCGACGATGCTTTTGTGATCGGCGCCATGACGCCGCTCTCCGCGCTTGAGTCGCATGCTGATTTTGTCCGTGCCACCAACGGCGTCTTCACGGCGGCGGTGTGCGATATCGTAGGGCCCCAGTTTCGCAACCTCGCGACCGTGGGCGGTAGCCTGTACGGACGTTTTGGCTTTTCCGACGTGCTCTGCGCTCTGCTCGCCCTGGAATGCGAGGTCAAGTTCACCGGCGCGGGCCGCATGAGCCTTGCTGATTTGTGCGAAGAGGGGTATCCCCGCGACGTGCTGGAGCGCGTCGTGGTCCATCGGCGACCCTATCAGGCCTCGTACAAATGCCTGCGCCGCCAGGCAACCGATTTTCCCGTGGTCAACGTTGCCGCTGCGTATTGGGGCGACGAGTGGCATGTGGCCGTGGGCGCCAGGCCCTGCCGCGCGCGCTTGCTGACCGGCTCCCAGCTGGGCCTTGAGTCAAAGCGCCCCTCGCGCGAGGAGCTTGCCCGCGCCCTGGAGGCGGTTCGCACCCTGCCCTTTGGGTCCAATTACCTTGCGAGCGCCGCGTATCGCCGCCATGTCGCCGGCGTGCTGGCGGTTCGCGCCGTGTGCGAGGCCGCCGGTATGGAGGTCCCCGCTCCTCTTGAGGGGCGTTTTGAGGACGAGGCGAAAGCTCTTGGTGCGGAAGGGGCTGAAGAGTAGATGAAATTCACGTTGAACGGGCGATCCGTGGTGTGCGACGCCGCGCCCGATACCACGCTGTTCGATTTCTTGAGGAGCCACGGCTGCAAGTCCGTGAAGTGCGGCTGCGAGACCACCAACTGCGGCCTGTGCACCGTCTGGGTGGACGAGAAGCCCGTGCTTTCCTGCGCGGTGCCGGTCGCTCGCGTCGAGGGTCGCTGCGTCACCACGTTGGAGGGGCTGCAGGCGGAGTCCGCCGCCCTGGCCCGCTGCATGGCGGAAGAGGGCGCCGAGCAGTGCGGTTTCTGCTCGCCCGGCCTTATCATGAACGCGCTGTCGCTGGCCCGCGCCGCCCATGAGGATCCTTCGCTGGTGGCGACGCGCGAGGACTTGTCGCGAAACCTTTCCGGCAACCTGTGCCGATGCACCGGGTACGAGAGCCAGCTGCGCGCCATCGTCCGCTATCTGCGCGAGGACGGCGTTGCCGTTGGTTTCAAGATGCCCGCCATCGAGGAGGGCGCGCTCTCCGAGACCGAAGGGTTCACGCATATCTCCACCCGCGCCCCCAAGAAGGACTCGGCGGCGCTGCTGTCCGGCAAGCCCGTGTTCACGGCAGACCTGGCTCCGGCCGAGGCGCTGGTGGTCAAGCTGCTGCGCAGCCCTCACGCCTTCGCGAAGATTCGCTCCATCGACGCCGCTCGCGCCCTCAAGGTTCCCGGCGTGGTGGGAGTCTACACGCATGAGGACGTGCCGCAGACGCGCTTCACCCTAGCCGGCCAATCTTATCCGGAGCCCAGCCCGTACGATCGCCGTATTTTGGACGATGTGGTTCGTTACGTGGGCGATGAGGTGGCGATCGTCGCCGCCGAGTCCGAAGACGCGGCCGAGCGTGCCCTCAAGCTCATCAAGGTCGACTACGAGGTCATGGAGCCGGTTTTGGATCCTCGCGAGGCGGTCGCCGCGGCGGATCGCGGCTGCGTTATCCATGCGGAGGACAACTATGAGCTCAACTACGACCTTGGCGGCGACCGCAAGCGCAACGTGGTCGCTCACGGCGTGTCCGAGGTGGGCGACCTGGACGCCGCGTTCGCAGAGGCTGACGAGATCGTCGAGCAGACCTATGTGACCCAGGCGGCGGCGCAGGCGATGATGGAGACGTTCCGCGCGTTTGCCACCATCGATGCATACGGCCGCATCTCCGTCACCAGCTCGACGCAGGTGCCTTTCCATATTCGCCGCCAGGTCGCCCGCGCCCTGGGCATTCCTCAGTCGCAGGTGCAGGTAATCAAACCCCGCACGGGTGGGGGCTTTGGTGCCAAGCAATCGGGTTGCTGCGAGGTGTTCGCCGCATTTGTCGCCCTCAAGACGGGACGGCCCGCCAAGTGCCTGTACACAAGGGAGGAGACCTTCGCCTCGTCCAACTCTCGTCATCAAATGGTGATGCATGTGCGCGTGGGCGCGCGCAAGGACGGCTCCATTACCGCGATCGACCTCTACGCGCTTTCCAACGCGGGCGCGTATGGCGAGCACGCCTCGACTACCATTGGCCTTGTTGGCCATAAGACGCTGCCTATTTACGGGCGTGCGGCGGCTTCGCGCTTTACCTATGACGTGGTCTACACCAATACCATGCGCGGCGGCGCCTATCGTGGCTACGGTGCGACCCAGGGCTGCTTTGCCGTGGAATCCGCTGTAAACGAGCTGGCAGACCGCTTGGGCATCGATCCCATTGACCTGCGCCGACGCAATCTGGTTCAAGCCGGCGAGGTCATGCCGCAGTACTACAACGAGCCCCTTCGTAGCTGCAAGCTGGACGAATGCCTTGTCCGCGCCCGGCAGATGATCGGTTGGGATGAGAAGGGCATGGTGCGCGACTTGGGCGATCGCGTTCGCGGCCTCGGCGTCGCCGTCACCATGCAGGGTTCCGGCATCAGCAACATAGATATTGGATCTGTTGACCTTCGCTTGGAGGAATCCGGGTTTGTGACCATGCATATCGGCGCTACCGACGTAGGCACCGGTTGCGACACCGTTCTCGCCCAGATCGCGGGCGAGGAGCTGGGCATCGATCCCGATCTCATCGTGGTCCGCGGCGTCGACACGGACGTCTCACCCTTCGATACCGGCGCCTATGCGTCGTCGGGCACCTATATCTCCGGCTCGGCTGCGCAGCGCTGCGCGGCCAACTTGAGGGCGGCGATCGAGGCCAAGGCGGCTTCATGGTGGGGATGCGAGCCCTCCGAGGTCGCGTTCGACGGCGAATGGGTCACCGGTCCCGCTTCTCCCGAGGGCGAGGAGCGTCGAATGAGCCGCGCGGTGTTTGCCAACGAGTGCGTTCGCGGTGGAGACGGCGATTGCCTCACGGCCCATGCCGCGGCGAGTTCGCCCGTTTCGCCCCCGCCCTTCATGGCGGGCATCGCCGAGGTCGACGTCGAGAAGGCGACCGGTAAGGTAACCCTTGTCGATTACGTGGGCGTGGTCGACTGCGGCACCGTCGTCAACGCGAACCTGGCGCGCGTTCAGGCTGAAGGCGGCATCGCCCAGGGTATCGGCATGGCTCTGACCGAGGAGGTTTCCTATAGCGTGCGCGGACGCTCGCGCGGCCGCTCGTTCATGACGTACAAGCTGCCCACGCGTCTGGATATCCCGCAGATCCGCATCGCATTCGAGCCCAGCTTCGAGCCCACGGGTCCGTTTGGCGCCAAATCAATTGGCGAGGTTGTCATAAACACGCCGTCGCCTGCCATCGCGAGCGCCGTCGCCCATGCCACGGGGGCCTACGTACGCGAGCTTCCCATCACGCCCGAGCGCATTCTTCGCGCGCAGGGAGATGGCTGCGGCTGCTAGCAAGATTCTGCTGGGGGTTTCTGTCGGCAGCTTTCGGGCAACACTCATTTGCTGGCGGGCTTCTTCTAGCGACCCTTTCAAGCGAGTGGCGGTTCACCCCTTGGGTGGACCGCTTTTTTGGGACGTGAGCGTGTACGGGACGGGCGGGCAGCTCATCGCTCTACGTCATGGTTCGCGCTCCGAGCCGCTCGGGGGTCGTGGTGTCAAAAAGGGACTTAGTGCGGAAGGGAAGGAGTGTCAAAAAACGAGTTAGTGCGGAGGTTTGGTCAAATAGTGCGTTAGTGCGGACTGGAGGCGGCCCGGCGCGACTTCTGTATGCATCAATCATCATCGCCCGAGCCTTCTAGCTTGGGTGATGCGAACGCCATATTCATAAGGTACCCTTGCTATATCTCGTCCTTTCCGCACTAACGCATTATTTGGTCCCGCGCGTTTTCGGCGCCAGTCGACCCCGTGCGGCAAGAGGGGCGCGGTGGAAAAACCGGAACGCGAGGGCTCACGGCGCCTCGATAAGACCTCGAGCATGAAAGCGCGGGCGGTCGCAGCGACTCCAGGCGACTCCGGGCGACGCCTGCGCTATGCTGTTGCGCAGCGATACGCGCGCCGCCGTGCAAACGGGCGTGCGCTCAAGGTGCCGTCAGCAAAATGGAGGATAGATCCGTGTTACGAGAATTCTGCGCTGAAAATCTTACCGATATCGAGGCCGCGCTCAATGCGGGCGCTCGCCGCATAGAGCTGTGCGACAACCTTTCCTGCGGCGGTACAACTCCCTCCGCCGGCGTGATAGAGCAGGCGATCGCCCTTGTCCACGCATGCGAAGGGGCGAGCGTGCGCGTCATCATCCGTCCGCGCGGCGGCGATTTTGCTTACAACAAAAGTGAGTTCAAGGCTATGGAGACCGATATTCGCTACGCAGCCGCCAACGGGGTGGACGGTGTGGTGCTGGGATGCCTCAAGCGCGCCGGCGATGGTTTCGAGCTTGATATCGAGGGTGCCCAGCGCCTGATCTCGGTTGCGCGCAGTGTGGGCGAGATGCGCGGGCGAGAGCTTGGTATTACCTTCCACATGGCTTTTGACGAGCTTGATCCCAAAGCGCAGCTCAAGGCGATCGATACACTCGCGGACATGGGCGTGGACCATATCCTCACCCATGGAGGACGGTCGGGAACGCCCATCGAGGAGAATCTTTCCCACTTGGCAGATCTGGTACAGCATGCTAAAGGGAAGCTGGTCATTTTGCCGGGTGGCGGGGTGACCTACGAGAACGTCAAGCGCATCGCGAAGGAGCTGGGCGTTAAAGAGGCGCACGGCACCAAGATCGTCGACTTAAATCTAGGCTTGAAGAGTTAGATCCTCAAAACCAATAACCCGTTAGACCCGGTGCCCGTCCCTCTCGCGTTGGGTCTACTTCGCAATATGATCGGCAGCTTGCTCGACTCGCCGCGATTCAGGCTGTCGTTCTTTCGCGGTGAGCTTCTCTACCACGTTTCCAAAAGCGGAGGCGAGCACTTGCTGAAAAATGGTGCCGCACATTACCGGAAAGACCGCTTCGCCTGGGAAGAACTGCACGGCGATGACCGTGCCGGAAGAGATGTTGCGCAGCCCGCAGCAGAAGCTCATGGTGATGAGGTTGCGATAGGGCTCTCCGCAGATGCGCGCTGCGATAAGGCCCCAGAAGAACCCGGACGTTGTGAATAGCAGGATGAAGAGCATCGCGGCAACGCGCTCCCATGTCATATGCAGCACATACGGGCTCATGGACGTTGAATTGGTGGTGATGATAAGCAGCAACAGCAGGCGGCACGCGGGGTTGATTGCGGGCGATAGCCTCTTGTGGCCCCAGCCGCGCGTGACGTCGTTGAGCGCGGTTCCCGCAAGCGCCGGCAGGGCGATCATAAAGATCATCTGCGTCATCATTCCCGCAATGTCAATCTGCACGGACGCTCCCAGCAGCAGCTGAAGGGTTAAAGGTATGGTGAAGGGCGAGATAACCGTCGACACCAGTACCGCCGCGAGCCCCAGCGCGCCGTTTCCGGCGAACATTCCCACCCACATGATGCTCACTACGGCAACCGGCATGCAGTATTCAATAATGATGCCGCAGACGATCTGCGTGTTGTGAGCAAAGAACAGGTGGGCCAGGGCGGATGCGGCGACGGGCATGGCGACGCTGGTTATGCCGAGGATGGCGAGCAGCTGGACGGGGCGGCGAAATACCTCGATTATTTGGTGGAAGGTGTTGCTTAGCGCGCCCTGAAACGTCATGAACGCAAAGAGCACGGGGACGATTCCCTTAAAAGGGGAGAAGACATCCGGTAGAAGGACGCCCGTTGCCAGGCACACGAGGACAAGGTAGGGCATTCTCTTCGCTATGCCGTTTCCAAGGGCGGTCCAGCGTTCTATCATTGCGTTCATCCTTTCTATTCAACGTTCCAGTATAGGTGCATACCCCAAGGACAAGCCGCCCTTGGGGGTGAGCTTCAAGTTGAAACATTATGCTTCTGAAATGGCGTCGGCGCTTGGGGCGCGATTTTGCACCGGCGTCTCTGCAGCCCCTAGCTGCCCTTTGGTGCCTCATCGGGCGGCTAAGATATCTCGGGGCGCCCTGGGTCCGCGCTATCGCAGGTCCGCGGTCGGCACCGTTAGCCGAGCGCGTGGCGCTTCGATGTCCAAACGATGCATATAATGGATGGCGAACAACAGCTCGGCTCGCCGCAGCGGGCCTTCCGTAAGGATTTGATCGCCATGTTTGGTGTCCATATTGCGTGCCGCCGCCTAGCCGACGGCCATCTTCCTCTTGCAAGCTCCCGCGCCGACGCGCCCGTCCTTGGATACGGGGTGCGCCATGAGCTCTCTTAAGACCACGCCTCGCTGGGAGGTTGCAAAAAGCGACCCCGCTATGGAGAAGCAGCTTGCAGACGGCCTGCAGGTCGCCCCGCTCGTCGCCCGCATCATGGCCGCTCGCGGTATTTCGTCCGTGGACGAGGGCAGGCTGTTCCTTACCCCCTCGCTTGAGCGGGATTGGTGCGACCCGTTGATCATTCCGGGTATGCGCGAGGTCGCGGATCGCGTCCAGCGCGCGATCGAGGAGCGCGAGTCCATAGCGGTTTTTGGTGACTTCGACGTCGACGGCATCACCTCGACCTGCCTTCTCACCGAGGCTCTGCGCGAGCTTGGCGCAAACGTCCACCCGTTCATCCCCCATAGGTTCGAAGAGGGTTACGGCATCAGCCAAAACGCGCTCGATCGCGTGGTGGCGGAGTGCACGCCTTCGCTGGTGGTGACGGTCGACAACGGCATCGCCGCTCGGGACGAGGTCGCCTACCTGGTGCAACGCGGTATCGATTTGGTGGTGACCGACCATCACGAGCCGGCGGACATGGTCCCGCAGGATGTTCCCCTCACCGATCCCAAACTTGCCGCGGAAGGTCCTTCGCGTGAGCTCGCCGGCGCCGGCGTGGCGCTCAAGCTTGTGCAGATTCTAGGCGAGCGCCTGGGCAAGCCAGGGCTTTGGCGCGCCTACACCGAGGTCGCGGCGCTCGGCACCGTATCGGATATGATGCCCCTCACACCGGAAAACCGCGCCCTGGTCGCTGACGGCATCGCGCATATGCGCGCGACCACGCGACCGGGCTATGTGGCCCTGGCGGCCCTTACTAAGACGGACCTCTCGAGCATTACGGCAGATTCGCTCTCGTTCTCGCTGATCCCGCGCCTTAACGCCGCGGGCCGCATGTCAGATCCCAGCCTGGCGCTCAATCTACTGCTCGCGCAAGACCCCGTGGAGGCGGGCAGGCTCGCCGCCCAGCTTGAAGAGACCAACCAGCAGCGTCGCGATATCGAGGCCGCTCTTACCGAGGAAGCGCTCGCCATGGTCGAGTCGACCTATGAGGGCGGCCGCGTCATCGTGGTGGGCGGCGAGGGTTGGCACGAGGGCGTTAAGGGCATTGTCGCCAGCCGGCTGGTGAATCGCTATCACGTTCCTTCGCTTTTGTTCTCCATCGAGGACGGCGTCGCGCGAGGCTCGGGCCGCTCCGTGGGCTCCGTCAATTTGTTCGAGGCGGTCGAGAAATGCAGCGACCTCCTCATGCGGTTCGGCGGGCACGCCGGAGCGGTGGGCGTGACGTGCGCGGCGGAGAACCTGCCGGCTCTGCGCGAGCGCCTGGACGCCGTGCTCTCGGACCTTCCGGACGATGCTTTCGTCGACACCGGCGAGGTCGCCGCCATGGTGAGCCTGGCGGAGCTGAATATAGAGACGGTCGAGCAGCTTTCCCTTCTCGAGCCGTTTGGCCAGGGAAATAAGGTTCCGCTGCTGGGCATCTCCGGCGTCACCATGTGCGACCGCGCCGCCGTGGGCAAGACGGGCGACCATATGCGCTTCACGGCGACGGACGGGTCCTCCAGCGTGCCCGCTATCATGTTCCGCGTCTCTCACATCGATGAGCTGGTCAACTGCGATTCGGTGGTCGATTTGGTGGTAGAGGCTGTCGCCGAGCACTGGCAGGGCCGCGTCAAGCCCAAGCTCATGGTCAAAGACATCCTTTGCCGCACTTGTCAGCGGCCGCCCCGGGGTCCTTCCAATAAAACGCCTGCTGCGGGCGGTGCGGGTTCTTTGGACGAGGAGCCCCTGCCGTCATCGGTCTCCTCGGGTGCGGACTCCATGGCTCGAACGGCGCTCGAGCCCCAGCGCGACCGCCGGGCGCGCCTTGCCGGGCTTTCCTATGAGGAGCTCACCCGCTCCCTCATCCACGCGTGCATCGGGTCCGCTCGCCCGCACCGCGCCCAGATACAGGCGCTCGATGCCCTTGCCGCCGGCGAAAACACCCTTATCGTCATGGGAACCGGTCGCGGCAAATCCATGGTCTTTCACGTTCACGCCGCGCGCGAGGCCGTGCTGCGCGGCCGCGCCAGCGTGTTTGTATATCCTCTGCGCGCGCTCGTGGCGGACCAATCGTTCCACCTGCGTTCGTTTTTCGCCAAACTGGGAATAGGGGTCGCCGTCCTCACCGGAGCCACGGACCAGGCGGAGCGCGACCGCGTGTTTAGCGGCATCGACCGCGGATCCATCGATATCGTCCTCACCACGCCCGAATTCCTCGCCATCCACGCGGAGCGCTTTGCGGCGACGGGGCGCGTGGGGTTTGCGGTGGTTGACGAGGCCCATCACGTGGAGGAGGGCCTGGGCGGTACCAGAAGCGCTTATCTGGAGTTTCCTCGCGTGCTGCGAGAGCTCGGGTCCCCTTGCGTGCTCGCCGCTACCGCGACCGCGACCGAGCGCACCGCCCGTCAGGTCGGCGAGCTGCTGGGCATAGAAAACGTGGTCGTGGACGATGCCGTGCGAGATAACTTGCGCCTTGATGATGAGCGCGACCTTTCATCGCGCGAAAACCGCCTGGTCTCCATTGTCGCCGAGGGGGAGAAATGCCTGGTCTACGTTAATTCGCGCGACCAGTCCATCTCGCTTGCGCGCACGCTGCGTCGCCGTATTCCAGAGCTGGGGCAGTCGATCGCTTTTTACAACGCGGGGCTTACCCCTGCCCAACGCGCGCGGGTGGAGGAGGCGTTTCGCGCCGGCGAGGTGACCTGCGTGGTTTCCACCTCGGCATTTGGCGAGGGAGTGAACCTGCCCGACGTGCGCCACGTGGTCTTGTACCATATGCCGTTCTGCGCAACAGAATTCAACCAGATGAGCGGACGCGCCGGTCGCGACGGGTCCCTGGCGCAGATACACCTGCTGTACTCGTCCAGGGACGCGCGCATCAACGAGCGATTGCTCGATGCTGCGGCGCCCCAGCGCGACGAGCTGGTGACGCTGTATCGCGCCCTGCAGACCATGGCTCGCCGCCAGCAGGGGCAGACGGGCGACAGGCGCATCAGCGCAAGCGATATCGATATCTCGCAGATGTGCCTGGCAATCGATGCTCGAACCCCCGTAGAGGAACGCATGGTGCCCTGCGCGCTGGCGATTTTTGAAGAGCTTGGTTTCCTAACGATTTCGGGCTTCGACAGCGCCCGATCAATCGAGATGGTGCAAAGCCCGGGTAAGGTGGACCTTTCCCAGTCCATACGCTATCTGGAGGGCATTCGGGCGCGCGTGGAGTTCTCGGCTTTTCGCGGGTGGGCGCTCTCGGCGTCCGCACATGATATGCTTGCCAACGTTAACCGACCGATCACACCCCGGGTTCGATAGGGGGACGAACAATGGATACTTCGTCGCAGCGACACGCCCAGCATAAGGAGAGCGCCCCGATAGCCAAGGTGCGCAGCAGCATCCAGGGCGTCCCGTTGGTTCCCACTGAAAAGATGGTGCATTACGCCACGGCGGATGACCTGCCCTCGGAGATCTCCGCGGACAATTGGAGCAAGCTCTCGTCGCTCTGCAGGAGGTATATGGGCGACGAGGACGCCGCCAAGGCGGAGCGCGCCTACTGCTTTGCGGCGGAGAAACATTCCGATCAAAAGCGCCGCAGCGGCGAGCTGTATATCAACCATCCCGTAGAGGTCGCCATCATCCTGGCGGAGCTCAAGATGGATTGCGATGTGGTGTGCGCTGCGCTGCTGCATGACACGGTTGAGGACACGCAGACGTCGCTTGCCGACGTGACCGATTTGTTCGGTGCCACCGTGGCCGAGTTGGTCGACGGCGTGACCAAGCTCACCAACATCGAAGTCGACAGCATGGACGAGAAGCAGGCACTCAACCTGCGAAAGATGTTCCTTGCCATGAGCCGCGACATCCGCGTAGTCATCGTCAAACTGGCAGACCGCCTGCACAACATGCGCACGCTGGCAGCGCTACGCGAAGACCGCCGCCTGTTCAAGGCGCGCGAGACCATGGACGTCTACGCTCCGCTGGCAGACCGCTTGGGCATCTCGTCCATAAAGTGGGAGCTCGAAGACCTTTCGTTCTTCTATTTGGAGCCCGAGGCGTATCAGCGCATCGCCCGCATGGTGTCCGAGAGCCGCGAGGTTCGCGAGCGTTATCTGGCCGAGACCATCAAGACGCTGACTGACGAACTCAAGCGCGTGGGCCTGAAAGACTTCCAGATCAAGGGACGCTCCAAGCATTATTGGTCCATCTATCAGAAGATGAAGCGCAAGGGCAAGGAGTTCTCCGAGATCTACGATCTGGTGGCGCTTCGCGTCATCACCCAGACCGTGGGCGATTGCTATTCCGCTCTGGGCGCGGTCCACTCCCTGTGGCACCCCATGCCGGGCCGCTTCAAGGACTATATCGCCATGCCCAAGCTCAACAACTACCAGTCGCTGCACACTACGGTCATCGGTCCCACGGCGCGCCCGCTCGAGATCCAGATCCGCACCTTTGAGATGCATGAGCAGGCAGAGTACGGCATCGCGGCGCACTGGCTCTACAAGCGCAGCGGCGGCTCGAGCGCTACCAAGACGTCCGATGCCCAGCGCCTGGATGACCAGATCAACTGGCTCAAGCGCTCGCTTGATTGGGCGGTGTCCGACGAGATCGACGATCCCAAGGAGTTTCTGCATTCGCTCAAGGTCGACCTCTTCGACCAGGAGATCTTTGTCTTCACCCCCAAGGGCGAGGTGATGAGCCTGCGCGCCGGTGCTACGCCGCTGGACTTTGCCTACGCCGTGCACACGGAGGTGGGCAACCATTGCGTGGGCGCAAAGGTCAACGGCGCGGTTGCCCCGCTTACCCATGAGCTCAACATGGGCGATCGCATCGAGATCCTTACCAACAAGGCGTCCAAGCCCTCTCGCGACTGGCTCAACATCGTTAAGACCCCGTCTGCTAAGTCCAAGATCCGTCGGTATTTTGCGGCGGCGACCAAGGACGAGGACGCGACGGCTGGCCGCGACATCCTTGCCAAGGACCTTCGCAAACGCGGCTACGGCATCTCCACGCAGCGATCTACCAAGGCGCTGGGCGCCGTGGCTGAGCAGATGAACTACAAGCATCTGGAGGACCTGTTTGCCGCCATCGGCGCCGGTAAGGTCGCCCCGCGCATGGTAGGCAATCGCGTGCAGGCCATTCTCGATCCCAAGCCCGTGGAAGAGAGTGCCAAGAAAAAGCGTGAGGAGGCGGTGGTAGAGGCCGCCAAACGCACCCATGGCTCCCGCGGCCCCGCGACGCGTCCGCAGCGCCGCGCCAGCTCCGGCGTGAGCGTGGTGGGTTCAAGCGGGGACGACCTGTTGGTGCGTCTGGCTCACTGTTGCAACCCGGTGTCGGGCGATGACATCGTGGGCTTCATCACGCGCGGCCGTGGCGTCTCCGTGCATCGCGCCACCTGCCCCAACGTCAAGGGCTTGATGGAGCATCCGGAGCGTATGATCGAGGTCGAGTGGGACGGGGCTGCGGATGCCCTATTCCAGGTGGAGATCGTGGTCGAGTGCCTCGACCGCATGGGCCTGCTCAAAGATGTCACCATCGCTATTGGCGATGCGGGTGGAAACATCCTCTCCGCCGCCACGGCGACCAGCCGCGAGGGTATAGCCACGTTGCGCTTCTTGGTTGAGATTTCCGATGCGAGCGGCCTGGATCCCCTGCTTGCCGCTATCAGTCGCGTGGATAGCGTGTATGATGCCCGCCGCATCATGCCTGGCGAGGGCGGCAAGAAGATGAAGCGCCGCGGCTAGGGGCCTGTCTTCTCGTGCGTCTATCGTGACGGGTTGCGCAACATAGGCAAAGGCGCTAGCAGAAGGCGGCGCCGTGGATGCGATTTGCTCCACGGCGCCGCCTTTCTCATGTATGTTTCTTTTGCCCGCGGGGAACGCGAGGTGCAGCTTATTTGCCTTCGACCATGGTGAGCGAGATCTTGCCGCGGTCCTTATCGATGCCGCAGATCCAAACGGTGACGGTATCGCCCACGCTGACGATGTCGCTGGGGTGCTTCACAAAGCGGTTGGCCATCTTGGAGATGTGGACCAGGCCGTCCTGCTTGACGCCAATGTCCACAAAGGCGCCGAAGTCGACCACGTTGCGCACCGTGCCGGTGAGCTCCATGCCCACTTTAAGGTCATCGAAGTTGGTGACCGAGCGACTGAAAACAACTTCGGGCGCGTCGTCTCGGGGGTCGCGGCCGGGCTTCTCCAGCTCGGAGACAATGTCGCGCAGGGTGGGAACTCCACAGTCCAGCTCGCGGGCTACCTCGCCTATGTTGCCCACGCGGCGAGCCATGTCCGCAACCCCGCCGCGGGCGAGGGCAGAGGGCTCAACACCGGTTCGTTCGAGCAGGGCGGTCGCCACCGCATAGCTCTCGGGGTGAACGCTGGTGGCGTCCAACGGGTTGGTGCCGCCGGAGATGCGCAGGAAGCCGGCGCAGTTGAGAAACGCCTTGGGCCCAAGCTTGGGAACCTTCTTGAGCTGGCGGCGATCTGTGAAGGCGCCCATCTCCTCGCGGTAGGCGACAATGTTCTTCGCGATGGTGGGGGTGATGCCCGAAACATAGCCCAGCAAGCTGGCGCTGGCGGTGTTGAGGTCGACGCCGACCTGGTTGACGACGCGTTCTACCACGCCTCCCAGCGCGCGGCCGAGCTCGACTTGGTTGAGGTCGTGCTGGTATTGGCCCACGCCGATGGATTGGGGCGGGATCTTGACCAGCTCGGCGAGCGGGTCTTGCAGGCGGCGTCCCAGGCTCATCGCGCCGCGGGTGGTGACGTCTAGATCGGGATATTCCTCGCTGGCAAGTTTGGAGGCGGAGTAGACCGACGCTCCGGCCTCGTTGACTATGGTGTAGCGCAGGTCGAGGTCGGACTCGTTAATGAAGGCGGAGACCACCTCCTCGGTCTCGCGGCTCGCCGTGCCGTTACCGATCACGATGGTGTTGATGTTGTAGCGGCGCGCGAGCTCGCCCAGTTTGCGCTTGGTTCCCGCCACATCGCTGCGCGGCGGGGTGGGGTAGACGGTGGCGTAGTCCAGCAGCTTGCCAAACTCGTCCAAAACCGCCACCTTGCAGCCCGTGCGGTAACCGGGGTCCAGGGCGATGATGCGGGCGCCGCGAACCGGGCGTTGCGACAGCAGCGCCTCCGTGTTCTTGGCGAAGACCGCGATGGCGTCCGTCTCGGCGCGCTCCGTGAGGGCGGCGCGGACCTCACGCTCAAGCGAGGGTGCCATCAAGCGCTTGTAGCCGTCGGTGATGGCGGCGTCCAAGGCCTGGGCAAAGATGCCGCCGCGGCGCGCGATGCGGCTTCCCAGCAAATCGATCGCCTGCTGCTGGTCAACGCGCACGCGTACGCGCAGCTTGCCCTCCGTCTCGCCGCGGTTGATGGCGAGGATGCGGTGGTTGGGAATCTTGCTTACGGGTTCGGAAAAGTCGTAGTAGGCCTCGTACACGGTCTTTTCGTCCGCATCCACGGCCTCAACGCCAATGGCTCCGGTGTTGTTGGTGAACGCGCGCAGGGCGTCGGTGTTCTCCGCGTCGTCGGCGATTACCTCGGCGACTATATCCTGCGCGCCCGCGAGCGCCGCCTCTGCGGTGGCGTAGCCGCCTTCTGCGTTGACGTACTCCGCGGCGATGGCAAGCGGGTCGCCAGAGGTGGTCGCCTGCAGCATGATCATATTTGCCAGGGGTTCCAGGCCCGCGGCGCGTGCCTTGGAGGCTCTGGTGGCGCGCTTCTTCTTAAAGGGCTTGTAGAGATCCTCGACGCGCTGCATCATGGTGGCGCCCTCGATGGCGTCGCGCAGCTCCTCGGTCAGCTTGCCCTGCTCGTCGATGCTGGCGAGCACCTCTGCCTTGCGCGCCTCAAGGGTGCGCAGGTAGGTGAGGCGGGCATCGAGTTCGCGCAGCTGGGCATCGTCCAGGCCTCCCGTTGCCTCCTTGCGGTAGCGGGCGATAAAGGGAATGGTATTGCCTTCATCGATCAGTTTGATAACGGCTTCGACCTGCGAGGGCTTTACGCCGAGCTCCTTGGCGAGAACGTCTTCTATCTTGAGCATGTGCCTCCGATCTGTACGGGTTTCACCCGGCTCTCATGGGCTGGATGCGCCTTCGGTATTGTACTTGTGGGCGCGGACATAACAAGCCCGGCTCTTGAGAGCGCATCGCAGGGTATAACTATGCGAGCAAGATAAGGGCGGCGCGCCTAATCGGTCTCGGCGCCGGCGCTTTGGTTGTTGTGTAGACGAGTGAAAGGAAAATCCCATGAGCAACGCGGGCCCTGCCTTCCTTCCGATGTTGGATACCGTGCCCAATGGCGCGATTCATATCGAGTGCATCATCAACGGTCCTGTTGAGACCAATACCTACATTGTGTGTTCTAAGGACGAGGCGGTGGTGATCGACCCCGCATGGGAGGGGGAGAAGCTGGCGCGTGAATTCGTCCAAAACCATCCGAGCGTGAAGGTAAGGGCTTTGGTCTGCACGCATGGTCATGGTGACCACGTAGGCGGCGTTGCCGGCATGCGCCGCGTGCTGGGCGATGTCCCGTTTCTTATATCTAAGGACGATGCGGCCTTTATGCCCGGCGCCATCAAGGGCATGCGCCAGATGTGGGGCATCGACACCGAAGATCCCGGCGAGCCCACCAGGCTGTTGTCGGAGGGCGACGTGGTGGAATTTGGGGGTGCGCACTTGCAGGTGGTGGAGACGCCGGGGCATACGCCGGGCGGTATTGTGCTATTCGCCGCGACGGAAACGGGCAACGTGGCGTTTGTGGGCGACACGCTTTTCCCGGGCGGCCATGGCCGCGTGGATTTGGAGGGCGGCGACGGCGCCCAGATAATACGATCGCTGGGTAAGTTGGCAGCGGCGTTGCCTGCGGACACGCTTTGCCTGATAGGACATGGTGGAACCACCACCATTGGCGAGGAGTGCAAGAGCAATATGTTCATGCGCCGCGGCCTCGCTCAGATAGAGGGGGAGCCTTTGGACAAGATGCGATAGGGGGGGGTGCGCATCGCTCGATAGGACCGCTTGCGCTCGCTCGGTCTTACAGGTTGGTAAATGTAGGTTGGTAAACAATAGTAAAACTTACGCATTCAAGTGGTATTCTATGAGCGTAATTATGAGCAATCCTGATATTGGGAGGTCTTGTATGCTCGTTAACGCAGCAGAGATGCTCAAGAAGGCCGAGGCCGGTCACTACGCGCTGGGCGCCTTCAACACCAACAACCTCGAGTGGACGCTCGCCGTTCTCCAGGCCGCCGAGGAGGCGAAGTCCCCGCTGATTCTTCAGTGCACCGCTGGTGCTGCTAAGTGGATGGGCGGCTTCAAGGTCTGCGCCGACATGGTGAAGGCCGCCGTCGAGGCAACCGGTGTGACCGTTCCCGTCGCCCTGCACCTTGATCACGGTTCGTACGAGGACTGCTTCAAGTGCATCGAGGCTGGTTTCACCTCTATTATGTACGATGGTTCTCATGAGGAGACCTTCCAGATCAACCTCGACCGCACCAAGGAGCTCGTGGAGCTCGCCCATTCCAAGGGCATCTCCATCGAGGCCGAGGTCGGCGGTATCGGCGGCGTCGAGGACGGCGTTGCCTCCAACGGCGAGCTCGCTGATCCCGCTGAGTGCAAGCAGATTGCCGACCTTGGCGTCGACTTCCTGGCTTGCGGCATCGGCAACATCCACGGCGTGTACCCCGCCGACTGGGCAGGCCTTTCCTTTGAGCGCCTGAGCGAGATCAAGGCCGAGGTCGGCGATCTCCCGCTCGTCCTGCACGGTGGTACCGGCATTCCCGAGGACCAGATCAAGAAGGCCATCTCCCTGGGCGTTTCCAAGATCAACGTCAACACCGACCTGCAGCTCGTCTTCGCCAAGGGCGTTCGCGACTACATCGAGGCCGGCAAGGACCTCCAGGGCAAGGGCTTCGACCCCCGCAAGCTCCTCAAGGGCGGCCGCGACAACATCGTCGCTCGCGCCAAGGAGCTCATGGAGGAGTTCGGTTCCGTCAACAAGGCTTAATCGCCTGGTTGCAGGCCTGCTTTAAAGCATGATGCTAAGCCGTCGCTCTCTTTTGGAGCGGCGGCTTTTCGTTTAACCCGGGGCTGCCGCCGCCTCGCCGAGCCCTCGCAGAATCATGGCGATCGGTCTGCTACGGTATTTGGAATTGTCTGGCTCTCAAGGGTCGAGGCGCTTGTATCGAATAAGATTATTTACGGGAGGGGCCATGGCTATCAAGACGGTGTTACCCGATGTCGGCGAGCTGCGTCGCGAAGGGCCGGTCGGCAGCTTTGATGTGGTTGAGAATGGCGATTACCGGTTTCTCGATATCGGACTTCCGCAGGAGATCGAGCGGCTGAAGCAGCGCGGGGCCCTCGAAGCGGCTCGTGCGGCCTGCTCGGACATGCTCGGTGCTGATCTCGAACCCGAGCTTGCGGCGTGCTTGCGCGCAGAACGCCATCGAATGGGACGGCTTGCCCGCCAGTTCTGTATCAGTCGCGCTCGTGCCATCGAGCTTATTAGGGCGGAGTGGCCCGATTTTGACGAGCGGCGGCTCGATGATCTTGTTGAGCGCAAGCGCATTGATTATAGGTTCATCGATGGTGAGGTTCGCTTCCTGGCGAACTTTCTCGATTCGCTTCGCGTTTATCCCGGTGAGGTGCCGGGCCTTTTGCCTGACCCTCCCACAAATACCGAGGCTCGCGACGCGATGCTTATGGAGATGAGGGAGACGGGAGGCTCCAGTAGATCGATTACCGTTCGAGCGAAGATATCGGTCCCGGGAAGGCGGACTGGAGAGGTCGTGCGCGCCTGGCTGCCCATACCCGCCCGCGCTCCCCAACAGTCCCATATCGAGATTCTCTCCATGACGGAGGGCGGAATAGCCGCTCGCGAGGATGCGCCCGCCCGAACGGTGTACTGGGAGTCTTCGTCCAAAGAGTCATTTGAGGTTGTGTATCGTTATCGCATCGATGCTCCATATGTGGATACGACGGCACCGGCGGCTGGCGGTCATGTGGTGGATGCCCCTCGCCCGCGTGCGTGCGATTTGGCGGAGATCAGGCCGCATGCTCGCTTCACGCCATATCTTAAGGCGCTTACGAACGGGCTTGTTCAAGGGGTCGACCGTCCGATAGACCGTGCAAGGAGGATATACGACTATCTTACCGGTCATGTTGATTACCGCTATCAGCCTGACTACGCTCAGCTTGATGCCATCGCCGATAACTGTGCCAAATCGTTACGGGGAGACTGCGGCGTAATGGCGCTTACTTTTATTACCATGTGCCGAATCGCGGGGATTCCCGCACGGTGGCAGAGCGGGTTGTACGTTGCCTGTGATTATATAGGCCCGCATGATTGGGCGATGTTTTACACGGAAGAGTACGGTTGGTTGTGGGCGGATGTTTCGTTTGGGTCGTCTTCTCGACGGTCTGGGGACGAAAGAAGGCGGCTGCACCACTCTGGCAATCTTGATCCGTGGAGAATGGTTTCAAACTCTGAGTTCCAAGCCGAGTTCGAGCCGCCGTCCGACGGCGTTCGCTGGGATCCGTTTGATAACCAGATGGGGGAGGCGACGGTCGATGGCAGGGGATGCGATGAAGTGGAGATGCTTCGTGAAGTAGAACTTATTGAGATGATCGAGGCATAGCGGCCGAGCCTGTGATACTATAAGCAAGTTCACCGCGCCCGAGTGGCGGAACGGCAGACGCAGGGGACTCAAAATCCTCCGCTGGCGACAGCGTGTGAGTTCGAATCTCACCTCGGGCACCATGTGATATTAGGAAGGGGAGCTTGTCTCCCCTTTAGCATGTAAGAGGATAACTTCGTGTTGATAGCGTGAAGTTATTATTTTGTGTGCTACTATCGCTATTACACTGTGTTTGCAGTAGCCAAGCGGGATGATAAGTCCCCACCTTTCGGCGCCACTGAGTAGCTGTCTGGTCCTACAATTATGAACTTCGAAGGTACAGCTATGTATCACTCGATTCTTGTGTAGCCCGGATGCTCTATGGCACCGGGTTATTTTTGTTCTATTCAAGAAGGAGGTAAGGACATAGCTAAGTCTGATGACACCCGCATCAATGACGAGATCACCGGAACCACCTGCCGTCTGATCGGCGTAGATGGATCTCAGCTCGGTCTCTTCGGCATCCGCGATGCGCAGCGCGTCGCCGATGAACAGGGGCTTGACCTGGTGGAGATTGCGCCCAACGCGAATCCCCCGGTGTGTAGGGTCATGGATTACGGCAAGTTCAAGTACCAGCAGGCCATGAAGGCCAAGCAGGCTCGTAAGAACCAGTCCAAGGTCGAGGTCAAGGAAATGAAGTTCCGACCCAAGATCGATGTGGGCGATTACGAGACCAAGAAGGGTCACGTCCTTCGTTTCCTGAAGAAGGGCGCACGCGTTAAGGTCACCATCATGTTCCGCGGCCGTGAAATGGCCCATCCGGAGCAGGGACTCAATGTACTCGAGCGTCTTTCCGAGGACCTGAAACAGTACGCTACGGTCGAATCGGCGCCCAAGCTTGAAGGCCGTAACATGCTCATGCTCCTCGCACCCATTAAGGGCGCCTTTGATAACGAGGCCAGCGAGGCCGAGGCTAACCAATAGCCACACTTATTGTGTAGTAGTAACCGAGAAGGAGAATTTCATGCCTAAGATGAAGTCCCACAGCGGCACCAAGAAGCGTTTCCGCCGCACCGGCACGGGCAAGATCATGCGCTGCAAGGCTTTCAAGAGCCACATCCTGACCAAGAAGTCCACCAAGCGTAAGCGTAACTTCCGCCAGGAGGGCGAGCTTGCTGCCGCCGACAAGAAGGTCGTTACCGCACGCCTGGCTGGCAACTAAGCCTTATTTCATCCCGTTACCTCGAACTCACCAATTAGGAGTTGATTAGATATGGCACGTGTCAAGCGCGCTGTGAACGCCAAGAAGAAGCGCCGTACAGTCCTCAACCGCGCTAAGGGTTATTACGGTCAGGCGTCCCGTTCTTATAAGTACGCCAAGGAGCAGGTGCAGCACTCCCTCCAGTACCAGTACCGCGATCGTCGCAACAAGAAGCGTGAGATCCGCAGCCTCTGGATCACCCGTATTAACGCTGCTGCCCGCATGAACGACATCTCCTACTCTCAGTTCATGCATGGCCTGAAGCTTGCTGGCATCGATCTCGACCGCAAGGTCCTCGCTCAGATGGCTTACGAGGACATCGAGTCCTTCAACGAGCTGGCTTCCATCGCCAAGAAGGCTCTCGAGGCTTAATCCACTCCACGGATTTTCAGGGGACGGACTTCGGTTCGTCCCTTTCTTATTAAAAAGCAAGGTCGTGCCCCATGCTCTTTGAGGTATTGAATGGCTTCTGTTTATCATTTGATGAGCTCTTGCTGTTTGCAAATATCTCTTGCATTGGAATAAGGTCTGCATGTATAAACGTTTAAGCAAAGTTGAAGTGGGCGGAGCGCCGCCCACCGGTCAGCGGCCATGGCGGGCGGGGCACGCCCGGACCCATTCCGAACCCGGAAGCTAAGCCGCCGAGCGCCGATGGTACTGCGGGGGAAGCCCGTGGGAGAGCAGGGCGCCGCTGACCGGTGGACGGCACTTTCACGTCGGTGCGGAGCGGGGCCCTCGGGGCCCCGCTTTTTTTGCTTGTCTATTCAGTATGTCTCTGCTGAGCGTCTGCTATCGGCTCCATGTCGCCTCATCATTCCTCTTAAGCCGTTACAATATTGCGGATATGTGTTATGGCTGGGAGGTGTGTTTATGGCTCGCGCTGGTATTGGCGTTGATATTGTTGAGATTGCTCGTATGGAGTCCATTCTTAAGAGGACCCCCTCTTTTGCTACTCGTGTTTTTACTGATGAAGAGCGGGCGTACTGCGAGTCTTCGAATCGCCCAGCTGCTCATTATGCCTGCCGATTTGCTGCTCGAGAAGCTGTCTTAAAGGCTCTTGGCACAGGATTTAGCTCTGGAATTGGCAGACGAGACGTCTCTGTTTCTCGTGACGCTTCTGGAAAGCCCGTTGCTGTTCTTAATGGTCGAGCTCTTGAGATTGCTCAGGATCTTGGAATTGTTGAAGTCGCCATCTCACTCTCATTCACCAATGATGTAGCCGTTGCAAATGCTATGACAATTACCGAAGATGCTCGACCTAAGCAAAAGCCCGATAGGGAGTCGGAAAAGGCCCGTATTGCACGCTCGTTTAGAGAGGCTAAAAGCGTTCTAGAGGAACTTGAGCGTGTTCAGGATGCTGAGCTTGTATCTATATCTGGAGAATCTCAAATCACGGAATAGGAGAATTGAGATGAAGCCGGTTTTGAGTACTGAAGAGGTTCGTCGACTCGAGGACCTTATCGAAAAAGAGGGCACTTCAAAAGCGGAGCTCATGGAGCTTGCCGGAGAGTTTGTTGCGAGCCTTGCCGAGGCTCGTTCCCCTAAGAGCGTTCTGGTTCTTTGCGGATTTGGCAATAACGGTGGTGATGGGTGGGTCGCCGCCGACATTCTTAGTCAAAAGGGTTCCGACGTCCATGTTGTAACCCCCGTCGATCCCGATGAAATTCCAAGTGCGCTGGCTCGTCATGTTGCTCGTCGAACTGCTGGACGTGACGTCGCTGTTCATGTCGGGCCTTCGCGTGATGAACTTGTTGAGCTTATTGAGCAATCTGACCTTGTTATTGACGCCATTCTTGGTACGGGATTCCATGGAGAGCTTCGCCCCCCGTTCAATATTTGGATTTCCGCTCTCAATGAGATTGGCGCCTCGGTGATTTCGGTCGACGTGCCTTCTGGTCTTGATTCTGAGAGCGGAGAGCGCGCTGAAGCGTGCGTGCGCGCTGATTTGACTGCGACCATGCTCGCGCCCAAAATTGGTCTTTATAGTGGCGATGGTCCAGAGTTTGCGGGCGAGCTTGTCTGCGGAGAGCTGTACGACAACCTTGACGAGGTTATTGGCGAGGTAGACCATGCGGCAGAGTTTGTCGACCCCGTTGACCTGGCTGATTTTATTGAGCCTCTGCCCGGCAACATCGACAAGTACTCTCGCGGATCGGTGCTAGTTGTCGCGGGTTCCGCGATGTACCCTGGAGCTGCTATGATGGCTGCCAAGTCTGCAGCCCGCGCGGGCGCCGGATACGTTACCGTTGCAGCTCCGGATTCCTGTGCCAACCTCATTCGTCTGGCGCTGCCCTCTATTCCGGTTGTCGCCATTCCCTCTGATTCCCGTGGTTCATTTGGGGCGGCTGCTCGTTCCGTCATCTGTGAAATCGCTCCAAAATACGATGTTGTTCTGTGCGGTCCTGGTATGACGACGGCATCGGGTTGCATGCAAGTGGTCAGCGGCCTTTTGGAGAGCGATGTGCCCCTAATTCTCGACGCCGATGCGTTGAACTGCCTGGGTCGTGGCTCTATTGACGGCATCGATAAAACTCCTGAACTGCTTCGCCGCAACGGTGCGCTGATTTTGACGCCGCATCATCGCGAGCTTTCTCGTCTCGTTGCGGGAGACCCTGTTCATGACCTCCGCAGCGCAATTGAGGCTTCTCAGCGCATTTTATGGGCTTGCGGTTCGGATAACATGCTTGTTATTGCCAAGGGGCCCACAACTGCTGTGGTTGGTGTAGATAAGGTGCTGATCCCCACGGCTGGGCCCACATCGCTTGCTACCGCCGGTTCTGGAGATGTGCTAAGCGGCATTATTGCCGGCATAGTTGCAACGGCGCATGCTCGGTCTGATGCATGGCCGGAGTTTGGCGCCTACGCCGTGACCGTTCACTCTTATACGGGGTTTGCGGCGGCGGCTGAGATGGGCGAGCGCAGCGTGATAGCAACCGACCTCATCGATGTCATTGGTCAGGCTTTGCAATTGGTAGAGGACGAGGCGATGCATGCCCTTACGGGGCTGGGTGCTGCAGCTTCCAAAGGAGAATAGCGATGCCTAGTAGCAAAGAGCCCGCAACTCGTTGGGCATGGGTAGAGATTGACCAGGGGGCGCTTCGCCGCAATACGCGAGCATTTAAGAACCTTCTTGGATATGGCAAGCGTTTATGCTGTGTGGTCAAGGCCGATGCGTACGGTCACGGCGCCGTGCAGTGCGCTAAGATCATGCATGCTACCGGTGCGGACATGTTCGCGGTCGCCACGGTTTCCGAGGGTGTTCAGCTGCGCGAGGGCGGAATCAAGTCTCCCATTCTGGTTCTTAACGAGCCGCCAATCGACGCCTGCGATACCTTGCTTGAATATCAAATCATGCCGTCGGTCTACTCGTCCGAATTCGCCCTCGCCTATGGCGAGCGCGCTGTGGAGATGGGGTGCGTGGGCAAGTACCACATGGCTATCGAAACCGGCATGAATAGGATTGGCGTGCACTTTACCGACGTGCTCGAGTTTAGGCGCGAGATCGACTTCCATCGCGGTATCGAGTGCGATGGCGTGTTTACACACTTTGCCACAGCAGACGATCCCGATGGCTGGGATTATCGACTGCAGTGCACGCGCTTTAGCGAAGCCGTCGCTGCAATGAAGGATGCGGGTTTTGAGTGCGGCATTGTACATTGCAGCAATACCCCGGCTTCCATGCTGGATCATTCGATGCAGTTCGACATGATCAGAGCGGGAATTGGCTTGTACGGACTGCAGCCCTGCGAAAAGAGCGCCCCGATCATGCCGCTTGAACCCGTTATGAGCGTCCGCGCCCGTGTGACGCGCACTATTCATCCGGCGATGGGCGAGGGAGTGGGATACGGTTTTACATTCCGCGTTCCGCGCACCCGTGTTCAGGTGTGCACTATTCCCGTTGGATATGCAGACGGCTTGTCCCGTACACTGTCCAACAAGATGGATGTTCTCTATCGTGGACAACGGATTCGCCAGGTGGGCAATATCTGCATGGACCAATGTATGGTCGCAATCCAGCAGACGCCGGCACGGCAAATGCCCGAGGCGGAGGTGGGCGACCTGATTACCATCGTTGGCAAAGACGGCGATGCGGTAATTTCCATGGACGAGATGGCTCGCTTGCGCGGCACCATCAACTATGAGGTTGCCTGCGGGTTTGGCATGCGGCTCGAGAAGGTTTATATCTAGGAGGCCCCATGGGCGTAATGCATATTCCCGGGCATGACAATCAGGCCCCCCGCGAGGTGTCTTTGGACGAGATTCGCGCGGTGCTGGGCGATTGTCGCCTGTGTCCTCTGTGCGAGACGCGTAACAACATTGTCTTTGGAGTGGGGAACCCTCAAGCGCGCGTCATGTTTGTGGGAGAGGCTCCGGGTAAGAACGAAGACCTGCAGGGTGAGCCCTTTGTGGGCAGGGCGGGGGAGAATCTTAACGGTATCCTCTCTCTAGCTGGTCTTGCGCGAGAGGATATCTATATCGCCAACGTTCTTAAGTGCCGTCCGCCGGCAAATCGCAATCCCAAGCCCGACGAAGTGCTGGCCTGTTCCCCGTTTCTGCGCGAGCAGATTCGCAGCATCTGGCCGGACATCATCGTTACGCTAGGTAATCCTGCAACGCATTTTGTGCTGAAGACGGAGATAGGCATTACCAAGCTTCGCGGCAGGTTCCATCAGATGGGTCATTTTGTGGTAATGCCCACGCTCCATCCTGCGGCGGCCCTGCGCAACCCGGCTTGGCAGGAGTTGCTGGAGGCGGACTTTAGAATGCTGGGCGATTATCTCGCTCGTCACCCACAGGATGAGCAGCGGGATGCCGTGGTTCATTCAGACGCGTTGCCCAGGCTTAAGGAGTAGCGGCTATGTCATTAACGCGAGAGGCCGGGTGCCGCTATCAGAGCGAGTCGGTCGAGGATACCGAGCGCTTTGGAGAACTGGTCGCGGCTTTTCTGAACGAGGGCGATGTTCTCATTCTCACCGGCGGGCTTGGTGTGGGCAAGACTCATTTCACCAAGGGCGTATCACGCGGCCTGGGTGACGCCCATCCCGTGACCAGTCCAACGTTTGCACTGATGGCGGTGCATGACGGCGGCAGGATTCCGCTTTTTCACTTTGACCTGTATCGTTTGGAGCATGCCTACGAACTTGAGGATACGGGCATCTTTGACGTGCTTGGCTACGAAGGCGCGTGTCTGCTCGAGTGGGGCGAACAGTTCCAAGATGAGCTGTGTGATGAATACCTGTCCGTGGTGATCGAACGTCAAGGGGAGCACCGGCGTTCTATTCGCCTTGAGCCGTTTGGGAAGCGGGCAGAGGAGCTTGCGGCGCAAATTGACGCCGCGATGAAAGGCGTTGCCTAGGGTTGCGGCGCCATAGGAACAGGAAACGGTTTGAAACCATGTTAGTAGTTGCACTTGATACCTCGACGGATATGCTTGCCTGCGCGTGCGCAGAGTGGACGGCGACCCTGGACGGCGGCGGCGTTGAACTTCTGTCTCACCAGGACCACATGTGCCGCCGTCACGCCAATGTGGAGTTGGTGAATGCGGTCGACGCAGCTCTTCAAGATGCCGGTGCGTCTATGGATAAAGTGGGTGCTGTGTTGGTGGGGCGTGGTCCGGGGTCGTTTACCGGCGTGCGCATTGGCATCTCTACGGCAAAGGGACTTGCCCGTGGCGCGGGCGTGCCCCTGTACGGGGTGTCCACGCTTGATGCTTCTGCATGGACCGCGTGGCGCGCTGGCGTTCGCGGTTTACTTGGCGTGGCAGCGGACGCCATGCGCGGCGAGGTGTACCCCGCGCTCTATAGCGTTGATGAGGACGGGCCGCACCGCCTGTTTGAGCGCGAGCGCGTTGTCAAGGCCGCCGTCGCCGTTGAAGAGTGGTCTTCGCGTCCGGACTGCGACGAGCTGCAGATCACGGGAGACGGCTTGGTGCGCTATGCCAAGCTGTTTGAAGAGGCCGGCCTGATGGAGCGCGTTCTCGATCGCGAGCTTTGGTGGCCCTCTGGAGAGGGTTTGCTGCTTGCCGCCGCCAGCTCCAGGGTTATGCTGCATGATCAGAGCGGCGACCCTGCGCAGGTTTTGCCCGTATATACCCGCTTGTCCGATGCAGAGGAGAACGAGCGCAAGCGTCTTGGTCTAGCCCAGAGCGCGAAGAGCGAGGTCACGGGCGTTGCGGACGAGCTTGCCGGAAGACACCTGCAGTTCCGTCCCATGGGGCCCGCGGACGCAGAAGCCGCCGCCGAGCTCGAAGCGACGTGTTTTGCCGACGCGAGCCACACGCCCTGGTCTCCGCAACAATTTATGTCCGAGCTGGCGTCGGATGCCGCGGCGCCCCGTTCCTGGTGGGTTGCGCATGACAATGGCGAGTTGGTGGGTATCGCGGGGGGCATGGCGATCGATACCGACGTAGAGATCCTAGATGTCGCGGTGGCGCCGGATCGCCGCCGTCAGGGCATCGCGCGCAAGCTGCTCTCCCATGTGAGCTATGATGCCCAGATGCTTGGCTGCACTACCGCATCACTTGAGGTCGAAGCGAATAACGGCACGGCGATCGCACTGTACGAGTCGTTGGGCTTTTCCCGCAGCGGAGTGCGTCGCGGCTACTATGGGACTGGCGCGGATGCGTGCATCATGACCGCGACGTTGCCGCTGGTATTGCCGGTGGACGCTACGTCTCCGGAGCCGACTGCTGCCGCTTCTCGTCCGTGGCCCCTGCCTGAGCCGCGGCGAAGCGACGCCGAGCGCAGACTTTTGGAAGAGAGCTCTTTGGTTATGGCTATCGAGAGCTCGTGCGATGAGACCGCGGTTGCCATTATCGATGCGGCGGGCAGGATGCTCGCCAACCAGGTGTCAACGCAGATTGACTTCCATGCGCGCTTTGGCGGCGTTGTGCCGGAGATCGCCTCGCGCAAGCACGTCGAGGTGATCGTGGGCGTGGTCGATGCCGCGCTCGAGGAAGCTGCTGCTTCTTTGGGACTGGCAGATCCTGTTGCCCCCAGCGAGCTCGCCGCCGTTGGTGTTACGCAGGGTCCCGGTTTGGTTGGTGCGCTGGTTGTGGGCGTTGCCTTTGCAAAGGGCTTCGCATTCGCCGCGGGCAAGCCGCTTATCGCCGTCAACCATCTGGAAGGCCATCTGTACGCCAACCTGCTGACAACACCCGACCTGGAGCCGCCGTTTATCTTTACGCTGGTTTCTGGCGGCCATACCATGTTGGTGCATGTCCGCGCGTGGGGCGATTACGAGGTACTGGGCGAGACGCTGGACGATGCCGTGGGCGAGGCCTTCGACAAGGTCGCCAAGGCGTTGGGGCTGGGGTATCCGGGCGGTCCCATCATTTCGCGTTTGGCCGAGGACGGCGATCCCAAGGCGATTGATTTCCCCCGCGCCATGATGCATAGCCATGATTACCGGTTCTCGTTGTCGGGCCTTAAGACCGCGGTGGTTACCTATATCGAGCAGGAGGCCGCAGCGGGCCGTACCATCCATCTTCCCGACCTCGCGGCGTCCTTTGAAGCGGCCGTGTTCGACGTTCAGTTCAAGAAGGCTTGGGATGCGCTCAAGCAGACGGGTGCCAAGGAATACTGCCTTGGCGGAGGCGTGGCGGCCAATCCGCATCTGCGCGAGCTCCTTGTCCGCAAATTGAGCCGCAGGGGCGTCCGCGTGACGCTTCCCCCGCAGCATGCGTGCACGGACAACGCCGCCATGATCGCCGAGGTCGCTCGACGTAAATACCGCGAAGGCGATTATGCCGGTTTTGATATAGATGCCGATCCAAACATGACGCTGTAGAGTCGCTGCGATAGGCTACTTGTAGGAACCGCTTCTCACACTTGAAACGAGACGTTTACACGCCCGCAATGAAAGGGAGCGTTATTTGACTGCATCTAGATAAAGTGACAAACTGGCTTATCGTTCCACGAGGGAGTGGTAGCGCATCCAGTGCGCACGTTTACGTAAGAAAGTTGTTAGAGCCATGCAGCAAGCCCAGCTAATTATTATCAGCATTATTAGCTAACGCGGGCACGCATGCTTTGGCTTGCCCGCGCGATAGCGGGCGGCTATGAGTGGTGCAAGGGCCGTCGAGATGAATCGACGGCCCTTGTTTTTTATGGCTTGGACGAGTTTCTTGGGGGAAGGAGCTTCTATGAATGGAGTTACAGTAATCGTAGTCGCTGCGGTTGTTTTGGCCGCTGGCTACCTGGTGTATGGCCGCTGGCTCGCCAAGAGCTGGGGCGTGGACAACGCGCAGCTGACGCCGGCGCGTCGCATGATGGACGGAAAGAACTTCTCTCCGGCCTCCTGCTTCACCGCGTTCTCGCATCAGTTCTCGTCGATCTGCGGTGCGGGTCCCGTTACGGGCACTATCGTCGCCATGATGTTTGGCTGGCTGCCCGTTATGCTGTGGGTGCTGGTGGGCGGCATCTTCTTTGGCGCCGTGCATGACTTTGGCGCCCTGTACGCCTCGATGAAGAACAACGGCAAGTCGCTTGCCCAGCTGATCGATAAGTACATCGGTCGCACGGGTCGTCGTTTGTTCTTGCTGTTCAGCTGGCTGTTCTGCATCATTGTTATCGCCGCGTTCACCGATATGGTCGCCGGTACGTTCAAGACCGTCGTCGATGCCACCAGCGGCGCGGTCGATTACGCCAAGTCCTATGCGGGCGGCACCGCTGGTACCATCTCTATGCTGTTTACCTTTGTGGCCATCGCTTTTGGTTGGGGCTGCCGCAAGTGGAACCTCACCGGCGCTAAGGAGTTCGCCCTCGCCGTTGTTCTGATGGTCGCTATGTTTGCCGTGGGCATGCAGTTCCCCGTCTACTTGGACAAGATGGGCTGGTTTGCCGTCATCATGGTGTACCTGGTCTTCGCTGCTGCCATGCCCATCCAGACGCTTAAGCAGCCGCGCGACTACCTCACCAGCATCATGATGCTGGTTATGATCGCTTGCGCGGTGGTTGGCATTGTGGTTTTGGGCGCTGCCGGCAAGGCAACCATGACCGCCCCCACGATCGTTGACGGTGACACCCTTGCCGCCCTGTCCGCATCTGGCAAGAACGTCTTCCCGCTCCTGTTCGTCTCCGTCGCTTGCGGCGCTCTTTCCGGCTTCCATAGCTTGGTTTCTTCCGGCACTTCGTCCAAGCAGGTTGAGAAGGAGTCCGATGCACTGCCTGTTGGCTACGGCGCCATGGTTCTGGAGTCCTTTGTTGGCATCCTCGCCGTCGTTATCGCCGGCATCATGTTCAGCGATCTCAACACCGCCGGCACCGGCGCTCTTAACAACGGGGTCGCCGCAACGCCCTTCCAGATCTTCTCTCAGGGCATCGCTCGCGGCATGACGTCCTTTGGCGTGGATGCTACCGTTGCAACCGTCTTTATGACCATGTGCGTTTCCGCCCTCGCCCTTACGTCCCTGGACGCCGTGGCTCGCATCGCCCGTCTCTCCTTCCAGGAGTTCTTCGCTACCACTAACGATGCCCTCGCTGCCGAGGACTCCTCGTCCGCGACCGGCTTCATGAAGGTTGTCACCAATCCCTGGCTTGCCACCGCGGTGACTCTGGTCCCGGGCCTTGCTCTCGCTTTTGGTGGCTATGCAAACATCTGGCCCCTGTTTGGTGCTTCCAACCAGTTGCTGGGCGGCATGACCATGATCACCATCGCGGTCTTCTGCAAGGCTACGGGTCGCAAGGGCTTCATGCTCTACGTTCCCGTTGCGTTCCTGCTTGCCTGCACCTTCACCTCGTTGGTCCAGAGCGCGCTTGGTTGCGTGACTGCGCTTCAGGCGGGCGGCATGGCCGTCATGGCCACTTCTGGTTTGCAGTTGGTCTTTGCCATCCTTCTTATGGCTCTGGGCATCATGGTTGCCTACAACTGCCTCAAGGAGCTCTTTACCAAGGAAGCCGGTAGCATGCCGGACGAAGAGCCTGAGTGGTCTGCTATGGGTACCGCTGCCTACAAGGCCGGCGAGTTCAACGACCAGGAGTCCGTTGACGGCGCCACTGCCAATGCCTAAGGCTTGCTAGAGCATCTTAGATTTCTCCAACACATAGTTGTGAGTCGGCGGGGCCGGCATCGCGACCAGGGAGATTCTCCCGGTAACGCGATGCCGGCCCCGTTCTTATTTTGCAGTGCGTGTTTCGCAGCGTGCGCTTGCCGTTGCGCTAGCGAAGGTACTCGACCACGTCTGCAAAGGGACGGCGAAGTTTGGGATGTGGACGATGGCTGGGGTCGTGGACGCCAAACTGCACAAGGACGGACACGCCCCACTCGGCGGTATCGATGATGCCGCGGCCTGCCAGCACTCGTTCGAGCTCGGGGAAGGTGCAGCCCTCGATGGGGGTTGCATCGATGCCCATCACGGCTGCGGCAGAGAGCATGTTGGCAAGGGCGATATAGGTCTGCTTGGACGCCCAGTCAAAGAGCGCGCGCTTGGGATCGAGGGTCTGCGGAGACGTTTCAAGGACGCGCAGGTCGCGCTTCTGGAAGGTCTGGAACATCTCCAAGCGGGCCTTCTCGTCCTGAGGGGAGAGGCCCTGCACGTTATGGCAGATGTCATGCGCCCATTCGCTTTGCGCGGTAAGGTTCTTGCGGGCAAGCAGAATTACCGTGCGGTCGGCGTTTTTCTTAGCGCCCCAGGAGCAGTCGAGTAGCTGCTGGAGCAGTTCTTGATTCTCGACCACCAAGATTTTCCAGGGTTCCATGCCAAAGGAGCTGGGGGAGAGTCGCGCCGCCTCGAGAATGGTGTTGAAGTCGCTGTCGCTTATGTGGCCCTCTGGGGCATAGCGTTTGCAGGTAAAACGATCCTGTAGCGCCTTGATGAACATATCGCCGCCGTGGTTTGCCATGGTGCCTCCAATGGGTGCGGGTGGATAAAAGCAAGTTGCTTGGCTTGTACCCACGCAAGAGCGCCGGCGGGGCGATTGCGCGTTGTATTGCGCTTTTTTAGCATAGTGTTGTTCACGTTTGTCCGAAAAAGAAAACAGGTCAAAGCAAGAACATGCTTTGACCTGCTATTTCTTAGTGGCTGGGGCAGAGGGATTCGAACCCCCGTAACCGGCACCAAAAACCGGGGTCCTGCCGCTGGACGATGCCCCAAGACAATGGAATAGTGTAGCGTACTTTAGGCGCTAAGTGCGTCGCAAACGCCATCAAGCAGACGGATTGCAAGAGTTTGTGCGTCACTTGAGGTAAATGTGCCGTAGCGGGTGAGCCCGGTGAGCTCAAAACGCACGCGTGCGGGCTTTTGCGTCGACGCGGCGATCGCGGTGCGGATGCGCTGGGACAGGTTGGTGCATTCAGCCAGCGTGATAGTGGCCACGGGGGCTGCGGACTCGGGCGGCGGTTCGCTCGCAAGGACAAAGATCACGTCCATGTCCTGAGGCTCTTCGGAGTCGTACAGAACCACGCCGCTGTTCTCGGTGGTGGCGGACGCGATATTCCAAATGCGCGAGGCGATGTTGCGGGCGATGGCGTCCTCGCCGCCCACGGCAACGTTGACGTGCTCAAGAACGCTTGCTGCGCGGGCAAAGCCGGAGCGAGCCTCGGAGTCGATGTTCACCACGGAAGGCTTGTCCTTCCACACGTGGTGCAGGCGCTTGATGTAGTTAAAAGTGTCCTGAAACGCCATGCCGTCTGCAAAGAGGCCCACGTTTTCTTGAAACTGCTGCAGCGCCGCCTCGGTATGCGGACCAAAATAGCCGTCATCGATGCCGCAGGCAAAGCCAAGCACGTTGAGCGCTTGCTGCAACGCGCGTACATCTGCTCCGTGGAAATTAGGGAGGCGCAGGTAGAGTGTGCGGTCGCCCAGTTTGTACGACGCATCGACTAAGGCGCTCCAGCAAACGGAGTCGACCTCGTCCCCCGTGGCAAGACCGGATACAACGCGAAAATCTGACACGGCCTTTGCGGTGGAGGCGCCGTAGTCGCTACCCTCGAGCTCATGCTCGTCGATGGCGTAGCCAAGCGATGCCAGGCGCGTCTGCACGTCTTCGACGGCAGGGCCCTGCATGCCTTGCTTGATCGAGTCCATCGAAACCCCTTCCTATGGTGACCTTGCCCTTGTATGAAATCATCCATATAAAAGGGCGAGGCAGAATGCTCAGTGTTTGCGAATCGGTCCGCCTGTGCATGGTGAACCAACCTACAGTGTATCAATTATGATGCGGGCATATGTGTTCTTGCCGTTCAAATCTTTCGCAAGCCTTAAGGTGGCTTTAAGGCGGGAGCGTACCGACGTGTAGGAAAATAGTCGACAATTGCGTTGCATGATATGGTTGGGGCGCATTGCGCGCATCCGGCTTTTCATATGAGGGGGAACCGTGGAACGAGTAGCTGCAGCTTCAACGCGCAAAATGTTGATTGTGGACGATGAGCAGGACATCGCGGCGATGCTGGCCGATTATTTTTCGATGGAGGGCTATGAGACCGTTGTGGCAAACGACGGTTCTGCGGCTCTTGCACGCGCTGAATCCGGCGCGGATATTGTGCTCCTTGATGTCAACATGCCCGGCATGGATGGGTTTGAGGTGTGCCGTCGTCTGCGCGAGCACCTGGCCTGCCCCATCATCTTTCTTACCGCGCGCGTGGAGGATGTGGACCAGCTGGACGGGTTTGCCGCCGGCGCGGACGATTACGTGCTCAAGCCGTTTTCGCTAGAGGTCCTGGGGCGCCGCGTGGCAGCTCATCTGGCACGTGAAAACCGCGTTCGCGAGCAGGGCTCTTCGGTGAAGTTTTTTGAGCGCCTAACCATAGATTACGGAATGCGCACGGTCGAGGTGCGCGGCGATTGCGGTGAGGCGGTGCCGGTCGAGCTGACGCGAACGGAGTTTGACATCATTGCGCTGTTGAGCAAAAGCCCTGGAAGGGTGTTTGACCGCGACCTTATTTACCAGCGCGTTTGGGGTTGGGACGCAACGGGAGACTCGTCCATTGTCCGCGAGCACATGCGTCGCGTTCGCAAGAAGTTGGCGGGCGCCGGCGCGGGCGATGACTGCTTAGAGACCGTATGGGGCGTGGGTTACCGCTGGGTGGCCAAATGAGGCGTTTGCTGCCAAAAACGAGCCACCGGGGCGCGGACGGACATCGATCGAAGGAGGTTGGCTCGCCTTGCCCTAGTAGGCTGAAGCGCCTTCGCGCGTGGTGGGCCTCTCGCCCCCTCGCGGTGACGTTTGCCGTGTACCTGGCGTGTTATCTGGTTGTTGCGACCGCGCTTACCATGGTGGTTATAAGCGCGTTTGACCGCAGCGACTTTATTCAGTATTACGAAGTTGAATTTGAGGACCAGGGTGGGCGCGTGACGCACGCGGCGGTTGATTCAGGTCCCTATATTTATGACGAGGAGCTAAATCAGCTGGTTCCCGCCACGGAAATAGACGTGCCGGGCGATAACCCCTATGCCGTGTTTGTGAGCGTGGACGAGCAAAGCGTGCCGGCGTATACGCAGGATGGCTCCAGCGATAGGTACCGTGAGGTGTATGCGACGCTTGAGATGCTTGAATCTGGCCAGATCGAGCTCTATGACTGGGGTCTTAATTACAACGACCAGTATCCGCAGGAAGACGTGCTGAGCGACTACGATGACATCACCGCGCAGGTGCTGCCAGAATACGATCGGATCAACCGCGCGGGCCGCGTGGACTCCGTCGCGATGTTTGAGACGGCGACGGGCATAGACTTTGCCCAGGCGTTTGGCGCAGGCAAGACGTCCAACGTTGCCTACTACGCCGACGCCATAAGGGTTGCAGAGCCGGGCTATACCATTTTGAACCTATTGATAGGCGCGTCGCCATTTGTGATTTACGGCGGCCTGGCCATCATCATGTTCCGCCGCTTCTACCGCGTGCACATCGCCGAGCCCCTGGATGATCTTTCCGGCGCCGCTCGCCGCATTGCCGCCCAAGACCTCGATTTTTGCATTCAGCCGGTGCAGGGCAAGGAGCTGGGCGCTCTTTCGGTCACGCTGGAAGACATGCGAGCATCGCTGCTGGCGGCTCAGCGTGAGCTATGGCGCACTGCGGAGGAGCGCCGCAGGCTCAACGCGGCGTTTGCACATGATCTGCGTACGCCCGTGACGGTGCTAAAGGGCACGGTCGAGATGGCGCGCCTGCGCGAGGCAAAGGGCGAGCACATGGACGAGGAGCGGCTTGAGACGCTTGCGGGGCAGGTTGGGCGACTGGAGTCCTATGCCAACGCTATGAGCGGATTATCCAAGCTTGAAGACAGGGACGTGGTTCGGACTTCGATGGGAGCCGAAGAGCTTGCCGACGAGCTATTTGAGCATGCCGCCGACATCGTGTCCGCCCGCGGCGAAGGGCTGGAGCTTGCGTGCAAGCGCGGTCTGCTTGAGGGGGATGCCTGCGTGGACGTGGCGCTTGTCGAGGAGGTCATGGGCAACGTTCTCAACAACGCGTGCGGGCATGCGGCGGGAAGCATAACCGTGGCGGTGTCTTGCGGCGCTGCGGCTGGAGGCGCCGCGGCCGGCGACGGTGGCGATGGCAGCGCGGACGATAGGATGCTTGTTGTGGCTATTGAGGACGATGGGCCCGGCTTTACACCCGAGGCGCTGCACCGCGGGTGCGACCCCTTTTATAGCGATCGCAAGTCGGCGGAGCACTTTGGCCTGGGCCTCAACGTGTCACAGATCCTCGTCCAGCTACACGGAGGCAAGATTGAGCTGGGCAACGCGCCGGATGGCGGGGCTCGCGTGACCGCAACGTTTGACGTCGGCGCGTTTTCATAAGAGCGCGAGGACGTTCGGACGCGGTTTCCTACGGGATTCGAAAAAACTATTCGACCGTTGACAAAGAGTTGACAGGCGGATGCGAACCTAATGATAAGGAAGATGTTAGGGGAGGTCGCCATGATGCCTGTGAATGGTTTGGAGCCGGAGCCCGTGCTGGGCAGCGTGTCGTTTGCCGAGGGGGCTGAGACGGCCTCGTGCGCAGGTACGGGCGTGCGAGGCGCGGGCGATGCCGGGCGCCGGGGCGGTTTTCGCCTGCGCCGTTGGCATGTGGTATGCGCACTGGTGATTGTTGCCGCCTTGGTGTTGGGCCTGTGCTGGCGTTATTTGCCAGACGTATACGCATGGCTTTCTAATCCCGATGCCGTGCATGCGTACGTGGAACAGCATGCGGCTCTCAGCCGCCTTGCCATCATAGGCGTCAATACGCTTCAGATAGTGCTGGCGTTTTTGCCCGGCGAGCCCATTGAGCTGGCAAGCGGCTACGCCTTTGGTTTTTGGGAAGGCACCGCGGCCTGCCTGGTGGCAAGCGCGGCGGGGTCCTCGCTGGTCTATTGGGCCGTGCGCCGCTGGGGCTGGAAGGTTATGGGGCTGTTCTTTACCCGCGAGCAGTTTGAGCGGTTTAGCTGGCTTAAAGATGCGCGCAAGCTCGAGTTCATCATGTTGGTAATCTTCCTTATCCCGGGTACGCCCAAGGATTTTCTCACGTATTTCGCCGGCCTTACGCGTATGCGTTTTGGCGCCGTTTTGGCGATTGCCACAGTAGGCAGGATTCCTTCTATTGTGACATCGACCGTTGCCGCCTCTGCGTTTGGCGCGGGCGAGTACGGCGTCATGGTTGTCTCGATGGTGATTGCCGTTTTGCTTGCGGGCCTGGGCGCCATTGCGTATAGGTCGCTTGAGGCGAAGGCCCGCCGCTAGAGGCGTGCAGGCAAACGCTTACTTCGTCGTGCCCTGGTCTTTACGCCCGGCTTGCCATGGGCGCGTAGGATAGGGCCACGGCAAGAATGCCACGGTGCGACGAGTGCTGTGAGCTGCGTTAAGGGGATGAGAAGATGAACAAGCTGCGCGCGTGGGGCGACGTAATGATGGATGAGGACGGTGTCGAATTTGACGTGCTGCCCTTGCTGGAAGATAAAGGTGCCCTTGCTTCTGCAGCAATTTGCAGCGTGATCTTGGTGGCGCTGCTGGTCTCGCAGCTTTTGTAGCGCAAAAGCGAGGGCGGAAAAGTCGGTAAGAACCAGGGCGTAAGCCTAAAAGCGGTCCGGATTGCGCGTGCGCAGTTCGGACCGCTTTGTGATTTGGGCGGTTTGGATGGATGCGTTGGCAGTGGTGCCAACGCCTGAGGCGACCCTGTTAGCTCAGGCGTTCGACAAAGAAATCCGCCATGCTCATGAAGAGCTCCTTGCAATGGTTGTCCAGTTCAATATTGGCGAGGAGTTCCTTTGCCTGCGCCGTGAGTTTGAACGAATAGTCGCGCGCAAAGTCGATGGATCCCGCCTCCTCGAAGATTTCGACGCCGCGCGAGAGAACCTTGGGGTCTGTGGCGCCGGATTGCAAGATCTGCACCAGCTCGTCGCGGTGGCTGCTGTGGGCGAGGGCGTGGACGGCGACCAAGGTGCGCTTGCCCTCGGTGATGTCCGAGCGGAAGTCCTTGTTTCTCGCTTCTTTTTTGCCCACCAAGTTGAGCAGGTCGTCCTGAATCTGGAAGGCGAGCCCTGTGTTAAGGCCAAAAGCGCGCAGCGCCTCTACCTGTTCGTTTGAGCCGCGGCCAATGATGGCTCCGCATGCCAGGGGCGTGGCGCCGCTGTAGTGGGCGGTTTTGAGCGTGGCCATGCGCAGGTAGTCATCGACGGTGAGGTCAAAGCGCTGGTCGCGCACCCAGCCAAGATCGAGCGCCTGGCCTTCGATGGTGCGCGTGGTCATGTCGACAAGCTCGTGCAGCAAACGGATCTTCATGTGGTCGTCAAGCGAGTCATCGTCCAAAACGCTGCCCGTCACCAATGAGAGGGCGAGGTCGCCGCAGTTGATGGCAATGCCCTCGCCCTCGGTGAGGTACATGCATGGCTCGCCGCGTCGTAGCTGACCGTTGTCGGCGATATCGTCATGGATAAGGGCGGCGGACTGAAAATGCTCGATCGCGGCCGCCGTGCTGATGGCGGCGTGGAAGTCTCCGCCCACCGCCTGGCAGGCAAGCATGCAGATAAGGGGGCGGTGACGCTTGCCCGCATTTGCCGAGAAGCGTCCCAGCGGTGCGTAAAGATAGGCTTCGATGTCGGCGTTATCGGTTTTGTCGGTAAAGAACGACATCAAATGCCGGTTGATTTCTTCAAAGTGTCGGTTGAGGAAACCGGTGAACGGGCTAGGCACGCTAAATCAGGGTCCTTTGCATAAATAGCTTGCTTAAACGGGCAGGTGGACGGACTGGCGAGAATCGCTGTTGGCTCTACTGCGCGGTGGCGAAGCCGTCGGGGTTTTTGGACTGCCAGTTCCACGAGTCGCGGCACATGTCATCGATACCGTACTGAGCCTTCCAGCCCATTTCGCGCTCTGCCTTGGAAGCATCGCCGTAGACGGCGGCAACGTCTCCACCGCGGCGCGGGCAGATCTTGTAGGGCAGCTCGCGGCCGCATGCAGCGGAGAACGCACGGACAACTTCGAGTACGGACGTGCCCTGGCCGGTGCCCAGGTTAAAGATCTCAACGCCCTCGCGGCCGTTCATCCAGTCAAGAGCGGCGACATGGCCGGTTGCAAGGTCTACAACGTGGATGTAGTCGCGCACGCCGGTGCCATCGGGGGTGTCGTAGTCGTCGCCAAAAACCTGGACGGCCTCGAGCTTGCCTACGGCGACTTGCGCAACATAGGGGACAAGGTTGTTGGGGATGCCCTTGGGATCTTCGCCGATAAGGCCGCTCTTATGGGCGCCGATGGGGTTGAAGTAGCGAAGCAGCACAACGTTCCACTCGGGGTCGGCGGTGTGCAGGTCGGTGAGCATCTCCTCGATCATCCACTTGGTCCAGCCATAGGGATTGGTGGCGGGCTTCTTGGGATCGGTTTCGCGCACGGGCAGGCGGTCGGGGTCGCCGTAGACGGTTGCGGAGCTGGAGAAGATGATCGACTTGCAGCCATGCTGGCGCATCACGTCAACAAGTACCAGCGTGTTCTCGATGTTGTTGTGGTAGTACTCAATGGGCTTGTGAACGGACTCGCCCACGGCCTTGAAGCCGGCGAAATGGATCACGCGGTCGATGTGGTGCGCGTCAAAGATGCGGTTCATGGCGTCGCGATCAAGAACGTTCGCCTCGTAGAAGGTGAGGCGCTTCGCGGCCTCGTCGCCAGCGATCTGCTTGATGCGGTCGACGGCGATGGGGCTGGAATTAGAGAGGTCGTCCACGATGACAACCTGATAGTCCTTGGCAAGGAGCTCGACCACGGTGTGCGAGCCGATAAAGCCGGCGCCGCCGGTGACGAGTACGCAGGTATCCTGAGGTGCAAGTTCTTGAGACATAGGTCCTCCTCTGTGTTTGCACGAACTCTCAAAAGTATAGCGCACTGCCTGGGGCGGCCGTTCATCCGTTGGGTGTTGATGAATCTCGTCCAAGGTAATCCGAAGAGGGTGCTCCTGAGGTATCCTTATGCGACAGGCAGTGTTCGACATATCATTACACATTAAACGGAGTCCATATGTCACAGCCCACCATGCAAGCGCCCCGTAACAAGGCGGGCGAGATTTGCGCACTTGAAAGCGACCGGCTTGCCATAAGCCGGCGCAATGCCATAAAAGCGCTGTTTGGCGCGGCGGCAGCGGCAACGCTGTTCGCCAGCCCCATGCGCGCCTTCGCTACGCCCTCCGCAACCAAAGAGACCACCGATGCCCTGGCTGCCGCCCAAAAGAAATTTGAAGAGGCGCAGCAGCAACTCGATGACCTTTCCGATCAATTTCAGACGTTATCTGAGGAGCTGGACGATACTATCGGCCAGATCGAGGACGTCAACGGCCAGATCGATGACACGCAGGAGCTGATCGAGGAGAAGCAAGAGGAGCTTGAAGAAAAGCAGGGCGAGCTGGCCCACCGTGTGTCGAGCAGCTATAAGGCTGGCGATAATCGCATGCTGGCGCTGCTGCTTTCGTCCGAATCCTTTAGCGATCTGCTGTCCAAGACCTACTACATCAACAAGGTGAACGAAAGCGATCAGCGCGCCATTGAAGAAGTGGCGCAGATCCAAGAGGACCTAAAAGAAACCAAGGCGGAGTTGGAAAGCCAGAAGGTTGAGCTTGAGGGCCTTAAAGAACAGCAGACCGCGCAGCTGCAGAGCATGAAAGATAAGAAGGATGAGGTCCAGGCGCTGCTTGATGGCCTTGACCAAGATGTAAAGGACCTTATCGCCAAGCGCGATGCCGAGATTCTCGCCGCTGCGAAAGCGGAGGAGGAGGCGCGCCGCGCTGCCGAGGAGGCCGCTAAACAGCAGGCATCTGGCGGTACCACGAGCATTCCGGGCGACGGCCAGGGATCGTCCAGCGCGGGCAACCTGCAGCAGCTTGTTGTGGCGTGGTGCAAGAAGACGCCGTCCCCCGGCGCGGGTCTTTGCGCCTGGTGGGTTTCCGACGTGTTTGAGCGCGCGGGCCTGGGCAACGTTCCCGGTAACGCGGACGATATGTATAGCAACTTCTGCACCAGTTCTAAAAAGTCGAACCTGCAGGTTGGCATGATTATCGCGGTCTCGTCCCACAGCCATACATGGGCGGGCAGGATCTACGGCCACGTGGGCATTTATGTGGGCGATAATACCGTAATGGATAACGTTGGCTATATTCGCAGTATCAATGTGGACGAGTGGATCAGCTATTACGGCGATATCGTGACCCCGCGTTGGGGCTGGGCGAACGGCAACAACCTCGCCGGATAGCAAGGGTTTCAAACGGGTGGCGCCCCGCCGTCCCCCTGGATGTGCGCTTCGCGGAGCATCTAGGGGGACGGCGGGGCGCCTTTGTGTTTGATGGCTTGCCGGCGTGGTGCGTGGTGAACTTGCGGCGTACTGTCGGTGTTGGCGCGTGTTGTACTGGGCGCCTGCACCGGGTCTGGATGCTGTGCTGCTAGATGCCGAGTAGGTTGATGACACACAGGCCTGCCAGGTAAACCAGGCACGCCGCGGCGAAAGGACCGTCCGCGTGCGGGGAGAAGCGCATCTCATGGTAGTGGGTGCGGGAGGCGTCGCCGGTGTAGCAGCGGGCATCTAGCGCGCGGCCAAGGTTGTCCGCGTGGCGCAGCGCGCTTGCAAACAGCGGTACCACCAGCGGCACGCATGCGCGTGCGTAGGCCAGGGCGCCTTTGTTCTCAAGGTCTGCCCCGCGTGCGGTTTGCGCGGCAACAATGTTGTCCGCCTCTTGCGCGAGCGTGGGAACAAAGCGCAGCGCGATGGACAACACCAGCGCTCCCTGGCTTACGGGAACGCCCAGGCGCTCTAAGGGCGCGAGTAGTTTTGCCGCGCCATCGGTAAGCGCCGTGGGCGTGGTGGTGAGCATAAGCAGCGACCCTGCGATAAGCAGCAAAAAGAAGCGAACCGTATAGAGAATCGCCGCCTCGACGCCGCCGCTAAAGATGCGGATGGGGCCAAAACCAACAAGCTCTTGGCCGGTTTGCACAAAAAACAGGTTGATAAACGATGTGATAAAGAGGAAAAGCGCGATGGGCTTGATTTGGGATAGCAGCCGGCCTGCCGGCACGTTTGCCAGCGCGACGCATGAGCCCACGGCAACTCCCGCTATGGCGAGTCCGGCCAAGGAGTGCACAAAGAAGCAGCTCGCCATAAAGGCGACGGTCGCCACAAGCTTTGCCCGCGGGTCGAGGCGGTGGATGGCGGAGTTGGCAGAATAGTATTGGCCAATGCTAGCGCGCAGCGCCATGGGGCAGCACCTCCGTAAGAGACGCAACAAGTTCATCGATGGTGAGCGGGATGTTTTCGGCGGCGTTAGCGGACGAGGCGGCAAAGGAGAGCCCCATGCTGGCAAGACGCTCTGCGAACGCTTGCGCGCTTGGGATGCCTATGCTCTCCAGGGCGTCTGCGCGGGTGGTGAAAACCTCGCGCGGCGTGCCGTCGGCGACGACGCGCCCGTGATCAAGGATGACGACGTGGTCTGCAAGCTCGGCGACATCGTCCATAGAATGCGTGACAACCAGCAGTGCGGTGCCCTGTTTTTTAAGGTCTTGCAGCAGGGCGCGAACGTGCTCGCGGCCGCGGGGGTCAAGCCCCGCCATGGGCTCGTCAAGCACCAAGACGGGCTGGCGCATGGAAAGGACCCCGGCCAAGGCGACGCAGCGTTGCTGGCCGCCGGAGAGCGCGAAGGGCGATCGACAGAGCAGTGCCTCTGTAGGCTCAAGACCGGTTTTAGCGAGAGCGCTCGCTACGCGTTCACGAACCTCGTCCTCGTCCAAACCCAAATTATGCGGGCCAAACGCAACGTCCTCATAGACGGTTTGCGCAAAAAGCTGGCGTTCGGGCAGCTGCGACACGTAGCCGATCTCTTTTCTAAGGCGCGGACGAAGTCGAAGGTCTGCGGTGTCGATGCCGTTTACCTTGACGGTGCCGGTAAGGGGGACTTTGAGTGCGCATGCGAGCTCGATGCTGGTTGATTTGCCCGATCCGGTATGGCCTACCAGGGCGGTTAGGGAGCCCGGTGTCAAAGAGAGGCTCGCGTTATCCAAGGCGAGCGGGCCCGAGGGACGCTTCTTGGCGGGGTGGCAGAACCCGCGCCGGTGCTTTTTGCGGGCAGATGCTGCCTGCGCGTAGTCATAGGAGACGTCGCGGAAAGTGATGGCGGGGATGGCGTCTTTGCGGGGCTGGGGCGCGTTATCGATGCCGGCTTCGTTGCTCGACGGCGTGTGGTGGACGGGGCCTTGCGGTGCCATGGACGCAAGGGAACGGGCAAGTTCGTCTTGGTCTGCGGTGAGGGGCGCGTTGATGCCGCTGTCGCGAAGATGCTGGGACAGGCGCATGGCGAAGGGGAGCTCCAAGCCAAGCTGGTTGATACGTTCATGGTGGGCGAAGACCCGCTGCGGCGTCCCGTCCAGCGCGACGAGGCCGTGGTCCAGCACTATGACGCGGTCTGCGAGCAGGGCATCGTCCATATAATGCGTGACGTGAACCACGGTGATGCCGCGGCGCTTGAGCGAGCCCACAATGCGCTGGATCGACTGTCTGCCGTGGGTGTCGAGCATGGCCGCCGGCTCATCGAGCAGCAAGATCTGCGGATCCATGGCGAGCGCACCGGCGATGGCGACGCGCTGCTTTTGCCCGCCGGAAAGATCCGCGGGGTCTGCTTGCGCCAGGTGGCCCATGCCCACGGCTGCCAGGGCGGCATCGACGCGCTGGACAATCTGCTCACGCGGAGCGCCCAGGTTTTCCGGGCCAAAGGCGACGTCGTCTGCGACGACGCTGGTGGTCATTTGGTCTTCTGGATGCTGGAACACCATGGCTGCCCGCGTGCGGATCGCCATGGCGTTAGCGGGATCCAGCGTGCTTTTGCCCAAAACGCGAACGTCTCCCGATGTGGGCAGAATCAGCGCGTTGAGCAGCTGGATGAGGGAGGACTTCCCCGACCCGTTGCTGCCTAGAATGCAGACATGCTCGCCTTGAGCGATAGAGAGCGTGATACCGCGAAGCGCTTCTACGGGCTGCGCGGTAGGGGAGGGGTAGCTGAGGCGTACGTTGTCTAGCTGGATGATGGGCGAGCTGTGCATAGGATGCTTTCTAATGGTGAGCAAAAGCTGCAACGGACAAGCGCGGGCACGTTGCGGTGTGGTCGCGCCCGCGCTTGCGCAAGGCTGGGCTTGCGTGGAGTTTATGCCTTGCTGGAGTGCAGGACGTTCATGCAGGGGGCCAGCAGCACTTGGCCGGCAACCACGTTGATGACCATCTTAAGGGTGTTGAAGGGTAGCAGGATGGGCAGGATCATGCCCGCTACCTGCTCCATGGTGACGGCGGTGTACAACGGCGTCACCACCAGGTTGAGCGCGCAGGCGGCGACGATGGACAGCGCAGCGCCGAAAACCATGCCCGCGATGGAGCCCGCGCGGGTGTTGCCGGACTTGGCGTAGATAATCGCTGTGGGGATGATGAGGCAGCACGTGGAGAGCATACCCATGGGTGCGCCAAAGGGGTCGAGGAAGACGCGCGGCAACCAGGACAGGATGGCGACGGCGGCGCCCAGCTTGGGGCCAAACGCCAGCGCGGCAAGCAAGCAGACGATGCCCGAGGGGTCGTACATAAGCCAGGGGGCCGCAGGGAAGATGGGGATTTGGATAAAGGAGAGCGCGAACGAAGCTGCGGTAAACAGCGCGGCAAGGACGATTCGCTTGGTATCGATAGAGTTGTTCATAATGGGAGACCTCGTTTCTCTCATCCGGACTATACCGTCGGCTCCGGATTCGCACCGGATCAACCGCTTGCGCGGCTCGCGGGCTTGTGGACGCGCGTTTCGCATCCATTTACCGCCGGTGGGGAATCTCGCCCCGCCCTGAAACATATGCGAGGCCACTATACTCGCTTGATGGAGTCATATGCAAGGGGCTGTGCGCTGGGTATAGTTAGGCTGCATAATTCAAGCGACATCAAGGCGGTGCTCATGCACGATTACGAAAGTTTCAACCCCGACCTTATTTGCGCCCTTGCCGGCGTGGTGGGCGAGGACAACGTGCTTATGGTGGAACCCATGAAGCTGCACACCACCTTTAAGATTGGCGGACCGGCCGATTTGCTGGTGAAGCCCCAGGATCCCCAGCAGCTGGTGCGCGTGCTGGACACCTGCACATTTGCCGAGACCCCCGTTACCGTGGTTGGCAATGGGTCGGACTTGCTGGTAAGCGACCGCGGCATTCGCGGCGTGGTGGTGCTGCTGCGCGAGAACATGGCGGACGTGCGCATTGAGGGCACGCGCGTTATTGCCCAGGCGGGCGCGCTGCTGCGAGACGTGGCGCTTGCCGCCGCGGATGCGGGGCTTTCTGGCCTGGAGCCCCTGTGGGGGATTCCCGCTACGGTGGGCGGCGCGTGCTTTATGAACGCCGGCGCCTACGGCGGCCAGACCTCCGACGTTTTGGAGTCTGTTGACGTCTACGTGCCCAGCAAGCGCGGGCAGCGCGGGTCGGTCTGCACGTTGGACGTGGACCAGCTCAACATGGGGTACCGCAAGAGCCGCGTGAATACGGACGGGCTCATCGTCCTGAGCGCCACCTTTAAGCTGACACCGGACAGCCCGGATGCCATTCGCTTTGCCATGGATGATTTCCAGGCGCGCCGCGAGGAGAAGCAGCCCTTGGACATGCCGTCCGCCGGCTCCACCTTCAAGCGGCCCGAGGGATATTTTGCCGGCAAGCTAATTATGGACGCAGGCCTTCGCGGGGCGAGCGTGGGCGGCGCGCAGGTGTCCGAGAAGCACTGCGGCTTTGTGGTGAATACCGGTCGCGCCACGGCGGCAGACGTGTGCGCCTTGATCGCCCATATTCAAGACGAGGTGAAGGCGCAGTTTGGCGTTGACCTTGAGCCTGAGGTAAGGCGCGTGGGCGAGTTTGACTAGCCGGCGCGGCCGCGGGGCTTGCGAGACGGGGCTTGCGAGATGGGGCCTAGGACTCGAAGCTGGTGAGCTCTTGCCAGCGCGAGCTCTCCGCATGGCTGCCATCGAGCTTGATGAAGTAGGCGGCGGTGTCTTGGTGGGTGTCTGCCAGGGCGCCGCCGTTTTTGCTACCCGCAACAAACAGCGTGGTAGAGAGCGCGTCTGCGGTGGTGGATGAGGGGCAGGCGACGGTCACGCTGGCGGTATCGGTTTGGACGGGCATGCCGGTACGGGGGTCTAGGATGTGCCAGTACGTGGTGCCGTCCAGCTCAAACGTGCGCTCGTAGAGACCGCTGGTCACCAACGAGCCGCCGGAGACATGGGCCGTGCCCACCACGGTGCTTCCGCCGGGGTCGTTGGGATCGCGGATGCCGGTGTTCCAGGTCGAAGCATCCGGCTTGGTGCCAAAGAAGGCGATGTTGCCGCCCAGCGAGATGACCGCGGCGGTGGCTTTGGTTTTGTTCGCCAACAGTTCGCACAGGCGATCTGCGATGTAGCCCTTGGCGATGCCGCCCAGGTCGAGTTTTGCCTGGGGGTCGGTAAGCCGAACCGTCGAGGATTCCTCGTCCACTTCCACCCCGTGCCAGTCGACGTGCTGAAGCGCGTCCGCGATGGTCGCGTCATCGGGGCGGACGCCCTTTTCAAAGTCCCATAGCGTCGAGACGGCGCCGATGGTTATGTCGAACAACCCGTCTGCCTGGGCACAGTAATCGATCGCGAGGGCGATGAGCTGCGCGGTGTCGGGATCGACGGCGGTCGCAGCTCCTTGGGCGGTGTTGATGCGCGCTATGTCGCTTGACGGGCTGTAGAGGTCGAAGAGCTCGTCATAGTGCGCGCACGCTGCCGATAGCTGGGACAAGGCGGCGTCATCCCCCCACACGGTGAACGTGCAGTATGTATCGAATGCGAAGGTGGATCCGGTGGCGGGCTTTGACGAGTCCCCCTGTGAGGCAGATGTTTGGTTGGTGTTTTTGGAACATCCCGCAAGGCCGGCGGCAACAAGAGCCGCTGTTGATGCCGTGGTGCAGATGGCTTGCCTGCGTGTGAGCACGGGGGCGGTGGGCGCGTTGAAACACGTCCTGGTGCCGGAGGTTTTATTGCCGGGGCGGTCGGCGGGCTTGCTATCTATGAGGCGAAGCGGCTTAAACACGGGTCGCCTCCTGCGGAATGGCGGAGAGCACCGCTTGGACCAGTATGCCGATTGCCAGACCGTAAATGATTCCGGCGACTGCCAGGACAGGCGCGTTGACAAAGGCGACGGTGGGGGAGAGCGTAAGCGCGACCATGATGAGCTGGCCCGCGTTGTGTGCGATTCCGCCCAGCACCGATATCGATATGGTGGAGAACAAACCGCTCTTGTGCGCCGCCACCATAATTGCCCAGGACAGCACGCCGCCAGCGATGCTAAAGACAAACATTTGCGGGTTGGCGAAGAGCATGGTCGAGCACGCCACCTTGATAAGCATAAGTATGAAGGCCGGTTTGGCCCCCATGCGCTCGAGCGCGAAGAGGACGATCGCGTTGCCCAGGCCCAGTTTGACACCGGTGATGGTGACGGGAAGCGGAACCAGGACCTCAAGATAGCCGGCGACCAGCGCAAGGGCTGCCAAGACGCCGTAAAGCGCCGCGCGTCTGGCGGGCGATGCGGGGGCGTTGCTATGTGGGTGTTCGTTCGTAATCATGCTGAGTAGTATAGCTGGTTTTACGGGCTCCTCTTATAGCGACGGTTCGATTGTGCCTGGTGGCGACTAGGGCGGCGGCTGCGGCGGATCGGGCGTGCCTAATAATCGCTTAGTGCGGAAGGCGAGCTGGGACAAAAATCGACTTAGTGCGGAGGTTTGGACAAATAGTGGCTTAGTGCGGTCTCTGGCGTGTCAAATAATGCGTTAGTGCGGAGAGGAAGGGCGATAGGCAGGGTACCTTATGAATAGGGTATTCGCATCGCCAAAGCTAGAAGGCTTGGACGATATGGGCGGATGCATACGGAAGTTGCGTCGGGCGACCTTCGAACCGCACTAACGTACTATTTGACCAAACCTCCGCACTAACGCGTTTTTTGACACTCTTCCCTTTCCGCACTAAGTCGGTTTTTGGCACCACCGCTCCAGCCCAAAACGGGTGGCGGAAAAGATGAAAGAAAATGTTGCTTGTCGTTTATAAATGATTAATACTGTGCGAAAATGAGCAGTAATGATGAGACGCATGGGCGCCCAGCGTGATCGCATCGAATACGTCAGGCTGAACCGCGTCGATGGGCGCTGCTGTGCCCAAGAGAAGGGAGGCCGGTCATGGCTATCAAGATCGAATCCGTATTGGATGAGGCATTTCGCCCTTACGGTCGTGTGTGGAGCGACGTTCCCCGGGCGTACCTGGTCGAGCTGGCTGACACGCTGGAGCACTCGACCCCCATGCCAGAGGGCCGCAGCTACTCCGCGAGCGACCCCGCCCTCGAGAACATGGCGTGCGCGCCCGCGCTTTCCGCCCTGTTCTTTGGCGGCCGCCCCGTCCAGCTTGGCTGGTGCAACGGCCACAACACCAAGCTCAACTGCCTCGAGTACCACCGTGCCAGCGAATTCAACTTTGGCTCGCGCGACTTCATCTTGCTGCTTGCCCGCGAGGAGCAGATTATCGACGGCGAGCTCGATACATCGCTGGTCTGCGCGTTCCGCGTCCCCGCGAACACGCTGATCGAGGTGTACGGCTCCACGCTTCACTACGCTCCTTGCCAGGCGAGCGTGGACGAGGGCTACAAGGTGCTGGTCGCCTTGCCGCAGGGCACAAACGGCCCCAAGCCCGCGCTGCCCCAGGGAGCCCAAGGCGGCGATGCTGCCATGCTGTGGGCCGCTGACAAGTGGCTTATCGTTCATGAGGAATCCGGCAAGGGCGAGCTTGGTGCGTGGGTCGGTTTGGTGGGCGAGAACATCGACATCGCGGACATCTTGGCGAGAGACGCCGGCGCTGGCGATGTCGCGGCCAGCTAGGCATAGCGACCCTCTCTCCCATTGCGCGCGCATCCGCACGCGGCGCAATGTCACGCGCGTGTTACGGATGCATGGAGCGAAAATACGATAACTTTACTGTGATAAAGTTAATGGACTGGTGCTTTGCCAGTCCATTTTTTATGCATCTACGTCGGCGCGAACACATGCGCGCCATTTGCTGAAAGGGGGTACCGATGACGGCGACGCCTTGGGGATTCAGAGACATTCTTCCGCAGGAGGCGCAGCTTCGCGAGGACATCGCGCTTACGGTGAAAGGCTGCTTGCGCGAGCATCATTATCTTCCGGTCGAGACGCCCCTGCTTGAGGACAAGCGCTCCCTGGAGCAGGCGGGCCGTATGGCGGACACCCCGTTCAAGCTTTTTGATGACGACGGCGGGCTGCTGGTGGTGCGCCCGGACAACACCCTGCCCATCGTTCGGCTGGTCTCGGCCCGCATGGCCTCCGGCGACTTGCCTCTGCGCCTGCGCTATGAGGCGCCGGTGGTTCGCGAGCAGCCGCGCCTTACCGGCGGATCGCGCCAGTTTACCCAGCTGGGCTATGAGCTTATCGGCGAGGGCGGCAGTAAAGCGGACGAGGAAATCGTGGGCCTCGCGCTCTCATCGCTCAAAGCACTTGGTTTGGACGATTGGCGCATCGTGTGCGGCAGCGTTCGTCCTTTCAAAGAGGTGCTCGCCCTTGCAAACGACGCCGCGCTTTCCCGCGACGCGCTCAAGCTGGTGCATGCCAACAACTTTATCGACCTGGATGACCGCGTTGCCGCAAGCGGCGTCTCGCCGTGCGTGGCGCGCGCCATGTGCGAGATCCCTCGCATCCACGGTGGCCTGGACGCGCTCGATCGCGTGGATGAGTTGCTGGCAGATGCCGGTGCGGACGAGTGCGCGACCACGGAGCTGCGTGCGCTCTACAAGGGCTTGCTGTCGCAAGCGGAGGACGGGGACGTCCTAGCAGGGCGCATCGCCTTCGACTTCTCGCTCATGAACTCCTTCGATTACTACACGGGCCTGGTGTTCAAGGCCTATGCCGGCGGCCTGCCGGACCCGGTTGGCTCCGGAGGTCGCTACGACTCCGTGCTCGACGGGGCATTTGGAGTCGCCACCCGCGTGCCCGCTGCAGGCTTCGCCTTCTCGCTGGAGCGCCTTGAGGGTGCAACCGGTTCCGCCCGCGCGGCAGACGGCGACTACGCGGTGGCGCGCGAAGCCGCCTCGCCCCTGCGAATCGCGGTTCCCAAGGGGTCGCTCAAGGACGGCACCGTAGAAGCGCTTGAGGCCGTGGGTCTGGACGTTTCCAATTTCCGCGACCCTGGCCGGCATCTCATCGTTTCCTCGCGCGACACGCGTCCCGGCGGCACCATCGGCGACGTCGAGCTGGTCATCGTCCGCCCAACCGATGCCCCCGCCTTCGTGGCGTGCGGCGGTGCGGACTGCGGCATCTGTGGACGAGATTCCCTTATCGAGGCCGATCTCAATCTTCTGCAGCTGGTCGATCTCAACTACGGCGCCTGCCGTTTCATCGAGGCGGAGCCCGCGGATCGCGCCGGCTTGGCCGAGCGGGCCTATGCGCGTCGTGGATCTTTGCGCGTGGCGACCAAGTACCCGCGCATCGCCGCCGCGTGGTATGAGAGCCGCGGGGTCAACGCGGAGATCGTGTCGCTGCACGGCAACATCGAGCTTGGGCCAATCGTTGGTATGACGGACCGCATTGTCGACATCACAGCGACGGGCACCACGCTGCGGGAGAACAATCTGGTGATTACGGGTGAGCTTATGGAGTGCACGGCGCGCTTCTTTGTGAACCCCGGGCGCGCGCGCCTGGATGCCCGCGTGCTCGAGTTGGCAGATCGCCTGGCTGCGTGGCGTCGCTCGCAGGCGTAGTCGCGCCGTTCGCGCCGCGTCGCCAAGTACCGCAGGTGCTTGCGCCAAAACAAGGCAACGAATCGTCCGCGTGCGGCATCGGTCGCCGCGGACGTTAGCAAAGGGGAATAGATATGAAGACCGTACAGCTGGGCGCCGGCGAGCGCCTCACCGTCCTCAACCTCAATCGCGAGGGCGCCGTGCCGCTCAAGATCACGCGCGCCGCGCAGGACATCATCGAGGGCGTGCGTGCGTCGGGCGACGAGGCCCTTCGCCGCTACTGCAAGGATTTCGACGGGGTTGAGGTGGATGAGTTCCGCCTGCCGCAGGAGCGCATCGACGCTGCGCTGGACAATATCGACCCGGCGTTTCTAGCCGCGCTTGAAAAGGCCGCAGAGCAGATTCGCGATTTCCACCAGCGCGAGGTCCAGCAGTCCTGGTTCACCACGCGCGCGGACGGCACCATGCTGGGCGTCAAGGTTACGCCGGTGCGCGCCGCGGGTATCTACGTGCCGGGCGGTCGCGCGCAGTACCCCTCGACCGTCCTCATGAACGCCATCCCGGCAAAGGTCGCGGGCGTCGAGCGCGTGGTCATGGTGACCCCGCCCCAGCGCGACGGCGGCATCTCGCCCTACACGCTGGCAGCGGCCAAGGTGGCGGGCGTGGACGAGGTCTATACCGTGGGCGGCGCGCAGGCCATCGCCGCGCTGGCATATGGCACGCAGTCCATTCCGCGCGTCGAGAAGATCACCGGCCCCGGCAACGCGTACGTGGCGGCTGCCAAGCGCCTGGTTTCGGGCGAAGTGGGCATCGACATGATCGCCGGCCCCTCCGAGGTGTGCGTGTTGGCGGACGCCTCTGCCAACCCCGCCGTGGTTGCGGCGGACCTTATGGCGCAGGCGGAGCACGATACACTGGCGGCTTGCTACTTGGTGACCTGCGATGCGCAGTTTGCCACCGAGGTAGAGCGTGCCGTAGAGGTGCTGGTCGCCCAGAGCCCACGTGAGGACATCACCCGTACGTCTTTGGATAACGAGGGCGTCATCGTGGTCGCCGCAGATATGGACGCCGCCGTCGACGCCGTCAACACCATCGCCCCGGAGCATCTTGAGCTGCACTGCGAAAACGCCATGGGCCTGCTGGGGTCCATCCGCAACGCGGGTGCCATCTTTGTGGGTGCATGGAGCTCCGAGCCGCTGGGCGACTACGTTGCCGGCCCCAACCACACGCTGCCCACCGGCGGCACCGCTATGTTCTCCAGCCCGCTTTCCGTGGACGATTTCGTGAAGCGCTCCAGCGTGATCTGCTATACCCCGCAGGGCCTTATGAACGACGCTCCCGCCACCCAGGCGATGGCGCGCCGCGAGGGACTGTGGGCTCACGCGTTGTCTGCGGGCCTGCGCCGTCGCGTGCTGCAGCAGGGCGAGGGCAGCGTGAGCACGGACGCGTTGCAAGGCGAGGACCTCACCGCGGTCGCCTGGCCGGATGACGAGGCTGCCGTGGTGATGCGGGGCGCCGCCTTGGACGCTGCTGCCCGCATGGATAAGGAGGCGTAGGTTCGCTATGGCAGAGCTTTCCGACCGCATGCGCGAACGCGTGCAGCCCCACTTGAGGGGTATCGAGCCCTATGACCCCAACTTCACGCCCACCAAAATCAACCTTTCGGTCAACGAGAACACCTACCCGCTGCCCTCCGGCGTGCGCGAGCGGGTGGACGCCGCGCTTGCCGCGACGCCGCTCAACCGCTATCCGGACCCCATGTCAAACAGCCTGCGCGATGAGCTGGCGCGTCGACACGGTGTGGCGCGCGAAAACATCTGCGTGGGCAACGGCGGCGACGAGCTGCTCTTCAACCTGCTCTTTGCGTTCGGAGGCTGCGGGCGCACCATGCTCACCTGCACCCCGGCGTTTTCCGAGTACCAGTTCTTTGCAGACCTCACCCAAACGTCTGTGCTGGATATTCCTCGCGATCCCGTGACGTTTGAGGTGGACGCCGCGCGCGTGCTCGCCGCCGCTCCGTCTTGCGACGTTGTGGTGCTGACCTCGCCCAACAACCCAACGGGCAATCTCATCGACCCCGCCCTCACCCGCGAGGTGTGTCGCGTGTGCCCTGGCGTGGTGTTGCTGGACGAGGCCTACATGGAGTTCGCCGATGCCTCCGCATCTGCCCTGGGGTTGTTGGATGAGTGCTCCAACCTTGTAGTCCTCCGCACGTTGTCCAAGGCATTCGGAGCCGCAGGCGTCCGTTGCGGGTACGTGGTCGCCGCGTCCGACATCATCGATGCGTTCGCTGCGATCCGCCAGATCTATTCCGTCAACGTGCTTACGCAGGCGGCGGCGTTGGAGATGGTTAAACAGCGCGAGCGGTTTTCGTCCACCGTTGCCACCATCTGCTTGGAGCGCGATCGCATGTACGCGGCGCTATCTGAAGATCCCCGCGTGACCGTATGGTCCAGCGCCGCCAACTTCTTGCTGGTCCGCATGGCAAACGCCTCCATGGTTCGCCGGCGCCTGCGCGATGAGTTCTCGATTCTTGTCCGAGATTTCAGCGCCGTCGCCGGACTCGAGGGGTGCCTGCGCATCACGGTGGGTACACCACAGGAGAACGACGCCGTGCTCGCGGCGCTTGATTCGCTGTTGCGAGAGGAGTAGCCATGACCATTTACAAGAAGCCCGTCGCCAATCTGGAGAAGCCGCGTGAGGCCTACGTGCACCGCACCACTGGTGAGACGGATATTTCCATCAAGCTCAACCTGGACGGAACCGGTGCCTGCGACATCGCTACCGGCGTGCCGTTCTTTGATCACATGCTCAACGCGTTTGCCCGCCATGGCCAGTTTGACCTTACCGTCAAGGCAACCGGCGACGTCAAGGTCGACGCGCACCATACCGTGGAAGACACCGGCATTGTGCTGGGACAGGCTTTTGCCCGCGCATTGCAGGACAAAGCGGGCATCACGCGCTTTGCCGACGTGTGCATTCCCATGGACGAGACCTTGGTGCAGGCCGCTGTGGACATTTCTGGCCGCGGCCAGGCATACTGCGATCTGCCCATCCCCACCCAGCGCGTGGGCTCGTTTGACACGGAGCTGGCGGTTGAGTTCTTTTATGCCTTTGCGCGCGACGCCGGCGTGACGCTGCACGTGCGCGAGCTTGCGGGCGAGAACTCCCATCACATTATCGAGGCTGCGTTCAAGGCGGCCGGCCGCGCCATGCGCTTTGCGTGCGAGCTCGACCCGCGCGTGGTGGGCATCCCTTCAACCAAGGGTTCGCTGTAGGAGGTACGCATGGACGCGCCTAGGATTGCGGTGGTCGATTACCACAAGGGAAACCTGTCGAGCGTGGTGCGCGGGCTTGCCCGTGCGGGCGCCGCCGCGTATGCGACGGATAATCCGGATGAGATCCGCTCTGCAGAAGGCCTGGTTTTGCCCGGTGTTGGCTCGTTTTACGATGCGATTGCATATATGAGCGAGTCCGGACAGGATCGCGCGGTGACGGATGCCGTTGCCAACGGCGCGCCCTTTTTGGGCATTTGCCTGGGGCAGCAGCTGTTATTTGAGCGTGGGGACGAGGGCGTTCCCGTGGCGGGCGACAACGAGGTCTCGGACGGCGGCGCCGTTGCCGTGCCATGTTCCGACGACCCAGGCTGGCGCGGCGACGGCTTGGCCCCCGGCACCGTGTTCGAGGCGGCGGGCAGACGCTGGGTGCGCGGCTTGGGTTTAATCGCGGGTTCGTGCACAAGGCTGGACGGTTCGCGCCTCAAGGTGCCTCACGTTGGTTGGGACCAGATTCACCTGGTGGGCGCCGGCGCGTCGGGATCGGCCTGTCCTCTGTTCGACGATGTGGCGGAGGGCGCCAATGTGTACTTTACGCACAGCTACGCGGCGGACCAAGATGCCGATCCCGCTGCGGTCGCCGCCCGCACGCATTACACGCGCAGCTTTGCTAGCGCAATTTGGAAGGGCCGCGTGTTTGGGTGCCAATTCCACCCGGAGAAATCGTCCGCACACGGGCTACAGGTTTTGCGCAACTTCGCAAGCATTGTCGCCGCTGCGCGCGACGGCGATTCTTATATGGTTGCCGGTCGCGTTATGCAGGGGTTCGTAACACGCCAGACGGGCGATGGGGGTGAGGTAGCATGATTGTCTTCCCTGCGATCGATCTTATCGCGGGCCAGGTGGTCCGCCTTGAGCGCGGAGACCGCGCGCACATGAAGGTGTACTCGTCCAATCCAGTCGCGGTGGCCGAGCACTTTAAGGAGCAGGGTGCCGCGTGGCTTCACGTGGTGGATCTTTCTGCCGCATTGGAAGAGGACGAGGAAGCGCGCGAGGCAAATGACCGCGCTATCGAGGCGTTGTGCCATGTGCCCGGCCTCTCGATCGACGTGGGCGGCGGCGTTCGCTCGCTGGCGCGCATCGACCAGCTTGCAGCGTACGGCGCCAAGCGCATCGCTCTGGGCACCGTGCTGGTGCGCGAACCTGGTTTTGCGGAGGTGGCGGCTCGTGGTTTTGGCGAGCTTTTGGTTGCTGACGTTGCGGCGCGTGACGGCCAGGTAAAGGTGAACGGTTGGCGTGAAGGCGTTGGCCGTAGCGCTGAAGACGTGGTGGGCGAGCTGGCGGGCTTGGGCTTTAGGCACCTGGTGTTTACCGATATCGCACGCGACGGCATGCAGACGGGCATCGATGTGGATGTCTATCGCCGTATCGCCGCGTGCGCCGGATTTCCCGTGGTGGCATCCGGTGGCATTTCCACGCTGGACGATATCAGGGCGCTCGCCGCCGCCGGCGACAACGTGGTGGAGGGCTGCATCACCGGGCGCGCCCTGTACGAGGGCAACTTCACGCTGACGGAGGCCCTTGCCGCCGCAGGCGACGCTGCAAGCGCGAGCGCTCCGGCGGCAGCGGCTGGTGACAACGCGGATTCCTCGTCCACGAAAGGCGGGTGCGTATGCTGACCAAGCGCGTGATTCCGTGCCTGGATGTTAAAGACGGGCGCGTGGTAAAGGGCATCAACTTCGTATCGCTGCGCGATGCGGGCGACCCCGTTGAGCTTGCGAGCGCGTATGATCGCGAGGGTGCGGACGAGGTCATCTTTTTGGATATCACCGCGACTAGCGACAACCGCTCGACCACCATCGATATGGCGTCGCGTGCGGCGGGCGAACTCGCCATTCCCTACACGGTGGGCGGCGGTTTTAGGGACCTTGCGGGCATGCGGCGCATGGTGGCTGCCGGCGCGGACAAGGTGTCGCTCAATTCGGCGGCGGTGAAAAATCCCCAGCTCATCACCCAAGGTGCGGCGGCGTTTGGCAGCCAGGCGGTTATCTGCGCCATCGACGCCAAGCGCGTGGGGGAGCCGGGACGTCCCGGGGCCGACAAATGGGAGGTTTACGTAGCGGGCGGTCGTACACCCACGGGGCTCGACGCGGTGGAGTGGGCCTGCGAGGCGGCGCGCCGCGGCGCGGGCGAGATCTTGCTGACCAGCATGGACCGCGACGGTACCAAGGCGGGCTTTGATCTGGCGCTAACCCGCGCGGTTGCGCGCGCCGTGCCCGTTCCCGTGATCGCGTCGGGCGGCGTGGGCGAGCTTGAGCACTTTGCCCAGGGCATTATCGAGGGTGAGGCGGACGCGGTGCTGGCTGCGAGCGTATTTCACTTTGGCACGTTTAGTATTCGCCAGGTCAAGGAGTACATGGCTGCCCAGGGAATCCCCGTTCGGCTGGATTTCTAACGTGCGGGGGCGCTGGTCGTGCGCGGCATGCGTTGGGGCGGTGCGTGATGCCTGCCGTGCGCGCGGTGCTCGCCGGGGCGTGCGGCATTCGGGGGTGCGTATCGCGCGAGAGAAAGGAGACGACATGAAGGTCGAGGATTTGAAGTTTGACGCGCAAGGGCTGATCCCGTGCGTGGTTCAGCAATATGATACGGGCGAGGTTCTTATGGTCGCCTGGATGAATGCTGAATCCGTGGCGCTTACGCTTGAGACCGGGACCACATGGTTTTGGAGCCGCTCTCGCCAAGAGCTGTGGAACAAGGGTGCTACCAGCGGCAACATGCAGCAGCTGCGCGAGCTGTTGGTGGATTGCGACGCCGACACCCTGTTGGCGCGCGTCGACTCGCCTGGTCCTGCGTGCCATACCGGCAACCGCACCTGCTTTTTTAGGGCGTTTGATAACGAGGATTAGCGCGGCGCGATTGCGACGGCGACGCATGGTGATGAAAAGGGAGGAGCCGGCATGGGAGTGCGCACAGCTAACGTACAGGACGGAAACATAGGGCAGACCATGGAGGGCCTGGCCGCGACAATACATGGTCGCCGCGAGGCTTCGCCCGAGGCCAGCTATACCGCCAAGCTGCTGCAGGGCGAGGAGGACAGCCTTCTGAAAAAGGTAATAGAGGAGGCGGGCGAGGTGGTCATGGCCTGCAAGGACAACGACCACGATCACATTCGCTACGAGGCAGGCGACCTGGTTTACCATCTTCTGGTGGTTCTTGAGCGCTACGGCGTTACCATCGACGAGCTGGCGGGAGAGCTGAACGCTCGCATGAAGTAGGGCGACGGCGCCCTGCTGCACCTATTGGGACCGGTAGCGCGTTCCTGTGGAGCGGTGAGCGGGCGAGCGGCGGGCGGGCGAGCGGCGGGCGGCGAGGGCGTTCCCGCGCTGTGTCAAATAACGTGTTAGTGCGGAGGTTTGGTCAAATAGTGCGTTAGTGCGGTCTGGAGAAGGTTCAGCGGGCATTTCTTATGCATCGGGCGTACTCGTCCAAGCCATCTAGCTCGGATGATGCGAACTCCCTATTCATAAGGTGCCCTTGCTATACCTCATCCGTACCGCACTAACGCATTATTTGGTCCGGCGAACACTTGTCCCCTCTGGGTCGCAGCAGGGGGGCTGGGGCGAGCCGACGCCGCCCCGCCCTGCCCCGGCGCGGGGAGATAGCGAGCCCGCTCTCAGGCTTGCGCCCCTCCTCATTCATCTCTACTCACTTCACAAGCGACTCGAGCACTTCGATAAACATCCTCATGTGCGGCGCGATCCACTTGCCCGTATGGTGGATCAGCTGGGTTTCCATCTCCACAGGTGCCAGCTGCGTTGTCACTTCGATCAGGCTTCCCCGTTCCAGTTCGCGCTGGGCGGAAAAGCGGGGTACAAACGTTGCTCCAACGCCGCGTTCGGCCAAGTGAACCAGGGTCTCGGTATTGCCTGCTTCGATTAGCGGATCTATATGCAGATCAAGCTCGCTCAGCGCGCGGTCAAGTTCAAGGCGATAGCTTTCGCCCCGCTCGGTCAAAACAAACGGCAGCTCGCATAAGGAGGCCGCATTCAGGGGCCGACCGGCAGGGGCGCCCTCGTTAACGCTCTCGAGCAGTGCGGGCGACGCTACAAACACCACCTGCTCGCGCCTTAGCGCGCGGGTCACCAGGCCGGATTGGTGCACGTGCCCCTCCATCGTGAGTAACAAGTCGATGGTGTTGTTCCGCAGTCCCTCGATCATGCGGCCGCGCTGCGCCGTGGTCACAATCACCTGGACGCGCGGGCAGGTTGAGTGGAAGTGGACGAGGACTTCTGGAAGAATCGCCGTCGCCACGGACTCCACGCTGCCCAACCGCAGAACGCCCGCGATGTCTTGGGGAGCGGCTTGGGCGGAGGCGACGGAGGCCCTGGCGGCCCGCGCGGCGCCTGCTATTTCGTTAGCGTGAAAAGCAAAGGCTCGGCCCTGCTCGGTGAGTGCGGCGCCTCGCGGCACGCGGTCAAACAGGCGCGCGCCAAGCTCGTGCTCTAACTGTTTGATCTGCACGGTCACGGCGGACTGCGAATATCCCAGTTTCTCGGCAGCTTTGGAGAAGGTGCCTTGCTCAACAATGGCGAGAAAGGTCTCAATTTCACGCAGCTCCATCAATTGCCTCCTCGATTGCGGCTATAGCGGCGCGGGAACGTGCTTGCACGCGGGATTCATTGCTCGAAATAAATAGGCTCTTACCTGTAAGTATAAATAATATTAAACACACAATGAAATAGTTGAATTATACATATGGCAACAGAGCTGCGAACATGTGGCCAGTCACTTCAGTCATCGCGCTTCAAGAGCGTCTTCACAGGGAAGGAAAAATGCCATGTACGCAAAGGGGTCCACGCAAGAAGCCGACGTCGAGCTCGCGGCGGTGCGCTTTGTCTGCGAGCTGTTCTCGCGAAACCGCCATCTTTCCGAAGGGCCAATCGCCGTCGAAGCCGCGCCCGAGCAGCTTCAGGCTATAGCGGACCAGGGCATTCCCGCTCAGGGCCGCCCCTTGGACGAGGTGGTTGCCGAGATGCAGGAGAACATCATCGGCTACGGCTACAACATCGACCACGCTCGCTTCATGGGCTTTGTTCCCGGTCCCGTCAACGCGCTGTCTTGGTTGGGCGACATGATGGCCTCTGGCTATAACCGCCATGCCGGCAGCTTTGCAAACTACCCGGCGGGCTGTGTTGCCGAGCACGAGCTGCTGCGCTGGTTTTGCGACAAGGCTGGATTTCCCCAGACGGCGGGCGGTGTCTTTGTATCCGGCGGTTCCATGGCGAACATGACGGCGCTCATCGCGGCCCGTGACGCAAAGTTGGACGAGGAAGACTGGTGCCGCGGCGTCGCCTACGTTTCAGAGCAAACGCATAGCTCTGTGGCGAAGGGCCTGCATATGGTAGGCGTGGCACCCGGCCGTATTCGCACCATCCCCTGCCATGATGACTTCACCATGGACCTGGACGCCCTAGAGCGGGCGATTTGCGTGGACGAGCAAGCCGGTCTCAAGCCGTTTGTGATCATCGCGACCGCCGGTAGCACCAACACCGGAGCGGTGGGACCGCTGCCCCAAATTGCGGATATCGCCCAGGCACATAACCTGTGGATGCACGTGGACGGCGCCATTGGCGCATCCGTTCTGCTGACGCGCTACCGCGACATGTTGCATGGAATCGAGCGGGCCGATTCTCTTAGCTGGGATGCGCACAAGTGGCTGTTCCAAACGTATTCCTGCGGCATGGTGCTGGTACGCGATGAGCGCACCCTGCTCAACAGCTTTAGCACGCATCCGGAATACCTCAAAGATCTGGAGGAGTCCGCGCAGATCACCAATCCATGGGATATGGGCCCGGAGCTCACGCGCCCCGCGCGTGGTCTCAAGCTGTGGTTCACCCTGCAGGTCATGGGGTCGGACGCGCTGTCCGCCGCCGTTGAACATGGTTTCGATCTTGCTCGCTGGGCGCAGGATGAGCTTGAAAAGAACCCCATGGTGCAGATCGTCTCGCCCGCGCAGATGGCGATGCTCAACTTCCGCTACAGTCCGGAAGGCTTGAGCGAAGAGCAAAAAGACGTGCTCAACGCGCGCGTCTCGCATCGCATCGTAGAGAGCGGCGATGCGGGCGTGTTCACTACCGAGCTCAAGGGGATGAAGGTGCTGCGCATTTGCTGCATCCACCCGGAGACTACCGAGCAGGTTATGCGCGAGACCGTCCAGCGGCTCAACGAGTGCTGCGAGGTGGAGCTGGAAGCCCTGCGTGCCGAGATGGATGCCGAGTAGCGCGTAGGGCGGTCCGCTGGGCATCCAGATGAGTGGTCCTCGAAGCGTTTACTCGTCCAAAGAGAAGGTTTCCCAATCGCCGTCTGCATGGGGCGCATCGAAGGAGCGATAGCCGCATGAGTACGCATATGCCTGCGCATCGCGAATGCCCCAGCAGATGTCGCGGGCGCGGTGCGAGTCCGAGCCAAGCGCGACGGGAACGCCGGCGCGCGCGAAGCGCTCAAGCAGGCTGCGGGTGGGGTAGTAATCGTCCACGGTCTTACGCAATCCGGCGGTCGATACCTCGATGCGCCTGCCTGTGTCGCGCGCGCAGGCGACCATTTGGTCCCACAGCGGGGTGAGGTCGCGAGTGGGGGCGAGGCCCTCGTTGGCAAAGCGCATGGCGAGGTCCGGGTGAGCCATGATGTCAAAGGCGAGGGAGCTCTCGCAAGCGCGGCACCATGCGTCCGCGTAGCGACGCCAAACCTCATCCGCGCCCAGGTTGATCCAAACGTGCAGGTCGCTGCCATCGTCAATCCAGCCGTTGTCAGAGGCGGGCGAATCTGCGCGGGTAACGTTTCTTGACCCGGCCTCGCCGGCGGCAAGGCGAATGTCGCCGGCTTCTCCAATCCAGTGGACGCTGCCCAGGCGCACAACGGCGCCGGCGCTCCAGCGGCCTACGTTTTCCTCGCAGCCGGGATACCAGTCGCATTCAAAACCGTAGACAACCTCAAGGTTGGGGGCGATCCGAGCTGCGAGGCCGCGCGCTGATTCAAAGGCGGCGCGGTGTGCCGGTAGGTCTGCAAGCGTTACTTGGACCTCGCCGGCGGGATCCATGCTGGCGGGCAGGGTGAGGTGGTCGGTGGATACCATGATTCGGCAGCCCGCAGCGGCAGCGGCGCGGATGTTCTCCTCAAACGTGGGCTCGCCGTCAGAGAAGCGCGTGTGGGTGTGGCAGTCGACGATGGGCCGGACGGCTGCCGAGGCGTTTGGGGCGGCGACCGGGGCGATAGGCGAATGTGCTGGCGACATTGCTCCTCCTCTGCGGGGTATGCGTATGGGCAATTGTGGCATGTCTGGCTGGTTTTCGCGCGTGCTCCGCTCTTGCTTGACGCGAATTTAACGCCGCCTTTTTGGATGGATAACGGCAGGGTGACCGCTGGGCACCCCCGGCTTCTCTAAATGGCCGCGAGCCCGTGGCGACCCATGCGTCCGCGTGCTAGAATCGCGGCAATGTAAACGCTACCAACAAGGAGTCGACATGACCGCTCTCTTTATCGAATATCCCAAGTGCACCACGTGCAAGAAAGCTAAGAAATGGTTGGACGAGCATGGGGTTGAGTACATCGATCGCCATATTGTGGAGGATAACCCCACGGCTGAAGAGCTTGCTGCCTGGCAGCAGCGCTCCGGACTGCCGCTCCGTCGCTTCTTCAATACCAGCGGCATGAAGTACCGCGAGCTGGGCATCAAGGCCAAGCTGGATGCGGGCATGTCGGATGAGGAGGCCTTCGCCCTGCTGGCGACCGACGGCATGCTGGTGAAGCGCCCCATCGTGGTTACGGACGGTGCGGTCTTGGTGGGCTTCAAAGAGGCCGCTTGGGAGGAGGCCCTGCTGTAGCATCGGTGGACGGATTTGGCCTCGGCGCCGATAGGGATGGCTATTTGCCCAGCATGTGGCGGATGGCGGCGATGGGGTGATGGTAGAGCATGCGCGGGCCCGCATAGCGCATGACATCGCGAATGCGCTGTTGCATCTGCGGGCTATAGCAATGGTGCTCGCATTTGTTGCAAGACGTTTTTGTCTCCATCTTGCGGCATCGTTGGGTGCGCGCCACCGCAAAGCGATCAAGCTCGGCGCAGTCTGGGCATATGGCGCCGCCGCAGTGGGCGGTCTTGGTGCGGGACGCTGCCGGATGGTGCCCGGCGCAATAGATGGCGACCATCTGCGAGACAACGAGTTTTTCACGCTTGCGCCTTGCTGCGATGCGCGGGGTATCTTCCATGGGGCCTCCAAGCCGATGGCGCTCGGCTTTTCCCAAGCGCCTGAAAAGCGTATAAGTAAGTCTCGGTTTACTATAGCATCGTCCAGAATATTTGCCGTGTCGATTGATTGGCGCCGTGTCGCTTCGCGCATCATCGTGGCGAATACGGGCCCCGCATCAAAAAAGAGCGCCCGCAGCGAATTGGATGTCGCTGCGGGCGCTCTTTGCCTGTACGGTGCCGAATGGTTCTAGAAAGGGCCCTAGAAGGTGACGCCCAGGACCAGCGTGGTGAACAGGGCTGCTGCGATCGCGCCAACAAAGGGGGCGATGCCGGGGACCAGCAGGCCGTACTTCCAGTTGTTGTCGGTCTTGTTGGCAATGGGGAGGATCTGATAGGCGATGCGGGGGCCAAGGTCACGTGCCTGGTTCATGGCAAAGCCGGTGACGCCGCCCAAGCCCATGCCTACCGCCCAGACCAAAAGACCCACGCCAATGCCCAGCATCATGGTGTTTTCGCCCACGTTCGCGGCGATGCAGAGGATGCCGGTGAGGAAGACAAACGTGTCGAATGCCTCGATCGCAAAATTGCGCGGCAGGTTGTATGACTCCGTGGTGGGGTTGGTGGAGAAGATGTTGCGTATGGCTACGGGATCGACCTCAAACTCGGATGCCTTGAAGTCGTCGGCGTAGATGAACCACGCCATGCAGGCGCCGGCGATGCCACCGAGCATCTCGGCGATGACGTAAGGGACCAGACTGCTCCAAGGGACAAGGCCCACAATGCTTTGGCACAGGGCCATAGCCGGGTTCATGCATACGCCTCCAAAGATAAAGAGGCAAACGGAGATGCCAAACGACCAGGTGGTGATGGCAAACATATGACCTGATCCGCGGTATTTGCTGCCTTTGAGGGTTTCGTCGCAATGGACGCCGACGCCAAAGACAATCATCAGGGCGGTTGAGGCGAATTCGGCAAAAAGATGTTCAAACATAAGGATCCTATCTTGATGAAGCGAAAAAGAAGGTGGGATGAAAGCGCACGGGGACAGCTGCATATGACTGCCATCCCCTTTCTGCTTCGCATCCTTTTTAGCCCCCATTTCCCGAGCCCCATTTCCGTGTGGCTGCTCACAGACGTTGCTCGTTGTCTGCTCCCGCGACCGTTTATCCGCGGCTGTTTTCATGAGAACGCCATTTGGACGTTTTTCAGCCTTTCGAAACCGCGCAAAAACGTCCAAAAGGCGTTCTCACCAGTTTTGAACGCGAGGGAAATCGACCACGGCTGCCAGATTGTCACTTGGACGCGACGGCGCACCGTTCGGCTAAGGGAAAGGGTGCTTGCGGGAAGGGGCGCGAGGGGAAGATGGGGCTGCAGCGCGCTAGCGAGTGACGACAACCCCCAGTCCGTCGGGGATGATCGCGAACTTTGCATCCGCTCCCTTGAGGTCTCTGGCGATGGCGATCGCTTCGTTCACGGTGCTGGCGGGGGTCATATGCATGGCGCGGATCATGTCATGGTCGCAAAGGTCGGTGACCAAGATGACGGGATGATGGGCCAGGATGCGGGCGAAGATCTGCGCGGTCCACTGGTCGGCGAGCGTGTCGCTTTTGGCACGGGTGATGCAGGACTTCTCAAACTCCGCGGGGTCATTCTCGGCGATGTTGTGATAAAAGCCCTCGCCACCGTGGCCATCGCTACAGCCGGCGATAGAGATGATGACGCCGCCCTCGTCCAGCGTTGCCTCCGCCGCGGTCATGCCCTTGACAGCCTGGTAGATGTTTTGGTCAAGGGGGTACCCACCGTTGGTGGTGATGGCGACATCGCAGGGTACGGCCTTGACGCCTGCCAGCTCCCTCACAAAGGAGCAGCCTGCCTCGTGCGCGTCGTGGATATCGCCCGCAAACGCTCCAATGACCTCATGGTCGCCGTTGAGCACTACGTTGAGGATGAATCTCAGGCCCGCCATCTCGGCCGCGGCCATCATGTCCTCGTGGACCTGGTTGCCGGCCAAGACGCCGGCGCGGGAGTGGGAATCGTGGATAAACTGACCGTTGTGGTTGTACATGATGGTCTTGTATGAGGCGATGCCGGGGAGTACCGATTTGCGCGAACCGGAGAAGCCGGCGAAGAAGTGCGGCTCGATAAAGCCCTCTGCAAGAAGCAGGTCGGCCTGGGCTGCGATGCGGTTGATGATGCAGGAGCCGCCCGAGGGAAGGGTGCCGATATGGATCATGGCGTCGTCATCGGTGGCGACGTGCATCACAATCTCCTCGTTCGCCACTATCTCCTCGCCGTATTTATCGACTAGCTCTTTGTGGGTGGAAGGGCGATGCATGCCGGTTGCGACCAGGATGCGCACGCGAGCCTGCGGGGCGGCGGCGTGGATGCGGCGCAGCAGAATGGGCATGGTGACCTTTGAGGGGACGGGGCGGGTGTGGTCGGAGCTGATGATCACGATGTCGTGCTTGTTTTGGCAGAGCTCCTCAAGCGTGGGAGACGAATACGGGTTGTCGAGGGCCCGCTCGATAAGCTGCTCCTGGGTGCCCTTGGCCTTGAATTCTCCTTGGTGCCCCTCGAGCACTCCGGCGATGCACTCTTCTGGTAGGCTGATGCGCAGCTTTGTGCGATCGTATGGCACGTCGATGTCAAACATTGCCATCCCTTTCTGTCATATACCTTCGTTGGCGTTGAAGCCGGGGTAACTATGGGGGTTTGGGAAGGCGCGCGTTGTGCCCAATGTAGTTAACAAATGTCAACCCACTGCTTCGCTGGGTGTGTACAGTGTTCGAGTCAAACAGAGCTGAAAGGGGCGGCGCATGGCGGAGGAGTCTAGATATCTCGTTGACTATCTGAGGAAAAAGGGGTTTGCCCAGACGCGTAAGCTAAGGCACGAATATCTCTCCTACTATGGACTCGACCAGGAATATGTCTACGTTTTGGTCTCTGGTGTGGTGAAGACAAGCGTCACGCTAAGAGAGGGAAGCGAATTCAATATCTTCTACATCAAAGGGCCCAGCCCGGTTTCGCTGCTGCGCGATGAGGTGAGCAATCACGCCAAGGCCCCGTTTACCGTGCGGGTGGAATCCGATGAGGCGCTCTACATGAGGATTCCTCGCGTTGCGTTTTGGGATTATGTGAACGAGGATCCCTTGCTGCTGGGTTGCGTGAAGGATTACTACCGGTCGAGCTTGGAAGAGACCCTGTACCGCATGAGGTACCTCACCATGAACGGTAAAGTTGGCGCGGTTGGTGGATTTCTCTACGACCTGAACGAGCGGTTTGGCGACCCGTGCGAGGGTGGAAGCCTGATAACCCTGGACATCACCAACGAGGACATCGCCCAGTTCTGCGGCATCTCGTCTAGAAGTAGCGTCAACCGTATTTTACGGGGGTTCCGCGAAAAGGGGATCATATCTACTCGCGATCGCGGAACCCGCATTGTGGTCCACGATAAAGAGCGGCTTGAGCGCTACGTGATGGGCTAGCGCCCGGGTTGGTAGCGCCGCCGTTCGTCGAGCACGTTGCTGCCGTTGGTCGGTTTGACGCGCGGAGCGCACGCCCAAGCGGGCACTTGCGGGGTGCAAGGGCGTGCGCGGCAGGTACAATACCCTCGTCCAAAAACTACCAACCAACCGTGCGAAAGAGAAGACGCCTATGTCCGCAATGCAAAAGTTGCTCAAGATCACCAGCATCGTCATGCTTGTTTTGGGTGGCCTGTTCATCCCCCTCACCGTGATGAACTTTATCCACGCAGAGACGTTCCCCGGCATCATCATCGCGGTGCTCACCGCCCTGACAGCGCTATTCGATATTCTGCTGGGCTTTTTGGGGTCGACCGCGGCCAACGTGCCCAGCCGCGTGACCGGCCTTTTACCCATCATCGTTATGGCTCTGATCGTTAACGCGGCCTCTGTCCTCTACATCATGCTTATGGAGGGGCTATGGGTGCCCACACTGGTCAACGCGACCGTCAACCTGGTGTATTCCTTTGCGGCGCACCGGGTCAACAAAGAGGCCCTGCGCTAGGGCCTTAAACGTTTGATGGCTGGGTTTTCAAGGCGGGCGGGCATCCAAAGGGGTGCGCGCCCGCTTTTTCGTTTTATCATGCAAAGCAGCGACGTCGATGAGAAAGGAACGGCTATGAAGCTTGTAATAGCCTCTGACCTGCATGGATCTGCATATTGGACCCGCCGTCTTATGGACGCGATCGCGCGCGAGGCGCCTGATCGCGTGGTGTTGCTGGGCGATCTGCTCTACCACGGCCCCCGCAACGACCTGCCGCGCGACTATGCGCCCAAACAGGTGATTCCTTTGTTGAACGACCTGGCGTCAACCGGTTGCCTCACTGCGGTGCGCGGCAACTGCGAGGCAGAGGTGGACCAGATGGTGCTGTCCTTCCCCTGTATGTCAGACTTTTCTCAGCTCATTGATGAGGGCGGTCGCACGCTCTTTCTTACCCACGGCCACGTGTTTGGTGCCGGGATGCACAACAGCGTGGACAACGCGCCGTCTCTGCCCGCGGGTTCCGCGCTGGTGTACGGCCACACGCATATCAAGGTGAATCAGGAAAGCGAGGCGCATCCGGGGCTGTGGCTGTTCAATCCGGGCAGCGTGTCAATTCCCAAGGACGGCACGCACAGCTATGGCATTTATCAGGACGGCGCGTTTGGCCATGTGATTTTGGACGAGGAGTAGGCGCTATGGCGGAGTGGAAGAACACCGGTAGCGGTAGCTTGGCAAGTCTGGTGCGCGATACCTCGACGCTGTCGGATGCGCGCGAAGCGTTTCAGGGCCTGGTTGAGACCATCTGGCGTCTGCGCCAGCCCGACGGGTGCCCATGGGATCGAAAGCAGACGCATGCCAGCATTGCCAAGAACATGATCGAGGAAGCCTACGAAGCGGTCGATTGCATCGAGTCGAACGATGTCGCCCACCTGCGCGAAGAGCTGGGCGATGTTTTGATGCAGGTGGTGCTGCACGCGCAAATCGCGGCGGATGCGGGCGAATTCACCATGGCGGACGTGGCCCGCGATATAGATCAAAAGCTCATTCGCAGGCACCCGCACGTGTTTGGCGACGCCGCGGCCCAAGACGCCGAGGAGGTGCTGGCGATTTGGGACAACGTGAAGCTTGCCGAAAAGGAGGCCAAGGACAAGGAGAGCGTGCAGGCGGGCGAGAGGCCGGAAGGGCTGCTCGATGGCGTCCCCACCTCGCTTCCCGCCCTGATGCAAGCCCAAAAGGTATCGCGCAAGGCCGCTGCCGTGGGGTTTGAATGGGAGACGGTTCAAGACGTGTGGGATAAGGTGGACGAGGAGCGCGAGGAATTCCGGAAGGAGGCCACCGGCACCGCCGAGCGCGAAATGGAGTTTGGCGACGTGCTCTTCGCACTGGTGAACGTAGCGCGCAAAGAGGGGATCGACGCTGAAAGCGCGCTACGCGCGAGCACGGCGAAATTCCGCTCGCGCTGGCAGGCTATGGAAGGTCTCGCCCGCCAGCGCGGGGTTGCGATCGAGGGCTTGTCGACCCAAGAGCTCAACGACCTATGGGACGAGGTCAAGCGTCAGCGCGCCTAGTAGCGAGCGCGAATGGCGGCGGGGTACCAAATGTGGTTGTTGCGTCAGTAATTGCATGAATGTGCATAACATTTTGCGCTAGGGACATAAGAACACTACCGTACATTGCCGTGGCCTTCAGTAAGTATGAAGGGGCTATGAATCCAGAATGCCACCAAGATGCGGGTTTTGGCGGTACGTCGTGCGCTCGGAGCGCGGGATGTACCGCATAGGTTCAGCCTGGCGCACGTGCATGTTGCGACGAGCTAGCAAAACGTCTACCTCGAACATTGCGATTCCCCAATCAACGCTGCTGTTGGCGGCGGGTCTTTTACGCCGTGCTTCGCTACCTGCAACTATGCAGGGGCGAGCGTCCGGTGGAAGTATCGATTGTTGGTACCATTTGTTACTTGGCGTTTTGTTCTGTCACGTAGAGTAGCGAGCCTGTCAGCCAAGCGTGTTAGAAAGGGGTGAGGCGTGTGGAGAAGGTCCACGACTACCTCGTTGAGTACTTGAGGTCGAAGGGATACCCGGAAGTTAAGAAACATCGGCACGAGTACCTTTGCTACTACGGATTCGATCAATCGCACGTCTATGTCCTGATCGAGGGCGTTGTCAAGGCGAGCGTCACCATGCGTGAGGGCACCGAGTTCAACGTGTTCTATATGCAGGGGCCCAGCCCGGTCTCGCTGTTGCGGGACGAGGAAAGCGCCAAGGCAAAGTCTCCGTTCAGCGTACGGGTTGAGTCGGACGAGGCTCTGTTTTACGTGGTGCCTCGGCTGACGCTTTGGAAGTACGTGAACGAGGACCATCGTCTGCTTGATTACGTAAAGGATTACTATCGGAGAAACCTGGAAGACGCGTTTGACCGCACGCGCTTTTTGACCATGAACGGAAAAATAGGCGCGGTGGGGGCCTTGCTGTTCGACTTAAGCGTTAAATACGGCGAGCCGTGCAAGGACGGAACCGTGATCTCGCTGGACGTGACCAACGAGGACATAGCCCAGTTCTGCGGTATCTCGTCCAGAAACAGCGTGAACCGCATATTGCGCGGTCTGCGCGAAAAGGGCGTTATCTCTACAAAGGGCTATGATTCGCATATTGTGGTGCATGATGCAGACTATCTGGAACAGTTTGTAATGGACTAGGGGGAGTGGACGATGGACGCAGCCGATGCAAAACTGCTGGCTGAGCGGGTGGCCGCTGGGGAAGTGTCGCCCGAAGAGCTGGCGCGTGCGCTGCGGGTGCCGCCGGTGACCGACCTTGGCTTTGCCACGGTTGATAACCAGCGCGGCGCCCGTACCGGCACGTCTGAGATCATCTATGGTGCAGGAAAAACAAAAGAGCAGATAGCGGGCATTGTGACGTCAATGCTGGAGGCCTGTCAGCGCCGGGTGCTGGTAACGCGTCTTGACGGCGAGAAGGCTGCCGGCGTGAGCGAGCTGCTTGCCGCCGCCGGCATCGTCATGGAGTACGACCCCGTAGCGCGCTTGGGCATGGTTGGAGATGCCAAGGATCCGGATGGACTGGGGACGGTGCTTGTGATTTGCGCCGGAACCAGCGACTTGCCGGTTGCCGAGGAAGCGGCGCGCACGCTTGAGTATTTGGGCAACCACGTGGACCGCGCCTATGACGTGGGCGTTGCCGGCATTCACCGCCTGCTGGCGTGCGAGAAGCGCATCCGCGACGCGCGCGTTATTGTGGCCGTCGCCGGCATGGAGGGCGCGCTTGCCAGCGTGGTGGCCGGCTTGGCGAGCTGTCCGGTGATCGCGGTTCCCACCAGCGTGGGGTACGGGGCGAGCTTGGGCGGTGTCGCCGCGCTGCTGGCGATGCTCAACAGCTGCGCCAACGGTGTTTCCGTGGTCAATATCGATAACGGTTTTGGCGCCGCGTACCAGGCGTCGCTCATCAATCATATGAAATAGGCGCGGGCCTTCGCGCTGCTGGGGGAGAGGGTTTATATGGGTTCGCTGTACATCGATTGCTCACTGGGCGTGAGCGGGGACATGCTGGTCGCTGCGCTACTGGACGCCGGAGCCGATTCGGCGGCGCTGGACCGCGCGTTGTCGAGTCTTTCCGTTGCGGACGAGTTTGAGATAGCGATATCGACCGTGACCAAGGCGGGCATGCGTGCCTGCGACTTCGACGTGGTGCTGCGCCATGGCCATGAGACCCATGACCATGATATGGCGTATCTGCATGGCCATGGTGAGGACCGGTGCGGCTGCGCGCACGAGCATGCGCACGAGGACGATGGTCATCACTGCTGCGAGCACGCCCATGCGTACGAGCACGCCCATGCGCACGAGCACGCCCACCGCCACGAGCACGCCCACCGCCACGAGCATCATCACGAGCACCGTAACCTGCATGACGTTATGGCGATCATCGACTCCGCGCAGATGACGCAGGGCGCTCGCGCCATCGCCGCGCGCGCGTTCGAGATCCTCGCCCAGGCAGAAGCACAGGCGCACGGGTTGCCGGTGGACCAGGTCCATTTTCACGAGGTTGGCGCGATCGATTCCATCGTCGACATTGTGTCCGCAGCGGTTTTGGCCGATAGCCTTGATCCCGATGCCGTCTACGCCACGCCGCTAGCAGACGGCCATGGCACCATCCGTTGCCAGCATGGCGTCATCCCTGTTCCCGTTCCGGCGGTGGTGAACATCTGCCGCGCCTGCGAGCTGCCCACGTCGCACCTGGATGTTGAGGGTGAGCTGGTAACGCCTACGGGTGCTGCGCTTATCGCCGCGTTGGATGCTCGCCGCGCTCCTGATTTCCCCTATACAATCTTGGCGACGGGTATGGGCGCGGGCAAGAGGGGCTACAGCGTGCCATCGCTGGTACGCGTTCATCGCATCGAGCGGGCGCGGGGGTCTCAGCCCCATGTCGACGGGGTGATCAAGCTGGAATGCGACGTGGATGATCAGTCCGCAGAGGGCATGGCCCATGCGGCGCAGGCGCTTCTTCGCGACGGCGCGCTTGAGGCCCACTGGCTGCCCGTCTTTGGCAAGAAGGGTCGGCCCGCCTACCAGCTGCAGGTTATCGCCGCTCCTCAGGATGCCGAGCGCATGCGCCAGCTAATGTTTTTGGAGACCACCACCATTGGCGTTCGCTGGACGATGATGGACCGCGAGGTCCTTGAGCGCAACGAGCGCGTGGAGCAGACGTCTCTGGGCCCGGTACACGTCAAGACCGTTGTTCTCCCTGGTGGCGAGCGCCGCTCCAAACCCGAATATGAGGATGTAGCCCACATAAGCTCGCGCGAGGGTATCGCGTTTCCAGACGCGCTCGTCCAGATTGCCGCGGAGATACGTGCGGGTAGGAATACCGATCTGTAGGGGCTGCCCCGGCTTTTTTGGTGCGAGCGTCATGCTAAGGCGTTGCAGCATTGTTGAATCTTTTGGTTTCTCAGTTTTCCGTGCATGGTTGGACCACGCTCGGGCATACTAAAGAAGTTATCCAAGGCTAACCTTTTGCCGGGCAAAGGAACCGGCGGGGTCGCTTGCTCTCGTATCCAATGAAAGGGGACGAATATGAGTGAGATTCTCGATGTGTACGGTCGCGAGGTCCTGGACTCGCGCGGCAATCCCACTGTTGAGGTGGAAGTTGTGCTCGATGATGGCTCCTTTGGCCGTGCGATGGTGCCCTCCGGCGCTTCCACCGGTGCTTTCGAGGCCGTTGAGCTGCGCGATGGCGATCGCGATCGCTATCTGGGCAAGGGCGTTTCCAAGGCCGTCGACCATGTGAACAAGGAGTGCGCGGACGCCGTGATCGGTATGGACGCCTTTGATCAGCGTGCGGTCGACGCCGCCCTGATCGCCGCGGACGGCACGCCCAACAAGGCAAACCTGGGCGCAAACGCGATCCTGGGCGTATCGCTCGCTGTCGCCCGCGCGGCGGCGCAGTCTGCCGGCCTTGAGCTGTACAGCTACCTGGGCGGCGTCAACGCCCACCTGCTTCCCACGCCCATGATGAACATCTTGAACGGCGGCGTGCATGCGGACAACAACGTGGACTTCCAGGAGTTCATGATCATGCCGGTGGGCGCCCCCACCTTTACCGAGGGCCTGCGCTGGTGCGCGGAGGTCTACCACACGCTTAAGGGCGTGCTGCACGAGGCGGGCCTTGGCGGCGGCGTGGGCGATGAGGGCGGCTTCGCTCCCAGCCTCAAGACCAATGCCGAGCCCTTTGAGTACATCAACAAGGCGGTCGAGAAGGCCGGCTACACCCCGGGCGTGGACTTTATGTACGCCATGGACCCTGCGTCGACCGAGTTCTATAACGCACAGACCGGTATGTACGAGCTTAAGGGCGAGGGCCGCGAGCTTGCCAGCGCGCAGATGGTCGATTACTGGTGCGAGCTCGTTGAGAAGTACCCCATCATCTCCATCGAGGACGGCATGGCCGAGGAGGATTGGGACGGCTGGGTCGAGCTGACTCGCCGCATCGGAGACAGGGTCCAGCTGGTGGGCGACGACCTGTTTGTCACCAACACTGAGCGCCTGAAGAAGGGCATCGAGCTGGGAGCGGCGAACGCCATCCTGGTCAAGGTAAACCAGATCGGCACGCTGACCGAATCCTTCGAGGCGATCGAGATGGCCAAGGAGGCGGGTTACGCCTGCATCGTCTCCCATCGCTCCGGCGAGACCGAGGATTCCACCATCGCCGATCTGGTGGTTGCGACCAACGCCGGCCAGATCAAGTCCGGCGCTCCTTGCCGCTCCGACCGCATCGCCAAGTACAACCAGCTTATCCGTATCGAGGACGAGCTGTTTGGCAGCGCGCGCTACGCCGGTAGGAACGCGTTTTACAACCTGCGCTAGCGCACACTGCGCGGCCGCGCCCAACGAGGCATTGATGTGAAAAAAAGGACCTGCAGCTGGTTTGGGCTGCAGGTCCTTTTGCTTGGACGCGTGATTGATCGCGCGGGGTTGAACTATGCGCGAGCGACTTTGTTCGCGGGGCGAAGCAGGAAGAAGGAGAGGATGGCGACGATGATGACGCTGAGGACGACGGCGGGGACGGTGGCCATGTGAATCATGGGGATGCCCACGAGCAAACCGATGATATAGGGCACCAGCCAGAGCAGCCATACGATGGTGCTGAAGCGATGAAAGGTCTGCTCCTGCGCAATCGCCTTGTCATCATGACGGCGGCCGCGCACGTAGACCAGGGTTGCCCAACCGGCGTGGAAGAGCATGAGGATGATGGCGAGCAGGCCGGTGATGCCGTGGATGGCGGGCGCGGGCTCGCTTCCCGCGGTGCGTGCCATGATGGTCATTACGGTGGTACCGGTGGTGTCGCAGGCGAGGCCGGCCCAGAACAGGGCGAGATGACGGCCGTTGAGGTGGCCGGCGCGGCGCTCGGCGAAGACGCCGATGGTGTAGAAGACAAGTGCCGCGGTGATGGCGAGGCTGGCGATCATGAGCATGGGTGACATTGCTTAATTCCCTTCCTTAGCAGGTGAATAGGTGGTCGATGTTCGTGGTGAACACTGTTCATCTGAACAAGGTTCATCTTAGGGACGAGAACTGGGTTCTGCAAGGAGAACTTTTATCGTCCAAATTTCCCCCATGAATTCTCCACCTGCTTGTTCACTTGCGTTCCGCTATGATGAACAGAGTTCATTTTGTGTGTTGCCAAGCACGTTTGGCGTTGTTTGGCGGGAGGAGAGCGGCATGGGGAGCAAACCTGCGATTTCTCGCGAAACGATTTTGTCCGTGGCGTACGAGCGCGCGCAGAAGGACGGCATGGCTTCGCTTGGCATTAGGACCATCGCCAACGAGTGCGGCGTTGCCATCGGCACCATCTATAACTACTTTCCGGATAAGGCGTCGTTGGTGACCGAGGTCGTAGCTCGCTTTTGGCGCGCCGCCATCGAGGAGGCGGGCGTGCTTTCAAACGCCGAGGAGTCCTCTGACGGCGCCGAAAAGAGCCTGCTTGCTTACTGCCGCAGGCTGGCCGAGGAGCTAAGCGAGTCCCTGGGGCATTTCCAGGCGAGTTGGCTTCGCGAGATCTCTACGCTTGACGCGCGCTCCTTTGAGCGGAGCCGCGCCGCCGAGGAGGAGTGCTTTAGGGGTATCTGCGCGGGCATCGCGTCGCATATCAAGAGCGATGCCGCGATCACGCCCGCGGCGCGCGAGCGCTTTGATGCGGACCATCTCGCCGAGTTCATCTGGAAGGCGATGTTTGGCTCGATCAAGGCGGGCGATCCCGCGTGCACCACGTTGTTTGGCTTGATGGAGATGGCGCTGTATTAACGTGCTTCGCGCCGTCCAAGACAGCTCGCGCGGCGCGCCGGCGCGGCTCAACGCTAAGCCTGCACAACTGAGCCGCCCGCGCGTGGTATAACTGGAAGGCAAGAAAGCGCAACCGTACCTCAACCAAACAAGGCGCCCATGAACAACACTTCACAGCACAACGGTTTTTCCGTCCATAACGGCACCGCCGGCGAGCCCATGCCGCCGAAGGTCAAGCCCGTCTCGAGCGCGTATTCCGAGGCGGCCGCATCTGCATCTGCAAAGCGCGGGCATCGCCGCAAGGACGGCGAGGCTGAGCAGGGGCAGACGGATGCGAAGCAGACGCCGACGCATCGCCGAGCTCCCAAGGGAACGGCCAGGCCTGTTGCGAACCGCACTGCTGCCGATAGGCCGTCCGTCCGTCGTTCCGGTATCGCGGCGGAGGTCGCGGCGGCGGCACGTTCTGGCGCGACGGGTCATCGCGCTGCGAGGACGACTTCTGTATCCGCCGCAGGCGCCGCATCGTCTCCTTCCGCAGAGCCGACTGCGCGCAGGTCGTCTGGTTTTGCCGGTAAGGTCAAGGATGCCGTCTCCGCAGGCGCCGAGCGCGTGAAAGGCGCTGCTGCGAGCACTTCGGCGGGTGCGGCGCCCGCGCGAAGGTCTGCGCGCGGTGCGAGCGCGGGTGCTCGGGCCGGGGCCTCTGCGGTGGACGAGGAGCGCGCGAGCCGCCGTGCCGCGTACGAGGCGCGCCGGCAGTCGAGCCTGATGAAGTACGCCAACGACAACCGCGTGGTGCGGGCGCTCTACGACTTTACGTCTGGACCGTATCGTGCCGTGTTCTACGTATTGGTGGTTGCCGTGATTGCCCTGGGCGTCTATTTTCCCGTGCGCGACCTCTACATCGCCCATAGGACTAACGGCATTTTGCAAGAGCAGCTGGCCATTAGGGAGAAGTACAACGAGTCGCTGGAAAAAGAAGTGAACAAGTACCTGTCGCAAGAGGGTATTGAGGAGGTGGCCCGTGAGCAGGGCATGGTGATGCCGGGCGAGACCCCCATTACCGTGCAGGGCGCGGATCAGCTGGGCGATAACGGACAGGCGTCCTCCCAGGACGGATCGGCCGACGGCGCGCAATCCGACGATGCTGCAGGTTCTGGCGATGATGCCAGCTCTGGCGACGCTGCGGATTCTGCGAGCGGTGACGCTGCCGATAGCGGGAGCGATGGGGCGAATGCAGACACGGCGGATTCCTCGTCCGGCGAACCGTCCACATCTGCGGAAGTTGAGCGGGCGGAGCGCGAAGTCTACGCAAACTCCCCCTGGTATTACAAGGTGTTGGACTCCCTGTTCTTCTATTCTGGCCCTTCGGACCAGGTTGTGAAGTCAACGGGCGAATAGGGTAGAGAGGAGAGCGCCGTGCAGCGTGGTGATATGGTGCGCGTGGCGTCCATAGATTTGGGAACGGTGTCTTCGCGCCTGCTGCTGGCCGAGGTGAAGGACGGCGTGATCGTTGATTCTTGCAAGAGGACGATCATTACGGATCTGGGCGAGGGCGTCGACGCGACGGGGCGGTTTTTGGATGCCGCCGTGGCACGCGTGCTCAAGGCGTGCTCGTCCTTTGTTGAGGACATCGAGGCGTTTGCCCCGCGAGCGGTGTGCACCACGCTTACAAGTGCGGCGCGAGACGCCTCGAACGGGCAAGACCTGCTGGACGGGCTTGAGCGCCTGGGGCTTGTGCCGGAGGTGATTCCCGGCGAGGTCGAGGCGAAGCTGACGTTTTACGGCGTGGCACATGATTTTCCCGGCGAGCGCATTGTCGTTGCGGACTCGGGCGGCGGGTCGACCGAGGTGGTGGTTGGTCGCTATACGCCCGGCGAGCCGCTTGAGGTGGAGTGCGCCCGCTCGATGGACATTGGATGCCGCCGCGTTACAGAGCGGTTTTTGAGCTGCCAGCCGGCGCGCGCGGAAGATCTTGAAGCGGCACGCGACTTTGCTCGCGAGCAGTTTGAGCCTTACTGGTCCCGGATGGCCCGCCGTCCCGAGCGCCTGGTGGCGGTGGGCGGCACCGTGACCACGCTGGTGGCGATGGATCGCGGCATGCAGGTGTACGATTCCTCGTTGGTCCACCTGCATGATTTGAAACTTTCGCAGGTGGAGGTGGCGCAAAGGCGGCTTTCCACGTTGTCGGTTGAGCAGATCGCGGCGCTTCCGGGTATACAGCCCAAGCGCGCGCCCGTCATTCTTGCCGGCTCGCTGGTTATAGGCGAGCTTATGCGCGCCGGTGGATACGGGTCACTTACGGTGAGCGAGAACAGCCTTATGGCGGGCATGGCGGCGACGCTTTATGAGGCGCTGTGCAAAGAAGTTCCCGCCATAGGGTGGATGCCGCGCGTATCGTGTTAGACTTCTAACGTGCGGGGCGACCCGTAGCGTCATGCGGGGGCGTGGCGGAATTGGCATACGCAGGAGACTTAAAATCTTCGGCCGAAAGGATTGTGGGTTCGAGTCCCACCGCCCCTACCATAGGATATGCAGCAGCCGGGGCGCATGTGCGTTGCCGGCTGCTTTGGTATCGCGGCGCGCGATCTTGCGGGTGCATGAGAGCGCTGGGGTGCCGGCGGCGAGTGGCGGGAGGCCTTACGATGGATGCGACGTTGTTTTGCGAGGCGCTTACGTTTTGCTATTGCGAGCTTGGTGGTAGCGATGACGTGTTCGAGCTGCTCGAGCGCCATCTGCGTGCGGGCGGCTATGTGGCGGATACCTGGTTGGATGCCATACGTGAGCGTGAGCGCGCCTATCCAACCGGCCTTGCGTGCCAAGAGCTCGGCGTGGCGATTCCCCATGCGGACCCGTGCCATATCATCAAACCCTACATTGCGGTTATTCGTCCAAAAACACCTGTTGCGTTTGAGCCCATGGCGGGCATGGGCGATACGGTGGGCGCGCAGCTCATAGTCAACCTGGGCCTTAAGGGCCATACGGAAGCCGGTAAAGAGGACGATGGCGCATGGCAGGTTGAGGCCTTGCAGGCGTTGATGGAGATCTTTATGGACGCGGATAAAGTGGACGAGATTCTTGCGTGCGACGACGCGGCGGCGCTGTGCGCATGCATGGCCCGGTTGTGCGGTGGGTCCCGGGTGTAGTTGCGGGCGCGCCGCCGACGCGGCCTTTGGTATAGCAGAAGATGCGATAAAAGAAGAAAACTTAGGCACCTATGAAGGTGGCCACATGCGGAAAGTGAAGTAAACTAGTACCTGTCTGTAACTTCCGAGAGGAGAGAGTTCTCATGAAGAAGATCGTCCTTGCCTGCGGTTCTGGTGTTGCTACTTCCACCGCCGTGGCAAAGAAGGTTAGCGACCTGCTGAACGCCAACGGCTACGAGGGTCAGTACGAGATTGTCCAGTGCGCCATTTCCGAGGCCGCTGCCAATTGCGAGGGTGCCGACATGCTGGTCGCCACCACCGTCGCCCCCGCCGGCATTACCTGCGCCTATGTGAGCGGCGTTCCCTTCCTGACCGGTATGGGCAAGGCCGACGCCGAGAAGCAGATTCTCGACCTTATGGCCCAGTAGGCCAAAGGGCTGCATTGCTGCGGTTTCCGCAGCGCTCTATGTGCTACGGCGCTCGCTTGCATGGATGCTTGCGGGCGCTTCGTTTTTTCGCATGTGCGCGTGGCGCACGCTGACCGATGGGAGAACGGTATGAGCGAGAACCCTGTAGAGCTGTTTGACATGCATATCGCCCACGTGGGCATCAACGCGGAGAATCCGGAGCAGGCGAAGAGAATCGCCGAGCGCTTCTCTGTGCTGATGGGCCTGCCCGTGAACGAGGTGCCCGTGTCCTTCTTTTCCGACACCCTGGTTGAGACCATGAAACAGAACGGTCGCGGCACTCACGGCCACATTGGCTTTGCCGTGAACGACATTGTCGCCGCAGAGAAGTGGTTTGGCGATCGTGGTTTCGAGATCAACGAGGAGTCGCGCGCCCTGTATGAGGACGGATCCACCAAGCTGGTCTACTTTAAGGAAGAGATTGGCGGGTTCGCCATTCACCTGTGCCGCGAATAGGGGCGTTGCGGTAGATTGACGGAGTTGCGGGCGCGCTTGCGATGCTCGTCCAAAAAAGTTAAAAATACTTCTTGAACCCAAGTCGATTATTGGTTTATTATAAACGAGTGCGCGGGCGTGGCGGAATTGGCAGACGCGTATGGTTCAGGTCCATATGAGCTCCGGCTCGTGAAGGTTCAAGTCCTTTCGCCCGCACCATCTTGAATTGAAAGAGGCTCCAGCAATGGGGCCTATTTTCATATAGAGGTTGCTTGATGAGCCCAACTGGCAAGACGTGTCGGGGCAAGGCGGCGGGGTGTGCCGCGGCACCTTGCCCCCTAAAGGCTACATGCCAAAGATAAACTCAAGCTCAGAGACGTATTCGGTCTCGCTGATGCTCCAGGTGCCGTTGGCGTAGACAAGCTCAAAGCGCACAAAAGGTTGGGCCGTTTCCGTTGAGGAGTCTATGGCGTCTTGTAACATCCCGCCCAGGTGCCGGCGCACCTCATCGCTGGGGCCGGGCTCGTCATCATACCCAAGTAGATCTTGCTCCATAAGGTAGCTGGAAGCGGGAGTGAAAAACGAGTCATACAGGCTCAAAGGGTCCGCGACGGTGGCGTCAAGGTAGGCGGAGCCGTAGGGCGGGGTGTCATTGGGAAACGCGTGGACGCTCGACATTTGGTAATCCAGGCTGCCTATTAGCCAGGTGGCCACGGTCTCGCCGTTAAGACCTAGCTCATCGGCACTGTAATAGAGGTAGTCTTCGCACGCCTGGTTAAAATCGTCCGCAATCAACGTGGTCGCCTGCTGGTATTCGGCTGTGCCAGGGGTGGTGAGCAGCTCCATGCGCGACGTGGTGGCATCCAGGCACGCGTTTTCCGCCTCCGAAAGATCCTCTGCAGAGTAGTTGGGTGCTTCTGGTGCTCCTCCGGGCAGCGCGTCTTCAAGATCGTCTTCAAGCGAGCTGCTGGATGAGCTGAAAAAGGACGAGAAGGTTCCCGCTATGCAGCCGGGGATGCGCGCGACAAATGAAAACCCGCCGCTTAGCAAAAAGAGCACCAAGATGCCTATAAGAACGGGACGCGTGCGGTTGCGCGTGCATACCGGCTGGTCGCTTGAGCTTAGAGCCTTTGCCTTCTCGGTCTTTCTGCTCGACTTCGCAGGCTTGTTAAGGTCAAGCGAGCTCCAAGCGCTGCGCGCTGAAGCTTTTGGGCGTTTGGACGCGGATTGTTTGGACGATGTCCGGGAGCTGCTGCGGCTTGAGGCGGAGCTGGACGAGGAGCTGCCGGGGTATTCGTGCGGGGTGCTCTCGTTCTCGTCCTCAATATCAAGCCCGGAATCATCATAAAAGGAATCGGGATCGCACCACGGCAAAATGGGCTCGCCGGCGTTGAACGGATCGATGTCGGTGTGACGCTTGCTCATGCGTGCCTCCTGTGCGGCCGGCGCGGTTTTGCGCGGGGATGTCGCGGCAGATGCCCACAGTATAGCTGCGGGCTGGCCGTCGTCATGTTAAAAGGCGATGCTTCGGCGAAACGGGCGTGTAAGCGGTGCTCGCGCGGGGTAAGCGTTGATATGTTGCCCGCTTGTGCGGCGCGGCTCTTGCGGCTGCTTTGCCGCGGCAGCCTTATATGCGGGCGAGAAGTACAACATGATTGCGAAGGAGCCAGACATGCTCATGAAATCCCTTGCCGACTCCGACCCCCAAATCGCCGCCGCGATCGACGATGAGCTCGCACGCCAGCGCCAGACCATCGAGCTGATCGCATCGGAGAACTTTACTAGCCCCGCCGTGCTCGAGGCGGTGGGCACGGTGCTTACCAACAAATATGCCGAGGGCTATCCCTCGCGCCGCTACTACGGCGGTTGCGAAAAGGTGGATGTGGTCGAGAACCTGGCCCGCCAGCGCGCCTGCGAGCTGTTCGGCTGCAAGTTCGCCAACGTCCAGCCCCATTGCGGCGCCAACGCCAACCTGGCGGCATACGCCGCGTTGGTGGAGCCGGGCGATACCATCCTGGGTATGAGCCTGGACCAAGGCGGGCATCTTACCCACGGCAGCCCGGTCAACTTTTCCGGCAAGCTATACAACTTCATTCCGTATGGCCTCAACCTTGAGACGGAGACCATCGACTACGACGAGCTGGGGCGCCTGGCCAAAGAGCATCGTCCGCGCCTGATCGTGGGAGGCGCCTCGGCATATCCGCGCACCATCGATTTCGAGCGCATGGCGGCAATCGCGCACGGTGTGGGCGCGCGCCTTATGATCGATATGGCCCATATCGCCGGCTTGGTCGCTACGGGCGCCCATCCGTCGCCCTTCCCTCACGCGGACGTGGTGACCTCTACCAGCCATAAGACCCTTCGCGGTCCGCGCGGCGGGTTTATCCTCACTAATGACGAGGGGCTTGCCCGCGCAATCGACAAGGCGGTGTTCCCCGGCACCCAGGGCGGCCCCCTCATGCACGTGATCGCAGGCAAGGCGGTTGCGTTTGGCGAGGCCTTGCAGCCATCGTTTGCGGAATACATCGACAACGTTGTGGCCAATGCGGCGGCGCTGGGCGAGGGTCTGGTCCAGGGCGGTCTTCGCCTGGTTTCGGGTGGAACGGACAACCATCTGTGCCTGGTCGATCTCACGGCCGCGGACGTCACCGGCAAGGATGCTGAGCGTCTGTTGGATGAGGCGGGTCTTACCGTCAACAAGAACTCTATTCCGGGCGAGCCGCGCTCCCCATTTGTGACCAGCGGCATCCGCGTCGGCTCTGCGGCGGGCACCACGCGCGGCTTCACCGCCGAGGAGTTTCGCGAGATCGGCGGCCTTATCGCCCGCGTGGTATTCAATGCGGACGATGAGGGCGTCGGTACTGCCGTGCGCGCCCGCGTGGACGAGCTGCTTGAGGCCCATCCGCTTTATCCGGGCCTGTAGCCGGTATTCCGATTTGCGGCGTTGCGTCTGCCGCGCCACAATAGTCAACGAGCAAAACAACAGCTAGGCCGCGTGCGCGGTTGCGAAGGAGGGCGTCCATGGTCGACGTGTCAAAGTGCAAGATTGGTTTTATCGGGTTTGGCAATATGGCATCCGCCATGGCGGACGGCTGGATCGCGTCCGGCGCCGTGCCGGCGGGCAATCTCTACGCGTGCGCTGGCCGCTACGAGGCGCTGGTGCCGCGCTGCGAGGCCAGGGGCATGCATGCCCTTGCCGGTGCGGCGGAGGTTGTCGATGCCGTGGACGTGGTGGTCGTCGCCATCAAGCCCTATATGATCGAGTCCGTCCTGCCCCCGCTGGCAGGCGCCCTTGCTTCAAAGGCCATTTTGTCTGTTGCCGCGGGCTGGGGGTGCGAGCGCTATGAGGAGCTGCTTGCGGGCACGCATCACCTCTCGACCGTGCCCAACACCCCCGTTTCCATCAATGAGGGCGTGATCGCGTGCGAGAAAGAGCATACGCTGGACGATGACGAGGCAGAGCTGGTACACGGCTTGCTTGACCTGCTCGGTTCCGTTGTTGAAGTTGAGAGCCGTCTTCTCTCCGTCGCCGGTACCGTGGGCGGCTGCTCGCCCGCATTTATCGCCATGGTGATCGAGGCCCTGGGCGATGCCGCCGTCAAGCACGGCATCCCGCGCGCCACGGCTTACCAGATGGTGAGCCAGATGGTTGCGGGCACCGCCAAGCTGCAGCTTGCCACGGGTGCGCACCCCGGTGCTATGAAGGACGCGGTGTGCTCGCCCGGCGGCACCACCATCCGCGGCGTCGCGGAGCTTGAGGCGGCGGGCATGCGCTCTGCATTTATTCGCGCCATCGATGCTATCGAGGGGTAGCGCCAATCCAGTTGCAGCATGTATGCAGATTTATGCGGCTGCTGACCAGGTAATATGGTTAGCAGCCGTCTACCTCCCTATGGGCTCTATATACTTTGCCCGGTCCGTGCGCTGCACGCGTTTTGATACATGCAGCGGTGCGCCCTCGGTGTCGTAGACGTAGTCGGTAATGAGCATCAACGGTGCGCTGCGGGCGACGTCGAGTAAAAAGGCCTCGTTTTGCGTTGCAAGGCACACTTCAAATTCCTTGTGTCCGTGCCCTGCGCAGCGGCGGTAGCGCGCCTTCAAAAGATCGTAGAGCGACCCATCAAGGTCCGCGTCTATAATTTCGGAGAACTCCTCCGGCAGGTACGTGGTTTCAAGACACAAAGGCTTATCGTCCAAATACCGCACGCGGACCAGCTTTACTACGGGCGTACCCGCGGAAACATCGAAAAACGTTGCAATCGACCCTGCCGCCCGCGCCATGTGCGCGTCGGCGGTTCGCGTTTTCGCGCGAGTCCCTCGCAGCGCCATCATCTTCGTGAAGCTCATAAAAGAGAGGTCGTCGTCCTTGGCGCCAGGGTTGCCCGTAACAAACGCGCCTCTGCCGCGCTCCTTTACCACAAGGCCCTCGTCAACAAGCACGTTGAGCGCATGGCGCACCGTGCTGCGCGAACAGCCGGTGTCCGCCATAAGCTCAGATTCGGATGGAAGCTTGGCTCCCTGGCTATAAGTACCGTTAAGGATCTGGTTGCGGATGGTGCTTGCCAGCTCAAGATAGAGGCTGCTGGTCGATGCGTTGCGTATCTCCATGCAAGTGCTCCTCTCTACTTACATGCAACTTATATCTAGATAGATTATAAGAAGTAACAAGTATGTCCACCTATAAATTGAATAATGGGCCTTAACTATCAAAATAATAGCCGTTCATAGGCAAATAGATACCGTTCACAGCGCAGGATACATCATATACGTCTTATAATGCTTATATCGAACTTGTATCTAATAGAAGTCAAGCAGCTGAGGAAAGGAACGGGCGCTATGACTAAGCAGGATCAGGTGAAGGATATCGTCAGCCAGATTCTTGAGAGCAAGAAGAACGATGGCGGCATCAAGCGCGTTGTCTGGATTGGCGCGGGTGGATCCAACGGCGGCAACTACCCCGCTCAGTATTTCATGGAGCACGAGGCAACGCAGGTAGTCTCATCTAGCTATACCAGTAACGAGTTTGTTCACGCAACGCCTGCGTATGTGAACGAGAATACGCTTGCGGTTGTTGTTTCCATGCGCGGCACCAAGGAAACTATTGTGGCCGCCCAGGTCGCTCGCGATCTTGGCGCCACCACCATTGCGGTGTATGTGGACGAGTCCGGCCTCACCGAGGTGTGCGATTACAAGGTCCAGTACGATAGCCTGGCCGTCGACGAGTCTAACATGGGGCACACCAATTCTGCCGTCGTTACCATGATCGCTATGGAGCTGGTGCAGCAGACTGAAGGCTATGCGGAGTATGAGACCGCTATGGCAGCGTTCGACCTGGTCGATCCCATCTACCGCAAGGCGTTCGATTATTGCCAGCCCCTCGCTGCGACGTGGGCACAGCAGAATGTCGACAAGCCCTGCATCAACGTGATGGCCCAGGGCCCGCTGTTTGGCGCCGCGTACGTTTTCTCCATCTGCAACGTCCAGGAGATGCTGCAGATCGATTCCTGCACCATCAATACGTGCGACTTCTTCCATGGTCCGTTTGAGATTCTTGACAAGCGCACGTCGCTGTTCCAGCTCATCTCCGTTGGCCGTTCCCGCGTTAACGACGAGCGCGGTATTCGCTTTGTCAACCAGTATGGTGGCGAGCGCGTCTACCAGCTGGACGCCAAGGAGATCGGCCTCAACGACATCAAGGACTCGGTGTCCGAGTACTTCAACCACCTTGTCTTCGCGCCGATTCTCAACAACGTGTACATGCGCGCGCTGTCCGCTGCGACTCATAAGGACTATATGACGCGTCGTTACATGTGGAAGCTTGATTATTAAGAAAAACATCTATAACGATTATAACGTCTGTTATAGTGAGGGAAACGAGGTACAGAGAAAGGCGGATTCCATGAAGGCAAACAGGGGATATGCGATGGTGCTGTGCGCGGCTCTTATGTGGGGCAGCATCGGTATCTTTGTGAACGGTCTTTCTGCCATGGGTCTTTCCTCGGTGAGCATCGCCGGACTTCGCCTTTTATCTGGTGCACTCCTGCTCATGCCCGTCCTTATGGTGATGGGCGCGCGCGGAGTGCGGACGCCGGCGGGGGAGAGGCGGTCCGCGTTCTCTTTGTTCAAGGCCACGCCGCGCACGTTGCTCGCGAGCTTTTTGGTTGGCGTGGTTGGCCTTGCGTCGGCCAACCTGTCCTACTACATCTCTATGGGCGAGGTGGGCATGTCCACGGCATCCGTGCTGCTTTACACCTCGCCGGTGTTTGGCGTGATGCTTGGCAAGATTCTGTACAGAGAGCCAATAACGGGCGGCAAGTTGTTTTCTGTGCTTCTCAATATCACCGGATGCGTTCTCGCGGTTACAAACGGAGACCTTACAGAGGTATCGTTTTCCGTTTTGGGCGTTGGGACGGGGATTCTTGCGGGGTTCTTGGGGGCTTTGCTGGCGGTGTTCAGCAAAATCGCGACCGAGCGCATGCATCCCCTTGCGGTCACGTTCTACGGTTTTGTGTTTGGCGGCCTTGTTATGGGCGCCCTCTCGTTTCCCTGGATGGACGTGCGTGCTGCAGCAAGCCCGCAGATGATTGGCTTGCTTTTTGGATTTGGTCTCATACCTACGGCCTTGGCCTATATCTTCTATATGAACGGTTTGTCCATGGGCGTCGAGGCTTCAAAAGTGCCGGTAGTCGCTTCATTTGAAACGGTTGCCACGGTATTGGTTGGCATTTTGCTGTATGCCGAGGATTCTGGTCCAGTAAAGGTACTTGGCATCTGTCTGGTTTTGCTCTCGATCTTTGTTATGAACATAAATCCGGCAAGGCTGCGTCAAAGCGCTTTCGCAGGCCACGTCGCGGAGTCCATGCGTTTCAACGGTCGCGTGTGGCGGCAGGAAAAGATTGCCGGCTACGATGCCCTGGTAAATAGTGGTGACTGGCAAACATGGATCGCGCCACGTTAACAAGGCATGTCAAAGGTATTGCGCTGGTATTAACCGCGCGTGAACGGTAGATTTCCTTCCGCAAGCGGCATTTCAACACCAATTTCAATCGTAAAATAGCCTAAGTGTAGACATAACAAGTAAGACATCTATAATGAACATAACGACCTAAGGAGGAGTGATGAATCAGTTAATTCTGGCATCGCATGGCGGGCTAGCCGAAGGCGCTCGCGACACCCTGGCGATGGTTCTGGGCGATGTTTCGAACGTTCACACGGTAACGCTCGCTCGCGACGATAAAGAGCCCATCTCCAATGAAGTCAAGCGACTCATCGAGTCTTTCGATCAGAATGACGCCGTGTATGTCTGTACCGATATGATGGGCAGCAGCGTTAACAACTCTGTGGTCGAGCTTATGAACAACGGTGCGAAGATCACCGTCATCAGCGGTATGAACATGCCCCTGATCCTCTCTCTTGCTATTGCCCCCGGCCCTCTTTCCGCCAGCGAGCTGCGCGGTATTGTTGGCGAGGCGCGCGCCGGTTTGGCGAACTGCGCCGAACCCGACGAACCCGTTGAGGCGGCACCGGCCAAGAAGCGTCCCGTTGCCGGCAAGGGCGGCAAGGCGAACATCGTCCTCGCCCGTCTTGATTACCGACTGCTCCACGGCCAGGTTGTGTTCTCGTGGATCAACAGCGTCGCCGCCCAGCGCATCATTGTGGTCGATAACGCTGCCGCTAACGATGAGGTCAAGAAGGGCGCTCTCAAGCTTGCAAAGCCCGCGGGCGTGTACCTGAACGTCTTCACGGTTGAGAAGGCCCTCTCCAAGATGGACAAGCTCAATACGCTGGGCGAGAAGGTAATGTTCGTATTTGGCAACGTCCACGAGATGCTCGAGTTCCTCACCGCCTACAAGCTGCCCGAAGTTAACTTTGGAGCCGCGGCGAACCATGACGGCGCCGAGGCGGTCGGCGGTAAGGACAGCTCCGTCTTCCTCGATGCCGCCGAGAAGGCCGATGCTCAGAAGATCATCGATCTGGGAGTCAAAGTTTACGAGCAGCAGACCCCCACGCAGCCCCGCACGGATATCACCTCGTTCTAAGTCTTGTATGTAACCCCGTAAAGGGGAGCGCATATGCATCCACCGAAAGGAGAAAGGTATGGATACGCTCGTTAGCGCGGTCCTCGTTGGCCTGGTCGGCGTCTTCTGCATGCTCGATTCCCGCCTGCTCGGTCGCTTGAATTTTGAGCAACCGCTTATTGGAGCCACGCTTGTTGGCGTGGTGCTAGGCGATGTTCCCACCGGCCTCGCCGTTGGCGCTGCCGTTGAGCTTGTAAGCATGGGCCTGGTTCAGGTTGGCGCAGCCGTTCCGCCTGATATGGTCCTGGGTGGCATCGTTGCCGCTGCCTTCGCGTGCCTCACCGGCGCATCTGCCGAGACTGCAATGACCATCGCGATTCCGGTCGCCGTTCTCGGTCAGCTCCTGGGCATCGTCTTCCGTTCGATTATCGCCGCGCTGACCCACGTCGCCGACGCCGCCATCGACGGGGGCCACTTCAAGAAGGCCTATCGCATGCATATCGTCGCCGGCACCGTTCTGTATTCGCTCATGTACTTCCTGCCCATCTTCGCCGCCGTCTACGTTGGCACGGATGTGGTTCAGGCGGTCGTCAACATGGTTCCCGCTTGGATCACCGATGGCTTGAACGTTGCCTCTAAGATTCTTACCGCCTACGGCTTGGCGCTCCTGCTTTCCATGATGCTCAACAAGGGCATGACGGTCTTCCTCATCCTGGGCTTCATGCTCGCTTCTTACCTGGGGCTCTCCGTTATCGCGGTCTCCATCTTTGGCGTCATCCTCGCTTTGATTCTCATGAGCATGAAGTACGCCAACAACGGCGGGCTTGCCACCGCCGGCGCGGCTGCAGATTACGATCCGCTTGAAGATGACGAGTAAGGAGGAGAACACCATGGCTACCGAAACCGCTACTCTTACCAAAGACGTTTCCCTGAACAAGAAGGTCTGGCAGTTCTTCTGGCGCTCCTGGGCAATTCAGGACTCTTGGAACTACGAGCGCCAGATGAACATGGGCTTCCTGTACGGTATGGTCCCCACCATCGACCGCTGCTATCCCAACGAGGACGATCCCAAGCAGCTTGAGGCCAAAAAAGAGGCCTACCGTCGTCACATGGCGTTCTACAACTGCACCCCGCAGACCAGCGCGTTTGTCTTGGGACTCACCGCCTCCATGGAGGAGCAGTACGCCAAGGATCCCAGCTCTATGAATCCGGATTCCATCAACGCGGTGAAGACTTCCCTCATGGGCCCGCTTTCCGGCATCGGTGACTCTTTCTTCCAAGGCACCATCCGCGTCATCGCTTTCGGCCTCGGCGTGCAACTGGCTCAACAGGGCTCCATCATGGGCCCGGTGCTGGCCATGCTCATCTCCATTGTGCCCTCCGTGCTTATCACGTGGTTCGCTGCCAAGTTTGGCTACCAGGGTGGACATGACTACCTGGGCAAGCTCCAGGGTGGCAACACCATGGAGAAGGTCATGTACGTCTGCGGCATCGTGGGCCTCATGTCCGTGGGCGCTATGATCGCCACCCTTATTGGAGCGACTACGCCTGCAACGTTCTCCGACGGCACCGTCGTTATCCAGGACATCCTTGATTCCATCATGCCCAACATGATTCCTCTTGCGCTCACCGGCGCTATGTACTGGCTCATCAAGAAGGGCGTCAACACCGGTTGGCTGCTCGTGATCGCCATCGTCGGCGGCGTGGCCCTTTCCGCCCTGGGCATCCTGGCGTAGTTGGGAAGCCTCAATCTCCTTTGGGCCGGACGGTCCCTTCTCTACTAACGTCCGGCCCGACTCTTGGTACAAGCGCGTTGGTCATATAGATGCAGCGCGAGGCACATTTATTGAAAGGAAGCATTCAATGTACGAAATCGACCTCAACCTCCCTAAGCAGATTGTTGCCGACGTCCTGTCCAACCATGAGATTCACAGCGTCGCCTTCGTTGGCTGTGGCGCCTCCATGTCCGACCTGTATCCCGCTAAGTACTTCCTGGCCAACAATACGGACAAGCTGAACGTTCAGATCTTCACCGCCAACGAGTTCAACTACGACACCCCCAAGTGGGTTGGCGAGCACACCTTCGTCATCAGCTGCTCCCTGGGTGGCTCTACTCCCGAGACCGTTGAGGCCAACAAGACCGCCAAGAAGCATGGCTGCCCGGTCGTCTCCCTCACCAACAAGGAGGGCTCTGCGCTGACCGTTGACGCCGACCACGTGATCGTCCATGGTTTCCACGCTAACTTTGCTGCTAAGGCCGAGAAGCCCGGCTACGCCATGGCGCTCGCCCTTGAGATCCTTCAGCAGACCGAGGGCTATGAGCACTACGAGGATATGATCTGCGGTCTCACCAACATCTTCGAGCTTTGCGAGAAGTCCGCTCAGCAGGCCGAGAAGGTTGCCGAGCAGTTCGCTCAGGACTTCAAGGACGACGAGATGATCTACTTCATGGCTTCCGGTGCCTCCGAGAAGATGGCCTACTCCCACGCCGCCTTCCTCTTCACCGAGATGCAGTGGATCGACGCCGCCGCCTACAACACCGGCGAGTACTTCCACGGTCCGTTTGAGGTCACCACTCCCGGCAAGCCCTACGTCTTCTTCATGTCCGATGGCGCTACCCGCCCGATGGATGCCCGCGCCCTCACCTTCCTGCAGCGTATGGGCGCCAAGGTCGCCCTTATCGATGCCAAGGATTACGGCCTGGCCGACGCCGTGCCCGCAAGCGTTCTGACCTACTTCAACCCGCTTCTGCACCTCGCTGTCATGCGCGTGTACGGCAACAAGATTGCTGACGCTCGCCAGCACCCGCTGACCATGCGTCGCTACATGTGGAAGCTTTCCTACTAAGATTAAAGCGTTTTCGCGCACGATCTACGTAGCGGGCCTCACGGCAAGTAGCTTAACAGGGCGACTCCGTTTTACGGGGCCGCCCTTTTTCATAGGAGGATGAGATGATTAAAGCGGTGCTGTTCGATATGGATGGCGTGCTGGTAGATACCGAGTGGTTCTACAATCGCCGCCGTTGCGCGTATCTGGAGACCAAAGGCTATACGTTTGATGAGATTCCCGACCTATCGGGAACTAACGACGTATATATCTGGGAATTTTTCGAGCCAAATGATGCGGAGCGTCGCGCGGAGCTTAAGCGCGAGTACTTCGCAACGTATATGAAAGAGCATCCAGTTCCCTATGATGAACTCAAGAACCCCGATGCAAGGCCGGTTATGGAAGAGCTCAGGCGCCGCGGGGTCTTGTGCGCCATCGCGAGCTCAGGTCAGCGAGAGATGATCGAGGAGCTTGTTGGCGCGGCGGATCTGCGCGACGTGCTGGACGCTACGGTGAGCGGGCATGAGGTCTCGGCGTTCAAGCCCGATCCCGCGGTGTATCTGCGGACCATGGAGTTGTTGGGAGTGGAACCCCGGGAGTGCCTTGTTGTCGAGGATTCTCCGCTTGGCATCGAGGCGGGCCTGCGTTCCGGTGCGCGCGTGCTGGCGCTTAAGCCGCGCGAGGGCGTCACGCTCGATCAATCCCAGGCGCATCGCGTAATCGATACCTTGTGGGACGTCATCGAGGAGATTGATTCTTAACGGTGTGGCGGCTGCTCCAGTGCACGGTCGCAGCGGTTGATTTGGATGAGTTCGGCTCCTCCAAATCAAAACGTAATAGATAATGCTCTAAAGTACTGACAAAAAGGGTATACTCTATAACGTTATATACAAGTATCTGACTCAGGTGAGTATTATGGCGAATACTAAAACTGCGCCCCTTTACCAGCAAATCTTTGAAGAAATCAAAAGCGCGATCGAGGCTGGGGAGTACGCCCCTAAAGAGCGCATCCCCTCTGAGCCCGAGCTTGCCGAGAAGTACGGCGTGAGCCGTATCACCGTGCGCCGCGCAGTGGAGGAGCTGTGTGTTGAGGGGTATCTGATAAAGCAGCAGGGCCGCGGCACATTTGTAAGCACGCCGCGCATCAACCGCCGCCTGCTGCAATACGTTGCGGCTCGCAGCTTCACCAACGTGTGCCGCGACAATAACATGACGCCTGGAGCCAAGGTGCTCAACCGCCTCATAGTTCCGGTTCGCTCGGAAGAGGCTAAGTTCTTTGGTTTGGACGAGAACGCGCTGCTTCTTTACGTTCAGCGTATTCGCACCGCTGATGACCTGCCTATTTTTGAGGAGAACATCTTCTTGCCGTATGAGGGCTATCAGGAGCTGCTTACGGCGGATCTTGAGAATGTCTCCATGTTCGACAAGATTACAGAAGTTGGCGGTTCTCGTCCCACGCGCACGCCGCAGCGCACCGTTGAGGCTGTGCGTGCGACACAGGAGCAGGCAGCGAGGCTTGCGATCTCTACGGGCGACCCGCTTCTGTTCCTGAATGCCTGCTTTGCGGACGATGAGGACAAGCCCGTTTGCATTGGACGCCAGTACTACGTTGGCAGCCGCTACCGCTTTGTGTTGTAGGCTGTCTTAGTCGCGCGTGGTCCCGGGTTGACCCTGCGATTCGGTCCATTGTTTCTGAGCGCCGCTATGGTGCGCAGCCTGCATAGCGTCCCTGCCGCTTTTACACAGGCGGCAGGGACGTTTTTATAACAGGGAGTAGAGCTCTTCGCAATCTATAAGATGGATGTTGTCGGCGTCGTGGGCGCGCTCTTTTAACTCGTCCGTAAAACCAGACTTTGAGAAAAGGTAGTATTCGAGCACCGTGGGCTTTATCTGCTCGCCCTTTTCTTCCAGGCTGCGCAGCACGCTGGATCCCACCGCGCTGTTTTTGAATTTGCATTCTGCTATAACGGCGTGCTTTCTTCCCGCATCGCATGCCATGATGTCGATTTCGCACCCGTTCCACCAGCGTCCGATTTCTGTGGCGTAGAAGGGGATGGCGCCTGCGGCATTCTTTTGCTGCAGCCATGCTTGGCACATGCCTTCAAAAGGAGCGGAGGCAAAGTTATTGAAGACGGGCGAGACCGCATTGCTCCAAACGCCTTGGACATCGTGAGCGTCAAGGGCGGATGAATAGGAGAAGACAAACGCATACCAAAACCGGAAGAAGTTGTCTTTAATGCGGTAGAGTCCGCGCCGGCCTTTGGTTCGCTCCTGGGCGCCGATCCCAACGGGAAATTCTCGTTCAAGAATTCCAACCTCTATAAGGTTTTTGATGTAAGGGCTCAGCTTTCCCGCTTCTAGCATGGTCTTTTGCGAAATCTCATTGAGCTGCGTTGCGCCCAGGGCAACCGCTTGGACAATGCTGTTGTACACGGCGGTCTCTCGAAACTCTTGGCGCATAAGGAATTCCGGCTCGCTATAGAGTGCGCAACCCGAACGAAGGATGTGGGCCTTTATGTTCTCTTCTAGCGTTTTATCTGGGTCAAACTGGAGGAGGTAATGGGGGATTCCTCCAAGCACCGCGAACGTTTCCGCTTGTTGTTGGGGCGAATAGGCGGGGTAAAACCGTGCTACCTTCCAATAGGGGAGCGGCTGCAGCTTTAACAGGCCGGCTACCCTTCCGTAAAGCGGGTTTTTCTCGTTCAAGATCTCCTTCTCTATAAAGCTCATGGAGGAGCCGCAGAGGATGATCATGACGTTTTGCTGGCTAAGCAGGTGATCCCATACATGTTGAAGGGTGGAGGGAAGGGATGCATCGCTTCGCACCAGGTAGGGGAACTCATCGATGATGACAAGCTTTCTTGTTGAGCCCGGCAGACTCGCGATGTCTTCGAGCGCGTCCTCCCACGTTCGATAGGAGTTGAGGTATCTCCCCGCGGGCGCGCCGGCGGCAAACATCTGCTGAGAGAAGTCTGCGAGTTGCGTCGTTGCGGGGGCTTCTTTTGCAGCAACGAAGACGCAGGGTTTGTCTTTGCGGAACTCATTAAGAAGCTCGGTTTTTCCTACGCGGCGGCGCCCGTAGACAAAAACAAGCTGTGCGCGAGTGCTGGCATAGGCGTCTTCAAGAAATGAAAGCTCTTCTTCTCGTCCAACAAACATTCTTACCCCCAATCTGATGAAATACAATTTATAGAATTTAGATTATATAATGCCGATTACTGTTGGTAGTAAATCAATATGTATATCTAACTGCCAAAACTATCTCAAATATAAAGATTTATAAATGAAGCTATCTAAATAATCTAGATTATTATAATCACGATTATATAGATAACGCGTAAGGGCGCCGGCGTATAAAGAATCCGCCCGATTCCCTATGTTGTGTGGGATACCGGGCGGATTGCGTGGATGAGGATGGTTTAGCGGCCGTCGTCCTGTTGCAGGCGCGACTGCTCGTTGCGACGAGCCTGTTTGGAGAGCAGACGGGCGGGCTTATCGGGATCGGGAACCGCCGTGGGCAGGGGCTCGTCCACGTGGCCTCCCCACCAGCCGCCCACAAAGTTGAGCGTGTGGAATACGTTGATGACGGCGCCCGGGTCGATATCCTGTACCAGCTTGATGATGTCCTGGCTTTCATATGTGGAGACCACGGTGTGCAGCAGGTACATCTTTTCGCGACTGTAGCCGCCGATGACCTCCGCGCAGCTGATGCCGTGCTGGAAATGGTTGACGTAAGCGGTCATGACCTCGTCCGCCAGACGCGTGGTGATCTGCAGCGTAACGCGGTCATAGCGATGGTAGAAGCTGTCGATGGTCTTGGTGGAGATGAACTGGAACACAATGGAATACGCTGCGTTGTCCCAGCCGAACATCCAGCCAAAGATGACCAGGATGAAGCAGTTGAAAGCGAAGATGACGCCCCAGATGGTCTTGCCGGTATGGTTGGAAACCCACAGGGCGATAAAGTCGGTGCCGCCGGTGGATGCGCCCGCCTTGAGCGCGATGGCGATGGAGAGGCCGGAGACCACGCCGCCAAAGATGATGAGCATGATCTTATCGCCCAAAAACGGAGCGAAATGGAAGATGTTGAGGAAGAGCGAGGACAGGGCGACCTGCGCCATGGAGAAGATGACGAAGCGCTTGCTGATGCCGCTCCAGCACATGAGGGCGACGGGAATGTTGAGCGCGAGCATGCCGAGCGAGGTGTCGATGTGAACGCCGCCTAGCGAGGTGATGCGGTCGACAAGGACCGCCACGCCGGTAAAGCCGCTGGGCAGCAGATCTGCGGGTTGGACGAATGCTTGGATGAGGAAGGTCTGGATAAAAGCGGAGATGATGACGGCGACTGCGGTGATGATGCGGCGGACTACGGTTAGGCGCGCAAGCTCCAGCGCGCGGTCGGTGAGGTTGTCGACGACGTTCGCCACGTGGTCTCCTTTGCGGTGATGGGAGTGATGGTTGGAGTGTGTCGAGCGATTGTATCATGCGCTTGCTTCACATATCGCCGTTCCTGTCAGGCGGTGCGGCGCGGGCACCTTTCGACTCTGGCTCTCTCAGCTTCACCGAGGTCTGGGAGGTGCGGTTAATGGGGGGGGCGGTATTCCCGAGGCGGGCGCCGCGATCGCGGGCATCATGACGAAGAAGTTATCGCGCTTCGCGCTGCAAAACGCCTGCGCGGAGGTGAAGTCGCGAGTCGTCGCGCGCCTGAAAGCGTTTTACGAGCGATTTAGAAACCTGGGAGCGGACTGATAAGCGGTAGGCGCCACAAGAAAGCCATCCCTCAGGTCGGTCCCGGCGCTCGTACAAAGAACGATGACCGTGCCTCGCTACTTCATGACGGGCGACCGATTCTGCGGCGTAGGGAATTTCCTCGCATGTTGCTCGTATCGGTCGAGGGCGGCGAGTCGAACGGCACCATATTTCGAATCGTTTGCCGGAGCCATTGCCCATATCTCGTGTTGGTCGACGTGACTACTTGGACTGCCGCTCATGAAGGCGCTAGCGTGGCATCTCCCAGACGCCCCGCCCTTACGGAAGACTCAAGTTGCAGCGGTTGCAAAGAATCGGCTCATGGTCGTGCAGCAGTTTTACCGGAGGTTTAATTGGGCCTGCGGGGTAAACCAGTTCTCGATATGAGATCGACGCGTGTGCCGACGCAAATGGAGTAGGAGAGGGCTATCTGACGATCGCCAAGGAGCAACCTGTTTTGGAGTAGGAGCAGCGTCTCTGGTTCGCGCGTACGGAGGAGCTTTGAAACCGAGCCGCTCGGTTTGTCGAAGACCCTAACCTCCTGAGTCTGGACGATGCCAGCGGGTACGTTGTTCAGTTTGAACAAGTTTGGGAACAAGGCGCATGATTGTGCCGATTGGGCGTTAGCTGTGAGCGCAACGAGGCAGTTATCAATTGATTCGAGAAACAGGTCAAGCTGGGCGACGTCCCCATCGTTGCTTGTCATGAGATAGTCTTCGAGCCAGTCAAGGTCGGAGGGTAAGGATCCGACCGGCATCGCTTCGTAACGCTTGTCCGCAAGGTTCTCGTCGGCAAAGGGAAAGCAATACTTTGCAAGGGAGCGAACGGCTTTTGGGTGGCAGAGGTATGAGCCGCTTCCCTGCTTGCTATATATGACTCCTTGGTCGATGAGCGCCTGCAGTCCGCTTCTTAATGACGAGCGGGTGATGCCGAGCTCCTCCGCAAGGGATCGTTCAGTTGGAAGTCGGTCTCCTGCTTTGAGGCCGTGCGTTTCAATAAATTGAAGTACGTATTCTTCAACGTCGCTTGAGAGAAGATTGAAAAGCTTCGGCATGAGGATCCCTAGATGCCCTGGTAGTTGATCGAGTAGACGCCGTCTGAGATGATGGCATCAGTATAGTAGCTGCAGAATGCAGGTAGAACGGCGACGTCGGTGAACTCAACGACGTTGTTCCCTCCGTCGAGCGCGGTGATTTGGATGCGCATGACGGGGGTGCCCTCCGCCGTGCCAAGCGCTCGGGCGTTGCTTTGTCGGGCGCGGGTGCTCGACAGTTTCTGGTTGATGTGCTGGATCTCGACGTGGTTCATCCGGAAGGTGTCGTAAAGGGAGTAGACCTTAAAATCTATCGATTCGATACCCTTTATGAGCGACGGGATCGTGAACGTGTTTTCGACGGAGATTGGGACTCCGTTGCCGGAGCGCAAGCGGACAATCTGGAATAGCTCAGAGCTTTCGGGGACATCGAAGATACGGGAGAGGCAGAATCCTGCCGAGCGGAGCTGGGTCCTCAATATGCTCGAGGACGGTTCGTAGCCGGCGCGACTAAGGAGCTCGTTCATACCCTTGAAGTGTATGGCGGCATCGTCGATATCGGTTTGCATGACAAACGTTCCTTTGCCATGGACCCGCTTGAGTCGGCCCGTATCGACAAGGATATCGATTGCCGACCTGATCGTTGCGCGGCTCACTTCAAATGTTTCGGCGAGTGTCCTCTCGGAAGGGATACGCGTTCCGCAGGGATATGTGCCCGAGGCTATTCCGTCTTGCAGCGCTTTAGCAATATCGTCGATCGAATTCATCAGTGATAACTCTTCTCTAACCACATGGTCAGATAAATATACCAAATAACGGTGGAAAACTACCGTTCATGGCAAAAATGGTAGATTGAAAAGTCATAGTGGTTGTCATTTTTGATTAATAGGTATATCTATAATAACAAGTGGTTGCAACGCTTAGTAATTAGATCACCGCATCTTGGTATGACGAGGAAGGAATTGACATGGTTGGATATGACGAAGCGATCTATCGCGAGGTACTTGAGAAGGCAATTGATAACATCGATGAAATCAACGCGGCGGTTGATGGGATCTGCGAGAAGGGCTACAAGAACCTCTACCTGGTTGGATCTGGTGGTACTTATTCCATGGCAAGTCCTGTTACCTACCTTCTCAAGACGCATTCTTCTATCCCCTGGTACTGGGAGATCGCCGCGGAGCTCGTGAAAGCAAAGCCGGTGTCGCTCGGCAAGGATTCTGTCGTAATCACGGCATCTCTTTCGGGAACCACTGTCGAGACAATCGAGGCAGCGAAGTACGCCCAGTCCCTCGGTGCTAAGGTCATTTCTTTGGTTGGAGAGGATGGCTGCCCACTGTCCGAATGCTCGGATTACGTTTTCGAGAACAAGAAGGCATCGAACGACAACCTCGTCGAGGAGATCTATATCCAGTACTTTGCCATCGCCGCCCGCTTCATGAAGAATAACGGGGAGTTCCCCGAGTACGACAGCTTCATGGGCGCCCTCAAGAAGATGCCCGATGTTCTCCAGGGCGTGAGGGAGCAGCAGGACGCCGCGGCGCTCGAGTTCGCAACGAGGCACAAGGATACTCCGTTCCACATGTGCGTTGGCTCCGGCAACGTTTGGGGCGAGACCTACTGCTTCGCGATGTGCGTGCTCGAGGAGATGCAGTGGATCGCGACCAAGTCCATCCATGCTGCGGAATTCTTCCACGGCACCATTGAGATGACCGATCCCGAAATGAGCTTCATGCTCTTTAAGAGCGAGGACGAGACCCGTCCCCTGGTTGACCGAGTCGAGCGGTTCGTGCGCCAGCATACCGACAAAGTTCAGGTATGGGACACTAGGGACTTCAAACTTGAGGGAGTCGAAGAGAGCGTCCGCCCGCTCGTCTCCCCTCTGGTCATGTCCGCGATGCTGGAGCGCGTGAGCACTCATCTCTCGATCCTCCGCGATCACGATCTTGATATACGCCGCTACTATCGGGTGGTTGAGTACTAATGATTAAGCTATTGCGCGTCGACGAGCGCCTCGTTCACGGCCAGGTGGCGCTTGCGTGGACCAACTCCCTCAATGCCGATTGCATCTTCGTGGTTAACGATGACGTTAGAAAAGACAAGCTCCGCCTGACGACGCTTAAGATGGCGGTGCCCGCCGGCGTCAAATTCGTCTCCAAAAGCGTTGATGATGCTGTCGAGGTTCTTAACTCCGGTAAGACGGATAAATACAAGATGCTTGTCGTCGTCGACAGCGTGGCGGATGCTCTCAAGCTTGCGAAGGGCACCGAACTCGTCACCAGCGTGAACCTTGGCAACATGAAGCGTCTTGAAGGCCGCCGGCAGCTTACGTCTTCGGTATTCGCTACGGACGAGGAAATCGGGGCGATTCGAGAGCTCCTCTCCATGGGAGTCTCGGTAGGGTGCCAGCCGGTCCCAACGGAGGCGAGCGTTCCCGTCGAAACACTTATCTAGGTGGGGAACTAATTTACGAGATAGAGTTTGAGAGGTGGGATAATGATTATTCAAGCAGCCCTAGTCGCCGTTGTTGCGTTCCTCGCTTCGGTCGATGAACAACTATTTGGTGCAAGCATGATGGCACGTCCCCTATTCACCGGTATGCTGGTCGGTGCGATTATGGGCGATATCCAGACGGGTGTAACCGTCGGAGCGGCTCTTGAAGCAATGTTTATGGGCTCCATCATGGTTGGCAGCGCCGTTCCCCCCGAGGTGTACGCTTCGAGCACGTTGAGCATCGCCGTGGCGATAAATGCCGGTACTGGCGCTGGTTCTGCCGTCGCGCTGGCTCTGCCCCTTTCTGTCTTCTTGCAGATGTGGAGAAATTTCTGCTATGCCGTCCCGGGGAGCTGGGCTGGAACGAAGATCCAGGAGGCGCTGGACGCACGCGATCTTAAAAGGGCAAATATTCTGCATCTTACGGTCGTGCCTCTGTCTCTTGGCATTCCCTCGGCGCTGCTGGTGTTCATTTCCTTGTATTTTGGCGCGGACGGAATCAATGCGGCGCTGAACGCGATTCCGCAGGTTGTACTCGACGGATTCAACGTTGCGGCTGGCGTTTTGTCTTGTGTCGGCTTGGCCATGCTTATCAAGATCATGTCGAACAACAAGATTCTTCCTTACCTGTTCCTGGGATTCATTGCGGTCGTTTACCTGGGCATGGATGTTATCGGCGTCGCGGTTGCGGGTCTTTGCGTTGCCCTCATTGCAGTATTCAACATGAAGTTTGATGAAGAGGAGGACTTCTAATGAGCGAGCAGGCTTTTCAGGTAAATAAGCAGGGCGTCGGGACGATGACCCCCGCGGAGCAGCGCAGTATATTCTGGCGTTCGTTTACCATTCAGGGTTCTTGGTCGTTCGACAAGATGATGGCGTACGGATGCATGTACGCCCTCGAGAAGCCCCTTCGTAGAATCTATTCGAGCGATGATGACTTCTACGCTGCCCTCGAAAGGCATACCGAGACCTTCAATATCACGCCCCATGTCTCTCCGTTCGTCCTAAGCCTGGCCGTCGCCATGGAGGAGGAGGCGGCAAAGAATCCGGATTTTGATGTGAAGGCAATCAATAACCTCAAGGTTGGCCTGATGGGTCCCCTTTCAGGAATCGGTGACTCATTCTTCTGGGGAACGTTTCGAGTAATCTGCGCCGGAATCGGAATCGGCCTCGCCTCGACCGGCAACATGATGGGCAGCATCCTCTATTTTCTTTTGTACACCGCGATTCATTTTGCAACCAAAATTCTTGCGGGAAAACTCGGTTATCAGCTGGGAACCCAGTTTTTGGAGAAGTCGGAAGAGGCGCATCTTATGGAACGCCTTTCTTACGGCGCATCGATCCTCGGTATGACCGTTATCGGCGCGATGATCGCGACCATGGTCTCGCTTTCCACCAGCTTAACGTTTACGCTTGGCGGTACGGAAACCGCGCTGCAGTCTATCTTCGATCAGATCTTCCCGAATTTGCTGCCCCTTGCCGCGACTTTCATTTGCGTCTGGCTGCTTAATAAAAACGTTAAGACCATTTACATCATCCTTGGAATCTTCGTACTCAGCGTTTTGGGATGCATGCTTGGCATCTTTTGATTTGAGGAATGAAGCCCCTTCGCGGATCGCGAGCTGAGAGGCTAAACGAAAATACATACAGCTTCAAGATGCGGTTGGAAGCGCTCGATTCGGTCATTTGCCGGATTGAGCGCTTCTACTTAATCCATGGCATATTTCAGGCTCTTCGTGGATTCGTATGGGTATACGCTTCGGAAAAAGCGAGTCCGATACGAATGGCGGTCTACACAATCGATGGGCGCTTGCAGTCGCCTGATAGATTTGCATAGATGGCGATATACGGCCGGCCTTCAAGCGGTCTACGCATTTCTGGGTATGAGCCCCATATGCGAGTGGGCAACAAGGCGGAGGCCTCCCATGATCTACGCTATTTCTGATATCCACGGCTGCCTGGACGAGTTCGAGGAGGCGCTCGCCGGCGTCGACCTCTCCGAAGTGGGGTCGCGCCTGGTGCTGCTCGGCGAGTACTGTGACAGGGGGCAAGGGCTCCTACGACATCTTCCCTTCAGCCTCTTGTTGAGGAACCCAAGATGAATACCGAGAACGTCGGTGGTTTGAGCTTGAAGTCGGGTTTTTGGGAGATTCGTCCAGCGTTTAAGGACGACCCCCATGATCCGCGCGGACTGCATCTATCTCGAAGCGGGGTGGGCCTTGCATGCGATTCGCAAGGCAGGATTTATGACCGCGTTCGTATCATCTTCGCCTCGCGCCTTGTGTGGGGCGCGATGTTTCTGGACTTGTTTACAAGAAGCGCGCCATATATGTTGGCATGCAGGTGACGTCACCGTCTTGTCGAAGGTCTTTTGTATACGCCAGGAAGCGTCGCCCAATCCTGGATGCATATTTCTCGCCAAACGCATCAAGTGAGGCATGGGTTTTGTATCCCGAGGACTTGACCTCAACGGGAGAAATCTTTTTACCGTCGCTTACAACAAAGTCAATCTTGTAGTTGCGGTTTGCGCCCTTTTTTGGCCAGGTGTGATAAAACAGCTTGTGTCCTTGTGCGACAAGTTCCTGCGCAACGACGTTTTCGTAAACCGAGCCGAGATTTGCCGGCAGCTTGTCAGAAAGCAATGCTTGGTACACGGTGTTATCGGTAAAATCCCTGTCTTTGAACATAAGGGTTACAAACAGTCCCGTATCAGCAAGGTATAGTTTAAATTTCTCGAGATCTATGCTTGAAGACATTCCCACATTGGGATCGTTTGCGTGATAGGCAACAAGCGTTGTCTTAGACTCCTTTAGTTCTGATATCTCCTCAAGTACGTCGGATGCCTGGCGATTGGCCAGCACTGCTGAAACCTGGTATCGAGATGCCTTTTTGGAGAGTTGCGCTGGAATGGCGTCAAAGAGAAGGGATAGCGCTCCGGACGGGCTGATCTTATGAAAGTCGTCTTCGTAAAGCGAGATGATGCCGCGTTTAACGGTATCGACTGCCTGGAGGTTGTTGGTTTCTATATATGAGCTGACGGCTTGAGGCATGCCACCAACTAGCATGTAAAGACGGAAGTCCCTCATGAGCTTGCGATTGAGCTGGTCGCCAAGCGGACGCCTCTCTTCAAAAGTTTTCTTCAGTAGAGGGATTGTGCCCATATCGCCAAGTGCCCATTTGAACTCTTCAAAATCCATGGGCCGCATCTGAAGCTTATATTCTTCGCTGGGAATAACAATTCCTTGGACGTTCCTTCTAATCGATATGAGCGAGCCGGTCTCTATATAGTCATAGCGACCGTCTGCGACTAGATGTTTGATTGCTTGCCGCGCCTTTGGGCAGAGCTGCACCTCGTCAAAGATAATTGCCGATTCTCGCTTATGGAGCTGAACTCCGTAATGCAGCTGCAATTGTAAAAAAAGATAGTCCAAATCCGAGACATCCTCGAACAGCTCTCCAACAGATTGGGGTGCGGCTGAGAAATCTACAAGGATGTGGGTGCGATACTCGTTTTGTGCGAACGCTTTGGCAACAGTGGACTTGCCAACGCGCCGGGGCCCTTCGATAAGGGCTGCCGTTCTGCCGCTATCCCTGCGCTTCCATTCCAGCAGGTATTCATATATCTTTCGCGTGAACATAGCCCTCCAACCCGATTTCCGCACTTTTTATTTTAGCGATTTACCCGACTTCCGCACTTTTTATTTGGGCGATTTACCCGATTTCCGCACTTTTTGAGTCTTGAGCCAAGGCTCGCGGCAGGCGTTGCCATGGCGCACAAGCGTGCGGAACAAGCCTAAGGAAAACCCGGTCTGGAGGTCGATGGCGTCCTCTGCTAGCGTGGTGAGGGTACAAGGCTATGACCTACAAGGTGTGACCATGCGAGATACGAGGGCGGCCGTATGAATAACCAGGCGTTGGACACGCTTAAAACCTACTTTGGCTATGGATCTTTCCGTCCCGGGCAGGACCGCATGGTGCAGGCCATCCTGTCTGGCCGCGATGCCTTGGGAGTCATGCCCACCGGTGCCGGCAAGTCCATCTGCTACCAGGTGCCCGCGCTCATGCTGAAGGGACTCACGCTGGTGGTGAGCCCGCTGGTGTCGCTCATGGGCGATCAGGTGCGTTCGCTGCTGGCGGCGGGCGCGCATCCTTCATACCTCAACTCGTCCCTTACCGTGCCGCAGCAGAACACGGTACTGCGCCGCGCGGAAGACGGATGGTACCAGATCATGTACGTAGCGCCCGAGCGCTTGGCAGATCCGCGCTTTATGGAGTTCGCGCAACGTCTGGCGTCCCCCGGCGGTTACGGCATTCCGCTGGTGGCGGTGGACGAGGCCCACTGCGTCTCCCAATGGGGCCAGGATTTTCGCCCATCCTATCTGCAGATCTCCGCATTCATAGAGGCCCTGCCGCAGCGTCCGGTGGTAGCGGCCTTCACGGCTACCGCTACCGAGCGCGTGCGGGAGGACATTGTCCATATGCTCGATTTGCGCTCGCCGCAGACCGTGGTGACCGGCTTCGACCGACCCAATCTGTTCTTTGGAGTGGAAGAGCTGGGCGATAAGGCGAAGGCCGCCTGGATACGCTCCTATGTCGCGCAGCATAGCCAGGAGAGCGGCATCATCTATTGCTCGACTCGCAAGGCGGTGGACGAGCTTTCCGCGGAGCTGTCGCTGGCGTTGATGCCCCAAGGTATCCGGGTGGGGCGCTACCACGCGGGCTTGGGTAACGATGAGCGAACGCAAAACCAGGCGGACTTTATCGACGACCGCGTGCCGGTGATGGTGGCCACCAATGCGTTTGGCATGGGTATCGACAAGCCCAACGTGCGATACGTGATTCACAACAACGTGCCGGAAAGCATCGAGGCGTATTACCAAGAGGCGGGCCGCGCCGGCCGCGACGGCGATCCCGCCAGCTGCTATCTGCTGTGGAACGGCAACGATTTCAGACTGCGCCGGTTCTTGATAGAGAAGAGCCGTGATGCGGCGGGGTTGGACGAGGACGGCTTGCCGCGTCCCGACCTTGACCAGGAGCAGCTTGAGCGCGCCTGCCAGAACCGTTACCGTCTTCTGCGCCAGATGGAGGGCTACTGCCAGACTACCGGGTGCTTGCGCGAGTACATGCTCCGCTATTTTGGGGACGAGGGCGCATTGCCGGATGCGCGGACGGGCGCGCAGCTGGGCGCCAGCCAGCCCTTGTCCGCAAAGAGCGATGGTTGCGGCGCATGCTCCAACTGCCTTACCGAGTTTGAGGTGGAGGACGTGACGCAGGTTGCCCGCGCGATCGTGGAGTTTGTGGCGCCGCGGGCGGGCCGGTTTGGCAAGACGCTTATAGCCGATGCCCTGCACGGCGCCAACAACGAGCGGGTGCGCAACTGCCATCTCGATGAGGCGGCGGGATACGGCGGGCTGGCTGATTGCTCCCTGGCGCGTATCAAGGATGTGGTGGACCAGCTCGCGGGCCGCGGATACCTTTCCGTATCGCAGGGGCAGTATCCCGTCATCGCGCTGGGGCCGTGTGCGGTCGAGGTGCTGGGAGAGAGCTCTGGCGACGGGGCTTCGTCTGCGACGCCGTTTGAATTCACTATCAAGCGCAGGTCCAGCAAGCGCTCCGGATCTGTCCGCGCCCGCCGTGCGGTCGATTTGCTGCGCGAGGAAGCCGCCCTGGATGCTCGGCCTCGCGTGGGCGATGACGCCGAGCTGTTCGAGAGCCTGCGCGAGCTGCGTACGGATTTTGCGCGCGAGCGGGGTTGGGCGCCCTATATGGTGTGCAGCGACGCGGCTCTTCGCGGCGTGTGCCGTCGGCGCCCCCATAGCCTTGAGGAGCTTTTGGATGTTCCGGGCATCGGCGAGAAGAAGGCAGCGGACTTTGGTCGCGCGTTTTTGGAGCGCATCGAGGAGTTTGAGAACCAGCATTTGGGTGAGGTTTAGCCGCTGTTGCAAAAGTCCAGCTAAGCGCGGTGCTCCCACATTTTTCCTTGGAACTTTGTGCGAGACTCCCACATTTTGCTTGGGAAGTTGTTATTGGGCTCGTTTGAGAGCACGGGTGAGAGCGCGGGAGAGGGTGAGCTCTACCACCAGGTGAGGCGGTTGATGTTGTCGCGGATGTGCTGGCAGCTGGCGTGGAACGCCTCGAGCTCAGCCTGGGAGAGGTCCAGCTCCATCACGCGCTCGACGCCGTTGCGACCGATGATGCAGGGCAGCGAGGTGAAGATGCCCTCCTCGCCGTACTGGCCGGTCATAAGGGTGGAGGCGCCCATCACGGCATGCTCGTCATGCAGTACGGCGGCGACCACGCGAACGGCAGCGTTTGCCACGGCGTACTCGGTGCACTGCTTGCCGGCAAAGGTGACGTAGCCGCCTTGGCGCGCCTTGTCCTCCATCTCGGCCAGGTCAAAGGCGAAGCGCTCGGGCTCCTCGTCCGCCAACTGCGCCAAGGGCTTGCCAGAGATGGAGGCGGACTTCCAGGCCGCCAGCATGGACGCTCCGTGCTCGCCAATCATATAGGCGTTGATGGACTTGGGGTCCAAGTTGCAAGCGAGCGAGATCTGGGAGCGCAGGCGCGCGGAGTCCAAACCGGTGCCCGATCCGATGATGCGCGAGGGGTCGTAGCCGGTGAGATGCCAAAACTCCGTGCAGACCACGTCGCAGGGGTTGGAGATAGAGACCCAGATGCCGTCGAAGCCCGCATCGACAATGCGGTTGTCAAAGGTACGGCAGGCATCCGTGGTAAAGAAGAGCTCGCCGTCGCGGTTGCCTGCGGCCAGCGAGACCTTGCCGGCGGCGTTAACGATGACGTCGCAGCCCGCAAGCTCCTCATAGCGGTCCTGGCAGTCGACAATCTTGGTGTTGTACGGGCAGAATTGCAGCGAGTCGCGCAGGTCCTGCGTCTCGGACGCGGATTTGACGGAGTCGATGTCGCACAGGTAGAGCTCGTCCGCCAAGCCCTGCAGCAGCAGGCTGTTCGCCACATGGGCGCCCACGTGGCCCATTCCCACAATGCCAACGGTTCGCGGCTTGATCATGATGCATCCCTTCTGGTTGGGGAGCGTCGCGGGCTTTCGCGGCGCGCCGGCGTTTTGTTGCCGTGCATAGTAGCGCTGCAATGTGTCGGCTCTGTTGCAGAACGGGGCGCGGGGCTTGCCGCGTGCATCATTTCGCCGCTTGCAGCTTTTGCGCGATACAAGCGGGCCGCAAGCGGGTATCGTATGCTTTACGCGTAAAAGCGAGAGCCTAGCAATAGAGCCTAGTAACCTCGAGGTGGACCATGCCCATTCGCATACCAGACGCCCTGCCGGCAACCGAGACGCTGGAGAGCGAGAATATCTTTGTCATGACGGAGTTCCGCGCGCTACATCAGGACATTCGTCCCCTGCGCGTGCTGATCTTGAACCTCATGCCCACCAAGATCGCGACTGAGACGCAGATCATGCGCAAGCTCTCCAATACGCCTCTGCAGTGCGAGGTGGAGTTGCTGCGCACCAGCAGCCACGAGGCTAAAAACGTGTCTGCCCAGCATCTGGATACCTTCTACCGCACGTTCGACGAGGTCCGCGATTCCAACTTCGACGGCCTTATCATCACCGGCGCTCCCGTTGAGCAGCTGGATTTTGCGGACGTCGACTATTGGGATGAGCTGGTCGAGATCATGGATTGGTCCACCACCAACGTGCATTCCACCTTCCATATCTGCTGGGGCGCGCAGGCTGGCCTGTACCATCACTACGGTATCGACAAGCACGAGCTGCCGGCCAAGCTCTCCGGCGTGTACGAGCACCGCGTGATCAAGCCCTCCTCGCCTTTGGTGCGCGGTTTCGACGACCGCTTTTACGCCGTTCATTCCCGCTATACGGGCGTGGACGAGGACGCCGTTGCGGCGAATCCTGACCTGGAGATCATCGCGACCTCCGACGTTGCCGGACTCTACATTGTAAAGTCCGTCGATAGCAGGCGGTTCTTTGTCTTTGGCCATCCGGAGTACGACAGCGACACGCTGCGCCTTGAGTACGAGCGCGACGTCAAGCGCGGCATCGACCCCGACGTGCCGGTGAACTATTTCCCCAACGACGACCCTTCGCGCGAGCCGCTTAACACTTGGAACAGTCAGGCGCAGCTGCTCTACACCAACTGGCTCAACTATTACGTGTATCAGACCACGCCCTACGACATCGAGCGCGTGGGCGAGTAGGGGGACTCGTCTTTGCAGCGCGTCTCTCGCTGCGGCTCTTTTCGAGGGGAAAGCGCTTAGGTGCGATTGTTTTTAGGCAAAATCGTTCTTTGATGGCGGGTAATCCAGGTACCGCCGCTTGCCAAAATCGGCCTCCGTTGGCATTGAAAAGCCAAAATCGGCCTTCAGTGGCATGTTTTACGGCAATACCGAAAAAGCGCGAGGCTCTTACCTGCGGTTTACCAAAAACGACCTTCAGTGGCAGCGGGAAAACTGCCATCGGAGGTCGTTTTTGGCTTTTCGGCGCCATCGGAGGTCGATTTTGCCTAGTGCTAACAAGTCATATTTGAACTATCAAGCTGTTAAACAGAGCGTCCCGTCTGGGTTCATTGCTCGTTTTGCGCCTGAGGTCTAGGAAGTAATCCTTCGGATGGGGCTGTATGCCTCAATCAGCTGCGGCAGGCGCATGCGGGCATTGGCGGCGCTGGTAGAGGGCAGGGCGGTTAGCGGAATGCCGCGCTCGCGCAGCAGCGAGCCGTCAAAGCGCTTGGCGAGCGCCGCCGCCTTGCCGCCGGTGCAAAAGACGTGCTGGATGAGGGTGGCGTCCAGAATGCGGGTGAGGTCGTTGGGCTCCGGCTCCGCGATGCTGGCGTCGCTGGCGCCCGCGATGGTGCAGGAGTGCAGAACGTCCCACAGCGCGATGTGGCGCTGCAGCAAGAAGGCGCGCCGCGGCCCGTTCTTGTCCAGCGCATGGTCTGCTAAGCCGTAAAGGCTCTCCATTACGCGCCAAAAGCGGTTTTGGGGGTGGCCATAGTAAAAGCCCACCTCGCGGGATGCGGGCGAGGGCATGGTGCCCAGCACCAGCACCCGCGAGGACTCGTCGAAAACGGGCTCTATGGTATGGATGGCGCGCCTGGCCTCCATGTGCAGCGGCTAAGCGAGCAGGTCCACGGGCACCAGGTCCGCGTGCGATGCTTCGATGATGTCGCGCCCGCCAAAGACGCATGCCGGAGCGGCCTCCGCTACACGCGTGACGGTTTTGCCAAGCTGGCGCAGATCCTCGGGCGTTGCCTTGAGCAGCTGCTCGCGCAGTTCAAGGCGCCAGTTGGCGGGCCGCTTGGCAAAGTACTCGTTGTCCTGGCGTTTGGTGAGCGCGTAGGGCTTGATGGGCGCGTCAAAGCCGGAAGCGCAGCTGACCACCATACCCTCGAAGGCATCCCGCGTGGGCTCGAAGGTGCTGAGCCACTCGCCGGCGCGCGCGATGCGCTCCAGAGAGGGGTCGATCGCCGGGTCGCGGTAGGTGTAGAAGGCCAGCTGACGGTCCATCATGGTGCGGAAGCCGCAGCCGTAGGCGCCGCCCTTGACGCGGATCTCGTTCCACAGGTACTCGTACGTGACCGCCTGCGCGGCAACGGCCCAGGTACCGTCCATCTGGATGTCGAGTACGCGGGGGTCGGTGCTGCGGGCAACGTAGCACACGTCCGAGGGGATGATGAAGGCCTCGCGACGCGGCTCCGGCATGGGGACGTAGAGCTCCTTGGCAGGGGCGGTGCGGGGCGTAAGGCCCAGGTTGCCGGCGACCTCCCAGTAGCGCTGGTAGTCCTCGTCCGAACCGGTGAAGCTGGTCACGGTGTTGGTGGAGGTGAAGATGCGCGTCTGGAGCTCCTGCAGTTTGGCAACAAGATCTTCCTTGCGCTCATCGAAGTTGTCGAGCAGGTCGCGCAAGAAGCGGTAGAAGTCTACGCCGGAAAGCTGCTGGGCGACTACGGCGGCGGGCGACACGTAGCTCATGGCGCGTGCCAGCGCGGCGGCGTGGCCGGCGTTGAGGAAGCTCTGCTCTGCGCCGATGCGCATCTGGACCAGTACATCGTGGATGCGGTCGATATCCTCGAAGAGCGTCTCGCTCCAGACCTCGGCGGGGATCTGCGCCAGGGCATCGATTTTCTCGGAGAGGGCGCCGGCGGCGACGGTGAGCTTGGGTGCGGCGAGCTTCCAGTTGGGCTGGCTGATGACCTCTGCGCGGAATGAGAGGAAGCCAAGGTTGGAATCGATATAGCTATCCAGTTCCGCGGCGCTGCGGCGCTTGGTTGCCAGCTGCTGCATCAGGCGGGAGAGGATGGTGACGTAGGGCAGCTCGGCGTAGCTCAGGTGCGAGATATCGAAGTAGGTGAGCGCGTAGGCCAAACGATGCGTGGGGATGTTGTGCTTGAGGCAGGGCAGCGGCGCGTTGGCGTCCAGCACGGGCTTGGGCTCCGAGCGGGCCGGGCCGATGTCCGACACGTGCAGGCGCGGCAGCGTTGCCTTGGCCTCGGGCGAGTCCTCCGCCTCTTGCTGGGCGCGCAGGCGCTCGACATCGTCCACGATCTGCTGCAGCTGCTCATGGGTAAGGGATGCCTTGATGGCTGCGAGCTCTGCTGCCTCGCCGGCGTCGGCTGAGGGGGCGCCGGTTTCGAGGTCGGCGTTCTCTAGCTCGTCCTCATCCGCGGCATCTGCGGCGTCAACGTCGAGCGCGGCGGATGCGGCGCCCGTGGGGATGAGCTCTACCAGCGCGTTGTGGTCGCTCTCGAGCACCAGGTCGCGCAGCAGGTCCTCAAAGTAGGTGCCGTCAAGCTCGCGGCGCAGCTCTGCATAGATGGGGGTGTAGCTAAGGGCCAGGGTGGCGGCGTCATCGTCGTAGAGCCAGGTGCTCAGGACGTCGCAGGAGATGGCGACGCCGTCGGCGATGCCGTAGTCGCGTTGGCGCAGGTCGTACTCGTCGTTGGAGATGGCCGCCTCCAGGCGGTCGCGCGGCACGCCTTGTTCTACCAGGCGGCGGCACTCGTCCTGGATGATCTGACGAAGCTGGCGCGCCACCTGCGGCTTAGCGTTTTGCAACATGATGAGGCCGTAGGGCTGCAGCATGTCGCCGGCGGTGTAGTAGGTGACGTTGCCGCCCAAGCCGGCCGCCATGATGGCCTTCTTGACGGGGGCCTCGTTGGAGCCCATGAGGGAGTCCATCAACAGGTCTGCGGCGACGATGCGCTTGCGATCCAGGGCGTCGCCCAGCACGTAGGCCATGCCTACCAGGGCGTTCTCCGGCGTGGTGTCCATCTGGATGGAAGCATAGTCGCAGACCACGGGCTCCTGGCGCTCGAGCGGGTTGGGGTCGCCGGCGCACGCGCGCGAGGCGGCGTTGTCGCACGACAAGAACTCATCGTCCAAAAACGCGAGCATGCGATCGGCATCGAGGTCGCCATAGAGGGTGATGTAGCTGTTGGCAAGGTTGTAGTGGCGCGCGTGGTTATCCAGGAAGTCCTGGTAGGTTAGCTGCGGGATGGCGCGCGGGTTGCCGCCGGACTCGTGCGCGTAGGCGGTGTTGGGGAACAGCGCCGCGGTGACGGCGTTGTCCAGCACGTCCATGGGGTCGGAAAGGGCGCCCTTCATCTCGTTGAAGACCACGCCGTTGTAGCGCAGGGTGCCGTCTTCAAGCTGGCCGCCCTGGGGAACGTCCAGCTCGTAGTGCCAGCCCTCCTGCTCGAAGATGGCGGGCTTGGTGTAGATGGCGGGGTTGAGCACGGCGTCCATGTAGACGCTCGCCAGGTTCATGAGGTCCTGCTCGTTAGTGGAGGCGACCGGGTAGACGGTCTTGTCCGGGTAGGTCATGGCGTTGAGGAACGTCTGCATGGAGCTCTTGATGAGGTCGACGAAGGGCTCCTTGACGGGATAGCGCTCGGAGCCGCACAAAACCGAGTGCTCCAGGATGTGGAAGACGCCGGTGTCGTCTGCGGGCGGGGTCTTGAAACCGATGGAGAACGACTTGTTCTCGTCCTCGCAGGGCAGGTACAGCAGGCGCGCGCCCGATGCGTCATGGCGCATGACGTAGGCGTGGGCGTCGAGCTCGGGGACGTCTTGGTCGCTAAGGACGGTGAAGCCGTGGAGGACGGGGTTTTTGCCCAGAAGCGCGGCGGCGCGCTGGATGGCGCCGGTTTGCGATGCGGTCATGGTGCTCCTATTCTGCGGTGGCGGGTCGCGGGCGGCGGGGCTTGCGGCGCGCGGCGTGCGTTATGCGGCATGCACGCGCTTGGCGCTCGCGGCGATGCGATCCGATGTGAATTTGCCTAAGGCATAGCTTACCCGTTAGAGGGTGCGTGGTTGCAGTGCGGGGACAATTGGGCCTTGGCGGTGCTTGCGGAATGCTCACGGCTCTTGTTTTTGCCACCGTTTGTCGGCGTCACCTGGTACCCGCCGCCGAAACAGGGTGTTGCGGCTTGAAGCGCGATGGTATCCTGCGATAACCAACGATATCGATAGGGGTTTTACAGATGAAGCGCTTTACCACTGCGGAGGGTCGCGGCCAGGCGGTCGTCGCCATGGTTGGCTGCGCGTTTCTCTTCGCCGCCCTGGGCACGCTTGTGTACAGCCGGTTTTGCACGAGCATTGGCGCGGCGGGGCTGTATAACCGCGCGTCCGTTGGCGTTGGCTTTATTCTGTTTGGCATCTCGATGGCGCTCTTCACGCCGTGCCTCTATTTGCAGCGCTTGCATCGATCCCATATCGACCCGTCCAGCTTGGCAGGGAGCTCAAGGGCGTTGTCCTGGGATCTCTTTGCTACGGCGTGGCGTTTGTCTTTGCCATGGGGGCGCTTTCTTCTGCGGACGAGACCGGCGTGGTTGGAATTGCGCTCGCAATCGCCTGTGTCGCGGTGGCCGTTTGCTATCGCCGTTACCGCAAGAAGAACCCCATAGCGTATAAGCATACCGGTTCGGCCGCCCTTGTGGTGTTTTGCGGCGCGATGGCGGCGTTCTCCGTTGTGGCCGGTGCACTTTCATTCGGCGAGGTCCTCGACGACCTCTCTGGCGGGTGGAGGCAGAACGAGTTCGCGTTCTACGGCGCGAGCGTCAACCGTCCGAGCGGCCGCGGCTCCATGCTTACGCCCACCACGATCGAGGTCGATCTTTACGAGGACGTCGCGGCGGCGGATACGGCAAGCGGGTAGCGATCTTCGAGCGGCACCTCGTCCACGTTGTCGAGCGTCGCTTGGACGAGGTCTTCGCTGCAGCCCAGAGCAGAGGCGAGGACCGCGGGAGGGTAGGCGAAGCTGCCGTCTTGCTGGGTGAGCGTCTTGAGGGCGCCGACAAGCCAGCTGTTGGGGGAGACGTTGAGCTGGAGCGCGGATGAGATCTCTTGTTTCTTGAGGGAGATGAGCGCTTCGCGGTGATAGGAGCTCGCCTGCGCCAGGCGCTCGTCCACGATCTCGCCGATGGCGGAATCGCTTGCGATGATATCGATGGCCTCTTGCATGGTGCGGTCCATGTTATCCTCCGTTTGCCGATGGGCGGCGTTCGAGCTGGGCGGGCGTCGGACTCGTGTCCTTCTTGTCCCAGTATATGCTTTAGCGTGGTGCATCGTTTTGGGTGGCGCTATAAAAAACTTGCCGTGACCTTGCTTTTTGGTGTTGTTGCAGTGCGTGGTTGTGCGATATGGTGGACGCCTATGGGGACGAATGATGGGAGAAGAATCGCATGACAAGCAAGCTCGCCGGGCCGGAGAATCAGACAGGGGCGCATGCCGCGGAGGCTATTGCCGAGGAAGCGGCGGACGAGGAGCGCGTGCCGTCTGACGGTCGCGACGCCATGTCGCGTGCTCAGCGTAAGGCATGGCGTGAACGTCTGAATGATAAGGCGGCCCGCCAAGCGCTGGTGGGCGTTGTCGCGACGCTCGCCGGCGGTACGTTTTGGGGATTCTCGGGCACGTGCGCCAGCTTTTTATTTGAGAATTACGACATCGACACCATGTGGCTCACCTGCATGCGCCAGATTCTTGCGGGCGCCACATTTTTGATTGTGGTGCTGATGTTCGACCGTAAGCGTCTGTTCGGGTTGCTCACCACGCCCAAGCACCTTAAGACGTTGCTGATGCTCGCCGCGTTCGGCGTGTTCTTCAATCAGTTCTTCTACCTGTTGGCAGTGCGCCTTACCAACGCTGGAACGGCCACGGTGCTGCAATGCCTGCAGCTGGTACTGATTATGGCGTACACGTGCGTGACCGTGCGGCGCCTGCCGCGTCGCCGCGAGCTTGCCGGCTTGCTTTTGGCATTTGGCGGCACGTACCTTATCGCTACGGGTGGCGACCCCACCCAGCTGGCGATTCCGCCCGAGGGCTTGGCGGTTGGACTTATCGCCGCGGTGGGCGCTGCGTGCATGTCCATCATTCCCACCAGCATTCTGCCCATCTACGGTTCCGCCATCGTTACGGGTACGGCGATGTTTATCTCGGGTATTGTGAGCTCGATTTTTATCCAGCCGTGGAACAACGTGCCCGCTTTGGACGGCGTGGGCTGGGGCGCGTTGCTGGTGCTGATCTTTGTGGGATCTTGTTTGGCGTACGCGCTGTACCTGCAGGGCGTGAAGGACATTGGCTCTGTGCGCGCCAGCCTGCTGGGTACGGTGGAACCCGTTTCCGCCACGGTGACCAGCGCCTTGTTCCTGGGCACCTTCTTCGCTCCCACGGACATCATCGGTTTCGCCCTCATCATCTTCATGGTGTTCCTGACGGCGTAGGAGCGTGCTGGCGAATACTCGTCTAAATAGGCGTTTGTGCAAAAGACGGCCCCGACCTCCATTGCGAGATCGGGGCCGTTGCCGTTTGGCGCGCTTGACGCCGGGAGTCACCTTGCGCGAGCGGGCGAGGTGCTACTCGGTTGGGTCCACGGCGGGAACCTTGATGCCCTCGCCGGCTTGGTCTGCGGTGATGATCTGCTCGAACATGCTGGTGGAGTCGCGGAAGTCCGTGGGCAGCACCACCGTCGCGGCCTTGCCGCTCTTGGCGAACTCGCTCATCATCTCGGTCCATTGGGTGAACATGAACAGCTGGTTGGCCTCGTCGTTGCCAACGCCGGTCTCCTGGATGGTCTCCAGGGAGTCCTTGATGCCCAGGGCGATGGCCTTGCGCTGGTTGGCGATACCCTCGCCGGCCTTCTCCATGGCCTCCGCCTCCGCCTTGGCCTCGGTGACGCGGCGGATGCGGTCCGCCTCGGCCAGGTCCTGCGCCGCGGCCTTGGTGCGCTGGGCGGCGTTGATCTGGTTCATGGAATCCTCGACCTCCGCCGGCAGCGCGATCTTGGTGATCAGCGTGGAGACCAGGGTGAAGCCGTAGGCGTCCATCTGCTCGGAGACGGTGGCGTTGACGTCCTTGGCGATGTCGTCCTTTTTGGCAAAGACCTCGTCCAACGTGTAGACGGGGATGGAGGAGCGCAGGGCGTCCGTGATGAAGTCGCGCATCTGGGCGACGGGCTGCTGCAACATGTAGTAGCTCTTGTACACGCCTGAATCCGCGGGGCCGGAGCCCATGTCATAGCTGACGTGGTACTGGGCGGAGACTTCCAGGCCGATGGTGACGTTGTCCTCGGTCTTCACGTCGATATCGAATCCGTTCTTCATGGTGCGAAGGCTTACCGTGGCGGCCTTGCGGTCGATGAAGGGGATCTTAGCGTGGAACCCCGCGCCGACGATGCGGTGGAACTTGCCCAGGCGCTCGATGATGACGGCGTGCTGCTGCTTGACCACAAAGAAGACGTTGCCGGTGAGCGCTGCGATCACAAGCAGGATGAGGACGAGGCCTATAAGGCCGCCAAAGAGGTTGAAGATTGCGTAGAGCATAGGTGCTCCTTCGAACGGGTTCTGGGCTCAAGGACGGTGCCGCGCGCTGGCTACGGGGCGTCGCGGGCGCCGCTCGGCTTCAGAACGGTCTACGTTAGGCAACAGGATACCCATTTGCATCGGTGAGAAATGCCATCTGCCGCTCGCCGCTTCACGGTGCCGTTCGCCGTCGCGTTCCAAAGAAAAGGGCGACCCGCGCGGGGCCGCCCAAAGCGATGCTCGTCCAAAGACGCAAGCTGATGCGGCGAAAAACAGCAGCGCCGTACTGCCGTGTTTCTAGAGCTTGTACAGGTCGCGGAACTTGGTGGAGAGGTAATCGCAGAAGAACGTGGCGTCAAAGGGGGCGCCGCAAGCGCCGGCGATGAGCTCGGGTGCGTCCTTGCCGCGGCCAAAGCGCCAGATGTTGTCGCCCAGCCAGGTGCGCACCGGGGCCAGGTCGCCGGATGCGCAGGCGCCCTCGAGGTCGATGCCCGCTGCGCGCATGGCGGGAACGTACTGCGCGTCGTAGGCGCTGCCCAGGGCGTAGCTGGGGAAGTAGCCAAACGCGCCACCGGACCAGTGGGTGTCCTGCAGGGCGCCCTCGGTGTGGGTAGGAACGTCCAGACCAAGGTACCGCTTGGTCTTTTGCGCCCACAGGGCGGGAACGTCCTTGGCCGTGGCCTCGCCGGAGAAGAGCATGCGCTCGATCTCGTAGCGGATCATGATGTGCAGCGGGTAGGTGAGCTCGTCTGCCTCGGTGCGGATGAGCGAGGGCTGGGCGATGTTGACGGCGCGGTAGAGCGCATCCTCGTCCACGTTGTTGTAGACCTCCGGCGCGTGCTTGCGAAGCAGCGCGAGCAGGGGGCCCATAAAGGCGCGGGAGCGGCCGACGGTGTTCTCGAAGAAGCGGCTCTGGCTCTCATGGATGCCCATGGAGGTGCCGCCCTCAAGGCAGGTGAAGGCGTAGGCGGGGTCGACGCCCAACTCGTAGATGGCGTGGCCGGCCTCATGGATGACGGAGTAGACGTTGCTCATGAGGTTGTCCTCGTAGATGTGCGTCGCCACGCGCGCATCGCCCACGCTGAAGCCCTCCGAGAAGGGATGCTCGGTAAACGCCAGGGTGGTGGAGGCCATGTCCAAGCCAACCAGCTTCATAAGGTCGAAGGACAGGTTGCGCTGGACGCTCTCCGGCACGCGCGCGGTGAGGAAATCCGCCTGGGGCTGCTCGCCGCGCTCGGCGATATCGCGGACCAGTGGAACCACGGTTTCGCGGACCTGGGAGAAGAACTTGTCGTAAGAGGCGGCGTCCATGCCGCGCTCGTACTGGTCCAGCCAGACGTCGTAGGGATCGCGGGAGCTGTCGAGGTAGCCCGCCTGGCGCTTGAGCGCATCGACCATGCGGTCGATGTAGGGCTCGAAAGAATCCCAATCATTGGCGAGCTTTGCCTTGTGCCACACGGCGTCTGCCTCGCACGTGAGGCGGCTCCATGCCTCGACCTCTTCCTGGGGGAATGCCATGGCCTCGCGTTGGTCGCGCTCGAAGACGCGGACCTCGTCGGCGAGCTGGGCGTCGTCGAGCTTGCCCTTGGAGAGTGCCTTGTTGAGCTTATGGACCAGCTTTTGGGCGCGTTCGCTGGTGAGGATCTGGTGGTGCTCGCCGGCGAGCGCGGCCATCGCTTCGCCGCGGGCGGGGGCGGCGTTCTCCGGTGCAACCGTGGCCCCGTCGAACTCGGTGATCTTTAGCAGGTAAGAGCGGGTCCACAGCTCGCGCTGCAGGGCGCGGAACTCCTCGGCGCGCTTGGGCGCCTGGCAGACATGGCCTTCTTCGTGGCCGTGGCAGCAGCAATCGCCGTCGCCGTGTTCGTGCCTATGCTCGTGCTTGCCGCAGCATTCGCCGTGCTTGTGCTCATGCTTATGGTCGTGTTTGCAGGTGCAGTCATCTTTGTGTTTACCCATGGTGCCTCCTGGCGCGTACGTGGGGGTTTGTTTGACGATTGAGAGTGTACCCAGCGGGCGGGGAAACTGTCTATGAAAGCGCTGTCGGGTGCTATGCATGCGCGCCCAGCATAGTGCAAGGTCAGGCGGGTGCCTACATTTCAACAATGCATAGATAAAAGGGCGCTGGAAACCGTTGCCGGTCGCTGTGGCAGTTGAGGACCACGAGGTGGGTAAGGCAAGGTCCGCAGGCCCCAGTTTTTGCGCGAGAAGGGCTTTATCTTTGGCAGAAAGGGCGGCACGGCGGCAGTCGGGCAAGGTGCAAGTGAATTCTAAGAGACGGGCATGCTAGTTATGTCTCCAATCTATCTCTAGAATCTTGCCCCCATCGAGGCCCTTCTTTGCGATGGTCATGGCGGAGAGGGCCGTTTTGAGTATGCACGGCCCTGAAGCACCCGCCTCGTGGCCCTCAGCTGCCATCCCCAGCGGAGGCGGTTTGTCGAATGGGGTTAGCTGGCCATCTCGATGCCCTGGCGAATGCCGTCGACTCCCAGCCTGCCCTGTCCGTAGGCCGCCAGGTCGCCTTCCTTGACGACAAAGTGGGTAACAGGCACGCCGGTTACGCCCCTAACTAGGCGCGCTCCTCGGGTTCGAAGCCCCCGAAGTCGTTCTGATGGTTGTAGTGGCGCCACCCCGAGCGCAGGGCTGATCCCAATAGACCGATATCGCCGTAGCATGGGCGGAGAGCGGCTATCGCGGGCGCGGGCGATGTCGCTTGTTGAGCGGATTTGCGTATCGGGGGTAAGTGAGGCAGAGGGAACGCATCATCGCATCTGGAGGTAACGCTCCTAAGCGCTCGCTTCCCAAGCTCATTTCCGGTGAGATTGAGGTGCGATGTTATATCCGGTCGGCGTGCTATGCTCGCCTGAGCTGGGTGCCACATTGTGTGCCATTCGTTGCACAGTCTATAAACTGGATGATCTGCAATGTCGCTGAACACGGGTGAATACAAAGAGTCTCTTAGTCGTGTGGTCAAGGTCATCTCTTCCACGCGGTCGAATGCGGCGCAGAAGGCTTCTGCAGAGATGATTCGCATGTACTGGCTCATAGGCAACGAGCTTGTGGCGCGTTCGGAGTGGGGCAACAAATACATCGAAACTCTGTCGAAGGACATTAGGGCTGCATTCCCCGGCATCAGGGGATTCTCGGTCCGTAGTCTCAAGTACATGGCAAAGTTCGCTCGTGAGGTGGATTCTGAATTGTGCAGCAGTTGCTGCACAATTCCATGGGGTCATATGATGCTGCCCCTCGACAAGACCGAGCCCGGGGAAGAGCGATTGTGGTACCTGAACGCGACTATCGAAAATGGCTGGTCGCGTGTGGTCCTTGACCATCAGATCGATTTGCGGCTCTACGAGCGCCAGAAGCTTGCCGGCAAGGTGACCAACTTCTCTCGCACCTTGCCCGCACCGGAGAGCGAACTTGCCCAACAGGCGCTCAAAGACCCGTACGTGTTCGACTTCATCACCACCAGGCAGGGCCACCAGGAGCATGAGATCGAACAGCAGATGGTCGAGAACGCAACTGCTCGAACGCGACGCATCGCGATCCTAGCGGCATCGACATCTAGGCGTTCAGCCTCAATCGAAGATCGCGTACCATATCCAGGCGGACGGGGTGTTTCCCGAGAAAGGTTGCTACGCGAAGTAGCGCCAGTGCGCTTGCAGTCGCAAGACTCCTGCAATGTCAGTTATCTATTTTAGCGTCTATCATTAAGGCCAATTTAAAATGGACAGTGTGCAATTTATCGGCGCGCGTTCAGAGTATGGAGGCGGCTCATGATCCCCATAGATGCATTCATGGCGCTTTATGACGCGCTCCCCGGCAGCGACGAGATCGAGCTTCAGTTTTTTTGGCGAGCGGCCTCATGACTACATGGTTATCAAGGATGAGGATTGTGCCATATTCCAGGCCTATGGGAATGGCGAGCGTGCCTGGGTTTCGTTTCCGTCTATTGGGGACCTCATCGCCGCTGATCTGCCCGATGGCATCTGCCTCGCGCGCGACTGGGACGAGCTTGAGGTGGTCATCGTCGACAGCACATGGGTGCTGCCCAATGAGTGGGACATCGCGGATCTTGAGAAGCGCTTTTCTATCTCGCTTGGCTAGCCAGCGTACGCCGTGTTTAGCGCTTGTTGCGTAAGCGAACTGATGCTTCATCGATGGTCCGAGAAGGGGCACCGATCCAATGGAGCGCACCTTGCTCCCGTGTGCTCGCTACAAATCCCGCAGTCTGAGGATGCTTGCAATGCCGGCGACGAAGGTGTCGAATTCCAGCGGGCAGGCGTTCGATCCAGAATGCTCGGCTCCATGCCGTATATGGTGCTCGCTGCAACGCCATGTGGACGCGCTGGTCCCTCAGCGCTACAATCGTACGTAGTAATTCCGTACAAATGTCACGCTTAAAGAGGGGGACGACATGGCAGCGCCCGCTTTGGAAAAGCCCTGCAGGATGGACCTGAGGCTCACCAGCTCCCAGCGAGCCAATTATGAGGAGGCGGCGGCGCTCAGGGGCCAGACGCTCACGCAGTGGTCGACTTCCAAGCTCGATGAGGCGGCGGCAGCAGATATAGAGGCAGCGCGCCTTACGCGGCTCACGGGGCCCGCGTTCGAGGAGTTCTGCTCGATGCTCGACGCCCCGCTACCGGAGTCGACCCGCGAGCTCCTGGCCCGTGAGGAGATCTGGGCATGACGGCTGGGTTCTCCCGGCCCGTTCAGCTTGCGGCGGGGGAGGGCATAGAGGGCTTCCATTGCGGCGTCGAAATCGTTGATTCGTGGGCCGCGCGCCATGCCGCAACCGCTCGCGTGCGGGGAACGGCCGTGGTCTACGTGTCGCGCTGCGCCGGGCGCGTGGCAGGCTTCTATGCGCTGAGCACTCATTCCGTCGTGCGGTCCGACATCGGCGGGGGATGGCTCTCCCGCAACGCCCCCTCCCAGGTCCCCGCCGTGCTTCTGGGGATGTTGGGCGTGGACGACGATTTTAAAGGAATAGGGCTTGGCGCCGCCCTGCTACGCGATGCGATCGTCAACGCCTCCAAGGTCGCAGCGATCGCCGGTGCTCGGGCGCTCGTGGTCGATCCCGTGGACGATTCGGCGGCGGCGTTTTATGCCCGTTTCGGGTTCAGCCGCATAGGAGATTCGGGCCGTATGGCCATCAAACTGTAGATCGAATGCGGGTATGGTTCTTTTGAAATGAGGGGTGCGCATGGGGTTCGGCTCAGCCGCGCTGCCGCCCCTTGGACCCCGCCGACTTACGACTACCGCGAGACCGTCCGCCGCATCGACGAGGCCATGTTCTAGTTCGCCCTGCCGTTCCGAACCCATGGCGTCCTCTTTAGCCATCTTGAAGGCGGCCCATGCGGGGTCGCCGGCGTAGAAGGCGATGCGGGTGAGGATCTCTGCCATCTCGGACTTGGCGGCGCCGCTATCGAGCCGCTCGCTGCCGGCGAAGTAGGCCAGGTAGATGGGCAGCATGGGCAGTAGGCGGGGGGAGATGAAGTTGATGATGCCCTCGAGAAAGGATGCGAGGTAGGTCACGGGCCGTCCTGTTCGCGAGATGGGGCGGTTTTCACTGCGGCAATTAGATTGGCGTTCACGGTCTTTGCGCATTGTAGAAAATATGTTCGATATGCCGCGCAATTGTCGATGACTTGGTCACGGTGTGTGGGTGCTTCGTAACGCGCATCGTTGCGTTTGGCGATGAAGCCCTTCTTGGTAGGGGCGTCGCATCAAGAAATAACAAGGTCGCTTCGTATGGGCAAAAGGCGGTCTGGCTGTCTTATCTTGCGATAAATACTATTTCCACTACAAAAACGATAATAACGATAAAAGCGATAATGGCGAATAGCTTCTGGTGTCGTGCCAGATTGTCGAGCCCACGGCGCGTGGGTATGTGACGTTTTCGATTCCGTTTATGCGCGAGTGGCTTGTTCAAAATCGCAGGAGCCTACTCGCGAGGTATGGGGTTGAGTTATAGACGGAGAGGGACGAGGCTTGTCCGACTTGTTTGCAAGTTCTGCAAGTTCTGTCGGCTTAAAGGGTGATGCACTCTTTTAGTCTGATTGCGTTGTGTTATCCTTCTGCCGATTGCGTTGACGGAGAGGTTGGGCCTCGCCGCATCGTTGCCAAGAGAGGGAGGGTCGCCGGCTGCAAGCCCGCCTGCAACGATAGAAGCCTGAGTTCACTCCCGAGCTGCGACTTGAACGGTGGTTCCGCGATACGGGCGTGTAAGACGATATTTGCGCTCGTTTCCGCGTGTTCGTACTGAGTAGGGAAGCCGCCCGCCTGAGCGACATCGGGCAAAAGAGGGTTCGCCGGGAGGACAGCCGGCGGCCAATCAAGGTGGTACCGCGGAAATCCGATCCGTCCTTGGGAGTGTGAGCGATCACATGATTCCAAGGGCGGATTTTTCTATGGAACAGGTTGGTGCCGTGATGCGGCGCCGCTTGGAAAGAGAGGGAACAGATGAGTTTGATCGATGAACTTGAAGAGCTCGAACAGCGAGCGAAGGAGCTGATCGAGGGTGCGGAGACGAGCGACAAGCTCGAGGCCGCGCGCGTGGCGCTTCTTGGCCGCAAGGGCGAGATCACCGGCCTGATGCGCATGATGGGCAAGATCTCTCCCGAGGAGCGCCCCGTTTTGGGCAAGCGAGCCAACGAGATGCGCCGCATGGCCGAGACGCTGCTGGACAACCGTACCCAGCAGCTCAAGCGCGCCGCCATTAGCGAGCTCATGGCAACCGAGGCCGTGGACATCACCCTGCCGGGCGCTCGTCCTAAGATTGGCCACCAGCACCTCATCAACCAGATCATCGAGGAGATCGAGGATGTCTTCTGCGGTATCGGCTACACCGTGGAGACCGGCCCGCAGGTCGAGAGCAGCTGGTATAACTTCACCGCGCTGAACGCCCCGCTGGACCACCCCAGCCGTTCCGCCCGCGACACCTTCTACGTGAAGGACAACGCTCCCGGCACCGCCGCCCATCCCGAGCAGCATGCCCATGGCGAGTCCGACGTGCTGCTGCGCACCCAGACCTCTGGTGTTCAGATCCATACCATGGAGTCCCAGAAGCCTCCTATCTACATGATCGCCCCCGGCCGCGTGTACCGTCCCGATACGGCGGACGCCTGCCATCTGCCGCAGTTCCATCAGGTAGAGGGCCTGGTCGTTGACAAGGGAATTACCTTTGGCGACCTCAAGGGCACGCTCGACTACTTTGTTAAGTGCATGTTTGGCGAGGACCGCGCCACGCGCTATCGTCCGCACTTCTTCCCGTTCACCGAGCCCTCTTGCGAGGTCGACGTCTCCTGCGGCGTGTGCGGCGGCAAGGGCTGCCCCTTCTGCAAGCACTCCGGCTGGATCGAGATCCTGGGCTGCGGCATGGTCGACCCCAACGTCCTTATCAACTGCGGCATCGACCCCGACGTGTACTCCGGTTTCGCCTTTGGCGCCGGCGTGGAGCGCATCGCCGCGCTTCGCTACGACCTGCCCGACCTGCGCGCCCTGGTTACGGGCGACATGCGCTTCCTCGAGCAGTTCTAAACACGCCCAATCCAAACGCTGATTTCATTCCAAAGGAGTACATAGATGAAGGTTTCATACGACTGGCTTTCCAGCATGGTCGAGGTTCCGGAGGATCCTTCCGAGCTCGCGACCGAATTCATTCGCACCGGTACCGAGGTCGAGGCTATCGAGACCGTGGGCGAGTCCTTTGACCACATTGTGACTGCCAAGGTGCTTTCCAAGGAGCCGCACCCGGACTCCGACCATATGTGGGTCACCAAGGTTGACGTGGGCGCCTGTAACGTGGATGCCGACGGCAATCCCGAGCCCCTGCAGATTGTCTGCGGCGCTCAGAACTTCAACGAAGGTGACCACATTGTGACCGCCATGATCGGCGCCGAGCTGCCGGGCGACATCAAGATCAAGAAGAGCAAGCTGCGCGGCGTGGTCTCCATGGGCATGAACTGCTCCGCTCGCGAGCTGGGGCTTTCCAGCGATCACACGGGCATTATGATCCTGCCCCAGGACGCTCCCGTTGGTATGCCGTTCTCCCAGTACCACGGCACGTCTGATACCGTGCTCGACTGCGAGATCACGCCCAACCGCGCCGACTGCCTTTCTATGATCGGCATCGCCCGCGAGGTCGGCGCCATCTACGACCGCGACTTCCATGTTGAGCTGCCCGCTATCAAGGCCGAGGTCGGCCGCGCTACCGCCGATGAGGTCACGGTTGAACTTGCGGACGAGAACCTCTGCAGCCGCTACGTGGCCCGCATCGTCCGCAACGTGAAGGTTGGCCCTTCGCCCGAGTGGCTGGTGGAGCGCCTGAACGCCTGCGGCATCCGTCCCCACAACAACATCGTCGACATCACCAACTATGTGATGATGCTTACCGGCCAGCCGCTACACGCATTCGACCTGTCCACCTTCGCCGAGCGCGACGGCAAGCGTTCCGTAGTGGTTCGCGCCGCGCACGAGGGCGAAACCTTCCGCACCCTGGACGATGTGGAGCGCACCCTGGCCGAGGGCATGGCGCTGATCACTGACGGCGAGCGCCCCGTCGCTCTTGCCGGCGTCATGGGCGGCATGGATTCCGAGATCGAGGACGATACCGTCGACGTGCTGGTTGAGAGCGCCTGCTTCAACGCCGGCCGTACCTCGCACACCAGCCGCGACCTCTCGCTTATCTCCGACGCCTCCATTCGCTTCGAGCGTCAGGTGGACGAGACCGGCTGCGTGGACGTCGCCAACGTCACCTGCGCCCTTATCGAGGAGCTTGCCGGCGGCGAGGTCGCTCCGGGTTACGTGGACGTCTACCCCGCGCCCAAGACCATCGAGTCCATCGAGTTGCGCTACGCCCGCGTGCGCGACTTGTGCGGCGCCCCCATCGAGATCGACTTCATTCAGCGCTCCCTGATCCGTCTTGGCTGCAGCGTCGAGACCGCAGGAGAGGGCCGCGAGACCGTTTTCACCGTGACGCCGCCCTCCTTCCGCCCCGACCTGCCGCGTGAAATCGACCTTATCGAGGAGGTCTTGCGTCTGTGGGGCATGGGCCGCGTCGAAGCGACCATCCCTGCCGCCAAGAACCACATCGGCGGCCTCACCCATCGCCAGCAGCAGATTCGCAAGGTCGGCCGCGTGCTGCGTTCCTGCGGCCTCAACGAGACCATGAACTTCTCATTCGCTGCTCCGGGCGACCTTGAGCGCATTGGCATGGGCGAGGAGGGGCTTGGCTGCCCCGTGGTCCTTATGAACCCGCTGGTGGCCGAACAGACCGAGATGCGCCGCTCGCTTATTCCGGCGCTTCTGCAGGCTGTTGAGTACAACATCTCCCACAGCACCGCCAACGTGCAGCTCTACGAGACCGGCACCGTCTTCATTGGTCGCGAAAACGCCAGCGCCCCCAAGGAGCGCGAGAACGTCGCCGGCGTCATGTCTGGTGCTATGGGCGAGATCTCCTGGATCAAAAAGCCCATGCCGCTTCGCTTCTTCGACGGCAAGGGCGTGGTCGAGGAGCTGCTTGACCAGATGCGCGTGCCCAAGGTACGTTTCCGTCCCGCCGAGGGCGAGGGCTATGCCTTCCTGCAGCCCGGCCGCTGCGCCGAGGTCCTGTCCGGCGGCGTAGTGCTCGGCTGGGTTGGAGAGATCCATCCGGATGCGCGCGACGTCTACGGTATCGATATTCCCGTGGTCGCCTTCGAGCTCAATCTGGACGCGCTGCTGAGCGTTGCCGGCTCTCAGGAGGCCTACCACGAGTTCTCGCAGTTCCCCAGCGTTGAGCATGACCTGGCCATCGTTGTGGACGACAGCGTTACCTGCGAGGACCTTGAACGCCGTCTGCGCAGTGCCGGCGGCAAGCTGCTGGTTGGCGTGCGCTTGTTCGACGTCTATCGCGACAAGGAGCGCGTGGGCGAGGGCAAGAAGTCCATGGCGTTCGCGCTGACCTATCGCTCCGACGACCACACGTTGACGTCCGAAGAGGTCGAGAAGACCCATCAGAAGCTGGTCACCAAGGTGTGCAAGGCCGTTGGCGGCGAGGTCCGCAGCTAATCGTCCACATACATGCCGTTGATGCGGTGGTCGTATAATGCTCCGGTGCGCGTAGCGGCGTGCCGGAGCCTTTTGTAAGAGGATGCCCGTGCCGGGCGCCGCGCTGATATGAATGCGAATCTAAGGGGTGCGTTCATGCCAAGTTGGAACATCCATATTGCCCAGACTCAAGAGGTGCTGGCGCGCGATTGCTCGCTCACGCGCGCGGTTCGCGACCAAAATGCCTTTTTGTTTGGCAATCTTGTGCCGGATATTCGTGTTGGCTACATGGTGCCGGGGATAGCCGCTCCCATTCCTTATCGCATTACCCATTTTGCCAAGCCGGAGCCTATCCCTAAGCCGCGTGAGGACGAGTTTTGGCGTACCTACGTTGCGCCCGTCCTGCACGGCTTGGATGGTTCGCGCGTTGTCGCCCTCAGTATCGAGGCGGAGCGAGATCGCATCAACCGTATTCACTACCCGGCTCGTTATGAGAACGAGCCTGCGATAAAGGAGGATCCCCGGCAGGTGGCTGCGGCGAATTCCACCGCAGTGGCTGACGTGGAGGCATCGTGCGTAGATTTGACGCTTGGCACGTGGGCCCATTTGTTGGCGGACAACATTTGGAACACCCGCGTGAACGAGTATCTTGAAGCGCATGGCGGGCGCCCCAGCGACTCCTTCCGCATCAAAAAGCAGAGTGATTTCGATTGGTTTGGCCGTTCTCGTCCTCTGCACCTCATTCCCGTTGCATCTGCGCGTCTTATCGAGGCGGCGGCGCGATTTGCCCAATACCCCATTGAAAGGGACCTGGTTATCGCCACGGCCGGCGTAGCTCATGAGACGGCACGAGTGAACGAGGGGACCGATCAACACCCGCCTTACCAGCTTCTTTCGGACGAGTTCTTTGCACAGACGTTTGCAGAGGTGGTCGAGCAGACCATAAGTCTGTTTGAGGAACGCGCTTAAACAAGCTCGTGAGGTTTTGTATAAGGCTCCTATCAAACAGCGTTAAAAAAGAAGCCCCCCGCTGGACCTTCTCAATCCAGCGGGGGGGCTTTATTTGCACGGTTGGTGTTAAACCTTAGCGGACCTGGGCCACGCAGCAGACGTTGGTCGAGGTGATCTTGTCCTCCAGGGTGACGGAGGTAGCGGGGTCGCCGGCGGTAACAACGGTGATGTCGCCCTTCTTGAGGAATCCGCGATCACGTGCGGCGTCGATGGCGTGAGCAGCGGTCAGGCTGACATCCTCGCCCTCGGTCTCAACATGGAAGGGAACAACGCCCCAGTACATGAGCATCTTGGCAACAGCCCAGTCATTGCGGGTGAAGGCGACGATGGGCATGTTGGGACGGAAGTGGGACACCAGGCGAGCGGAGCGGCCGGTGGTGGTGGGGACGGTGATGCACTTGGCCTTGACGGTGGTGGCCATGTTCACAGCGGAGAGGCCCACAACGTTGTTGATCACGCGGGTACCCTTGGCGCCCTCGGGAACCTTGAGCTCGCGGTGGGCGGGCAGGTGGCGCTCGGTCTCCATGGCGATGCTGGCCTGCATCTTAACGGCCTCAACCGGGTACTGGCCGGCGGCGGACTCGCCGGAGAGCATGACGGCGTCGGTGCCGTCATAGATGGCGTTGGCGACGTCGGCAACCTCTGCGCGGGTGGGGCGGGGGTTACGCTGCATGGAGTCGAGCATCTGGGTAGCGGTGATGACCGGCTTGTAAGCGGCGTTGCACTTGGCGATGATCTCCTTCTGGATGAAGGGGACCAGCTGCGGGGCGATCTCGATGCCTAGGTCGCCACGAGCAACCATGATGCCGTCGGACTCCTCGAGGATCTCGTCGAAGTTGTCGACGCCCAGGGAGCTCTCGATCTTGGGGAAGATGGAGATGTGCTCGCCGCCGTTGCTGTCGAGCAGCTCGCGGATCTCGCGGACGGCCTTGCCGCTGCGGATGAAGGAGGCGGCGACGTAGTTGACGTTCTCGGAGATGCCAAACAGGATGTCCTGACGGTCGCGCTCGGTGATGGCGGGCAGGCTCAGGTCGACGTTGGGGATGTTGACGCCCTTGCGCTCGCCAATCTCGCCGTTGTTCATGACGATGCAGTGCATGTCGGCGCCCTCGACGTGGTCGACCTTGAGGTCGATCAGGCCGTCGTCGATCAGGATGTGGGAGCCGGGCTTAACCTCGTTGGGGAGGTTGAGGTAGTCAAGGGAGATGTGGCTGGAGTTGCCAAGGTTCTCCTCGGTAGTGGGCTCAGCGGTGACGATGATGGAATCGCCGGCGGTGACGGAGACCTTCTTGTGGCCCTCGAGCAGGCCGGTGCGGACCTCGGGACCCTTGGTGTCGAGCAGGATGCCAATGGGCTGGCCAAGCTCGGCGGCGATGCGACGGACGCGCTCGATGCGGCCGTGGTGCTCCTCATAGGAGCCATGGGAGAAGTTGAAGCGGGCGACGTTCATGCCCGCCTTGATCATCTCGCGCAGGATATCATCGTTATCGCAGGCGGGACCCATCGTGCATACAATCTTGGTGCGCTTGAACATTCAGACCTCCATCTGACGTGGCTTTTAGCGCTAATACAACCGATAAGCATTATAGGGGAATGAAGGCGGCTCGGATATTACTTTTACCGCATCAATGTCAACCCTCTACTACGCGAACGGGTGGTTAAACCCGTTGGGCGTAATCGATTTAATAATGCGCGTGTTTGGACAAAAGATTTCTCGGTGGCGGTAAATTTCTACGTAGTTCCACAATTATGTTTGCTTTCGCGCGTCTTATGTTTGGGACTGTTCGAGAAGTTTGCAGAGCGTGGTGCGCGATACGCCCAAAATGCCCGCCGCCTCTGGTCTGATTCCATCAAGAATACCTTTTAGGTTGTGGGCGATCAGTATCGGGACGAAGCCTCGCTGCTGCGTCGAAAAGGGCAAGGGGGTTCCGTGTGGCAGCTGAGAGGGAGAGCCTGTCTCAAGACGAGCGCGCGGAATGGCCTTGCGCCGCGTAATAAGAATAAATTATCATCAGTTGTGGCGAGCTGGCACCAAATCTGGAACCTCTGTTGGTTTCTATACTAGGACGGTAAGGGTTGGGTACCATATCGACCTATGACAAGCCCTTGCCCCTCCTGGGGGAATTATAATCGGGTGTCAGACTGTTGGAGTGGGGTGCGGACGCACCGCATCCCAAGAGAAAGTTCCAGGAGGGATTTTATGGAGAAGGAGTACCTGGCTTCGGCCGAGGATGTGCTCGCTGCACAGTCCTCTAACGCCGAGACAGGCCTGTCCGCGGCTGAGGCCGCCTCGCGCCTTGCGAGCGTTGGTCCTAACAAGCTGGACGAAGAAGAGAAGACACCCATGTGGAAGCGCTTCTTCGAGCAGATGGCAGACCCCATGGTCATCATGCTGCTCGTTGCTGCTGCCATCTCGGTGATCACCGGCTTCATCCAGGGCGAGCCCGAGTGGGCGGACGCTGTGATCATTCTGTCCGTCGTTATCTTGAACTCGGTTCTGGGCGTGGTCCAGGAGGCCAAGTCCGAGCAGGCCCTTGAGGCCCTGCAGGAGATGAGCGCCGCCCAGTCCAAGGTTATGCGCGACGGCAAGCTCGTCCACATGCCCAGCTCCGAGCTGGTTCCCGGCGATATCGTCCTGCTCGAGGCGGGCGACTCCGTGCCGGCAGACTGCCGCGTTCTCGAGAGCGCTTCCATGAAGATCGAGGAGGCCGCCCTTACCGGCGAGTCCGTCCCGGTAGAGAAGCACGCCGATCAGATCGCCCTTGCCGCCGATACCGATGATGTGCCGCTGGGCGACCGCAAGAACATGTGCTACATGGGTTCCACCGTGGTGTACGGTCGCGGCCGCGCCGTTGTTGTTGGCACCGGCATGAAGACCGAGATGGGTAAGATCGCCACCGCCCTCACCCAGGCTAAGAAGGAGCTCACCCCGCTTCAGATGAAGCTCAACGAGCTTTCCGGCATCCTTACCAAGCTCGTTCTCGCTATCTGCGTGATCATCTTCGCCGTCGACATCTTCCGCCACTTCGGCGATCTCGGTTCCAACCCCGCCATGCTGCTCGACACCTTCATGGTCGCCGTGTCCCTGGCCGTTGCCGCTATTCCCGAGGGCCTGGTTGCTGTCGTCACCATCGTGCTGTCCATGGGCGTCACCAAGATGTCCAAGCGCCAGGCGATCATTCGCAAGATGACCGCTGTCGAGACCCTTGGTTGCACCCAGATCATCTGCTCCGATAAGACCGGTACCCTTACCCAGAACAAGATGACCGTCGTCAAACACGAGCTCGCCTGCTCCGAGGAGAAGTTCCTTGCTGGCATGGCCCTGTGCTCCGATGCTAAGTGGGACGAGGAGAAGGGCGAGGCCGTTGGCGAGCCCACCGAGTGCGCTCTGGTCAACGATGCCGCCAAGGCTGGCATGAAGGGCCTCGACGTCGAGCACCCGCGTGTGGGCGAGGCTCCGTTCGATTCCGGCCGCAAGATGATGTCCGTTGTGGTCGAGGAGGCCGACGGCACCTTTGAGCAGTACACCAAGGGCGGCCCGGACGTTGTTCTGTCCCGCTGCACCCATGTGTACGAGAACGGCGAGATCGTCCCCATGACCGACGCCCGCCGCGAGGAGATCCTCACGGCAAACAAGGCCATGGCCGATCAGGCCCTGCGCGTTCTGGCCCTGTCCAGCCGCACCTATACCGAGAAGCCTTCTGACTTCAGCCCCGCGGCCCTTGAGCACGATTTGGTGTTCTGCGGCCTGTCCGGCATGATCGACCCGGTCCGCCCCGAGGTCACCGCTGCTATCGCGGAGGCCAAGGAGGCCGGTATTCGCGCCGTCATGATCACCGGCGACCACATCGACACCGCCGTCGCCATCGCCAAGGACCTGGGTATCGTTACGGACGCCTCCCAGGCCATTACCGGCGCTCAGCTCGACAAGATTTCTGACGAGGACTTCAAGGAGAAGGTCACCGACATCTCCGTCTACGCCCGCGTCCAGCCCGAGCACAAGGCTCGTATCGTCGATGCCTGGAAGAGCCGCGGCAACATCGTCGCCATGACCGGCGACGGCGTTAACGACGCTCCGTCTATCAAGCGCGCCGACATCGGCGTCGGCATGGGCATCACCGGTACCGACGTCACCAAGAACGTCGCGGACATGGTTCTCGCCGACGACAACTTCGCCACCATCATCAACGCGGTGGAGGAAGGCCGTCGTATCTACGACAACATCCGCAAGGTTATCCAGTTCCTGCTGTCCGCCAACATCGCCGAGGTTCTCTCCGTCTTTGTCGCGACCCTGATCGGCTTCACCATCTTCCAGCCGGTTCAGCTGCTGTGGATCAACCTCATTACCGACTCCCTGCCCGCGCTCGCGCTTGGCATGGAGGAGGCCGAGGGCGACGTTATGAAGCGCAAGCCGCGTAACGCCTCCGACGGCGTCTTCGCTGGCGGCATGGGTCTCGATATCGCCTTCCAGGGCGTCATCATCACCCTGCTGGTGCTCGCCTCCTTCTTCGCGGGCGTCTACTTCGACATGGGCTACATCGACATCGCCGACATGATCGCCGGCAATGCCGACGCCGAGGGCGTCACCATGGCATTCATCACCCTGTCCATGGTCGAGATCTTCCACTCCTTCAACATGCGCAGCCGCCGCGCCTCCATCTTCTCCATGAAGAAGCAGAACAAGTGGCTGTGGGGCGCCGCCGCCCTCGCGCTGGCGCTGACCGTCGTTCCCGTCGAGGTCGACTTCCTGGCCGAGGTCTTCGGCTTCATGCCGCTGCCCGTCCACGCGCTGCTGACCGCTCTTGGCTTGGCATTCCTGATCATCCCGATTATGGAGGTCTACAAGGCAATCATGCGCAAGGTCGAGAAGGACGCGTAAAACCGTTTTTGTTCGCTTGCACATAGCGACCCATTAGGGGGTGCGGCTTCAAAGCCGTGCCCCCTTTTTATGAGCGCTCCTTATTGGGTTGTGGCGGATTTATCTTCTGGACCTTGAGCGGCGTTTGATTCTGATGCGGTCCTTGGTTGTGCGTGCGCGCAGCTGAGCCGTTGCTGTGAGCTTTTGTGCGATTCAATGTGTTTCGTATGACATGTGCGAATAAGTGATGCAAACACGCAACTTTAGAGAACAATAGCCTTAGAGCCAAGGAAACTAACTCTACCTCCAGCGGCTCCACATGTGCAGGTCGCCCCGTGCTCGGAACGCGGGACGACCGTTTTTTATGAATGGACATTGGTGCGCCCCGAGCGCGTTGGCTATACTCACAGACGTAGAATCAGCTAGTATGAGCGGCTTATTTGACGTATGGATGCCGCGTGCGATAGGAGCTTCTGTGGCAAAGCAAAAGGCAAAGAAGACTAAGGCGGCAAAGGGCCGTTCGCGCGCCCGCCGAGCGGAGGTGCAGGCGCTGCGGTCTGCCGGCTCCGATTCATCGATGGACGAATCGCTGATAGAGGTCCTGCCTAAAATCGATGCGCTGCAAGATGTTCCTTCCTTTGGCGATATGCGCGTGGACCAGTCCCAGGCGGCTGCCTTCCAAACGTTTGTGGACGAGCTTCTCGCGGCGGGCGAGGATGCCATGGCGGGCGCCATGCGCATGGGCGTTGTGGTTAGGCTTGATCGCGGCTTTCCTTTGGTGGCGACGGAAGGACTGACGTTGCGCGCCGAGCACGCCGTTGCGTTTGCGAAGGGGGCGGACATGCTGCCCGCCGTGGGAGACGTGGTGGCCGTGAGGTGCGATCCCGGTCACGACATGGGGGTAATCGAGCGCGTCTTGCCCCGCCGTACCACGTTTGAGCGCTGGCGCGGCAAGAACCGCGGCGAGCGTCAGGTGCTTGCCGCCAACGTCGACATCATCTTCATCGTCCAGCCCTTGGGCGCGGCGCGCGACAGCGTCAAGCTTATGTGCGACCGCATTTCAAGATCGCTCGTTCTGGTCAACGATTGCGGCGCGACTCCCGTTGTGGTTCTCACCAAGGCGGACCGCTGCGATGAAGACGAGCTCTCAAGTGCGGTACGCCATATAGAGAATTTGGTGGGCGAGGGGGTTCGCGTTCTTGTGACCTCTTCTGCTGACGGGCGAGGTTTGGATGAGGTCCGCGCCTGTATTCCCAAGGGGACCTGCGGCATGATCTTGGGCGAATCGGGAGCGGGGAAATCGACCATGCTCAACGCGCTGTTGGGACACGATGCCCTGGCGACAAGCGGCGTGCGCGAGCGCGATGATATGGGGCGCCATACAACCGTTGCCCGCGTTATGGTGGCGCTTCCGGATCCGTGCGGCGTTATAGCAGATGCCCCGGGCTTGCGCAGCCTGCCCCTGGTTGGCCATGAGCGCGGTCTTGCTCGAACGTTTCCCGAGGTAGTCGAAGCCGCCCGCGCTTGCCGCTTCAATGACTGCACGCACACCCATGAGCCTGGCTGCGCGGTTCTCGAAGCGGTCGCGGCCGAGGAGATTAACCGCGCTCGCGTTGACGCGTTTTTGGCTTTGGCTGGTGAGATGCGCGTAAGTGCCCAGTCCCTGGATCCGGATATTCATTTGTAGAGACGCCTTGCTGGCGAATAATGATGCTTTGCGGCACCGTTGCGTGAAAACGGGTGCAATTAGACGCCTTCTTGCATGGTGGCGCGCGCTGCGTTAGTACAATTTGTTCGCTCGATATGCCCCCAATCTTTCAGGCGGTGGAAGATTGGGGGCATACATTTGTAAGACCGCGTTTCACTTTCTTAAATGGCTCTCTGTAGCATGCGGCATCCCTTCCACAATGGAATCCACGCACCGACAGTTGGTGGCTGAGGTCGCCTTGATCGGGCGCTGGTGAACGAGGGGAGTATGGTGTGAAACGCAGGACGAGAATAGCTTTAAGCGTGATTTCGGGCGTCGCGGCGGCTATAGCTGCGTTGCTTTATGCATCGTCTGTTCAGGCGGAGGCCCAGAAAGCGCAGCAAGATGCCCTTGCCCGCTACGGCGGAGAGGTTGTTTCGGTATGCGTGGCAACGCGTGATATCGAACCCGGAGACGTGGTGGACGAGAGCTGCATCGCAATGGAGGAATGGCTTGCGAGCCTGCTTCCCTCGAGCGCGGTGACGTCGATGGACGACGTGCTGGGGAAAACCGCGACCTCGCGCATTCCGAATCGCGCCCCCTTGAGCGCCGCTTATTTCAAGAAGGACGAGAACGCCGTCGAGGTTCCTTCGGGCAAGGTCGCCGTGTCCGTTTCAAGCGATCCCGAGCACGCAGTCGGAGGGGCTTTGGTGCGAAACGCGGTGGTCGATGTCTATGTATCACGGGACTCGATTGCCGACCGCTTGGTGCGCGCCCGCGTGCTGGATACGAGCTCGCTTGCCAACGGCGGCGGGGATATCTCATGGGTGACCCTGGCGGTGGACCCCGCATCGGTAAAGGAGTTGCTGGCTGCTACAACGCAGGGTGCGGTGACGCTTGTGGTTCCGGGCGATCTTGAGCAGGACGAGCAAGGGGGCGCCGCATGATGGGCTCCGTGTGGTTGACATGTTGTTCGCGCGAAGCTTATGCGCGGCTTTTTACCGAGGTGCGGGCGAGGGATGCTCAGGCCAACGTGCTGAGATTTGGTGGAATGGGAGATCTCTCGCACATGATCGACGGGTTTCCCAATCAAGACGTGAACGCTGCCCTTGTGGCGGAAGCGGGGGACGAGGATGCTCTTGCTGCCGTTGAGTCGATATCGCGCGGCGGACGAGCAGGGCAAATTCTCGTCCTCGCCGATTCACGGGATCCGGCATGGTTCGCCCGGCTGTTCTACGCCGGGGCTACCGAGGTTATTGCGGCGGGCCCGCTGGCGGCGTCGTCGATTGAATCGAATGAGGCATGTGCGGTGAGAGGGCCAAATGATGCCGCGGCCGTTGCGCGGCCCGCTTGCAATAACGAAGAGCCGACTGCTGCCCTGGCGTCAGCAGCGGCGCCCGCGATGGAGATGCCTGCAGGACGGCTGCCCACCGAAAAGGCCGCAGGGCCGGAACCGAGGGAGGCGTCGCGAGGTGCCTCCTCGACCGTCTCCTCTCTAGGGATGGGGCGGCGCGCCCTGCGCTCGCAAGGCGATGCCGGGCAACAGGCGGGCGCTCCGCTGGTGGCGGCCATATCCGGTAGGGGAGGCGTGGGGAAGTCGACGCTGGTAGCGTCCCTTGCATATTGCAGCGCCCATATGGGGTTGCGGGCGGCAGTCATAGACGCCGATCTGATGTTTGGAAACCAGCACGAGCTTTTAGGCGTCGATGCACCGCTTGATCTTGGCTTGCTTCTTGATAAGGGGGTGTCGGTCTCGCCCGAGGCCGCCGCCGAGGCGACCGCCATGAAAATAGCACCCGGCCTTACGTTGTGGGGCCCGCTTGAAGCTCCGGAAATGGCGGAGGTTATGGCTGCGCCCGTTGATGAATTGGTGCGCGTGCTCCGCGGGGCGGCAGACGTGCTCTTTGTGGATACATCGACATTTTGGGGCGATTGCGTCGCCTCCCTGGTGGCGTCATGCGACCGGTGCCTGGTTGTGGGCGCGCCGGGTGCCTGCGCTGTCTCTTCGTCAATAAAAGCAATGGGCCTGGCGTCGCGCGTGGGAGTTCCCGGCACCAAGATGACCGGCGTGTTCAACCGCTTTGGCGGAGAGGGGGCGGGGGAGGAGCAGGCCATGCGCTATGAGATGGGCGTTGCGCTGCATTCGCGCGCGAGGATTGCGGATGGAGGCGATGAGGTGCGCGGTATGGCGGCGTTCGGCCATCTGGACAGCTTGCTTCTGGGTCCTGGGGCCTTTGCGACCAGCGTCCGCTCTTTTGCGCGAGAGTTGCTGCGCGAATTGGGATGTCCAATCGAGGCGGATGATCTTGGGATGAAAGCGGCGGCGGGGGTGCGCCCCCGCATACGGTTGCCATGGAAAAAGAGGGTTGGTGATGCGGCATGACGGTGATGGGGAGGGTGAAGGAGGCCGAAGGGCGTCTTGGTTCCGTGAATGCCGCGGAAAAGGACTCGGCGAAAAGCCGTGCGATTAAGGCCGAAGCCAAGAGGGCCTTGATGGAGCGCGTCGGTTTTGCCGAGGTGGCGCGAATCGCTGCGGGATTGGATGCGGCCGCCGCTCGAGAAGAATTGCGGCCCGCCGTGGAGGCGGTGCTGAATGCGGACGGGCATGGAAATCTGCCCGAGTGCGATCGAGAGCTCATAGTGGGCGAGGTGTTGGATGATGTGGTGGGGCTTGGCCCGCTCCAGCCGTTGCTCGAGGACGATAATGTGACGGAAATCATGGTCAACGGCATGGATTCCGTTTTCTTCGAGCGTGCCGGCGAGCTTTACCCCCTCGGTCCCCTGTTTGATAGCGAAGAGCAGATTCGCATCGTGGTCGATCGCATCATCTCTCCTTTGGGCAGGCGCGTGGATGAGCGGAGCCCGCTGGTCAACGCCCGTCTTCCTAGCGGATATCGCGTCAACGTGGTGATTCCTCCCGCAGCTATCGATGGAACCTGCGTGACCATTCGAAAGTTCTCGGACCGGATTAGCTCTTTGGACGAGCTTGTAAGGCTGGGATCGCTACCAAGTTGGTATGCGGGCTTGCTGTCTTGCGCGGTTAAATTGCGACAGGATTTGGCGGTGGCGGGGGGAACGGGTTCGGGCAAGACGACGCTGCTCAACGCGTTGTCCTGCGAGATTCCAAAGAAAGAACGGATTGTGACGATTGAAGATTCGGCCGAGCTGAAATTTGCGCGTCATCCCCACGTGGTAAGGCTCGAAGCGCGAGAGGCGTCGATTGAGGGGCAGGGCGCCGTGACCATTCGCGACCTTGTGACAAATGCCCTGCGTATGCGTCCAGATCGCATTGTGGTTGGCGAGGTGCGCGGCGCCGAGTGCATCGACATGCTGCAGGCTATGAATACGGGGCACGATGGATCGCTGACCACGCTGCATGCCGGCACGCCGCAAGAGACCATAGTTCGCATGACGCTTCTGGCTCGTTTTGGAATCGACCTACCTAGCGACCTTATCGAGGAGCAGATAGCCATGGCTCTCGATGGGGTGGTGATGTCGTTGCGCAGGCCGGATGGAAAGAGGTTTGTGGGGTCGTATTGCGGTGTGGAGAGAGGGGCGTCCGGCGGGGTCGAGCTGAAAGAATACGTTGCCTTCGATGCCGCATCGGCGACATGGGAGTTGGTTCAAGAGCCGGAGTTTATCGAGCGCTCTCTTCTGGAAGGCGCCCTAGATCAGGGGGAGGTGGACGAATGGAGGCGGTCGTGTTCTGCGGCATAGCGGGGCTTGTGGCGTTTTGCGTGGCGGGTCTTTTGCCCGGCGGTGCCGTTGCATCGCGGCCTTGCGGGTTTGCCGCCGGCGGTGTCAACCAGATTCTCCTGCTTACGGGCCGCATCTTTGATCGAGCCCCCGGGGCCGTCGATGTTTTAGCGAGCCTTGCCGAGCCATTTCGCGATATGGGGGCTGCAAAACGGCTGCTCTTTGGTTCTTCTGGCGAAAGCGGAGGGGCGGTGCTTGATAAGAGGCGCGCGGCTGCGATGGTTGTTCTGCTCATGGGCGTCGGAACGGTCGTGGGCGGGGTGGCGTCGCTCTCTGTCCCTGGGGCGTTGATAGGTGCTGGCGTCCCCGTGATGGTTCTTGCCGTGGCGGGCGGTCGCGCGAAGAAGGCGACGGCGCGTGACACGGAGCGAGCGATGCCCGAAGCCTTTGGGGCATTATCGATTGCGCTGGGGTCCGGGCATTCGTTGGCGCAGGCGATGCGGTACGTAGGCGTTCATTCAAGGGAGCCCGTTCGTTCTGAGTTCATGCGCGTTGGCTTTGCTATCGATTGCGGGTTTTCTGCTACCGAGGCGCTTGACGGCCTTATCACAAGGCTGCGCGCTCCCGGTCTGGATATGGTCGCCCTGGCGCTGAAGGTGTCCCAGAGGACGGGCGCGCCGCTCAAGGATCTTTTGGAAGAGGCAGCACGGCTGGTGGGGGACCGTATCGAGCTACAGCGGACGCTCGACGTGAAGACATCGCAGGCGCGTATGTCTGCCCGCCTGGTAGCGGGTATGCCGGTTGCGATGATTGCGTTTCTTACCTTGCTCTCCAGCGATTTTAGAAAGGGCGTGGCGACTGTATCGGGAGCGTTTTGCGTGCTGGTGGCACTAGGTCTCAATGCGGTTGCCTGGCTGGTAATTCGAAAGATCATGAAGGTGGAACTGTGATGGATGGCGAATGGCTTGTATTCTGCACCGCCCTGTTCTTCGGGAGCGCCATATGGCTTGCGAGCGAAGCGAACGAGCGCGCTTCGGCCCGCGCAGCGTCCAGCGTGTCAGGTCTTGTTGCGCAGGCGGTGCGGGCAACGAGGGGCGTCATCGATATCGTTCGCAACCGTATTGAGGCTTGGACAGGGTCTTCCGGTGTTGACGGGGCGGTTTCGTTGGGCGAGGCATCTGAAATGATCGATTTGATCTGCCTGGGGCTGTCTGCGGGATTATCGTTCGACGCATCGCTTTCTCTGTATTGTCGCGAGCGCGATACAAAGCTTGCCCGTCGTATGGAGCAGGCATGCATGAGCTGGCAGATTGGCATGCAGACAAGGGAGGAGGCGCTTATGGATGCGGCTGCCGATTTGGAGTTGAGGGCTTTGGAATCGTTTGCCACGGCGGTAACCCAGGCGCTTACGTTGGGCGCCCCGCTTGCGTCCACGCTTTCGGCTCAAAGCGCCGAGTGTCGTGCCGCGCATCGCGCGGAGGTCGAGCGAAATATCGAGCGGGCGCCGGTAAAAATCCTCATTCCCACGGGCACGTTGATTTTGCCCGCGTTGCTGTTATCGATTATAGGCCCGCTGCTTGCTGCCGGCGGGATGGTATAGGAGGTAGAAATGGAGCGCAACTGGATGACCGAGCGATTGCGGGGATTGGCCGCCCGCCTCAGGGTCGCGCCTGCGGAGGCGAGTGACCGGGCGCGGGGCGACGGGAGCAAAGGGGCAGGGGGCGGTGCCGGTTGCACCTCGCCGCGCTTAAGGGACGGTGGACCCCGGGCGGCGGTGTTGCGCCTGCGTATGGCGGGTCGAGGGGCGCCGCGCCTTCGAGAAGAACTTGCTCAGGGAACTACCGAGTACGCCATCTTGGTGGGCGTGCTCGTGGTTATCGCCATCGTCGCCATCATCGCGTTTCGCGACAAGGTGAGCGAGTTGTGGGAAGCGATTTCCTCTGGCATCAACAGCTTGTAGGGGATGGTGCCCGTGGGCTTGCACGCGAGTACGCCTCGACGTCTTCTCGCCTCGGCGGCCCCCGTAGTGCTGTGCGTCTTGGCAATCGCCCTGTCATTTGCGTTTGTGAGAAACGGGTCCAGGGGTGATGGCGGGGCGTTGCCAAATGACTCGGGTGCTAATATGCCAGCATCTGCAGGGGGCGCTGCGGAAGAAGGCGATGAGGGTGAGGGGGAGGGATTGGCCATCGGGGAGCTGGCGGGGCAGTTTGCTCAGGACGATGAGGTTGTTCGCGAAGTCTTGAATGCCGAGGCGTCCCTGTCGAGCCCGGATGCGTTTCTAGATGACTTGTCTGGTGCGGGCGAGCCGGTGGAGACGGTTGGATGGACGGACGCCGTGGGGCTGGAGCATGCGGGCCGTGAGGTGTTGGGAGCCTACGAGCGGGCGGGAGCCTCTCTGCAGATGCACGGTTATCTTGATCTGCATGGAACCGCATGGGCGGCCGTTCTGCGGGGAGGAGAGTGGGTCGACGTTGTTTCGGTTACCGGCTCGCACGAGGGCGCTGCTTCCGTTCGCGTGGCGCGCATCAAGGCGGGGTGAGGGGATGCCGCCGCGGCGGCGCGATGTTGTGGGAGACGTTATGAGGGGTAGTTCGTTGGGGCGCCTGCACGAGCCGCGTGCATCTGAAAGTGCCCAGGCAACGCTGGAGATGGCTTTGTGCACGGTCGCGCTCTTGGGGATGATCCTGGGAGTCGCGGTGGTATGGCGAGCTGCCGAGCGCGGCGTGCTTGCCAGGTTGGTGGAGGAGGCGGCGTCTCATGGGCTCGATGTCGCTGGCGCAATCGATGCGGCGCTGTTTTAGCAGGGGAAGATCGGCGGCGGATCCCGGGTTTTGGGAAGCGACGGCGGGGGAGGAGCGTGCCCAGGCGACGGTTGAGGCCGCCGTGCTTCTTCCGAGCTTCCTCATCGTCTTACTCCTCGCCTTGCAGCCGATCTGCCTGCTTTACACCACGTCAATCATGGAGTCCGCGGCATCGCAGGCGGCGCGCTTGTTGGTTACGGGCGAGGACGTCGATGACGAGTCGGTCCAGGCGTTTGTTATGCGCAGGCTCGCCGCCGTTCCGGACGTCTCGATCTTTCACGAGGGAGGCCCGCTTTCCTGGCAGGTGGAGCTTGAACGGACATCGGGCACCGCGGGCGCCGTGGGCGTTTCTATAGAGGGGACGGTGAAGCCCCTGCCGGTGCTTGGCGCGTTTGCGAGTGCGTTTGGGGAGACGAACGCGATGGGCGATGTGCGTTTGCGCGTCGAGGTGTCTTATGACGGTAGGCCAAGCTGGTTGGAGGGCGGCTATGGCGATTGGATTTCTACATGGGGCTAGTCGGCGCCACGGGCCCGTACGGGCTCGGCGGCTTGGTGTGGATGCCTTTATAGAGGACGGTGCCTATACTACGCTTGCCGCCGCGGTGTCGATCCTGCTGGTTATGGCACTTTTGTTCTCGTCTACGTCGGCGATATGGAGCATGTCGCGGGCGGGCGACACGCAGACCGCGGCGGACGCGACAGCCATGGCGGGCGCAAACGTGGTCTCCTCGTACCATACGGCGGCGACCGTTGTGGACGCGAGCATCTTGAGCTTGGGGCTTACGGGGTTTGTGGTGACCGGCGTTGGTCTAGCCGCGACCCTGGTGCCCGGCGCGCAGACGGCGGCGGGGCAGATGGTCGATGCGGGCGTTCGCATCATCAAGATGAGAAACGAGTTCGCATCATCGACGTCTCGTGGCCTAAAGACGCTGGAAGATGCCCTTCCCTGGCTCGTCGCCGCTAACGGAGCGAGGGCCTGCTCCGCTCAATCATCCGAATCGGTGGAGTTCAGCGGATCCGCTATGGCGGTTCCCCGCGAGTCGGCCTCCGAGTTCCCCGCGCTCGAGGGGTCGGAGATAGAAACAGAAGAAATAGAGGTGGGCGCGGACGAGCTTGACCAGGCGGCGACCGACCTTGCCCGTGCGAACGAGAAGGCTGCCCAGAAGAAAGAGGCGGCATGGCTTGTGGATTGCGGAAGAGAGGGCGCGAACATGCAGGAGCGCGCGGCCTCGCTCTCGGGCTTAAGTGCGGCGGAGAACCCGGATTACGCATCGAGTCTTACGTGGGAGCCGATGGTGGCGCTTGATCGCACGCGCGCGTATTACCGCTGGCGGCGCGACCATGATAAACCCGTGGGTTCCGGTGTGGAGGCGCGTGCCGACGCGGCGGCGCGCCATGCGTTCTACACCTACGCATGCGAGGAATTCGCAGATGCACGCGTCGAGGAGGTTGACGGGCGCATGGCGGCAAGCGTGCCGATGCTTCCAAGGAATACGGAAGAAGTGAAGGGAACCCGGCTGTATACGGATGCTTGCTGGCCCACGTCTTACGAATCTCAGGGTCTTACCCTGCACTTCGGTTCATCATGTCCCGGAGCGACGGGTACTGTAGGCCCCTCGCTTTCGCTGCAATCCATCGACGCGTCTGCTGCGCATGAATGCGAGGTATGCAAATTCAGCGTGACGGACGTGGGAAAAGCCCCTGCCGCATCGACGTCGATCGACAACGGATACGAGTACCACCTGCGCGAGTTTATTCGAGTGTTGCAAGAATACGTCGACGCCCACAACGAGCAGTTGGAGCAGGAAAGGCGTGCGAAGTCCAAGGCGGAAGGCGCAAGCGATGCATTTGAAGACGCGATATCGGTTCTTGCCGGCAAGAGGCCCAGGATAGCGCCGCCCGGTCGCGCGGGGTGCGTCGCGATGGTGGCGAGTGGGGAGATTTCTGCGGACAATGTTCTTTCCAACCCCTTTGCGCCTACGCCAGAGCTGCAGCGGAGGGGAGCCATCTCTGCCGCCGTGCTCGCGCCCGATCCGGCGACTCGTGAGAACAACGTGCTATCGAATTTCTTCTCGACGGTGCAGGAGCGCGTGGGCGATTGCGGCGCCGTGGGGCTTATCGATGATGTCATGGGCCTTTGGGGCGATCTTCTTATCTCCTATGGCGATTTGGGCGAAGGCCTTGGCGATGTGATGGATGGGCTGCTGGGGGGATTGGATGCGCTGGGCGCGGGGCCGCTGGCGTCCTGGTTGTCCGGCAGAATCAGCGGGGTGGTGCGCGGCCTTGGATTCGAACCGGTCGACCTTTCGTGTAAGAAGCCCGTGCTTACGGACAGCTCAAACGTTATAGCCCAGTCGGATGTCGCCGGGTTGGGTGACCTTCAAAGCGCGCTGCGGTCAATCCCGCTGGGGTCCACCGATCCGGGGGCGATTCTCCAGGCGGCTGGATACGCGGTAGGGGAGCGCATATACGCTACGGAGTTTACGCTCGCAAGCATCCCGTTGCCGGGCGGCGGCAGTATTCCTCTCACCATTCGGCTGGGAGACTTGTTCAAGGGGTGGTGATGATGAAAAGAAGAGCAATGCGCAAAGGCATGCTCGGGGCGCCGACGCCGGTGCGCATTTGCCTGTCGGAAGAGGCTGCCCAGGCAACGGTTGAGATGGTTGTTGTGGTGCCGGTCCTGCTGGTGCTTGCGCTCATCGTTTTCAACCTCATGCGGTTCGCGGCGGCGACGGCTCGGTTCGATAGGGTTGCCCCCGACATCGTGATCGCACATGGCGTTTCGACGTCGGGCGCCGAAGGTGCGGGATTGGACGATGGCGGCATGGGTTCTATCCAGTCCGAGTTGGAGCGTGCGATGGAGGGTCATGACGTCGAGGTCGATGTTTCATATGCAGATGCCGAGGGCGAAGGAGTCGGCACCGCCGTCTTGTCTCTCGCCGGGGCGCTGAGAACGTATAGCTGCACCATGATGTACAGGCCTTGGCCGTCGGGGTTGAGCATAGCGGGCGTGTCTATGGGCGCTCCCGCAACCTTGGGGCATGTGCGTGAGGTGACGGTGGACCCTTGGCGACCGGGGGTGCTGGTATGAGCGGGCGGGCCGACGGCGGGCATGTTGCGGTTCCTTGCCGCATCGCCATGGTGCATACTGGTTGGGGTGCCTGCAGGGTGATTGCAGCGAACACGTTTTTCAAAAGGCTGCGGGGGTTCATTGGTAGGCGGCCCGAGCGGTGTGCAGGCGATGTCATTTGGTTTTCCAAGTGCTCGTCTGTCCACACGTTCTTTATGGGGCACGCCTTGGATATTGTGTTTGCCGACAAGGAGGGTAGGGTGCTGCTGTCTTTGGAGGGCGTTCCCCCATGCCGAATCGTTTGGTGTCGCGGGGCGTCTTTTGTGCTCGAGCGGTTCTCTAGGGGACGGTAATTCAGGGTAGGATGAGAAGAATGTTGTGGTGCGCATCGCGCCTTGGGGAAGGAGCACCATGAAGAACTATTACGGCAGGCTGTGTATGGAGACCTACGAGGCGCTTCACGCAGCGGCTCCCGAAGATGAGCTGGCGTTCTACCTTTCTTACGCACGCGCTGGGGACAAGATTCTCGAGCCCATGTGCGGCAGCGGCAGGTTCCTCATCCCCTTTATGGAGCGCGGGTTTGATATCACGGGCATAGATCTCTCGGAGGAGATGCTCTCGGCGCTGTATCGAAAAACTCCGCAAGCGCATGCATTCAAAGGGGACATCCTGGAATTCAGCTCGGACGTGCTCTACGACTACATCTTCATTTCTTCGGGATCGTTCTCGCTGTTTACCGATGCGGAGACTGCGGATGGGGTGCTCGTGAAGTTGCGGTCGCTTCTGGCGCCGGGAGGAAAAATGGTGATTGCGGCCGAGTCCATGGCTGGGGCGTGTAATGGGGACGGGTCGTATCGCCTGGTGTCCGCGATGCCTTTTGACGATGGCGGCGAGCTGCGATTTAGTTCCATGGACCGCTACGATGCGAAGACCCAGACGCAGTATTCGCCCGGTCGCTACGAGCTGTACCGTGACGGCGAGCTGGTCGAGAGCGAATGGATGGATTTCCAGATTCGCCTTTATCGTTTTGGGGAGTTGGAGCAGCGGCTGGAGCGGGCGGGTTTTGCGAGCGTGACGACGTATCGCTCTTTTGATAAGGAACCCTCGAAAGGGGATATGGACGAGATGTTTCTCTATGAGTGCTCGGTTGGATAGGTTTCCTTGCTTTGTTTCCAGGTAGTTGAGGAGACGTGGTGGATGGCTGAGTTTCGGGCATTCTATCACGCGACTTTGATGGTGCTAGATGTTTGTTGCCGTCTTTTGAATGGAGCTCTGTTGAGGGTTTCAGCGATGTGGAGCTCGAATATCTGGACGTGTTTGTCCACAACAATGCTGCGCTTATTCTTCGTCTTGCCCGGGAAGTGTCTAAGACTTGTGCCTGGGCTTTACCTCTTTCTTGGATTTGTAATCAATTATTGGACGGGTGAGGATGGGGAGCTGCCCTCCAAAGTCTCCAGACGCATCCGCTCCAAACTTTTTTAAAATTCTCGTTTGACTCCCGCTTGAGATTTGATATAGTAATTGAGCTGCAAGTCAGCACGACATAAACGGCCAGATAGCTCAGTTGGTAGAGCAGCGGACTGAAAATCCGCGTGTCGAGGGTTCGACTCCCCCTCTGGCCACCCTTTAACTTCCAGCCTCCCTCCTTGGGAGGTTTTTTCATATCCATCGATCGTGCGTCGGTGGGCGTTTTCCTGATGGTTGCGGAATGCTCGCCGCAGGCGAGCAAAGATCGGCATCAATCTTTATAGTTCCTTACATATCCGACACTCGCGGCGTGTGGTGCGATATGTGTCTGCACGGGCGAGTATACTCTTGCGAAGACACTGTAGACGCAGGCCTAATGCAAGCCGTCTCACACACCACATTCGCACGTAAAGGGGCATGGCATGGACGATAGAATTCGAGGAGTCAATCTTTCGGGATGGTTTATCCCCGAGCCCTGGGTCACGCCGTCCTTGTTCGCCGCTACCGGCGCCAGCACGGATGCCGAGCTGCAGGAGAATCTGGGCACCGTTGAGTACAACGAGCGAATCCGCCAACATTACGAGACCTTCATTACCGAAGAGGACTTTAGGCGCATGTCGTCCATCGGCCTCAATGCGGTGAGGATTCCTGTTCCCTGGCACGTTTTTGGCCTGCAAAACGATGCGGCAACCTACATCTCCGCAATCGATTACATCGATCGTGCGATGGAGTGGGGCTCCAAATACAACGTCAGCGTGTTGCTGGACCTTGCCACCGTTCCCGGTGGTCAGGGCGACTCCAACGAGCCCCAGACCACATCGCGCTATATCGCCGACTGGCATTCGTCCACAAACGGACGCCATGTGGCGCTTGAGGTGCTGGAGCGCTTAGCTGCTCGCTACGCCGTGGCAGACGCCCTGTACGGTATCGAGTTGCTGGATTCCCCCGTCATGAGCGTTCGAAAGAACATGTTCACCATGACGGACGGCATTCCCGGCCACTATTTGCGCAACTTCTATCGCGATGCCTATGACCTTTTGCGCAAACATATGACAAACGACAAGGCCGTGGTCTTTTCCGCTTCGGGTTATCCGGGCTTGTGGAAGCACTTTATGCGCAGCTCGCAATATAAAAACGTCATGATGGACGTTCATTTGTATCACTATCATGATGAGAACGCCCAGGACATCACCTCCCCGCGTGGTCTTTCCGCTGCGATCGCACGCAACAAGGCCCAGATTCGCGAGGCGGTGGGAACGGGTTTTCCCGTCATCATCGGCGAGTGGTCTGCGGCTGCCGTCATGTCCAGCGCTTCCGTTACGCCCGAAGGACGCTCCGCGTACGAGCGCGTTTTCGTGGCAAACCAGCTTGCTTCTTTCTCCCAAGCGGAGGGCTGGTTCTTCCAGACGTGGAAGACGGAGAAGCGCATCGCCGCCTGGGATGCGCGCCTTGCGCTGGGAACCCTTGAGCGCGCGATGCTCGATTAGCTTTCATCCCTTGTGTTCTCGCCTCGACCCTGCGATTTGGACGGTTACTTACTATGGCAGCATGCAGCAGCACTTCCGGGCGCCTCATAATCGTTGGCACGCCCATTGGAAACCTTGGCGACCTTACGCCGCGCGTGGCGCAGGCCTTCGAGGCGGCGGATGCTATCTGCTGCGAGGATACGCGCGTAACGTCAAAGCTACTGGCCCATTTGGGAATCTCTCGTCCGTTGGTGCGGTGCGACGAGAACGTGATCGCATCGCGCTCGCCCGAGCTGATCGGCCGCATGCTGGCAGGCGACGTGATCGCGTTTGCTTCCGACGCGGGCATGCCCAGCGTCTCCGATCCCGGGCAGGTTCTGGTGGACGCGGCGCGCGAGGCGGGTGTTGACGTGGAGGTGATCCCCGGCCCTTCCGCTTGCGTGACCGCGCTGGTTGCAAGCGGCATTCCCTGCGAGCACTTCTATTTCGAGGGCTTTTTGCCACGCAAGCACGGGGAGCGCGTGCGCAGGTTGTCGCAGTTGGCGGCGATTCCCGGTGCGCTGCTGTTCTACGAATCGCCCCACCGCGTCGCGGCGTCGCTCGAGGCGCTCGCCGAGGTCTTTCCCGCCCGTCAGGTCGCCCTTTGCCGCGAGCTCACCAAGCTGCATGAGGAGGTTTTGCGCGCGCAGGCTCCTTACCTGCTTGAACAGGTGCGCGAGCGCGGCGAGCTTAAGGGCGAGATGGTGCTGGTGGTCGCCCCTCCGTCCGAAGAGGAGCTGGCATCGTTCGCCTCTATGATGCCGGGCGCGGCAGTAGGGGCTGCGGGTGCGGTCGATGTGGACGAGGCGCTGCAGAAAGACATTCAAGATGCGCTGGCGCAAGGTGAGCCGGCATCTGCCATAGCCAAGCGGTTGAGCCAGCGCTATTCGCTCAAAAAGCGCGCCGTGTACGAGCGAGTGCTTGCTGCTCAGGGCCAATAAGATTGATGGCGTCGGTTTAGACAGGCCGATAGAGTTGCTGGTGGAGTCGGTGGAGGCTGGCGGTACGTTGTCCCATCTTCGTCCAAATATGCGGTAAAATGGCAGGTTGGAATAACCTGCGCAGATAAAGAACGCTGCGCCGTATAGAGTTTGTCGGAAGGGAATATGCCATGGAGCATTCTAAGCCCTCGTACTACATCACCACGCCGATCTACTACGTGAACGCCAAGCCGCACCTCGGTACCGCATACTCCACCGTCATGGCGGATGTCCAGGCTCGCTTTCAGCGTGCAAACGCCCACGACGTGAAGTTCCTCACGGGCATGGACGAGCATGGCGAGAAGGTTGCCGAAGCCGCGGAGAAGAACGGTTTTGATTCTCCCCAGGCATGGTGCGATTCCATGGAGCCTAAGTTCCGCGATCTGTGGGAGACGCTGAATATCTCCAACGATGACTTCATCCGCACCACCCAGGATCGCCATACCGCCGGCGTGCAGAAGTTTTTGCAGGTCCTGCTTGACCGCGGTTACATCTACAAGGATAGTTACGACGGTTGGTACTGCCGTCCGGATGAGACCTACTTTACCGAGACGCAGGTGCGCCATCATGAGGAGGAGCGCCGCGCCAAGGGCATGGACGCCGCCGACCCCGAGCACCCGCTGTGCCCGGATTGCGACCGTCCTCTCGAGCGCATCCAGGAGGAGAGCTGGTTCTTCAAGCTTTCCGCTTTCGAGCAGCCCCTGCTCGACTTCTACGAGTCGCACCCTGACTTTATCCAGCCCGAGACCCGCCGCAACGAGGTGCTCTCTTTTGTGAAGGGCGGCTTGAAGGATCTTTCCATCTCTCGCTCCACGTTCGATTGGGGCATCCAGTTCCCCTTCGATTCCAGGCACGTGGCTTACGTGTGGGTCGACGCCCTGATTAACTACCTGTCTGCCGTAGGCTATGGCGCCGAGGGCCAGGAGGCAGCCGATGAGGTCGCCTTCCGCTGGCCCGCGCAGGTGCACGTGGTGGGTAAGGACATCATCCGCTTCCACTGCGTCATCTGGCCTGCGCTGCTGATGGCGGCAGGCCTTCCCCTGCCCGAGCGCGTGTTTGTCCACGGTTTCCTGACCGTGCGCAACGAGGAGACCGGCGCGGCGGAGAAGATGAGCAAGAGCCGCGGCAACGCGATCGCCCCCGAAGAGGTCATCGAGCTTTTGGGCGTCGACGCGTACCGTTACTACTTCATGTGCGACGTTGCCCACGGCACCGACGCTCCCATTAGCTGGGGTCGTATGCGCCAGGTTTACAATGCTGATCTCGCCAATAGCTGGGGCAACTTGGTGTCCCGTTCGCTCAACATGGCCGGCAAGTACTTCGACGGCTGCGCTCCGGTTCGTCCTGCCAATTTTGAGCAGGCCACTCCGCTGAAAGAGGCGTGCGAGGGTATCTACGAACGCTATGCCGCATGCATGGAGGCCTTCGATTACTCCGGCGCCGCACAGGAAGTGCTCGCCGTGGTGTCCGCCGCCAACCATTACATCGAGGACATGGCTCCTTGGGCGCTGTCGAAAGATCCCGAGCGCGCCGACGAGCTTGCTCTTGTGATCTGGAACCTGCTGGAGGTCATCCGCATCGCTTCCGAGCTCTACGCACCCTTTATGCCCAGCGTGTCTGCAGAGGTGCGTCGCCGTCTGTCCCTTCCGCAGGAGGCGACCAGCAATTTGGCCGAGGCTTGCCAGTGGGGCGGCCTTGCCGGCGGCGAGCCCGTGGAGAAGGGCGACCCGCTGTTCCCGCGTCTGGTTGACTAGGGCTCCCGTGCGCCCGGGGCGCATATATGCTATTTGATGTTCGGACCTGTCAGGCGGCGCATCCGCATGGCAGGTCCTCCGTGTTAAGAACCGAGGAGACCATAGGAGGAGCAATGACCACGTCGCCGCTGGCGAATCCTTCCGCGACCCGCGCGCTGCTGGAGACCTACGGACTTGCCACCAAGCACCGTCTGGGCCAGAACTTCCTTATCGACAACCATGTGATCGAGCGCATCTGCGCCCTTGCAAGCCTATCGAGCGACCAGCTGGTGCTAGAGGTTGGCCCGGGCATTGGCACGTTGACGCTCGCCCTGCTGCAGGATGCTGGTCACGTGACATCTATCGAGATGGACTCGGAGCTTGAGCCGGTGTTGAGCGCGCATGCCGCCCTCAACGCTAATTTCTCGTTCATCATGGGCGACGCGCTCAAAGTTGCGCCCGAGCAAATTGCCGAGGCATCCGGCGGTGAGCCCAGCATCTTGGTCGCCAACTTGCCGTATAACGTGGCTGCAACCATCATCCTTTCGTTCTTCCAGACCATGCCCAGCCTTAACGCCGCGGTTGTCATGGTGCAAAAAGAGGTTGCCGACCGTATCGCCGCGCAGCCGGGCACCAAGGCGTTTGGCGCTTACACGGCAAAATTGGGCCTCTACGGACGCGTTACGGGTCGCTTCGAGGTGCCGCCGCGTTGCTTTATGCCCGCTCCGCACGTTGACTCTGCCGTGGTGCGCATCGACAGGCGGACTAGTGGGGACGAGGTGTTCGACCTCATAGCATGGGCCGAGGGCGAGGGCTGTACGCGCGACGATATTGCACGGGTGACGGAGGCGGCGTTTGCCCAGCGCCGCAAGACCATTCGCAACTCCATGTCTTCCTCGGGCTTTGAGAAGCAGAAGCTGGACAAGGCTTTTGGAGCCTGCGACATTGCGCCCACCACGCGTGCGGAGGCCCTGAGCACAAGCGACTTTATTCGCCTGGCCGCCGCGCTGGCGCAGCAGGGTTAGGGGTGAGCCGCCATGCAGACCGACCCTCGTTTTTCGCTAGTGTTTGCAAAAAAGAAAAAGGAATTCGCGGTTCCGGCGCCGCTGGCTCCCATCGCGGATACTCATGCGCACCTTATGAGTTTTTGGGATAAAGATCCGGCCGAGGCTATCGCCCGGGCCGCGCTTGCTGGCGTGCGGCAGATGACTACCATCTGGGATCCGCTGGCGGACCATCTCGATGCCGCTACGTATCACGAGCAGCTGGTTGGCTGGATCGATCAGGCGAAAGACCTGCTTGACCAGGCCCTTGCCGCCGGTGTGGCTCCGTTGGAGCCCGCTGGCGAGCTGATTGGACCCTGTGCGGATGCATGGGATTCCAATCCGCGGGCGCTGCTATCGCGCATTTCTTTCCTTGCGGGCGTGCATCCTTATGGCGCGCCCGAGTATACAGACGATGTCCATGCCCAGGTGCTCGAAGCGCTCGATAGCCCCTTATGTTCCGGCGTGGGCGAGATCGGCTTGGATTATCATTTTGACGCGGAGGACAATATCGAGGCGGCGCCGCATCAGATGCAGATGGATGTTATGGCCCGACAGCTTAGCCTTGCCGTCGAGCGCAACCTACCCGTTGAGTTGCATCTAAGGCATGAAGCGGACGATGTTGAGCGCTCGTCTCATCTGGACGCCTATAACGTGCTCAAGCGGGTTGGCGTGCCGGCTGCCGGTTGCGTACTGCATTGCTTTGGCGAGGACCGTGCAACTATGGAGCGCTTCTGCGACCTTGGGTGCCATATCGCTTTTGGCGGCGCCGCCACTTTTAAGCGCAACGATGAGGTTCGAGAGGCTTTCGCGGCATGTCCGCTTGATCTGCTGTTGTTTGAGACCGACTGCCCGTATATGGCTCCCGAGCCCATTCGCGGACTTGAATGCGAACCCGCTATGATTCCCTGGACCGTCGAGGCGCTGACGGGTTACCGTTCAAGCGTGACGGGTGAGGATCCGGCGCAAATCGCGTATGCTGTCTGGCGCAATTCCCTCAAGCTCTTTGGAAGGCAGAATTAAATGAACGATACCAACGCTCAAGTCGATGAAACGCGGGACGAAGAGCGCGAGCCCACCTCCGCCGAGGTTCTTCGCGAACGTCGCAACGCGGCGATTGGCGGCAAGGCGGTTGATAACGACATTCATTTCTCCCTGCCGCTGACCAAGGTGTTTCCCGTTTTGCTTGTCGGCGCCGTGTTGTCCTACCTTGCGTCGAGCATGGGATCCAAACTGGGCAACCAGATGTTGTTCTACGGTGGACGCTGGGCGTGCTCGCTGCTCTTTGTGGCGGCGGTGGTTGTGTGGTTTGTCTCGCGCAGCCAGGCAAAAAAGATTACAGCCCAGCGTAATGAAGAGAAGTACGCCGTGGCTCGCGAGATTGCCCAGGCAAAGCAGGAGAAGGCGCAAGCCAGGGCGGCAAAGAAGCGCAAGCGCCGCCGCAAGTAGCATCTTTTGCGATTGATTTTGAGTCATGATGCGGATCGCGTTGCAGACCGATTCTCGTCCATATCTCATTCACAATTGTCTTGGATGCGTTAACGTTTGGATGCGCCAAGACCGGGATGAGTATCGTTTTGGTCAAGAAACACATCGCACCGTGCGTTCCATAATCAAATACCCGTAATGCAAGTTAGGGCCTGGACAGGCATGTCGTGCGCGGCGCCGTCTAGGCCCTTTGCCTTTCTATCATCTGTTCTGCTGTTCAAGTACGCATTCGCCTCGCCTGCGGGCATAGGGGCGCTTGAAGGGAGAATCAGATGCAGTCCACTATCGAGAACGCCATGAATATCAACGACGATGCCCAGCGCAAGCTGCAGGTTTCGCGCCGCTCTTTTTTGAGCCTTATGGGCATGGGCGCCATCACGCTGGGTCTGGGCCTTGCGGGCTGCGGATCCACCGAGGGCAAGGGCGGTGCCGCTACAACCGGCTCCGACGAAGGCTCGACCGTCGACAAGATCACCATGGTGTGGCTCCCCAACGAGTCCTCCGCTGAGTTTGACAAGGGCCGCGAGGAGTTTGGCAAGGTCCTGGAGAAGTACGCCGGCGTGCCGGTTGAGCTTATGACCACTACCGACTACAACGTCGCCATCGAGGCCATCGCCTCTGGTAAGGCGCAGCTTGCCAACATGGGCGCCGAGGGTTTCATCCAGGCTCAGAAGAAGAACGCTAAGGTCATGCCGCTGGTCACCACTTCTGACACCGACGGCAAGCTGGATGGCGCCAAGTACTTTAGCCGCATCTGCGTTCCCGCAGACCAGATGGACCAGTATAAGGACGATTCCGATCCCACCGGCTACTCCATCAAGAACGTCAAGGGCAAGCGCATGAGCTTTGTCTCCGCTACTTCCACCTCTGGCTTCAAGGTCCCCTCCAACGCCATCATGGACGCCTTCCCGGACGAGGTCGCCTCGACCGATGAGCTCACCAAACCCGGCTTCTTTAGCCAGGTGCTCTTTGGTAACAGCCATCCCGGTTCCGCCGTCAACCTGCTGCAGGGCGATGCCGACGTGGCGGCGTTCGACGATATCGACGTCGACATGTATCTGGACGTTCCCACCGATGACCGCGACAAGGCCAATTCCGCTGGTCAGGTTTACAACGTTAAGGATGGCGCCGCCCAGCCCTTCGACCGCGTGCAGGGCAAGAGCTTTGGCATCATCCAGTCCACACCGGTGCTCAACGGTCCCATTGCGGTGAACACCGAGGTGCTTCCCCAGGACATCATCGACAAGCTGCTCGAGGGCCTCACCTCCAAGGAGACCGCGTCCGACGAGCTTCTGTTTGCGCCCGAGGACGTGGAGGATTCCGGCGCCGTGTGGAGCTTGGGCGACACCGCCGGCTTCATCGCGGTTGAGGATAGCTGGTACGACCCCATCCGCAACCTTGCTTAAACGCTTGGCGTGAATACGGTTGGCCGAGCGTGCGGGCAATGCGAAACCGCGCGCCCGGCCTCCTTTTTATTGTCGACAGTTCCAAAGAAAGGGGAGCGCCATGACACAGCATGTGCCGCTTCTGAAAATCACGGGGCTTGGCAAAAGTTATGATGGGCCGCGCGCGACCGGCCAGCGTCATGCCCTACAAGGCGTCGACACCACTATCGAGGCCGGCGAATTTGTTGCGGTGATCGGTCCGTCCGGCGCGGGTAAGTCGACGTTTTTGCGCTGCATCAACCGTTTGATCGAGCCAAGCGAGGGCAGCGTGGTTTTTGAGGGCCGCGACATCACGCATCTTCGTCGCGGCGACCTGCGCGCAGTCCACACCAAGATCGCCATGATCTTTCAAAATTACAACCTGGTCTACCGGCTGTGCGCCATCCAAAACGTGTTGCACGGACGCCTTGGCTACAAGAACGCCCTGGCGGGGGCTTTGGGTCTGTATACCGAGGACGAGAAAGCCCGGGCTTTCGAGCTTTTGGACGAGGTGGGGCTGGGCGAGTTTGCCTACCGCCGCGCCGACCAGCTCTCTGGTGGTCAGAAGCAGCGCGTCGGCATTGCCCGCGCATTGATCCAAGACCCAAAGATCATTTTGTGCGACGAGCCCATCGCTAGCCTCGACCCCAAGAGCAGCCGCATGGTTATGGAACACCTGTGCCGCGTGACCAGGCAGCACGGCATCGCATGCGTGGTGAATCTGCATCAGGTTGACTTTGCATTGGAGTTCTCGGACCGCATCATCGGCCTGCGCGAGGGCGAGAAGGTTTTCGAGGGCACACCGGACGAGGTGACGCCGCAGGTTATCGCCCGCATCTACGAGGGTGATGAGGAAGCCCTGGTCGATGTCGAGGTAGCCGGTCCCGCACCGCTTGCGTCCGGCGTGCCCGTTGCGGACGTTTCGGCGGTTGGTGTTGGCGCCACGGCTCCTGGCGGTGCGCAATGAGTACCGTCGATGCCGCGTGCCCAAGCGCCTGCTCGCGCGCTTCCGTTGATCTAGGGTGGTTTCGCCGCCGTCAGCTCATCACCATCGGCGGCGTAGCGCTTGCCGTGGCGGTGTTCCAGCTGGGTGCCTCTATCTGCGACTTCAGCTTGGCCTACGCGTTGATGTCCGTGCCCGCCGCGCTTGCATGGATGCTGCAGAACTTTATGCCCACGGCATCTTCTTTGGGCGAGCTTGGCTACGTGTTGGAGCAGACGGTCTCCACTGTGCTCGATTCCGTGGCGGCGACGGTGATCGCTGCTATTTTGGGCATAGTCTTGGCCGTGCTTGGATCGCGCACCGTCGGCGTGGAGTGGGGGCCGGTTCGCGGTATCATTCGCGCCTTTGCAAGCGTGGTGCGCAACGTCCCCATGGTCGCATGGGCGCTGCTTCTTCTCCTCTCGTTCAAGCAAAACGAGTTCACTGGGTTTTTGGCTCTGTTCCTTACCACGTTTGGCCAGCTTACGCGCTTCTTTTTAGATACATTTGACGAGATTCCCACGGGACCCGTCGAGGCTCTGCGGGCGTGCGGTGCGAGTTTTTGGCACGTGGTGTTTCAGGCGGGCTTGCCGCTCGCCGCGGCGGACCTTATGAGCTGGATGCTTTATATGGTCGAGACCAACATTAGGTCCGCAACGCTGATTGGCCTGCTTACGGGCACGGGCATTGGTTTTGTGTTCCAGCTGTACTACAACTCGTTTCGCTATGACTGCGCCGGGTTGGTCATTGTGCTGACCATCGTCTTGGTGCTGGCGATCGAGGCCGTCTCAAACGTGGCGAGGAGGTCGATGATCTAATGGCGGGCATGCAACTCACGCAATCGGCGGCGGCCGTGGTCGAGCGCGACGCTCGCGGGCGCCTGCGCACGTCCTCGTCCAAAGGCGCCAACCGCGCCATTCCCATCACCCTTGCGGTGTTGGCGGTGCTTACGGTGCTTACATTTGCGCGCATGCAGTATGGAGCGGTGGACTTGGGCCGGGCGGCGCTGCAGGCGCTGGCGGACGCTAAGGCCATGTTCTTGCAGCCCGCTCTCGACCCGCCGTACGGAGCTAGTCACTTTACCTGGGAAACCGTGGCGCAAAGCACGGTCATCACGTTGGCGGTTACCGTGGTGTGCACGCTGCTTTCCGCCGTGGTCTCGTTTTTGCTTGCTTTGGCGGCAAGCGAGAATCTGTCCAGCCCCGCGGTTTCCAACGCGGTTAAGGCCGTGGTCGCGGTTATCCGCGCCATCCCCACCATCCTGTGGGTGCTGGTGTTTACCGTGGCGATCGGCCTGGGGTCGGAGGCCGCCGTCTTGGGCATCTCGCTGCACTCCATCGCCTATCTCACCAAGAGCTATTCGGAGAGTTTCGAGGAGATCGACGGCGGCGTGATCGAAGCGCTGCGCGCGAGCGGCGCCGGCTTTTGGCAAACCGTGTTCCAGGCAGTGCTGCCGGGCACTATTACCAAGTTGTTGAGTTGGACGTTCATTCGCTTTGAGATCAACTTTACCAACGCGGTCGCCGTGGGCGCGTTTGCAGGCGCGGGCGGGATTGGTTTTCAGCTGTACCAAGCCGGCACGCGCTATTACAACCTGCATGAGGTGGGCGTGATCGTCTACGTGTGTATCTTGGTGGCGTTTGCGCTGGAGCTTGTCTCGGTGCGCCTGCGTCGGCGCTACATCATCAACGACTAGTAATAACGCTTGTGCGGCCGCAGTTGCCGTTGTGCACGGGCAATCCTTTTGAAAGGGGACCGCGTGATTAGCAGGAGAAAACGGACCGAAGCGCTTGTTGAGGGCGACCCTTTGTTGGCGGCCAAGCTGGCGCGCATGATCGAGGAGCAGCTTCGCGTCGAGGTGCTGTCCGCCCCGCGCCAGGGCTTGGTGATGTGCGAGGTCCGCGACACGGCCCGCTGCTCTCGCTTCTATATGGGCGAGGCCCTCATGACGGAATGCCGTGTGCTCGTAAGCGGTCCCGGTGCGGGTCAAGAGGCCGAAGGCTTGGGCGCGGTGCTTGGCGTGGACGAGGGCCTGTCCTACAGCCTCGCCGTTATAGACGCGGCATGCGCGCTGCCGGGTTCCCTGGAGTGCCGCATCCAGCTTGAGCAGTACATAGAAAACGCTTGGCACAGCCTGTGTGAGGCGCGCTCTGCGCAGGATGCGCAAACGCTTGCCTCTCGCGTGGCGTTCGATGAAATGGGAGGACAGGACATGAGCGTGCAGGCGGTGGCGAAATGACAACTTCTACGGCGCGCTTTGAGCGCAACGCGGATGCCGATCAGCAGGCTTTTAGGCTGCAGGCAACCTTTAGGGTGCTGCTCGACGCCATGGCTCGTCCCGGTGAGGTGCAGCGGCTTTTCGGCCTGGCGGATGAGGCCGCGCTAGCGGCGCGCGCGGGATTGATGCCGGCGACTATGCTGCTGGCGGATGCGTTGCTGGATTCTGCAACAAGCCTGGCGGTGACGGGCGAGGAGGGGACGCGCGCGGAGCGTTTGCTGGTGCGTCGGTTCCATGCGTGCGCTCGCGACCAACGCAGCGCCGCCTACGTGGTTGTTCCCGTGAGCGTTCGCGGAGACGTGGCGGCCGCGTGCGTGCAGGGCGTGACGGCTGGAACGCTTGAAGCCCCGCACCTGGGGGCGACGTGCATTGTCGAGTGCTCGACCTTGCTGGGGCGCGGGCGCGACGGGACCCTCACGGGCTCCTCGTCCAATGCTTCTCACGTCGCGCCGGACCAGTATGGCGAGCCGGGATCCGTGGCGGCGGCGGTCGCAAGCGCTCAAGCTGCCACGGAGTGGCGCATTACGGGTCCGGGCGTTGACGGGTCCGCCGTTATCGCCTGCGACCGCGGCGACGTGCTGCGGGCGCGCGTGGAACGCGAGGATGAGTTTCCCTGCGGAATCGATGTGGTGCTGGTCGACGGCGCGGGCCACGTGATCGCGATTCCGCGGTCCAGTGCAATCGAGTGCGCGGGCGCACTTGAAGATGGGGGTTGTTCATGGGATATGTAGCGGTGAGCGGCGGCGAGCAGGCAATTGCGGCGTCGCTTGACCTGCTTGAGCTGCAGCGCGTCTCGACGTGCCGCGCGCTGGATGCAGATGACGTCGCTCGCAGCTTGCCGTGTTTGGTCGAGCAGGTTATGAGCGAGGGCTCGCTGTGGGCGCCGGATATCGCGGCGCTTGCGGTAAAGCAGGCGCGAGGATCGGTCGAAGAAGCCGTCTTTCTGGTCCGAGCCTACCGTTCCACGCTGGAGCGCCTGTATACCTCGCGCACCATCGATACCGGCTGCATGCGCGTGAACCGTCGCATCTCCGCGGCGTTCAAGGACATAGAGGGCGGCCAGGTGCTGGGTGCCACGCGTGACTACAGCCATCGACTGATTGATTTTGGCATTGCGGATGAGGACGATGGTGACCTGCGCGAGACCGCTCGGGTTTTGCGGGAGCGCCTTGAGCAGGTGGCGCCGCCTGTGGGCGAGGAATCGCTAGAGGCTGTGCCCAAGGTGTTGGATTATCTGCGCCATATTGGGATGACTCCCACCTTTGAGCAGGATGATACGGAGCCCGTGGACATTACCAAGACGCCGCTGGCGTTTCCCGCTCCCCGCAGCGTGGTGCTGCAAGCGCTCACGCGCGGGCTCACGCAGGCGGTGGTCGCCATAGGCTATGCGGCGATTCGCGGTTTTGGCCTGTCGCATCCAACGGTGGGGGAGCTGCGTCGCGGAGATGTGCCGGTGACCATCGCGTCTGCGGACTCGGACGCGGCAAGCGAGGATGACGCCTATTACCTGGGAAGCATCCCCGTAGTTGAGGTGGAAAGCCTCATTGTCTCTGACGAAGTGGTCGATGGCCGCCACGTAAGCTCGCTCGACGTGGGCTATGGCCTGGTAATGGGCGGGGATGAGAGCAAGGCGATCGCCATGAGCGTGCTTGATCACAGCCTGCGGGCAGATGATGTGCGCTACCCCACGCAGGACCAGGAATTTGTTCTTACCCATATAGACGGGGTGGAGGCCACGGGCTTTATCAGCCATCTTAAGCTGCCCCACTACGTCACGTTCCAAAGCAAGCTGGATTCCGCCTTGCGTTCCAGGCGCAACGGCGGCCCGGCGCAAGATCTTCAAAACGAGGTCGCCCATGCAAAATAGCTACAACTTTGCGTTTTTGGACGAGGGTTCCAAGCGCGAGATCCGCCGCGCGATCCTCAAGGCGGTGGCCATCCCCGGCTACCAGGTGCCTTTCGCCAGCCGTGAGATGCCCATTGGGCGCGGCTGGGGTACGGGCGGTCTGCAGGTGACGTTGTCTTGCATCGGTCCTGCCGATGTGCTCAAGGTGATCGACCAGGGCTCGGACGCAAGCGTCAACGCGGTGTCTATCCGTACGTTGGTGCAGCAGACCACCGGAGTTGCGACCACCACCTCAACGCAGGAGGCCACGCTTATTCAGAGTCGCCACCGCATACCCGAGCGCCCGCTTACCCGCGACCAGCTTATGGTGCTGCAGGTGCCCACGCCCGAGCCGCTGCGCACCTATGAGCCGCGCGAGACCGTGACGCGCCGCCTGCACGCGGAAGCGGAGTACACCGGCGCCTACCTAGAGCTGTTTGAACAGATTGTGCGATACGGAACAACCACTACCGGCGCAGACCACCCTGTGATGGTGAATGGGCGCTACGTTATGGCACCCAGCCCCATTCCGCGCTACGACAACGGCCGCCTTGACAATGCTGACAACCTCTTTTTGTTTGGCGCCGGCCGCGAGAAGAAAATCTACGCCGTGCCGCCCCATACCAAGGTGGAGTCGCTCGCCTTTGACGACTACCCGTTTGTGCGCGAGGACTTTGAGGGCAAGCGATGCTGCGTGTGCGGTGCCACGGGCGTGTTCATGACGCAGACCGTGGACCCCGCTACCGGCGAGACCGCATGGCAGTGCTCTGATACCGACTATTGCTCTAACCACGTTGCACACCACAGGGAAGGCGGGCGCGCATAGATGGATAACGTACACAACGGCGCGAATGGCGCCGCGGTAGCGGCGGGCCGGCAGTTGCCTGCAACCGTGACCAGGAGCTTTGAAGATCTGCATCCCGTATTGCGGGTTAATCACCTGGCGAAGCGCTTTGGCGAGGGTTGCGACTATTGCCGCAACGTCAACGCTCCCCTGGAGCGCAACATCTGCCCCAGATGCGGCACCGTGCACGCCGTGCGCGACGTTTCGCTCGAGGTTCATCCCGGCGAGATCTTGGGTATTGTGGGCGAAAGCGGATCGGGAAAATCGACCCTCATGCAGTGCCTGTATTTTGACCAGCAGCCCACGTCGGGCGATATGCGCGTCTCGGCCTTTGACGGCGGCGCTGCCAATTGCTTCGAGGTGTCGCGCCAGCAGCAGCGCTATATTCGCGACCGCATCTTTGGCATGGTGTACCAAAATCCCTACCTGGGCCTGCGCATGAATTTCTCCGCGCTGTCAAATATTGCGGAGAAGCAGATCGCCGCCGGTTCGCGCGAGGTGGGGCAGATGGTCGACCGCGGGCGCGAGCTGCTTGAGCGCGTCAACATTCCGGTTCGTCGCGAGCAGGAGGCGCCCCGCGCGTTTTCCGGCGGCATGCAGCAGCGCGTCCAGATCGCCAAGGCGCTCTCCAACCGTCCGCCCCTGCTGTTTTTGGACGAGGTCACCACGGGGCTCGACCTCTCCGTGCAGGCTCGCGTGCTCGATTTGATTTTGCAGCTGCGCCGCGAGCTGGGAGTCTCCATGGTGGTGGTAAGCCATGACCTGGGTGTCATCCGCCTGCTGGCGGACCGCACCATGGTGATGCTGGACGGCCGGGTGATCGAGCACGGCCTTACCGACCAGGTGATGCAGGACCCGCAGCACCCCTACACGCAGGAGCTTGTGTACTCGCTGCTGTAGCACGGGCGAGACGCAAAAAGCCGCCGGGTACGGGCGCCCGCCCCTTAAATCGTCCAAAACGCTTAGCTACCTATATTTGGAGGAACTAAGAGCATGTATGTAATTCGCAACGGTATCATCGTCCAACCGGACCGCCTGCTCTTTGGGTACGAGCTGGTGGTCGATGCCGACCGCATCGCCGCCATTCAACAGCAGGGCACGCTTGAGGCGGAGCGCGCCGGCGCCGGCGTGATCGATGCGCACGGCGGCTACGTGGTGCCGGGCCTGGTCGATATTCATTCTGACTATATCGAGGGCGTTATCTCTCCGCGCCCCACCGTTCTCATGGATTTTCCCACGGCGTTTTTTGAGGCCGAGCGCGAGCTGTTGGGCCATGGCATCACCACCATGTACCACTCGCTCTCTGCCTATGGGCGCGATGTGATGGACACAAAGCCGGTGCGAGCTTGGGAGAATACGCAGCGCATCATGGCCCTGATCGCCGCATCCAAGCGCACCGAGGGGCGCAATGCCCACCTTATTAGGCATCGACTGCATTTACGGCTTGAGATCGACAACGTGGGCGTGGTTGAGGACGTCGCCCGCCATATCGCCGCCGGCGAGGTGGATGAGCTGAGCTTTATGGATCACACGCCTGGCCAGGGCCAGTATCGCGACTTGGAGATCTGGCGCCGGTCGGTTCGCAGCGACCGCGAGCTCTCTATGGAGGACGCCCTGGAGGTTGCAAAGGCTTGCGAGGAGTCGCCCAAGATTACGCTGGACGCGCTGACATCGCTCGCCAGCCTGGCGCGCGAGCACGGCGTGCCCGTTGCCAGCCATGACGACGACACGGTAGAGAAACTGGAACTGATGCAGCAGCTGGGCTGCACTATCTCGGAGTTCCCCATTAGTCTGGAGGTCGCTGCCGAGGCGCGTCGTCGCGGCATGAGCACCGTGATGGGCACGCCCAACATCTTGCTGGGCAAGAGCCATTCTGGCAATCTGTCTGCCAGCGAAGCGGTTCGCGGGGGCGTGGCGAGCTGTCTGTGTTCGGACTACTATCCCACCGCTATGCTGCAAAGCGCATTTGTACTGCACCGCACCTTTAAGCTGCCGCTTGAAGAGGCCTTTGCCATGCTCACCATCAACCCGGCGCGCGCCGTGGCGGCAGATGACCAAATTGGAAGCCTGGAAGAGGGCAAGAAAGCTGACGTGCTGGTTGTGCGCGAGGTCGAGGAGGGGCAGCATAGCTACCCGGTGATCACCATGGCAATGGTCGACGGCCGCGTGGTGTCTCGTACCTGGTACCCTTCGCTGCCAAGCATGTCTGCGCGTTTCGCGACCGATGCCGCGACCGTGGAAGAGACGCTTGTGGACGAGGGGGTGCGCGCATGAGCGGAGCGAAGTCTTTTGCGGGGGCGTCCGCCGCGGTGCCAGCCTCAACGCCGCTGCTTGATATCCAAGACGTCAGCAAGGGGTTTACCCTGCATGCCGCCGGGCGTCGCGTGAGCGGTTGCGAGCACATCTCGATGCGCGTGGGCCATGGGGAGTTCGTGGGCGTGACGGGACGCTCGGGTTCGGGCAAATCGACCATTCTCAAGTGCATCTACCGCACCAATCTGCCCGAGTCTGGCAAGATCCTGTATGATTCCGCTGCGTTTGGCGTGGTCGACTTGGCGACGCTGGATGAGCGGCGCATGATTTACCTGCGCAATAACGAGATTGGCTACATCAGCCAGTTTCTGGATTGCGTTCCGCGCACTACGGCTCGCCAGATCGTTCGCGCCAGCGCGTCAGAGGCGTTTGAGGACGAGGAGGCGATCGAGTCTGAGACCACGCGCATGCTGGAACATTTCGATTTTCCCAAGAACCTGTGGGATCTGTATCCCAACACGTTTTCCGGCGGCGAGAAGCTGCGCTTGAACATCGCCCGCGCTATGGTACGTCGTCCACGCTTTTTGCTGTTGGATGAACCTACCGCCAGTTTGGACAATGCCAGCAAGGCGAAGGTGCGCGAGCTGATCGAGCAGCTTAAGGCATCCGGTACCACTATGCTTGGCATCTTTCATGACCTTGAGTTTATGGAAGGCGTTTGCGATCGCGAGTACAACATGCAAGCAGGCGGGTTTGTGGCGGGGAGTTCTGTAGCAGAATAACGGTGAAGACCGGCTCCCGTCTGTGCGGGGTGCCGGGCGGGCGCCCAGGGAGTGACTGGAAAGCGATTGGGGAGGATTCACATGGCGATGGAATACGGTAGTCCGGCGGGAACGCTCGACCTACATATGCATAGCGTGTATTCAGATGGGTCGGAGACGGTCGAAGGGCTGATCGCTGCCGCTCAAGGTATGCGGCTGGCGGGCATCGCCGTGACCGATCACGATTGCCTGCGCCAGCTTTCGTCCATTCGCGCCGCCGCCCGCGGTGCTGCCGTGCCCGTGTTGGCGGGTGTTGAGGTGTCTGCCATGGATCCCGCAACGGGGCGCAAGCTGCACGTGCTGGCGTACGGCCTTGAGGCCACGCCCGCCGGCGACGGCCCGCTTGAGCGTATGGTGGACGCCACGCTTTTCGCCCGCACGCAGCTGTCGCTGTGGCAGGCGTGGACCATTATGCGCGCCGGTGAGACGTTTGACGGTCGCGAGCTATCGCTAGACGAGGCCATCGGCGTGGGATCTCGCAGCACGGGCTTTTATCGGCAGCATCTTATGGAGGCGTTTTCGCATCTGCCCAATGCGGACGAGCGACACCAGGCGTGCGTGAAGCGCCTTTTCAAGGGCGGTGGTATCGCCGACCGCACCATCGACTACCCTGCGGCGGAAGATGCGGTTCGTGCGATCCGCGAGCAGGGCGGTGTCGCCGTGTTGGCGCATCCGGGCCAGATGGATTCTTGGGCCGCGGTGCCGGGGTTGGTGCGCGCGGGCCTTCAGGGTATAGAGGTGCACCATCCGGATCACAGCTTGGCAGATGTCGAGCGCGCCCGCCGGGTCGCGGCGGAATACGGCCTGTTTGCAACCGGCGGTAGCGACTACCACGGTACCTTTGGCAAGCCCAAGGCCGTTGGCTGCCGGTATATTGGCGCGGATGAGGCGGGCGAGCGCGTTTCCCGGCTTTTTGAGGACGAGGTTCGCCTTAGCTAGCGGGCTGCGCGGCGGCTGCGGCGTCGCTGTCGCTGGCGGCGTTGTTGTCAGCGCCAACGGCGTCAAGATCCTGCGGGTCGACGGGTTCTATAAGCTCTTGGTTTTGAGCCGTGGCGTCCTCGCCCAAAACGGTGCGTACTAAACGGTCAAGCTGGACCATAAGCCAGTCGATGCCTTGGGGTGCGGATTGGTTCTCGGCGGCGACAAGCTCGGCGCGTGCGACCTCGCGGCCCTGCTGACTCAGCACCAGCTCGCCCACGGTGTCGCCGCGCTTTACGTCGCCCTGCACCCGGTCGATGTCAAGCGCGGCCTCCACATCGCCTGCCAGGCTAAACAGCGAGATCGCCTGCTCGGGATCTGCAAGCGTGACGTCGACGGTCTTGTCCGTCCAGTCGTCATGGGCGGCGCGGCCCACCAGCGGCGTGCCCTCGGCGGTTACGGCTTGCGTGCGGCTGCTGGCAACGGGGTAGCTAACCACGTGGTCGTAGTACCAGTTGGCCAGGGCGCGGGTGTCATCCCAGCGGGTGTCGCTGGTCTCGCTGCCCAGTACAACGGTGTAGATCTCGCCGCCCGTCTCTCGGTTGAACGCGCCAACAAAATTGGAAAGGGCGATGTAGGTGCCGCCGGTCTTGCCGCCAATGTTGCCATCCTGCCCCAATATCTCGTTGCGCTGCTTAAGCTCTATAGTGCGCTCGCTTCCGTCCGCGCTGGTGACGGTGATGTGGTTATCGGTGTCCGCTACAATCGAGCGGAACGCCTCGTTTTTCATCGCGTGGGCAAACATGGTTGCCACGTCGCGCGCGGTCGAGTGGAAATCGCCCTCCCAGCCATCGAAGTCCAGGCCATGGGGGTTGGCGAAGACCGTGTGGTCCATGCCCAGCTCCGCCGCCTTGGTGTTCATGGCATCGATAAAAGTCTGGTAGGGGTCATCGCTTTGCGGGTCGATGAGCGCTCCCACAGACGTTGCGATCGCCATGGCGGCGTCATTGCCAGACGGCATCATAAGGCCCTTGAGCGCCTCGGAGAGGGGGAGCTTGTCGCCCTCTTTAAGGTCGGCGGTCGACTGGCCAACGGTGGCCGCACGTTGGTCTACCGTTATGGTGTCATCAGGTTGGGCATTTTCAAGCGCGATGATGGCCGTCATGACCTTGGTGAGCGAGGCGATCTTTACCTCCGCGTCGGCATCGCGCTCAAAATAGGCTGTTCCGTCCTGGCCAACAACAATCGCGGCGGCGGCAACAATATCGGGCTGATCTTCCGCTGCGCGCGCTTGCTCCGCATAGGATGCGCCGCAGATGATATCCGTGTCGCGGACGTCCGCATAGGCAGACGGCGCCGTCAGCGCTCCCACAAGCGCAAGGGTTGCAGCGGAGGCAAGGGCGCGAATGCGGAACTTACGGGGGCGATGCGGCGGTTGTCTGTGTTTGAGCATGGTTTCCACCTTAAAAGAATGTGACCCGGCGGTGCGGTTGCGACGCCGCGCGCAAATGAGTGTAGACTGGCTAAAGATGAGTATACCTGCTGCCATGCGATTAATCGGGGGTCGCGTTGGCGCCAGACGGATAGCCCAAAGGGGAGGTCGCATGGACGCGCATATCCTTGTTGTCGATGACGAGAAGACCATTACCGACCTGGTTGGAATCTATTTAAAGAACGAGGGCTACCAGGTAACGCTTGCCTACACGGGAGCGGATGCGGCGCGAGAGATCCTGACAAACGAGTTCGACCTGGCGGTGCTGGATATCATGCTGCCGGACGTCGACGGCTTCGAGCTGCTGCGCACCATCCGCAACAACCATACGTATCCCGTCATCATGCTGACCGCGCGAGACTCGCAGACTGACAAGATCGAGGGCCTCTCGCTGGGTGCGGACGATTACGTGGTCAAGCCCTTCCGCCCGCTTGAGCTGGTCGCCCGCGTCAAGGCGCAGCTCCGTCGCTACACCAAGTACGGAGCCCGCGGCCAGGCAGAGGAAGAGGCCTCTGAGATCGGCTTTAACGGACTTGTCATCAACCGTGATTCGCGTAGCGTGATGGTGGACGAGAAGCCGGTGCGCTTAACGCCGCTCGAGTATTCCATCTTGCTGTATTTGGCCGAGAACCGCGGGCGCGTGGTGCCGGTCGCGGACTTGTTCCAAGCGGTGTGGGGCGAGGAGTTCATGTCCTCGTCCAACAACACGGTGATGGTGCATATCCGCCATCTGCGCGAGAAGATCGGCGACGACGCGCAGAGCCCGCGTTTCATCAAGAACATCTGGGGCGTCGGCTATACCATCGAGGGATAGAAAAACCGCAGGTAAAAGACTATATAGCAAGCAATCGTGCGTAGTATTGCATCAGGGATTGCACTAAATCTTGCAACGTAGGATTGCAAGATGTATACAAATCTTGCAACGTAGCGTGGCAAGATTTACCATTATCTTGCAACGTAGCGTGGCAAGATTGGACGTCTCATGAACTCGATAATTGCTGAGAAGATCCAGGATTTCTTCGACACAGGCATTCCCGAGGTGTTTGAGCGGGACCTTGAACTGGGTGCCGTGCAGCCTCCTGCACGTGGCAATCTTGCGATTGTGGTCGCGGGCGTTCGCCGTTGCGGAAAGACATATCGTCTCTATCAGGAAATGCATCGCATTGTTCAGGCGGGATACAGTTTCGACAATATCCTCTACTTCAACTTTGAGGACGAACGCCTCAGGCCATATGATTCGCAGCTCCTGTCGAAGGTTCTCGACACGTTTTATGCCATGCGTCCGCAAGCGAAAACAGAGGGCGCGTTCCTATTCTTTGATGAGATCCAAGAAGTGCCCGAATGGGGAGCTTTCTTGCGCCGCGTTATCGATACGCAAAAAGCGACAATGTACGTTACCGGTTCCTCGTCCAAAATGTTGTCAACGGGCTTGGCAAGCGAGTTTCGAGGACGTTCGCTAACTCGCGAGCTGTACCCCATGAGCTTTGGGGAATATGCGCGTTTTCGCGGCGTACGGGCAAAAGGCACGGGCGCCGGCGCGTCCATTGTGTTTGGCAGCACGTTGTCCGCCCAGTTGCGAAACCTCTTGCCCGAGTACCTTGAGCGAGGAGGGTTCATTGCCGCGCAAAAACTTTCTCCGGCAGATAGAATTTCTCTGTTGCAAGAATATGCCTACCGCACGGTCAACATGGACGTTGTAGAACGTTATGGAGTTCGCAACCAGGTGGTGGCCTCTCGGTTTCTAACTCGGTGCCTTGCCTCATCTGGCAGAGAGCTGTCGATCAATAAACTTGCGGCGCAGTTTAAGAACGCCGGCGTGTCGACGTCTAGGGCGACGCTCTCTAATTTACTCTCGTATTATCAGGAAGCTTATCTGGTGTTCGAGCTCAACGAGTTTTCGCGTTCGCTTGCGGACAATACGCGATCGGCCTCAAAGGTGTACGCCATCGACCCGGGAATGCTTATGGCGTTTTCGCCTTCAGCAAGCAGGGATGAGGCGCAGCGATTGGAGACCGCCGTCTTTAATAAGATGAAAAGGGTTAACGTGAGCCCCAGGCATGGCTCCCTTTCGCGGCTGCTGGTAACTGAGTTCGGCGCGATACGCCATGAAATCGACTTTGTGGTCGGTGACCCTCTTATGGGCGAGGCGTATCAGCTTGTCCAGGTGACATGGGACATGTCAAATGAAAAGACCCGTGCGCGCGAAATCTTGGGCCTGCAGGCGGGCATGCGCTCGCTAGGTGTACCCGAGGGTTGGATCGTTACTATGGACGAGGAGGACGAGGTTGCGTTTGAGGGCGGAGTCGTTCACATTGTTCCCGCGTGGAAGTGGTTGCTAGATTAGCTATGTGCGCACCGCGAGCTTAAGCAAGTTTTTTGTACACATGGACGCGAGCGCTCAATATACTCGATACCAAGATTAAACGCCCGAGTGCCCGTCACATCGGCGCTCCCATGTCTATAGGGGTATCCCATGGCTAAAAAGCACGGGGACTGCGCGCCCATCAATCCCATAACGGGTCGTCCGAATGATCCGGATGCGCCCGGTCCCAACACGCCCGGTCAAGCTGGTGCCGACGCAACCACGGCATCTACACCTGCCTCCAATCCATCTTTTGCCGCGGGCTCCGCGCAGTCTCAGGTGCCGGCGGCTCCGCCCCAGGACTTCGCGTGGGCGGGGGACGGCGTTGACCAGCGGGTGGACGATGCCATCCAGAAAGTACGCCGCGTGTTCGAGAGCCGCATCGTCTCTTGCGTGGTGCTTGGCCTGCTGCTTATCGAGTTGCTCGGCCTTGAGAACATCCTTATCGCGATGGTGGCGTTTGTGGTGGGGTACATGCTCATCGAGCGCTTTGTCAACGTCCGCCGCACCGTTACCATGGGCGGCATCGCCTGGCTGTCCATGCTGTTCATAGGTTCCCTTGTGACGCGGGCGGCCGGTCCGCTGTTCCTCAATATCGAGTACTTCTTCATGTTCTGCGGCTTCTTTTTGGCTCTTGCCATCTGCGGCAGCTTTTTTGCCGGACGGGCCATGTTTAACTTTGGGCGCGACCGCGGTCGCGAGGATGCGGACCGCGCCATCGCTCGGCACATGGTCGATCGCCTGGTGGACCACCGTGACAGTTGGGATAACTTGGATGGCGACTATCTGGAGGTCGAGGGCGCTATCAACCGGGTCCGCGAGCGCGAGCGCCAAAGCGCCCAGGCGCTGACCGATGAAGCGCGTCGCAAGGACGACCTGGTTACCTATCTGGCCCATGACCTCAAGACTCCGTTGGCAAGTGTGGTGGGCTATTTGTCGCTGCTGCAGGAGGCGCCCGATCTGCCCGTGGAGCAGCGCGTGCGTTTTACGGGGGTTGCGCTGGACAAGGCACATCGCCTGGATGCTCTTATCGAGGAGTTCTTCGACATCACCCGTTTCGATTTCCACGATATTGTTCTTACGCGCGGCTATGTCGATCTGGGCCTCATGCTTGCCCAGGTGGCGGACGAGTTCTACCCCATCTTGTCCGACCAGAGAAAAGACGCCTCTATCGAGGTCGAGCCCGGGCTTACCGTGCTGGTCGATGGCGACAAGATGGCGCGCGTGTTCAATAACATCATGAAGAACGCCATAGCTTATAGCTATGAGGGCTCGACCATTCGGGTGAGCGCGGACCGAGAGCAGGATGCGGCGACGGGCGCCGCCTGCGTGCGCATACGCTTTGAGAATCAGGGAGACCCCATTCCCGCGCCAAAGCTCAAGGTGATTTTTGAGAAGTTCTACCGCTTGGATGCCGCACGTGCGACAAATCGCGGCGGTGCCGGCCTTGGTTTGGCCATTGCGAAGGAAATCGTAAACGCCCATGGTGGAGCTATTGAGTGCATATCGACTCCCGAGCATACGGTCTTTACTATTACGCTCCCGGAATGAGACAATACACGCGAGGCTAACCGGGCTATTCCGACTAATAGTTCCAAGGTGGCCGTAGGTGGATGTGGACGAGGAGAACCTGCCGCGGGCGTGCGCGTCCGCAAGCTTGGCTGATACGGCTTGCGAGCCGGTTGGGTTTCAGGCATCGCGCAGCCTTCTTGTTCACCTCTGCCCGAGAGGCAAGGGGCCTTCGGGCCCTTTTCTCGTTGACATTACAATGCCCTAACAATTGCCTTTCACCTGCATGAAGTGTGCCACGTACCATCTGATGAGCTAATAGGCTTATGAGGAGGTAGCGAGTGGAAAACAACGAGCAGGAGTGGACGGACGCGGTCGCGTCGGCGCGCGCGTTTGAGATGGGGGAGCCCGTGGCGTCTCCGGTATATGCGGATAAGGCGCCCGAACCTCAGCATGATGTGCGCCTGGGCGTGGAGCATCTGGACCTGTTCTACGGCGACCACCATGCGCTTAAAGACGTCAATATAGCCATTCGCGATCGTGAGATCACGTCGTTTATCGGTCCGTCCGGCTGCGGCAAGTCCACGCTACTGCGCTGCTTCAACCGAATGAACGATAGCGTTAAGGATTGCCGTATCGAGGGCTCCATCACGCTGGACGGCGCGGACATCTACGCGGACTACAACGTGACCCGTCTGCGCCAACGCGTGGGTATGGTTTTCCAGCGCCCCAATCCGTTTCCCATGAGCATCTACGATAACGTGGCCTACGGTCCTCGCGGTCTTGGTATCAAGGATCGCGATGAGCTTGATGGCTTGGTCGAGGAGTCTCTGCGCCGCGCGGCGCTGTGGGACGAGGTAAAGGATAAGCTCAAGAGCTCCGGACTCGGTCTTTCCGGTGGCCAGCAGCAGCGCCTGTGCATCGCCCGCGCGCTCGCCGTCAAGCCCGAGGTCCTGCTTATGGACGAGCCCACCTCTGCTCTCGATCCCATCTCTACAGTTATGATCGAGCAGCTGGCAATGGAGCTTAAAGAGCATTACACCCTGGTTGTTGTCACGCACAACATGCAGCAGGCGTCTCGTATTTCCGACTCCGTGGCGTTTTTCCTGTTGGGCGAGTTGGTTGAGCATGCTGAGACCGGTGAGCTGTTCCGCAATCCGCGAGATACCAGGACTCAGGATTACCTTACCGGCCGCTTTGGCTAATCGACCGAGTTCGCACCGATTGCGGAGTCGCTTCTGATGACATGCACGCTGACTTGTTATCGGCGCGTCCGGCACGGTGTATGATTGGTCGCATAACAAGTGTGGGCAGTTGACGGGCGCCGAGGCCTTGATGGGTCTGCGGCGCCACACGATATCCGCGGGAGGCGAGCGGCATGATCTATTACGTTGAGGACGATGACAACATCAGGGGTTTGACACTATATGCCCTGCACCAGCAGGGTATCGAGGCGGAAGGGTTCTCGTGCGACAGCGAGTTCAAGGCGGCGGTGGCAAAGCGCGTGCCGGATGCCGTGCTGCTCGACATCATGCTGCCGGACACCGACGGCCTTGAGATCCTTCGTCGCTTGCGCTCGTCTTCGGAGACTGCAATGGTTCCCATCATGATGCTGACCGCAAAGGACACGGAGCTCGATAAGGTTGTGGCTTTGGACGGCGGCGCCGATGATTACCTCACCAAGCCCTTCTCGTTGATGGAGCTTACGAGCCGTTGCCGTGCGCTGCTCCGTCGCGGTGGCATGACCAAAAAGACCTCCGACATCCTGACTCTGGGCGGCATCTCTCTATCTCCCAGCCATCGTCAGGTTGTGGTCGACGGGCAGGAGGTCAAGTTGACCCTGCGCGAATTCGACCTTCTTGAGTACCTTATGCGCAAGCCGGGCGTCGTGTTCTCCCGTGAGGCCCTACTGCAAAGCGTGTGGGGGTGGGATTTCGACGGCGGTTCGCGTACCGTTGATGTCCACGTGCAGACGCTCCGTCAGAAGCTGGGTGAGCGCGCCGGTTGCATCGAGACGGTGCGCGGCGTCGGGTATCGCCTGGCTGACAGCGCAGAGTAGCTCGGGGCGTTGATTGTGACCACTCGCCATTCGCTTTCTCAACGCGTTTTCGCAACCTTGTTCATAATGGCCGTCGCGGTCATCGCGGTGTTCACCGTCGCGGGCACGTTGTATCTGCAGGGGAATCTTGCCGATTCCACTCACGAGGAACTGCGCGAAGAGACCGACGTGGTGGCGGCGGCGCTTAACCAGGCAAGCGATGACTATGTTCTCCTCGACCAAATCGAGCTGGGCGATACGCGCGTGACGCTGGTCGCCGATGACGGCACCGTTTTGTACGATAGCGACGAGAGCCCTGCCGACATGGCGAACCACGCTGATCGCCCGGAGATCGCCGAGGCGTTGGCGGACGGCGACGGTATATCAGAGCGCTCCAGCTCTACTATGGGCGAGACCATGCTGTACAACGCGGTGCGCTTGGACGACGGCAGCGTGATACGCCTCTCCAAGCGACAAGAGGGCTATATCTCCATCTTTTTCACCCTCCTCATTCCGCTTTTGTGCCTGGGCGCCGTGGCGGCGCTGCTTGCGTGGGCGGCCGCCAGCCGCGAGGCCAAGGCGATCATCGCCCCGCTTGAGCTGGTCGATCTCGATCATCCCAAGCGCAATATGGAAAATGCCTATCAGGAAATGGTGCCAATGCTTGAGCGCATCGAGAATCAGCGCCAGGAGCTCAAACGCCAGATGCGCGTGCTCGCTGACAACGATCGCATGCGTCGCGAATTTACTGCCAACATTACGCACGAACTCAAGACTCCGCTTACCGCAATCTCTGGCTACGCGGAGCTTATTGGCAGCGGTATGGTGGCAAGCGAGGATGACCAGCGTGATTTCGCCATGCGTATCTATAAGGAGGCAGGGCGTCTCACCTCGCTGGTTAACGATATCCTTACCCTGTCTAATTTGGACGAGGCCGAGCATAGTGCCGATGCCGCCGCTGCGAGCGTGCTGGGCACTCGAGAGCCGGTGGACCTGCCCCGCATGCTTGACTCCGTATATCAGAGACTTGAGGGCGTTGCCGCCAAGCAGGGGGTACTGCTGACCGTTTCCTCCTGCCCCGCGGTGGTCGAGGGCGTGCCGCGCCTGTTGGACGAGCTGGTCTACAACTTGGCGAGCAACGCGATTCGCTACAACAAGGCAGACGGCTCCGTTCTCTTGGCCTGCGGGCTCAATAGCGATGAACGACCCTATATTCGCGTATCGGATACGGGCATCGGCATCGCGGAGGAGGAGCGTGAGAAGATTTTCGAGCGTTTCTACCGCGTGGATAAGAGTCGTTCGAAAGCGCGCGGGGGAACCGGTCTGGGGCTTGCTATCGTGAAGCACGCGGCCGTGTTCCATAATGCCGAGCTAAATGTGGAGAGCAAGTTGGGTGAGGGCACGTGCATTACCGTTACGTTCCCCGAGGCATTCAAAGTCTCTTCGTTTTAGTTCATAAAAAGCGAGGCCGCCCCCTTTCACTCGACATTATGCGCTGCTAGACGAATTTGCTTTTAGCCATGAGAGCGAAGGTTCCGCTAAAAAACTGGGTCTTAAGAGCCTGAATGGTTATAAGGTGTCCGTTTCGAGCGAGACCACGTCGCGCGTCATTACGCTGAGCGTTACCGGCAAGGATGCCGAGGGTGTCGCCCGCGTTGCGAACGCTATCGCAGAAGAGGTCTCTGAGGTTGCGCAAAACGTGCAGATGGCTCAGAGCGTCAATGTGATCGATCGCGCCGACGCCCCCACATCTCCCAGCGGCCCCAACCGTACTTTGTATGTTGCCGTCGCGTTTTTGGCAGGACTGTTTGCCGCGGTTGCGATTATCGTACTTATCGATATGCTGAACACGCGCGTCCGCAGCTCTGAGGATGCCGAGGACCTCCTTGGCATCTCTGTCATTGGCCGTATCCCGGTTCTTAAGGACGGTAGGTAATCCATGGCGTTGAAAAAGAGGGCTGGCAACGATCGCCGCGCTGTTCAGAATGCAATGAAAACCTTGCTTGCCAACATCCGTTTTGCAAGCGTAGATAAGCCCATCCAGACCCTTGCGGTCACCTCGTCCAAACCTAAGGAGGGCAAGTCGACCACGGCATGCAATTTGGCTCGAGCAATTGCATCGAGTGGTGCTAGCGTGGTTTTGGTCGAATGCGATATGCGTCGTCGCAGCCTGGCGAATATGCTTGGCGTCCACTCGTCTGGTGGTATCTACGCCGTTCTTTCCGAGCAGGCAACGCTTGATGAGGCGCTGGTTGAGGTTGATCAGCCCGGTATGTTCTTCCTTGACTGCGAGCCGCATATTCCCAATCCGGCTGACCTGATTGCCTCCCGTCGTTTTGCAGACCTAATCAGTCAGCTCGAGAATCGCTTTAATTACGTGGTTGTCGACACGCCGCCGGTGGGCGCCTTTGTCGATGCTGCCGAGATTGGCCAGCTGGTTGATGGCGTTGTATTTGTTATTCGCGAGAACTATACCAGGCGCAAGGAGGTTGTGGACGCTGTCGCCCAGCTTCACAAGGCAGAGGTTCATATTATCGGCACGGTGATGAATTGCTGCGAGAACATTGGTAACGAGTATTATTACTCGTATTACTCCAAGGACGGCTCTCATCATAAGTCCAGCGCGGGCCAGCCCGATCCCGTGGCTGATGGCGTGCTGAGCGCTCCGGTAAAGCTTGAGCCCGCTTCGCGCGCCAAGCGCCCCAGCGGCAGCCGCTTCGCAAAGCGTTAACGCGGCCGTGCGCGATATACATTGCCACATTCTCCCGGGTGTCGATGACGGCGCCCGGGATTGCATGAAAGCTTAGATATGCTGCGGGCGGCAAAGAAGGCGGGTATAACCCGTATTGTTTGCACGCCCCATTGCCGGGACCCCTACTTTAATTATGCGGCCATGTGGAATGCCTTTAGGCTCCTACAGAGCCGTGCCGGGGGGGGTTCCCCTTGCAGATGGGCTTTGAGGTCAACTATGCAAAGCTGATGGACTTGGGCCTTGATTACGCGCGCTACCTTCACTTTGATGGCAGCAACGAGCTGCTGCTGGAGCTTTCTCGCGGCGCCACCAAGTACGACTTTGTGGAGTACGAGCGCACCATCTACGAACTCCAGGGTAGGGGCTATCAGATTATCATCGCCCACCCAGAGCGCTGCCGGGCTATCCAGCAGGATATCGAGATCGCTCAGCGCTTGTTTTCGATGGGTTGCAAGCTTCAGGCTTCGGCTGACTTTATAGCTGGCGGCAGATTTGGCAAAGAGAAGCGTCCCGCGCTTAAGTTGCTCAATGCCGGCTTGTATGATTATGTGGCAAGCGATGCCCATAACGCCGGCCATTACCGCTACTTCAAAAAGGTATGCTCGCGCTACGTCGAGCGCTAGTGTCTAGGGCTTCGCGCTGCTTTTGGTTATTGTGCTGCGGCAAGGAGGCCCAGATGGAACTGACCGTGCGCTTTGATGCGCGAGATGCGGCGTTTGATGTGCGCAAGCGCGTGTTTATGGACGAGCAGGGCTATGAAAACGAGTTCGATCAGATTGACGACGATCCCCGGTGCATTCATGTGACGCTCTACGTTGATGGCGAGGTCGCTGGCTGTTCCCGCGTGTTTCCCGAGGAGCTGGAGAGGGCGGCTGCACCCGATGCCCCCAAGTCTCCCGCTTGCGAGTTCGATGAGGGAATTGGGGCTTCTGAAACCTACTTGCTGGGGCGCGTGGCGGTTCTGGGCGAGTACCGGCGCCGCGGCCTCGCGAGCGAGATAGTGCGTGCGAGCGATGATGCGGCGCGTGCCGCCGGCGCTCGTCTGGTCAAGCTACATGCGCAGGAGTACGTGCGCGACTTGTACGCGAAGATGGGATACACCCAGATCTCCGACGTGGATTATGAAGACGAGGGCCAGCCCCATCTTTGGATGGCAAAGCGGCTTTAGAGATTATCTAAGTCTTTATCGCTTAGGTTTTATGAGCGCGAATGTGGGTAGTATAGAATCCGTTAATGTATAGGGCGCCTCAGCAAGGTTTGTGGGCGCCCGCTTTATGGAGGGATTCTCGCATGCGCCAGTTTAAGACGGAGAGCAAAAAGCTGCTCGACCTCATGATCAACTCGATCTATACCAACAAGGAGATCTTTCTTCGCGAGTTGATCTCCAACGCGTCGGACGCCGTGGACAAGCTCAACTTCAAGAGCCTGACCAATTCCGATATCAAGCTAGACTCCAACGACCTGGCTATCAGAATCTCGTTCGACAAGGACGCGCGCACGTTGACCGTTTCCGATAACGGCATCGGCATGACCGCGGAGGATTTGGAGCGCAACCTGGGCACCATCGCCCATTCGGGTAGCGAGGAATTCAAGCAGGAAAACGCCGAGAGCCAGGGTGGTGACGTCGACATCATCGGCCAGTTTGGTGTGGGCTTCTACTCTGCGTTCATGGTCGCATCCAAGGTTCGCGTGGTGAGCCGCGCCTTTGGCGAACAGACGGCGCACGTGTGGGAGAGCGACGGCCTTGAGGGCTACACCATCGAAGATGGCGAGCGCGCCGAGCACGGCACCGATGTCATCCTGACCATTCGCGAGAACTCCAAGGGCGAGAACGGCGAGGCGGGCGAGAATTACGACGCCTATCTTACCGAGTGGGGCCTGCGTGACCTCATAACCCGCTACAGCAACTACGTGCGCTATCCCATCCAGATGATGGTAAGCAAGAGCCGCGAGCTTCCTCGTCCAGAGGATGCCGGCGACGACTATCAGCCCCAGTATGAGGACTACCAGGAGCTCGAGACCATCAACTCCATGACTCCCATTTGGAAAAAGCGCAGCTCAGATGTTGAGCAGTCCGATTATAACGAGTTCTACAAGTCGACTTTCCACGATTGGGACGATCCCGCGCGCACCATCAGCTTCCATGCCGAGGGCTCGCTCGAGTACGATGCGCTGCTGTTCATCCCCGGCCGTGCGCCGTTTGACCTGTACAGCAAGGATTATCAAAAGGGCCTCTCCCTCTACAGCTCCAACGTCATGATTATGGAGAAGTGCGCCGACCTGCTGCCGGACTACTACAACTTTGTGCGCGGTGTGGTGGATTCCGCCGATATCTCGCTCAACATCTCTCGCGAGACCCTGCAGCAGGACCGTCAGCTGCGCGCCATCGCCTCGCGCGTAGAGAAGAAGATCACCGGCGAGCTCAAGGCTATGCGCGACGATGATCGCGAGACCTACGAGGCCTTCTTTGAGAACTTTGGACGCGGACTGAAGTTCGGCATCTACTCCAGCTATGGTATGAAGGCTTCCGAGCTGGCAGACCTGCTGCTGTTCTGGAGCGCGCGCGAGAACAAGATGGTGACGCTGGCGGAATACGCCGCGACCATGCCCGAGGGGCAGAAGGCGATCTATTACGCCGCCGGTGACGACCGCGAGCGTCTGTCCAAGATGCCCGTGGTGAAGGGCGTGCTCGATCGCGGCTACGACGTGCTGCTGTGCACCATGGATGTGGACGAGTTCACCTTCCAGGCCATGCGGACCTATCACGCCTGCGGCCTGCCCAAGGTCTACGAGGACGAGGTGGCGCGCGAGGCGGCTGCCAAGGCGGTGGCCGACGGCGCCGAGCCCGAGGTGGAAGATCGCGACATCGAGTTCAAGAACGTTGCGACCGGCGATGTTGATCTGGCAACCGAGGATGAGAAGAAGGATGCCGAGGAGGCTACGCGCGAGCACGGCGACCTGTTCGAAGCCATGAAGGAAGCCCTTGGCGATAAGGTGGAGAAAGTCGCCGTTTCGGCCCGTCTGACCGATGCCCCGGCCTGCATCACCACCGAGGGTCCGCTGTCGCTTGAGATGGAAAAGGTCTTGGCTCGCGGTCCCGAGGCGGGTGCCGAGGGCATGCCCAAGACCGTCCGCGTGCTGGAACTCAACGCTAAGCACCCGGTGTTCGAGAAGTTGGTGGCCGCTAAGGAGGCGGATGACACTGAGAAGCTCTCCCTGTACGCGGGGCTGCTCTATGACCAGGCACTGCTGGTGGAGGGTATCTTGCCTGCCGATCCCGTTGCCTTTGCTCAGAATATCTGCAGCTTGATGTAGATTGCTTCTTGGCGATGTAGTGCCGAGCGAACAGAGGGCTTCGCAGCTCATATACGAGTTGCGGAGCCCTTTTTGATGGATTAAGGCTTTCTGAAGGGACATGCTTTGGCCTTCTATAATTATGTGGAGCTGCCGGTTTGGCTGCTAAAATAAAACTCCAAGTACTACGGGGAATTATGGGAGGTGTGCATGGCGAGTTCGTACGGCACCGATGCTGACAAAAGCGCTTTGCGAGCGGGCTACCTTGCCGCGCGCCAGCAGATTCCCGCCCCTTTCAAGGCCCGTATGGATCGATCGATCGACGAAACGCTACTGGATTTTCCGCTGTTTGCAGAAGCCCCGCTTGTTTTGTCCTATATATCTTATGGGAATGAAGTCGATACACACGGCATTATCCAGGGCGTTCTCGAATCGGGGCGCCGCGTGGGCGTGCCCTTGGTCGATTCGGCAACCCGAGAGATGGCGTTTTACGAGATCGAATCCCTCAATCAGGTCTCACCTGGTTTCAAGGGCATTCTCGAGCCCGATCCAGATGAGTGTCGCCTGCTTTCTATGGACGATTTCTTTGGGTCGGTATGTTTGGTCCCCGGTTTGGTATTCGATGCTCAGGGTCACCGCATAGGGTATGGAGGCGGTTGCTACGACCGTTTTCTCTGGCATTACCCGGGAGACAAAATCGCCCTGGCAAGGACCATGCAGATCAGTTCGAATCCGCTTCCCGTCGAGTCATTCGACGTTCCGGTTGATTTCATCGTGACCGAGGGCAGCGTCTGGGCGTGCCGCTAGGCGCATGCTAGGAGATGTCTTCTAGATCAATCTCGTCAAACGGTAGCGTAAGCTTTACGTGCGAGTTCACCATACCCTGGGATTCGTAAAAACCATGCGCCTCCGAACGCGTGCGGTTGCTGGTGACTTCAAGTTGCACGCATCCCATTTCTTTTGCGACGCGCTGGGCTTCTTCGAGGAGCGCGGCCCCAATTCCCTTGCCGCGGTGGGGCTCGTCCACAATGAATTCAAGGATCTCAGCGACGCGCGCCGCGTGGTGCAGCTGGTTTTCAAAGCGCAGGTTCAATATGGCGCATGCGGGGGCATCTGCTTCTTCGCGGGCGACAAGGCAGCAGTAGTGCGTGCTCTTCACTTGTTTGACAAACATTTCGCGAAAGGGCTCAAAGGGCAGCCGACACTTCTCTAGCTGGCAAATGAGGTCCCAAACGCGTTCGCAATCGTCTGCGGAAGCGGTATCAAAGACAAACGACATGATCATCCCCCGTCCCGGTGCGACTATAGGGTGCGCGCCGACAGTGTATCCAGTATAGGCGGTGCGTGCGTGGCCTTTTGTAAAGTCTCGGTGCGCGGTCTATCGCGGGGAGCATGCGGAAAAACAGAGTACTTACAACAGTATATATATGCTACAACAACTGTCGCGTAGGCTTCGAATGTGTTGGTTTATTTCATCTGTCAACCAAAATTACTCCCCACATGTACGTTTATACACAATTGTTGTATAGTGCTGGAGCAATCGTATCGGAATCCTTTTCTGTCAACGACCCCTGTCTTGGACGGGGAGTGTACGTGGGGGACAGCGTCGACTAGGTTTGGATGGTTCTAGTGAAAAAGGCATTTCAGATTTTCAAGCGCGATATCTTGCGCCTGCTTAAAAATCCCGTTGCTTTGGTTATCACTATTGGCGTATGCGTTATTCCGTCGCTCTACGCTTGGTACAACATAGTTGCCAACTGGGACCCGTACGGAAACACGGCAAATATCAAGGTTGCCGTTGCCAACAACGACCAGGGCACGTCCAACGAATACGTGGGAGAGCTCAACGCGGGCGATGAGACCGTCTCCAAGCTTAAAGAAAACGACCAGCTTGGTTGGGTCTTTACAGACGCGGATGCTGCCGTGGAGGGCGTGAAGTCCGGCGAGTACTACGCAGCGATCATCATTCCGGATGACTTCAGCACCAACCTTACCAGCATGTTGACGGGTACGTTTACCCAGCCTCAACTTGAGTATTATTGCAACGAGAAGAAGAATGCCATTGCGCCCAAGGTGACCGATACGGGCGCGCAGACGGTCGAGGAGCAGATTAACGAGACCTTTGTCGCCACGGTGAGTGAAACGCTGGTCGAGAAAATACAGAATGCGGCGGGCGATCTGGATGCTCAGGGCGCCGAGACCCAGGGCGGCATCTTGGAGAACGTCCAGCGTTCCAACCAGGCTCTGCAGGACGTGCGCGATGCCCTGGCGGGCATGCAGAAAACCATCGCGACCTCCAAAGAGGCGGGGGCCAAGGCTGACGAGACCTTGTCGGCGCTCTCCGGCCAAATCCCCTCATTGGTCAACGCGCTCGATAAGGGCGATGCGCTGCTGGCATCCGCGCGCACCAGCTCGCGCAACTTTGCGAGCTCGCTCAACACAACTCTTAGTCACGGCTTGACCCAAATGGGCAAGGCGTCTTCCAATGCCAACGTCGCCGTGGGCAAGCTTTCCGGTGCCATTAGCGCGGCTGGCGGCAAGGTTGATGGAGCTCTGGCAGATGTCCAAATGGTCATCAATGATGTTAACCGGATTATCATCGATATTCGCGAAATCACGGGCATCGACAGCGGTCTTGTTCTTTCCGCGCTCGAAGAGCAGCTGGCAGAGCTCCAGACGTTGAAGGACGCCCTGCAGGACCAGAGCACTGATATTCAGAACTCCGCGGGCGCGATTGCGGGTGCGGTGTCATCTCTTGACTCGGCAACTCAACAGGGGATCAGCGCTATGGAGGGCGTGCAGCAGGATATGGCCAGCACGGTGCTTCCGCAGCTAAGCCAGGGCATGGATTCATTCTCCGAGGTATCCGGAGATCTTACCGGCGTGGTGGCAAGCCTTGAGCCCACCATCGCGCAGGCTCGCGGCGTGCTCTCCCAGCTCACCACAACCTTGGACCAGGCTTCTTCGACCATGTCGCAGGCTGACTCCTCGCTAGAGAAGTTGCAGGGCACGTTGAGTACGGCTGCAAATGATGTTGCCGCGCTTCGCGCATCCGAGTCGCTTGATAAGCTGGACGAGATTCTTGGTGCCAGTTCTGCCGACCTGGCGGATTTCATGTCCAGCCCCGTGACCCTTACCACTAAGGCAGTGTATCCCGTGAGCAACTATGGCTCCGGCGTGGCCCCGTTCTACACCAACCTGGCGCTGTGGGTGGGAGGTTGCGTCCTCATCGCCATCATTAAGCTAGAGGTCGATGGCGAGGGCATTGGCGCTTTCACTGCTACCGAGGGCTACTTCGGCCGCTGGTTGCTGCTGGTGGTACTTGGCTTTGTGCAGGCCTTTATCGTGTGCTGCGGCGATTTGGTCCTAGGCATGCAGTGCCTGCGCCCCGAGCTGTTTGTGTTGGCGGGTATTTTTACCTCATTCGTTTACGTCAACATCATCTATGCGCTTGCGAGCGCGTTCAAGCATATCGGCAAAGCGTTGGTTGTAATCTTGGTCATCGTCCAAATCCCGGGTTCATCGGGCATGTACCCCATCGAGATGATGCCGGGCTTCTTCCAGCGCCTGCACCCTCTGCTGCCCTTTACCTATGGCATCTCTGCCATGCGCGAGACCATTGGCGGCATGTACGGTATGGACTACGCAATCAATCTGGGTGTCCTTGCGGTCTTTTTGGCGGTCGCGCTCTTTATTGGTGTGAAGCTGCGCACCCTCATGCTCAACCTCAACCTGCTGTTTGATAAAGAGCTGGAGCGCACGGGCGTTATGATCTGCGAAAAAGATGACCGTCCCCGTGAGCGCTTCTCTTTGCGCTGGGCCCTGCGCGCCATGCTCGACACCGCGGGTTATCGTGAGGACCTTATTCTGCGGGCGGCTCGATTTGAGGAGCGCTACCCCAAACTCATCAAAGCTGGCTTCATGCTGGTGTTTGGTCTTCCCGTGGTGCTGTTCATCCTTACCGCCACGCTCGATTTGGAGATCGAGGGCAAGATTATCATGCTGGTCCTTTGGATTGTTTCGGTCATTCTCGTGGATACGTACATGATTGTGGTCGAGTACATACGCGAAAGCATGCAGTTCCAGCTTCGCATCGCCGAGCTTCCGGATGATGCCTTGGTGAATGAGATTCGCTCGCACACAACCGTGCTGCCCGGGTCGCTTGCGGTCAAGGTGGCCCATGACGGCGCGGATGAGGACAAGGACGTGGCGGGGGACCACAGCGCACCGCGCGCCAAGCACATGAAGGGAGGCGACCAGTAATGAAAAACATCATCAACCTGTTCAAACACGATCTTTCCAACATTCGCAAGAGCGTCATCGGCCTTATTGTGATGGTGGGCCTGGTCATTGTCCCCGTGCTCTATGCTTGGTTCAACATCGCGGGCAGCTGGGACCCGTATGGCAATACGGGCAACCTCAAGGTGGCGGTCGCCAACAGCGACGAGGGTTATACAAGCGATTTGATTCCCATCAAGATCAACATGGGTGACAACGTAACCTCTGCTCTGCGCGCCAATGATGCGTTGGACTGGGTGTTTGTGGATGAGGACGCGGCGATCGAGGGCGTGAAGTCTGGCGAGTACTACGCGGCAGTGGTGATACCGCAGGAGTTTTCGGCAGATATGATGACCTTGTTTTCAACCGAGGTGAAGCACTCTGAGATCATCTATTACGAGAACCAGAAAGCAAACGCCATCGCCCCGCGCGTGACCGATAAGGGCGCAAGCACGGTGCGCCAGCAAATCGACGAGACCTTTACCCAGACCATTGGCGACATTGGCCTAGCTACCAGCTCGAGTTTGCTTGAGTTCATGGATAGCGATGAGGTCAAGAATTACGTGTCAAACCTTAGCTCTACGCTGGATGGCGGCATCAGCAGCCTGCGCGACGCGGCGTCCACCGCCGGTTCGTTCGGCGGGCTCATGGGGTCAACCTCTAGTTTGGTGTCGTCTGCCGGCGACCTGTTGGGCACGTCTGGCGAGACGTCCGACCGCTCGCAAGAGCTTTTGACAGACGCTAAGGCAGGGCTGGCGAGCGTTCAGGGCGCGCTTGGCGACTCGGCCGACTCCATCAATGATGCCCTAGCCTCTGTGTCCGGCAGTTTTGATGACGTTTCAAGCGCTGTGGACGATGTGTTCGACGCGGCGGGAACCCAATCGCAAGATACCCAGGATCAAATGAATGCCTTGGCAGATAAGGTGGGCGCGCAGGCGTCCAAGATCGAGGCGATCACGGCGGACGTCGAGGCGCTCAAGCAGAAGCTGCCGGATAACGCCTTGAAGCCCCGGCTTGAGGCGCGCCTGAACGATATCATCACCAGTTTGACGAGCGTCTCGACCAAGCAGCGCCAGCTTGAGAGCCGCTTGCGCCAGGCGGCGAGCGATTTGGCAAGTGGTCTTGCGAACGCCCAGCAGGCCCGCGCCGACGTTATCGCCCTGATCGACGAAGCGAAGCAGACCTTGTCCCAGGTTAAGGGCGACTACGATGAGACGTTGAAGGGCCAGGCTGAGGAGCTGAAGTCCTCTGTTGAGAACATTGCGTCTTCTGCATCCGGCATCTCAGACAACGTTGACGCGACGGTGGACAGTCTCAAGAGCGCATCGGGTTCCCTGGCAGCAGACCTGGGCAATGTGCAAAGGGTCCTGACAAATACCTCGTCCACGCTGAATGCGTCCGCAGATGATTTGCAGCAGATGAAAGCGGAGCTCGACGAGGCGGTCCAAAACGGTGATCTCCAGAAGATTCGCGAGCTGATCGGCAATGACCCCGAGGCGCTGTCGGAGGCGCTTGCTGCGCCCGTTGGCCTTGACCGCCATGCGGTCTACCACATCAAGAACTATGGGTCGGCGATGGCTCCGTTCTACACCATCTTGAGCCTGTGGGTGGGTGGCATCGTCCTGGCCGCTATGCTGAAGGTCGGCGTGGATGATTCCGTAAAGATGCAGCTGGCCCCGGTGCGTCTGCACGAGCTATACCTGGGTCGTTTCATGCTGTTCGCCATGCTGTCGCTTCTGCAGAGCACTCTGGTGTGCGCCGGCGACATCCTGTTCTTTGAGATTCAGTGCGAAAGCCCGCTGCTCTTCTTGGCGACGGGCTGGCTTGCGGGCTTTGTGTTCTGCAACATCATCTACACGCTCACCGTCTCGTTTGGCGATATCGGCAAGGCGCTTGCGGTTGTGTTGCTGGTCATGCAGGTGGCTGGCTCGGGCGGAACGTTCCCTATCGAGATGACAGCGGACTTCTTCCAGATGGTCTATCCGTTCCTGCCGTTTACGCATGGCATCAATGCGATGCACGCTGCCATGGCGGGTTCGTATGGAATGGAGTACTGGGTTGAGATGGGCACGCTTGCCAGCTACCTTATCCCGTCTTTGGCTCTGGGCCTGGTGTTCCGTCGTCCGGTGATTCGCGCCAACAACTGGATTATCGAGAAGCTCGAAGAGACCAAGCTGATGTAGCGCGCGCCCGGGTCCGGATAGGTCGCGACGATTATGGGCGCGTCGCCCGGTGTTGGGGTCACTGCTAAAATCGCGCTCCAGTTGGACTTGGTGCCGCTAAAAATGACCTTCAGTTGGACTATCTGCTAAAAACGGCCTTCAGTTGGACTTGGTCGCTGCTGAAATCGGCCTTCATTTCGTCCCAATTACTAAAATCGGCCTCCAGTTGGATTTGGCTTCGTGAGTCTTCCGGTGCCTCGTCTTATCTACCTGCGCTTTCTTATATGCAGACATCATGCCGTTCCAACCGAAGTCCAACTGGAGGTCGATTTCAGTAGTCCCAAGTCCAACTGGACCCCAAAAATAGCAAATCACCGTACATGAAGGTCGATTTCAGCAGCGATCAAGTCCAACTGGAGGCCAAAAATAGCGGTGGTGCTACACGGTCGGGAGTGAGTGGCGTGTGGGCCCGTTTGCTTGGCTGAGATGCTCCCCCTGAGTTGCGCCACGGTTTCGCGTGCGACCAGAAAAGCTCGAGCCTAACGCAAAAGGGTCCGGACGAATCCGGACCCTTTGAGTCGCCATGGGGCGAAGACAGCCTTGCGGTGACGCGCCTATACGGGGGAAATGCTCAACGCGTCAAGCAAGTTGTGGAAGGAGCGCTCCAAGTTAACCCGTTGGTTAGAGGAGCGACGTTTGGTGGAGTCGAGGAGGCCAGTTCTCTGTGTCGGGGGGAAGGAGAAATGGTTCGCACGTCGGGATGGCTGCACCGAAAAGGTACTAGCTGCGTCTTTGGGAGAATGCATGCGTCGACCTCCTCGCCCGTCCACCTGTACCATGCGCATTACAGTCGCTGCTCTCGTAACGCGCTTAGTCCATTATCCCTTGTTTTTGCGATTAGAAAAGACCTAGAATCTCTTACACTCAAACGTGGTATGTATAAAATCGCAGGTAAAAATGGTTGTATTAGGAATTACCTACCGTTTAACCGTGAAAAATATACCGTCTACCGTGTGCGCCTCGTGATGAAACGGTAGGGGGTCAATGGAGACGGTTCGGTGCGCTATCAAATGAAATCATTCTCACAGGCACTTTGCATAATGAATAAAAGAATCACAGGTAAATGAGAAATGCTATTCATAACGTGATAAAATGTTACAAATTGCTGCGAATTAGATCTGTTCTATGCAAAACCCAAACATGGACATCACCTTACAAGGGGGCTACGCCTTGGTGGCCTCGCGTATCTGGGCGATAACGCGCTCCATGGTTTGGTCGATGTTCTTCTTTTTGAGCTCGCATTCCCAAATGGTGATAGCGGTCCATCCTAGGTTTTCAAGCTCGGCGATTGCCGCTTGGTCTCGCTCCACGTTGCGCTTAAACTTGGCGATCCAAAAGTCGGTGTTGCGCTTGGGAATGGATGGATTGCAATGGGGGCAGCGATGCCAAAAGCAACCGTTGACAAAGATGGCTATCTTGCGACCGGGAAACGCGATGTCGGGGCGGCCTGGCGCCTTCTTCCACTGCAGCCGGTATCCCGTAAGGCCGGCTTCGCGCAATCGCTGCCTCACCAGAAGCTCTGGCTTGGTGTTCGCCCTCTTGTTTCCCTGCATCGACTTCCTGCTGTCATGACGACGTTTTACCTGGCGCGCGTCTCCTTCGGCATCCTTTGCCTCGGTGAGCACTTGCACCACCTCAACGTCGGCGGGCATCCATTGCAGCGTGGCGAGCGCTTCGCGTTTGACCCAGCGGATATCCATCTGCTCGGTTTGCTTGATTTCGCCTGAATCTATCTGGCACAAGAAGCAGTCCATCGAGAGGTGGAAGTCGTCGTAGTCAAATTCAACGGTGTAGAAGTTTCTCAGGTTGGAAACGGTGACGTGTAGCTCTTCTGCGAGTTCGCGCACGCAGGCATCTAAAGATTGCTCTCCTCGTTCGACCTTGCCCCCGGGAAACTCCCATAATCCCGCCATGTCGCCGTACCCACGCTGGACGGCGAGGACTTCATCGGTTTCATGGTTGCAGATGACGCCGGCGGCAACATGGACGGTTTTCACGGTCTGGGCAATCCCTTCTAAACGCTTGGGCAGGGGGACGATTGAACGCTTGGTGCAAGCGATTGTCCCGATCGACCTAGCTATAGTAGCGCTCCGGCGACGCGGGGGTGAACCTTACAAAAGCGAAAGCATCTCGTAAGGCAAATCGATGGCTGTCGCAGCGTCAACTTGAGAGTATATGGTCAAGGAGGTGTTCGTCATGAAGGCAACAAACAACACAATGGATGGAATCGCATACGGTATGTCGATGGGCCAGATGGCTCTTGTGCTCATTGTTATGGCCGTGCTTTCTCTGGGCATGCTGTGGCTCATGGCAAACGCATCCATGCACAGCACGTTATAGCTCGCATATACAGATGTAGGGCAAAAGGGCGCCGTTTGGCGTAGATGAGAAGTGGAGTCATTATATGAATATGAACGTACCTACTCCCAGTATGGTTGGACGCCATGCGGCGCCTGCGGCGTCTCGGACCTCTACGGCTCCGGTGGTACTCGATGCGCAACATATCGAGAAGGTGTACGGTTCGCGTAATAACGTGACGCGTGCTTTGGACGATGTCTCGTTCAAGGTCACCAAGGGCGAGTTCGTCGCCATCATGGGTCCTTCCGGATCCGGCAAGTCGACGCTTCTGAACTGCGTCTCCACCATCGATCAAGTGACTAGCGGATCGGTGATCGTGGGAGGGGCGGACGTCACCAAGCTGAAATCAGCTAAGCTCACCAAGTTCCGCCGCGAGCAGCTCGGCTTCATCTTTCAAGACTCAAACCTGCTTGATACCTTGACCGCGCGGGAGAACATCGCACTGCCGCTCACCATCGCGCGCGTTTCCGCCAAAGAGGTGCTTGCCCGCGTTGAAGAGGTGGCCCTGCGACTCGGCATCGCCCAGACGCTCGACAAGTATCCTTATCAGCTGTCCGGCGGCCAGCAGCAGCGCGTGGCGGCGGCGCGCGCCCTGGTGACCAAGCCCGCGGTGATTATGGCGGACGAGCCCACCGGCGCGCTCGATTCCAAGAACGCCCGTCTGCTGCTCGAGAGCTTTGAGAATATGAACCAGAACTACGGAGCGACGGTTCTCATGGTCACCCATGATAGCTTTGCCGCCAGCTATACCGGTCGCGTGCTGTTCATCCGCGACGGCAAGATCTTCACCGAGTTGCGTCGCGGCGACAGTTCTCGTCGCGAGTTCTTCGACCGCATTATGGAAGTCGTCGCCATGATGGGTGGGGAGGGATCCGATGCTCTTTAAGCTCGCATGGGGCAACGTGCGCCGAGCGGGCAAAGACTACCTGGTCTACTTGCTCACGCTCACGCTTGCCGTAACGGTGTTCTACGCATTCAACACCATTTCCGTCCAGGCGGATATTGTCCTGGAGGAGGAGGGGTTGCCAGAGCTTCTCGGCACCATCATGTCCGGCCTCACCACATTTCTTGCCGTCGTCATGGGCTTCCTGATGGTTTACGCCAACAACTTCATCATGAAGCGGCGTAAAAAGGAGTTCGGTCTCTATCAAGTGCTGGGCATGAGCCGAGGCCAGGTATCGCGTGTCATGGCGCTTGAGACGGCGATCGTCTCTGGTGCGGCTCTGGTGCTCGGCATTGTGTTGGGCGTGGCGTTTTCTCAGTTCATGACGTTTTTTACGGCATCGTTGTTCAAGACGCAGATACGCGACTTTCATTTCTTCTTCTCGATTCCGGCCCTGCTGATTACCGTGGGGTGCCTGGTCGCCATCTTTTTTGTCACGTTGCTGTTCAATCTGGGCGTAGTTCGCCGCGCTAAGGTTATCGACCTTATGAGCGCAAATCGCAAGAACGAGGCGGTAAAGACGCGCAATCCCATCTTATCGGCTGTGATATTCATTGTCGGAGCGGTCATGATTGGCGTGGCGTACTACCGCCTGTTGCGCGACGGCCTGCCCATCGATGCGGCGCCAAGCGAGTACGATACGGCGTTTGTACAGTTCGCAACCACTACGGGAATCGTGGTCGTCGGCACAATCCTGTTCTTCTTCGGTTTCTCCGGGTTTCTGCTCAAGGCGCTGCAGGGGGCCCGCGGTCTCTACTGGCGCGGTCTCAACATGTTCACCATGCGCCAGCTCTCCGCCAAGGTGAACACGGTGAGTTTCTCCATGGCGATTATCTCGATGATTTTGTTCCTCGCCATTACTAGCGTGACGGGCGGTATGTCTATCGTCAACGTTATGAACACCAGCGTGGAGCGGAGCACAATCGCGGACTATTCCCGTGCGGTGATGTATTACGGACCCGACATGTTCAACGATCCTCAACTTGAAGCCGATCGGGCTCAGGAAGGCTATGCACCGATTAAGCTCGCGTCCGAGCCGCTCAACATACTGAAAATCAGCGAGAACAATATCATTGATGCCGGCACTGCTAACGAAGAGCCCTTCGACCTTGCTCATATCTTGGGTAAGTACGAACAAGTGGAAGTGTATGACTCTCGACGGATGGGCGAGGAGGTTCCGTTGGTAAGCCTCAACGGTCTTGCCGATGCGGTGAATATGCCTTTGCCCAAGGGCACGGCAAGCAGCAACGCCAATATGATGGGCTTGCAGGTCATGAAGGAGAGCGATTATAACCGCTATCTTGCTTTTCGTGGCATGGATCGCGTTGACCTGGGCAGGGACGGGTATTTGATCGCGAGCGATCTGGGCGAAAGCGTCGGCAAGATATATGATGCCGCCCTCCATGATGGCGTTGAAATCGACATGGGCGGTAACGTTTTGCATCCGGTGTCCGATCATGTGGACGAGGCGGCGAGCTCATTCTTTAACGCTTCAATGGGTTCCAATTCGGGTACCGTCATCGTGCCAGACCGAATCGTCGACGAGCTGGGGCTTCCGCTCTATACGAGCTACTTTATGGGAAACTACAAAGAGGGGCTGTCCTACGAGGAGACCGAGGGCTATGTGCGACGCGAGCGCACATGGGGAAGCATAACAAACGCCGACGGCACGGAAAGCGCCATATGGGGCATGGAGGCAACTAGGCTGCAGACCTACGAATCCACCAACTCGATGAATGGCCTTATCAGCTATCTGGCGATTTATATCGGTTTCGTTCTCGTCGTGGCGTGCGCAGCCATCCTTACTATTCAACAGCTCTCCGGCGTGGCGGATTCCAGCAAGAATTGCCGCATTCTCTCCGAGCTGGGTACGTCGCGTCACGAGATCATGCGCTCCGTACTGGTGCAGCAGGCGATCTTCTTTGTGTTCCCGTTGGTTATGGGCGTGGCGCACTCGCTGGTCGCGCTCCAGGTTGTTATCGAGATCGTGGCGCTTTTTGGTGGCATGTCGATCGGTGGCACGGTGGGGATGACTTGTTCGATCTTCCTGCTCTGCTACGGCGGTTACTTCCTGGTCACCTACCTCATGAGCAAAGGGATCGTGTCGGACGCCATCCGTGTGCGCCATGCGCACTAGCGAGCCCGTTTTTCGCGTACTCGTGTCCACCCTCGTTTTTGCTCGAGTGATTGGAGGCAAACCCCATGGTGCCTCGTCCCGTTATAGAAGCCATGGTCTGCGGTCTTAACGATGTGTTGCTTCCCGTTATGGGATGGGCGGCCGGATTAGCTGTCGTCTGGCTGGTTGTTGACATGTACCGCCGTGGACCCCGCGGCTAGGCTTGCTCCGGCAGGCTAAAACCGAGGATATAAGAAAGCGCTCCAGTGCCGCGTTTGGCATTGGGGCGCTTTCGCGTTGTGGTTGCAGAAAAAATGCGCCCCAGCTGTGGTACAAGGCAGCCGGGGCGCATTGGGGGCCAAGTGCGGGGATGGGGGAGGAGGAAGGGAAACTCGTATCTCCCCGCACTGGCTAGATTGAGGCGGCGTAGGGTCGCATGGGCCAGGCCTCGGAAGGAGAAAGAACCTGGGCGGCGGCGTTGCCTGCCTTCTTGGATGCGCGGATAAACGCCTGGTATGCGCGCTTGAGATTGGCTCGCTGGTCGGCAGAGTGATTGCGCTTAAGCGTTACTTTCTTAACGGGCGCGGGTTTGTGTGCCGGTTTGGGCGCAATCTCGATGGCGGTCTCGCCGATGGTTGCAAGAGCTGCGTCCTGCGGGGGAAGCGGGACATCATCAGGCTTTGCAATCGTGTCTTTGTGGCGCATACGATCAACTCCAATTCAGCGTTGCCGGGCCAGTGGCCCAACGGTCGTTTGGCGCACCGCTGTATATGTACCACCGCCCTTTTTTATTAATCAGGGGCGGTCCTTAAGAAAGACTGAATACAGATTCAGTCCACAGTTACATCGTTCCCATCGACATCAACGGTATTGCTTTCGCTGCTAATGGTCCGTGCGGCGCTTTGCAGGGCATCGTGGATAAGGGACGAGAGATTGCGAACAAATCGCTCGCGGTCGTCATCATCAAAAGCGCTGAAGCCGCCCGTCTTGCCGCCCGCTCGGCGCACCTTCTTCTCCTCATGGCGAATGAAGAGCTGCATGTCTATGGTCTCCTTGCGGTACAGGTGCCCGCGTACTCCTATGGCGAAGGCTCCTCGTCCCAACACCATGCTGGCAAGGCCAATGTCTTGGGTTACCACAACATCGCCGGGTTGCAGGCGCTCGACGATGGCGAAGTCGGCGGCATCCGCACCTACGCTCACGTCGAGCGTTTCAACCCAAAAGCCCCGGCGCGCGGACAGGGCGTCTCGGGGGTCGTCGCGGCGGATGCGGCGCTGCAGGTTCTGCGTACTGTTTCCGGCGACTACGGTATGGATGCCGTGTCTCCTGGCGGCATCGAGCGCCTCGCGCGTGACGGGGCATGCATCGGCGTCGATAAACAGGGTGGGTGCAAGCGGGGACGCGGTTTGCATGGGTAGGTCCTTTGCTGGATTGCGGGAGGCTACAATGGGGAACAAATGCGTCGATAGATGTATCAAAGGGGGATACCGTGTCTGTTCTCTACGCACTTGCCGGCCTGCTCATTATAGCTGCCGTTGTATCGCTGGTCTTATCTCTGCTGGGCGTTATCGTGGTGGGCGCGCTGCGCATCCTGCCCGTGGTCTTTGTGGTACTCGCGGCGGTGTTTTTTCTTTCCGGTGGTCGCATCGACGTGCACCTGCCCGATAAGTGGCGTAGGAAATAGACGCGATCGCCTTTTGCCGTCACCGGTTTGAAAGGTTTTTGGGACGGCGGCCATGTGTGTCCAAGGTGTGTTCGTTCAAGTTATTCGCAATCAATCTTTTTCCTGTGGAATAATCTAACGGCGTTAGATATTAGGAGGAACCGGTTGTGGCTACAGAAGAGCAGGTCGATGAATTCATAGCGTTGGTTGATGAAACAAGGCCGGTGCACCTATTCCATCACATCGATGAGACCACTGTGGGCGCCGGCGGCATCATGCGTATGCTGTGCTGCGCCAAGGAGGGAGACGATCCCGTCACGGCCGGCGCGATAGCCGAAGAACTGCACGTCAGCACGGCCCGCGTCGCAGCGCTCCTCAAGAACATGGAGGCCAAGGGGCTTATAGCGCGCGAGCGCGCCATATCAGACGCCCGCGTTACGGTGGTCATCCTCACGCCCCGCGGGCGCGCTCTGGCAGATGCGGCGTATCGAAACGTTCGCAACCATGCGGCCGCCATCATCGACGCGGTGGGTATCGAGAGGCTCCGGGCGTTTTTCGAAACGGCTCGCGACATCTGCGCCGTGGCTCGTCCCGCTTCAGTTGCTATGGACGAGGAAGATAGCGAGCAGGCACCCGGCGCATCGCGCTGCCCGTTCTCGTCCTAATACGGCTATGTCCTAATCAATCCCTGCAGCGCATGGCTGCATATAAATATCTCATAGGGTTAGGTATAAGGAGCGCGTGTACGATGGTCGATCTATCGGCGCATGCGCCTGCGAAGAAAAGGAGCAACGTGTGACAAAACTACTACGGTATCTCCGTTCGCGCGAATGGGCGGTGGCGGTGCTGGCACTGGCATTTATTGTTGTCCAGGTGTGGCTTGACCTTAAATCACCTGAGTATATGGCCGAGATTACCCGCCTGGTGCAGGTTGAGGGTTCAACTATGCCCGAGATCTTAACCGCGGGTGGCAAGATGCTCGCCTGCTCGCTTGGCAGTTTGCTGGCGGCCGTGGCAACGGCTGTATGCTCGTCGTTTATCGCGGCGGGTTTTGGCGGCACCATGCGCGCCAAGATGTTTCACAAGGTGCAGTCGTTCTCTATGGAAGAGATCGGCCGCTTTTCCACCCCAAGCCTCATTACCAGGTCGACCAATGACGTCATGCAGGTGCAGATGCTGATCGTGCTGGGTCTGCAGATGCTGATCAAGGCGCCTATTACCGCCGCTTGGGCTATCACCAAGATTGCCGGCAAGCGCTGGGAATGGACGGCCGCTACGGGTGTGGCGATTTTGGTTTTGCTTGCCGTTGTGGGAATCTGCCTGCTTATCGCTACGCCGCGATTCCGTCGCATGCAGCGTTTGACGGATGACTTGAACCGGGTGTCGCGCGAGAACTTGTCGGGCCTTTCCGTGGTGCGCGCCTATAACGCCGAGGCCTATCAGCAGGATCGTTTCGACGTCGTCAACGATACGCTCACCAACAACCAGCTGGTGGCTTATCGAACCATGGTCTTCCTCATGCCCACCATCCAGGCGACCATGAGCGGCCTGTCGCTCGCCATCTATTGGATTGGCGCGGCAGTTATCAACAGCGCTCTCATGGCGGATAAGATCGCGCTGTTTTCCGACATGATGGTCTTCTCCCAGTACGCAATCATGGTGGTCATGGCGTTCATGATGCTGGTAATGATCTTCATGATCTTACCCCGCGCCCAGGTGGCGGCGTCGCGTATCAACGAGGTGCTGGATACCGAGGCTTCTATCGAGGACGGCGCGCTTGAACAGGGCAAGCCCGGCCAGACCGGTGAGATCGAGTTCCGCGATGTGACCTTCCGCTACCCGGATGCAGAGGGCAGCATGCTGCGGCACGTCTCCTTCTCGGCGCATCGCGGCGAGACGGTGGCGCTTATCGGTTCGACTGGCTCGGGCAAGTCAACGGTGATCAACCTTATCCCGCGCTTTTACGATGCGACGTGGGGCGAGGTGCTGGTCGACGGCGTGAACGTGCGCGAGTACACCATGCGCGCGCTGCGCAACAAGATCGGCTACGTGTCGCAGCGAGCCACGCTCTTTGGCGGCACGGTCACGAGCAACATCGCCTACGGCGATAACGGCCGCGGCCCCGCGACCGATTCCGATGTTGAGGCGGCTGTGGGCACCGCGCAGGCGACTGAGTTTGTGGAGAAGATGGAAGGTGCGTACCAAGCGCAGATCGCTCAGGGCGGCACCAACCTTTCCGGTGGTCAGCGCCAGCGCTTGTCCATCGCTCGTGCAATCGCCCGCAAGCCTGAGATCTTGATTTTTGACGACAGCTTCTCCGCGCTGGACTACAAGACCGACCGCGTGCTGCGTGATGCGCTCGACCGCGAGTGCGCGGACACCACCCGCATCATCGTGGCGCAGCGCATAGGCACCATCCGCGATGCGGACCGCATCGTGGTGCTGGAAGACGGCCGCGTTGTGGGCCAGGGCACGCATGAGGAGCTTATGCGCGATTGCGAGACCTACCAGCAGATTGCCCTGTCCCAGCTAAGCGAAGAGGAGTTGGCGTAAATGGCAACCAATCATGCTATGCCGGCGCGCGGTCCCATGGGAGGCCACGGCCCTATGGGTGGACGAGGACCCATGGGTGGACGCGGCGCCGCTGGCCAGAAGATAGACCGCAAGACCTGGGGCAAGCTGCTCGCGTTTTGCCGCCGCTACGTTCCCGCGGTCGCGATCGCGCTCGCGTGCGCTGCGGTGGGCACCATCTTGACGCTGCTGGGCCCCAACATGCTCTCCGACATCACCGATGCCATCCAAAACGGCATCGCGCCCGATACGGATAAACTCGAGCTCATTGTGACCACCGTTTCTGACAACATGCAGCAAAACGCCCAAAAGCTGGCAGAGCAGCAGGCCGCTGCCGCAGTCGCCGCGGGTATGGACCCTGCTGCTGCGGGCGCTGCCGGCGACGCCGTCGCGATGGGCTCCATGCAGGATATGGCGAGCGTCGCGGACACCCCCGACACCTCGGCCCCGGGCGATGCCGCCAAGGGCATGGAGGCGCTGCTCCAGATGCCCCAGGAGACGCGCGCCGCGCTGATGACCGACGTTGAGGTCGATGGTGTCACCATTACCTCCAAGGATCAGCAGGAGCTGCTCGATATCTTTGCGAACCTTGATATGACCGATACCCAGGCGACCATGTCCGCCCTGGATAACCTACCCAAATCCGTCAAGAGTCTGGTTGAGCCCGGTATCGACATGGAGCTTGTATTGGGCACGGCGACGGTGCTCATTGGGTTCTACATAGCAAGCTACGTGCTCTCGGTGCTGCAAGGCCTCATTATGACCACGGTGACGCAACGCATCTCGCGCGGGCTGCGTGCAGAGATCTCTGCCAAGATCAACCGTCTGCCCATGTCCTACTTCAACCGCGTGCCCACTGGAGATATCCTCTCCCGCATCACCAATGATATCGATACGCTGGCCCAGTCGCTTAACCAAAGCGTCAGCACCCTGCTTTCCGCCGTGGTGCTGTTCTTTGGCAGTCTGTTCATGATGATCCGCACCAACGGGTGGATGACGCTTGCCGCCGTAGGTGCCAGCCTGTTGGGCTTTGCGTTGATGATGATCATCATGGGCCGCAGCCAGAAGTACTTTATGCGCCAGCAGAACGCCTTGGGTGCGCTGTCCGGCCATATCGAGGAGTCCTATACCGGTCACACGGTCATCACGGCCTATAACGCCGAGGATCTGGTTGGCTCCGAGTTCGACCGCATGAACACCGAGCTTGTGTCCGCCGGTTTTCGCGCCCAGTGCCTGTCCGGCCTCATGATGCCCATCATGACGTTCATCGGCAACTTTGGATACGTGGCGGTGTGCGTGGCGGGCGGCGCCCTCGCGCTTGACGGCCAGATTGGCTTCGGAGTGATCGTCGCCTTCATGCTTTACGTGCGCTACTTCACGCAGCCGCTTTCGCAGATGGCCCAGGGCGTGCAGGCGCTGCAGTCTGCCGGCGCCGCGGGCACGCGCGTGTTCGAGTTCCTCGATGCGGAGGAGATGGCGGACGAGTCCGCCAAGCCCGCGCTGGGCGATCGCACGGTGCGCGGCGAGGTTGAATTCGATCACGTGCGCTTTACGTACGACGGCGCGGACAAGCCCGTCATCAAGGACTTTTCGGCCCATGCCCTGCCTGGTCAAAAGGTCGCCATCGTGGGTCCCACGGGTGCCGGCAAGACAACCATGGTCAACTTGCTCATGCGTTTCTTCGAGATCGACGGCGGCGAGATCCGCATCGACGGGGTGTCCACGCGCGACATGCGCCGCGAGGATGTGCACAGCCTGTTTTGCATGGTGCTGCAAGATACCTGGTTGTTCGAGGGCACCATTCGCGAGAACCTGGTCTACTGCGATGAGGGCGTGGACGATGAAAAGGTACGCCAGGCGTGCCGGGCCGTGGGCCTGGACCACTTCATCCGTTCGCAGCCGCATGGGTATGACACGGTACTGAACGACCAGATCAACCTTTCGCAGGGCCAAAAGCAGCAGATGACCATCGCGCGCGCCATGATCGCAGACAAGCCCATGCTCATCTTGGACGAGGCGACCTCGAACGTGGACACGCGCACGGAGCTTAAGATCCAGCAGGCCATGGACGAGCTCATGAGCGGTCGCACCAGCTTTGTGATCGCGCACCGCCTCTCGACCATCAAGAACGCCGATCTCATTTTGGTGATGAAGGAAGGCGATATCATCGAGAGCGGCACGCATGATGAGCTGCTCGCGCAGGGCGGTTTCTACGCCGATCTGTATAACTCGCAGTTCGCTGAATAGCTGAGCTTGCAGACGGGCGCATCGTCCAAAAGAAAGCGGCGACCCTGGAGACGCTCCGGGGTCGCCGCTTTCGTATGGCGAATGTGCATGGGTGCGCGTGGATGCGCGGCTGCGATGACCGCAAGGGTGCTTAGGCGCCCCAGACCTCTTGGGCGATCTCGCGCACTAGGGCGATCTTTGCCCACTGCTCGTCCTCGGTGAGCTTGTTGCCTATCTCGCAGCTGGCAAAGCCGCACTGGGGAGAGAGGCAGAGGTTGTCGAGCGGCACGTAGCGCGCGGCTTCGTGGATGCGCTTGATGACGGCCTGCTTGTCCTCAAGTTCGGGGCGCTTGGTGGTCACCAGGCCCAGGACAACCTTCTTTCCCGGCGCCACGTGGGCGAGAGGTTCAAAACCACCTGAGCGCTCATCGTCAAACTCAAGGTAGAAGGCATCGACGTTCTCGCGGGCAAACAGGATGGGTGCGACCAGATCATATGGACCGCTCGAAGCATGGGTTGAGTGGTAGTTGCCGCGGCACACGTGCGTGGTGATGGCCATGCCTGCCGGGCGGTCGACCAGCGCCAGGTTGTTTACGCGCAGGTACTTCTCCGCTTCCGCTTCGGGCGTGGAACCCGCGGCGCGAATGGCTGCCTGGAAGCCCTCGTCCACCAACGCGCCCCAGGTGCAGTCATCTAGCTGCAGGTTGCGGCAGCCGGCGGCGTAGAGCTCGCGGATAACGGTGCGGTACGCGGCGCCGATGTCTTCAAGCAGCTCATTCTCATTGGGGTAGATGCTACGCGTGCGCTCGGTGGCGGCGGCGTCGCGATAGAGCTCCAGCAGCAGTTGGGCGGGCGCGGGGATGGTCTGCTTGGCGACGTGGCCGGGTTCCTCAAGCGCCTGCACAAAGGCGAAGTGGTCGATAAAGGGATGGTTCTCGCCAGAGATCTTGCCGGTGAGGACGGCGGAGCCATGCGTGGTCTCCTCGCCCACAAAGAAGTAACCGTGGTCTAGCTCCACGTGCTCGATGCCGGCGAATCCCCACATAAAGTCGAGGTGCCAGTAGGAGCGGCGAAACTCGCCGTCGGTGATAAGGGGCAGGCCGGCATCCTTCTGCTTTTGGACAAGTTCGGTTATGCACTCGTCCTCAACCTGTTTGAGCCCGGCGTCGTTCAGCTCTCCGGCGGCATGTGCGGCGCGTGCGGCTTTAAGGCGATCGGGACGAAGAAAGCTGCCGACGATATCGAAGCGAGTGGGTGCGATGGCGGTCATGATTGGTTCCTTTCATTGGATGCGCTATCTGATGAAAGGAGTATGCGCGGACGCACCTCGATTGGGAAATATAGAAATCAATGCCTATTTGATAGGAAAAACCTATAGTGTGGATGAACTGGGAATATGCTTGCGAATTGCAGCGATAAACGCCTCGCCGTAGCGCGAGGGGCGCGTGTCGCGGCGCGTGACTATGCCCACTTCCATGCGCTCTTCAACTTCAAGGGGGATTGCGATGATGTCTTCGCCGTTGAGCTCGTGCGAGATCACGCCCGAGCACACGGTGTAGCCATCGAGGCCTATGAGCAGGTTGAACAGGGTGGCGCGGTCGCGCACGCGGATGTTCTTGGCGCGGCCCAACGTGGAGAGCGGCTCTTCTGAGAAGTAGAACGAGTTGAAGTCGCCTTGCTCATAGGAGAGGTAGGGGTAGCCGGCGAGATCTTCGAGCGTGACCGAGGGACGCGTCGCCAGCGGGTGCGTCGAGGAGAGGAAGACGTGCGATGCGGTCGAGAAAAGAGGCTCGAACTCAAGCTCCTCAGCGCGCAGCATGCGGGTTATGACCTCGCGGTTTGCGTCCGAGAGGTAGAGCACGCCCAGCTCGCTTTTCATATGGGCGACGTCCTCGATGATCTCGTGCGTCTGCTCCTCGCGCAAGGTGAACTCGTAGCGGCTGGCGTTAAAGGTGCGGATCACGTCCACAAAAGCGTTGACGGCAAACGAGTAGTGCTGGCAGGAGACAGCGAAGCGGGGCACGGGCTGGGTGTCGCGCTTGAAGCGCTCTTCAAGCAGGTCGGCCTGCTCCAGCACCTGGCGCGCGTAGCCGAGGAAGGTCTGCCCCTCGGTGGTGGTCACCATGCCCTTACTCGTCCGCTCAAATACCGTGATGCCCATCTCGCGCTCCAGGTCGCGCACGGCGGCGGTCACGCTTGGCTGCGATACAAAGAGCCTGCGTGCGGCCTCCGTGACGCTGCCGCATGCTGCTACCTCGACGATGTACCTAAGCTGCTGGAGTTTCATCTGGTTTCCGTTCTTTCATGGGGAAGGCTTGCCGGAGAGGGGGCGTCCCATAGTCGCCGGTACGCGGTCGATCGCGCTGCGCCAACTTTCTCGATAATGCCCTCTTGCTGTAGCTTTGAGAGAATGCGCTCGAGCGTGCGTTGACTCATGCCGGGGTTGGCGTCCAGGATTTCCCGTTTTGTCGCGGTGCCGAGTTGCTTGTCGAAAAACGCACGGACCGCATCTTCGTTGCTCGCGGGGGCGCCCGCCAGAGAGAACCTGTCGGCGAGCTCTCGGTAGCACGCGCCGATGATGCCTAGCATGTACGTGATAAAGGGAGTGTAGTCGTTATCGCCCTCCCGCCAACCATGGGAGCTTGCGGCGAGGGCCTCGTAATAGGTCTCCTTCGTTTGCTCGATCTCCCTTTCGATTGAGATGTACTTTCCCACGTCGTATCCAGAGCGGTACATGAGCAGCAGCGTGACCAACCTGCTCATGCGTCCATTGCCATCGTTGAACGGATGGATGCTCACGAAGTCGAACGCGAACACAAGGGAGACAAGCAGGGGGTCGTACACCATGGCCTCGACCTGCTTGCGATATTCGTTGCAGATGGCCTCGATAGCGTCGGGCGTTGCGGCGGCGGACGTGGGGATGAAACGTGCGACGAGCTCGCCTTGGGCGGTTCGCTTGGCGACGACGTTATCGGAGTCCTTCCATCTGCCTGCATGGGAATCTCCGGAGAAACGGTATAGGTCGCGGTGGAGCTGGAGGATGACGCCGGGCGTGATGGGGATGTTATCGTGGCTCTCGTGGACGATGTCCAAGACGTACCGGTACCCGGCGATCTCACGCTCGTCGCGGTTTTTCGGCTCCACGTTCTCGAGCATAAGCTCGCGCAGGCGCCTGTCGGAGGTCGAGATGTTCTCGATCTTGTTCGAAGCGCTCGTGCTCTGGATCTTGGCCACCTCCACCAAGGTGGCGAAGCGGTTGGGATGGGCGGCGGAGAGCAGGGACGTCCTGCCCTTGAGCTCCCGGATGTTCCCGAGAGCGGATACGACCTCCGGAGTCATGAGGCTGGCAAGCGCCCTGTTGAAATCAAATTGAGTCACGATATCCTCACCATCTTCGTAATATTATCGACAAGTATACTAGATATGGCGAAGATAAGTTTGAGCGGTCGCACGGGTCGACGATCCCCCCCCATCGGTGTACCCCGCTACCGAGAACTTTGTTTAACTTTGTTCAACTTGTTAAAGCTCGCCATACCAGGCGGCCGCCTCCTGCCGGAGGCGTCTTGTGGACTTGGTGCCGTTCGAAACTCCTTCATATGGCATGGTTGGTATCGCATTTCCTTATGTGCGCGAATGCCGGCTCGAGTGCGTAAGGGAACGGGCGCTGCCTCAAGCGTGCCCTCATACTTCTCTCCAACGAAGTGAAGAAAAAGCTTAAACTTCTCTCCATTGAAGAGAAGTTGGTATACTGATGGCGGAGGAAGGGGAGTATCCAATGTCGCCGACTGCGTTTGACTATGCCGATCTTGTGCAAGAGGCTCGTGCTTTTGAGTTTCCGAGCCCCCGTCCGCGCCGCGAGGTTGTCGAGGCGCTGCCCGAGCCCGCGCCGTTCAATCTCATCCATGCCATTACGGGTATCCGTCGGTGTGGCAAGACGTTCTACGCGTTCCAGCTCATCCAGCAGTTGTTGTCCCGCGGCGTGCCGCGCGATCGGGTGTTCTACTTCAACTTCTCAGATGACAGGCTTCGACCGACGCCTCCTGCGTTGCTCAATGATGTCGTTGAGGAATACTGGCGTCAGGTCCCTTCTGCCAGAAGCGAAGGATGCTACCTATTCCTCGATGAGGTCCAAGAGGCGGACGATTGGGAAGGATTCTGTCAGAGAATCGCGGAGCGAGAGCGCGTGACGCTTGTGGTGACGGGTTCGTCGTCCAAGCTGTCCGCTGACGAGATCGCGAGCCGGTTTCGCGGCAGGCTTCTCGAGCATCCCATGCGCCCCCTGTCCTTTGTAGAATTCTGCCTATTTAATGGCATCTATCTTCCAGATGCGGACGACCTCGCGCTTGCAGGTTCCGTTGCTCCGGCGATGAGAAGTTCGTTGGAAGCCGCTTTTGATCGGTATTTGATTGAGGGCGGTTTTCCTGGGGCGCAGGGCTGCGGCGGCGCCGAGCGTATGGCGTTGCTGCAGACGTACGTTCGCGATGTCGTGGTGCGCGACGTGGTCGACAGGTACCCGCGTGCCGGCGTGGCGCTGGCGAACCAAGTCGCGCTGTATGGGCTGCGCAACACCGGTTGCGAGTTGTCGGTTAACAGCCTTGTGGCGAGCCTGAAAAAGGTGGGGTATCCAACAACGTGGGAGACTGTCTCGGAGGTGTCGCGACTGCTCGAGCAGGCACATCTCTACGATGGCGTAAGCGAGTATTCCACGTCGTTCTCCCCGTCGAGCACGGCGACCCGCAAGGTGTATGCCGTCGACACCGGCATGGCGCACGCCGTCTCCCGCGCGAGCCAGCAAGATGCTGGCAAGCGGCTGGAGACCGCCGTGCACAACGAGCTCGCTCGCCGAGCGGCATCGGCCCGGATTGACACGGTTTGCTCGCTCACCGTTCCCGGCGCAAAGCGGGAGAAGGTCGACTTCGTGGTGGGTGACGCTCTTTCGCTCGAGCCATATGGCCTTATACAGGTGACGGTGGATATGACGGCGGATCGCACGCGAGCACGCGAAATCGGTTCTTTGGCGTCCGCCATGCGGTATGCCGGGGTGGACAAGGGTCTAGTGGTAACGCTTCGCGAGCGCTCGACGATCGAGGTTCCCGAGGGAATGATCGAGGTCGTGCCCGCGTGGCATTGGGCGCTTATGGACGGCGGGGAATAGAGGACCGCGGACCTTACTGTAGGGGCAGACTTTTCTGTACTGCGCCACGGGTATACAGGCGCTGCTTTCGCAGCCGCTTTGCATCGGCCCGGCGTTGGGACTCCTGGTGTTTGCCGGCATTCAAGGCCCGCATGGAATCCTGTTTAACTTGTTAAACTTCTCCGAATGCAGAAGGTGATGCACGGTGGCACGCATCAACCCGTTTAAGCCAACGGCAGGGATGAACCCGCCCGAACTCATTGGGCGAGACGAAATTCTTGACGACTTTATCGAAGCACTTGAAAACGGCCCAGGCGCTCCCGACAGGCTACTGCGCGTCTCCGGGGTTCGTGGCGTGGGCAAGACCGTGCTTCTCAACGCATTGGGCGATGTCGCACGCGAATACGGGTTCCACGTGGTTGATGTCGCTGCGAACGCAGGTTTTTGCGATCGCATTCTCGGCGCCCTTGCGCGGAATCGCGAAGTGTCTTCTCTGTCGATATCGCCTTCGATTCCGGGCGTGAGCCTGGACTCCGTTGGAATATCCAAGTCGGCGACGCAGCTGGGACAGGCCATGTACGAGGCTTCGTGCAACGGAGGCCTCCTTATCACGCTCGATGATATTCAAGACGCGCCGCTCGATGAGATGCGCGAGCTTGGTAACGAGATCCAGCTGCTGGTGCGCCAGGGTGCGAACGTTGCCTTCGCCTTCGCGGGGTTTCCTGCCTCGGTCGACGGCGTTGTGATGGGTGAGACGTTGACGTTTTTGCAGCGCGCCAAACATGTCGAGCTCAAGCGCCTTATGGACTTCGAGGTTGGCGATTCGTTTGAGGAGACGATGGTGCGCGCGGGCAAGTCCGTCGCGCCCGGGGTGGCCGACGCTCTTACCGCGGCGGCAACCGGTTACCCTTTCATGGTGCAGCTTGTCGGTTACTACACGTGGCAGTCTGCTTCGCGCCGCGGCTCCGATGCGGTTGAGTTGTGCGATGCGGAAAAGGGTATCGCGACGGCGCGTAGGAGCTTCGACAGCATGATGATCGAGCCGGCGCTCAGGCATGTTTCGGGTAAACAGCTCGAATACCTTTCCGCTATGGCGCGATGTGGGACTGGGCCCGTGTCATTTGGCGATGTTGCGCGTGAGATGGGGGTCGACTCCGCGTCCGTGGGCACATACCGCCGTCGCCTTGTGGACGCGGCTCTCATCGAGGCGCCGGCATACGGTGTGGTCAGCTTCGCGATTCCCTACATGCACGAGTATCTGCTCGAGCATGTAGGGAATAAGATGCCATCTGAGGCGGTCTTCAAGAAAGCTCTCTTTATGGGTAACAGGGTCCTCGTCCAAATTGCCTGCCAATGAAACTGCAAGCTGATTCCGCGGTAGGCTGCTTGAGCATCCCATGCGCCCCTGTCTCTTGCCGAGTTCTGCGCGCTCAGCGACATTAGCCTTTCCGATGCCAAGGGCCTTGAACTTACGGGTCCTGTTGCCCCGGTGATGAAAGGCGCCTGCTCGAGATACTTTCCAACGTCCCTTCGTCAGAATAAGAGCATGAGCGTTGCGCAGCCGAAGCGAAGCGTCTTTAATGGCATTGTTCATCACGGTACGAAGTGACATGCAAGGGGGTCTCATGGCATCTTCCCGAGACTATCTCGATTATGTTCTCGAGCTGCTTTCTGGAGTCGACGGACTGACTACGAGAAAGATGATGGGGGAGTACCTCCTCTATTCGGATGGGATATTGTTCGGTGGAATTTACGATAATCGCCTCCTTATCAAGGAGAGCCCTGCTTCTTTAGCAGCGCTGAGGTCGACCGCGGTTCCCTATGAGGGTGCAAAGCCGATGCGGCTTGTCGATTTGGAGGACGGGGAGACGATTTCTCGTCTAATAGGAGCCGTGTGTGAGGATCTCAGCGGCAGCTCGGTTCGGAAGAGTGGTAGATAATGAGGCAGATTGTCTGTGCGCGTTGCGGACGAAGAGTGCCAGTCAAGTGCGGCGTCATGCCGAGGCGGTGTACCTGTGGAGAAGAGTTCGAATGGGCGCCGTTGGACGGAACCGGCAGATTAGCCTCTGTCTTACTAGCCTTTGCTCTTCTCATGTCTCCGATTCTTGTCCTCATATGGCTTGCGCGGCAGCTTCTTCAAGATTTTATCGTCCTGTACGCTGTTGCGTTGATTGTCGTTTTCTATTGGTTTCGCGTATGCGAGACGCTGCTCGTTCGTTTTGGCTTGGTGCGTATGGCGGGCATTGAGGTCGAATAATCGATGCCCCATCTTAGATTGAGCCGAAAGGGTCGACATACGCAATGCGGGCTCGATAGCGCTGTCGCCCAAAGATGATGGGGGCGCCTATTGCTGCGATGAAGGCGGTCTTCTTACGCATGGGCGTCTCCTGCGGACGTAAGGCCAAGCGGTGGTATCTTTTGATCATTATATTGCCGCGCTTGAACAGTGGGTAACAAGCGGCGGGTTTATCTACTGGGTGGGGGTTGCCATGGCATTTGACTACAAGAAGGAATACAAGGAGTTTTATCTTCCGCCAAAGAAGCCGAGCATTGTCGAGGTTCCTAAGATGACGTTTCTTGCGGTGAGAGGGCATGGTGACCCCAACGAAGAGGGCGGGGCGTACAAGGATGCGCTCGAGATGCTCTACGGAGTTGCCTACACCATCAAGATGTCCAAGAAGGGCGATCATCGCATTGAGGGTTACTTTGACTTTGTAGTGCCTCCGCTAGAAGGATTTTGGTGGCAAGACGGCGTGTTTGGCGTGGACTACGCGCGCAAGGAGGACTTCAACTGGATCTCTGCCATTCGCGTGCCGGATTTTGTGACGCGCGGTGAGTTTGAGTGGGCCGTTGAAGAGGCGACTGCCAAGAAAAAGCGCGACTTTTCCCAGGTGGAGCTGCTTACCATTGAGGAGGGACTGTGCGTTCAGTGCTTGCACGTAGGTCCCTATGATGATGAGCCGGCGACCGTTGAGGCGATGCGCGCGTTCGCCGAGGAGAGCGGTTATGCTGAGGATTTTTCTGACGAGCGCCTGCACCATGAGATCTACCTTAACGACGCCCGTCGCACTGCGCCCGAGAAACTCAAGACGGTGATCAGGCATCCGGTTTGTAGGGCTTAAGCGTCAGAGCGGTGACGGGATTGCTTTGCGTGCTGCTAGAAGTCCTGGGCATTCTGTTGCTATATCGAGGTTCAATGAATAAGAAACGGCACCAGACTCGCGAAGCCTGGCGCCGCCCAGAAACCCGCAGGCGGCGTGCAGGGGCGCCGGATAAGCGGGTATGCTGGTAGCGACTCGGGAGGCGTACGCCCTCCTGGATTGGTGTAAGTGGGGTAAAACCCGCACGAACAGCCGCTCCGGCCAGGGCGGCTGTTCTCTTATGCGGCGAGTTTCACCCCTATATCGCTAGAAAAACAAACGTAAAGCAATCCTAAAGCCTTGCCTTCTACCATGGGGCTGTGGAGGCCTCCCGTCCCATGGTCCGCACCTGTGGGTGCCGTTGTTTGGAGGATGAATATGAGGAACATAGGTAAGCTTGCGTTGGCGTCCGCTGGCCTGATTGTGGCAGCCACCGTCGCCTTTGGCTTGTTCGCTCCTGCATTTGCTGTCGCCGACGAGGGGACGCCCGTCGAAGGGGGAATCGTAATAGGCGTGGGCGAGGCGACGCCGCAGTCTGATGGAAGCGTGGAGTGCGAGGTCACCCGTTGGATCGAGGACGGCGTCGAGGTGACGCCCGTTCCCGACGTGAGAGTGTTCGCTGGTGCTGCAGAATAGACGAGTTAAGTAGGTGCGGCGGCGCGGGTTGAGATGGTCCGTGCCGCCATTGTGGGAGGACTTGCATGAGGCTTTTGCTGGTGGAGGACGCGCGGCTCATTCGGGAACCGCTTTCTCGCGCGCTCGAGCTTTGCGGGTGGGAGGTGGAGACGGCTGCGGATGGAGAAGGTGCCCTTAAGAGGCTTTCCGCGGCGCCGGTTGACGCCGTAGTGCTCGATATCATGCTGCCCGGCAATGACGGCTTCTCGGTTCTGTCGGAGCTGCGGGCTCGCGGCGATGATACGCCTGTCGTCTTGCTCACGGCCCGCGATGACGTGCGCGATCGGGTGCGCGGCCTGGACCTTGGTGCGGATGATTACCTTGCCAAGCCCTTTCATGTGGAGGAGCTCCTTGCGCGGTTGCGTGCTGTTCTCAGGCGGCGTGGCGTCTCCGATCCATCCACGACGATCGAGGCGTTTGGCATGTCCTACGCACCCGACTCGCGAGAATTGAGCTACGGCGGAAACGTTTGCACCCTCACGCCAAAAGAGGGTTTAGTGCTAGAAGCGCTCCTTCGTCATGCTGGTTCGCCTGTTCACAGGGAGAGGATAGAAGCGGCAGCATGGGGAGACGTGATCGAAGGAAGCGCCGGTAGGCTTGAGTCGCAGGTTTCGTTGCTGCGCACCAAGATTTCCGCGCTTGGGGTGCCCGTTTCGATTCGTGCGATTCGCGGCATTGGCTACGCGTTGGAGGCAAAGGATGAAGATGCCTAGGGACCTCATGGTTTTCCGCCGCCGTATCGTCGCGTCGGCTGCATGCCTTATCGTCCTTTGCGTCGCCGCGTGCATGGCCACGCTTGCTGTTCCACTTGCCGATGCTGACAAGATGGCTCAAAGGCGCACCTTAGAGAATCTATCGAATCAGCCGTTTGATGCTGTGGGCAATGAAATTAGCGGCGATGAGGGCCGAACGTCAAGCGTTGCCATTGTGGAAAACGTTGCATCCTGGTGTCGCGTGGCTGTGGACGAGTCGGGCGAGTTGCTCGCGATCGATCGCGGTGGCACGCCTCGCGATGATGACATGTCAAAGAGCGACTATGCACGTCTGGTCCAACTTCGTGATAAGGCGGGAAGCGAGGTTTTTTCCAGCGATGGACGCGAGTGGATTGGGTTGTGGCAGCCGCTTGGTGTTCAGGATGGAGCGTTAACGGTTTCGGGTGAAGACATTGCTGCGGTCGACACATCTTCAACTGAGGGACGTGTCTACACGTTTCTCGACGTAACATCCCATGGCGAGTTTGTTGCCTCGCTTATTGGGGGCTGCGTAGTCTGCGGAGGGGTCATGGTGCTAGGCGCAACGGCGGTAGTTGCCCTTGCAGTTACGCGGGCGCTTCGTCCCGTTGCGGAATCTCGCGAGCGTGGGAGGGAATTCGTCCTTTCTGCATCCCATGAGCTGAAGACTCCTTTGATGGCGATTACCAGCGCCTGCGATGTATTGGAGGCCGAGGTGGCGCGCTCAGCTGTGTCACGCGATGAAACGGCTGCTTATGGTACGTGTGATCTTGCCGATGGCTTGGCTCGTTGGATCGTTGTTATTCGTGAAGCAACTGATGAAATGGCGCGGAGCGTGTCGTCGATGCTCAGGGATTTAAAGGACGAGGAGTAACGCTGATGGGAATGTTCTGGCCATCCTGTCGCGCCGGTAAAGGCTGTGCGAACAATGTATGCAATGGCACCTGACCGGCGGGGAGGGAAAGCGGAACCGAGTTCTCTCAAGCGAGTCTTTCGGCGATATACTGATATCTATCGAAGATAAAAACACAGCGCCCGTCGGGTAGTCGGGCCGCGGGCGTCCGCCCGCCAGTAACCTGCCTCCTTGGTTGTCCCTTCTTCGCGTAGCCCTACATAGAAGGAGGTCGCGGCTATGCGGAAGAGAGAAGTCTCATCAACTCTGACGGTCTACCATGACGGTCAGTTTTGGGTGGGCGTGGTCGAGCATGTCGAGAGTGACATGCTGAGCGTTGCGCGCGTGGTATTTGGCGCGGAGCCATCGAATGAAGAAGTCTATACATGGGTGCTTGAGCGTTGGACGAGCTTGCATCTAAGCACAGCGACGGAACCGGTTGAATCTCATCAAAACCGGCTGCCTGGCAATCCCAAGCGCCGTGCGCGTGAAGCAGCGAAGGCCTTGCATATGCGAGGCGCCTCAACCGCGTCGCAACGTGCTCTCGCTCGCGAGCGGGAGCGCTCGAAGGATGAGGCTCGATCAGAGCGTATGGCGCGCGGCAGGGAAGAGACACTTGCGCGATGGGAAAAACGCCGCGAGAAAAGGCGTCGCAAGCATCGCGGGAAATGAACAGTTGCGTCTCTGCCCGCAGGGCGTGGCTGGTCTATCTGGATGAATGGAAGGCGGGGCCGCCAGCCGGACTCTCGAGTAAGCTCGCATAATCCGCTCAATTTATGCGAGGATTGAAAAAACGCATTGCCCCATGCTTGTTTTCGGAAGGATGGTGACCCTATGGGCTGGATAGAAGGGTTGAATGCCTCTGTGGACTACATAGAGGAGCATCTTGACGGTGATGTCGATATCGCGCGTGCGGCGTCTTTTGCGTCTTGCACCGAAGGGCAGTTCCGGAGGATGTTTTCCTATCTTGCGGGGATGGGGCTGGCGGAGTACGTGCGCAAACGTCGTTTGTCGTGTGCCGCGCTCGATTTGTCTAGGGGCGAGCGCGTGCTCGATGTGGCGGTGCGGTATGGCTACTCTTCGCCAACGGCGTTCAATCGAGCATTCCAAGAGGCCTTTGGCATATCTCCCAGTGAGGCAAGGCGTCCCGGCGCCCCTCTTCTCGTTTTCCCGCGGTGCACGTTCGCCCTTACCGTTACGGGTGCGGAGCCCTTGTCGTGGAGGGTTGCGTCTCAGCCGGGAATGCGTCTCGTGGGAATAGCGGCATTCTGCGGTGGCGCTCAGGGCAATCCGCTAGTTCAAATGTCCTCTTCAGGCAGAGAGGGCTTGCGCAATCTCTGGGAGAGCGCTTCGCAAGATGGGGTTATCGAGCAACTGATCGCGCTGACGGATGGGTCGGGGCCTCAAGGAATCCTCGGCGTCAACGTGTGCAAGGACGATGGCCAAAGCTATCAGATAGCCGTTGCATCGTCTCGTGAGGCGCCGGCGTGGGCGGATGAGATCCATGTTCCGGCTGGGCTTTGGGCCGTATTCGACTGCACGGGTCCTTGCAGCACGGCGACGGCAGAGCACTATCGCAAGGTCTACTCCGAGTGGCTGCCTTCGTCAGGCTACGGGCTGTCGGGTGACGTAAGTATCGAGGTGTATCCGCAAGGCGATTTCTCGTCCACGTCATATCGCAGCGAGATATGGATGCCCATCTTGAAGCGGCCCGGCGCATAGCCATCCTTCCTTCTGTTCGTTGCGGGTTTACCGCGCGGTTCGTCCATGAGGACGAGGAGAAGGAGGAGTACAACAATGAAAGAAACCCGTACCGGTGGAGCTTGTCAACCTGTTGGCGGGTTGATGACGGCCGGGCTCATGCTCGCGTTGTTTATCGCTGCGCTTGATTCTACCGTGGTGGCAACGGCGCTGCCGACGATTTCGGCCGCCTTGGGTGGAGCGGCGCATTATGCCTGGCCTATGACTGCATATCTTGCTTCAAGCACTGTGTCCACGCTCCTATGCGGCGGCCTTGCGTTTCATTTTGGCTTGAAGCGAACGTATGCGTTTGGCCTGGCTCTCTTTGCTGCGGCGTCTGCGCTGTGCGCCGCGGCTCCCACCATTGAGGCGCTTGCCGCGTTTCGCTTGTTACAGGGTGTTGGCGGCGGCTTGTTAGAGGCCGGCGTCTTCATAGCCGCTGCCATGATGCTTCCGCCGCGCGATAGGGGTCCTTATCTTGGGGCGGCGTCCGCCATGTACGGCGTGGCGAGCGTTATCGGTCCCGTGATTGGAGGGGCCGTTGCCCAGGGGTTGTCTTGGCATGTCATTTTTGTTGTGAATATTCCGATCGCGATTGTCGCGTTTGCACTATCGTCGAGGAGTCTGCCGGGCAGGGGCGATGGGTACCGCTCGGCGCAATTCGATGCGGCGGGAAGCGCGCTGGCATCGTTGAGCGTATTGAGCCTCGTTGCCGTGTTCAGTTTGGCGGGCGGCGCGTTCCCCTTGGTATCTCCCCGGGCAGCCGCTCTCATAGCGCTATTTGTTATCCTCACGTTTGCCCTGTACAGGGTTGAGGCTGCTGCGAGTGCTCCCGTGATTCCCATGGGGCTGTTCTGCCGCCCTCGGGTTGTCGCAGGATTCATCTCGGGCTTCTGCGTGCAGTTTGCTCTCATGGCGGGCGTGACGTATCTGCCGCGGCTTTTGCAGGAATCGATGGGTATCGCCGCCGCCTCATCGGGTGCGGCGCTCATTCCCATGACGCTTGCCCTCATGCTTGGAAGTAACGTGTCGGGCGCCCTGTTCAGGAAGAATGGCAGGCTTCGTGCGCTTGCGGTGACATCTTCGTTCGTAATCTTAGCTGCGGCTGCAGCGTTCATTGTTGGGGCGCAAAGCCTGACCGCACCCCTGGTTACATTGCTCACGGCGGCGCTTGGCCTGGGCGTCGGCGTGGGAATGCCGGTTTCCAATCTATCGGCGCAGACGGGGGCAGATGCCCGCGACGCTGGCAGGGCAACATCCACGGCGATGTTCTTTAGGGGATTTGGCGGAACCGTATCCACTGCTGTATGCGGAATGCTTGCCCCCGCTGCATCCCCTGCCGGCACCACTTGGGTATTTTGCGCTGTGCTTGTGTCTGCGGTGGTGGGCCTTGCGGTGTCGATTCCTATTGCAAGGAGAATCTCGTCCCAAATGATTTCAAGGTGATGCTTGCGTTGGCACCTGCCTTACTTATCCGTTGCATTCCACCTGCGCAGATTGGGCAAGATCGCCCCCAAAAGCGATGCGCATTCGTCCACTGACCAGCCCATGTGCTCCGCCATGCGCGGCGCGCAGTCCTCGATCATCTCTTCCATGGTGGTCTCGTAGGTGTACGCGCCCTGGTCGTAGCACCAGCGGCAGAAGTCTTCGGTCTCGGTGCCGTCTGCTTCGTGCCCATGCTGATCGGGTCCGGTGAACATCATGCCGCAGCTTTGACAGTAGTGCTCCGGCATGTCGAGCAGTCGCATCACGGGCACCTCGAGCTCGCGAGCGATGAGCTTGATCATGTCGATGCTCGGCTCCGTCGCTCCCGGTAGAGAAATTGCCCTTATATAGGGAAAGGAGTAAAATATAGCCATTGTCCTGCGCAAATGTATCTGAATCGGCCCTAGGGGTGATGTACGCGTGGGACAATCGAACAAATCCAAGACTAACGATACAGTCGAGAAAACTGCCGCGATCTACGTCCGAATCTCGCTCGACCAAGGCTATGGCGAGATGGCGCTCGACCGTCAGGAGAAGGAGTGCCGGCAGCGAGCGGCACGCGACGGAGTCGAGGTGCCCGCCGACCGGGTCTACTCCGACCTCTCGATTTCCGCCGCGGACGCGAAAAAGAACCGACCCGCATATAACAGACTCATCGAAGACGTGAAAGCGGGCTTCATCAATCGCGTCTACGTGTGGGACCTCGACCGCCTCACGCGACAGCCCGGACAGCTCGATCAATGGGTCAAGCTCGCCAAAGCGGGTCTTTGCCACGTCGTCGAGGCGCACGGCATGGATCTCGACCTATCGAAGTCGGGCGGCCTGCTCATCGCCCGCATCCGCGTCGCCGTCGCTGAGAACGAGTCGAAGCACAAGGGCGAGCGGCAGCGTGCGGCGATGCGGCAGCGAGCACAGCTGGGCATCGTGCCCGTGGGCAACCGCCCCACCGGCTACTCGCACAAGGGCGAGGTCATCGAGCACGAAGCCGAGGCCGTGCGCGCCGTGTTCGACGCGTTTCTCGCCGGCGCGTCGCTCAAGTCCATAGCCCGCGCCCTCTCCGGCGAAAAGGAAGAGCTCACGGGAGACATCCCGACGCTGCCACGCCCGAGCTGGACAGCGACGGTCGAGTGGAACGAGCGCCACCCCGACCGCGAGCCGCACGATCTGCCCGCGAAGCAGCCCTGGTGCAGCTCCGCCGTGCTCAAGATGCTCCGCAACCCGCGCTACGCCGGCTTCGCGACCTACATCCCCACCGAGGTCGGCAAGAACGGCGACAAGAGCGCCAAATGGCACAACCGGCGCGTTCGCGACCCCAAAACCGGCGAGTGGGTGCGCGGGCAGTGGGAGGCGATCGTCGACGACGAGACGTGGGATCGCGCCCAGCACATCCTCGACGACCCCGCGCGCAAGATCAAGGTCGCCGACCCGGGCGTGCGCATAAGCCTCGGCAGCGGCCTCTACCGCTGCCCCGTCTGTCACGGGCGCGTGCACCGGCAGGGTCGGAGCTATACGTGCACCGGGCATGCCAACCGCGTCGCCGCACCCGTGGACGAGTTCGTCGAAAGCGTCATCGTCGCCGTACTCTCTCGCCCCGACTTCCGCGAGCTCGTGTGCGTGAGCAGCAGCGACCAGTGCGTGCAGACCTCGAACCTCGAGGCAGAAGTCACGCGACTGCGCGGGCGCATCGAACACGCGGAGAAGGATTACGTCGACGACCTGATCCGAGCCGATGATCTCAAGCGCGTGCGCGACGCGGCGGAGGCGCGGATCCACGAGATTGAGATAGAGATCAGCCAGATCAAGAACACGCAGGCGTCATCGCCCGTGTTCCGCGAGGTGTCGCCTGCCGAGGCGTACCGCAGTGCAGACCTCGAGACGAGGCGCGCCGTCATCGACCTTTTGTGTGACGTCTACATCACAAAGACCGACCGCGCAGAGACCGCCCGCAGGAACGGGCGGCGCATCCCGTTTGACCCGACGGAGGCCGTCCGCTTCGAGTGGAAGACGGCGGCTACGCCGCCGGCCGAATAGCGACTCCGTGTTCTTCGCGCCCGTCCCGCTCACGCCGGGGCGGGCGCTTTGCTTTCTCGTTCCTTCCACCGCGCGGCAGACGCCGGCGCGGGCGGCGGGCGCGCACTTATTAACTTTCACACCTCGAAAGGCGGGAGCGGCAGCCCTCGTTTTGCCGCAACCAGAGAGTTGTATCCTTTTCCGTGGCTTTGTAACACTTTTTGGTTACAAGCATTTTCCCTGCTCAGAGTACCTGTTTTTGGGTTTGTAACACTTGTAGCCCATTTGGTGGACAAACTTTTTTTCGGTATATAGGTACTGTATTGCGTATTCTGCTTTAGGTACGCCATTCCTGACACAATCAGTAATCCTATATAGGAAAAAACTTTTCTACTGAAAAGTGTTACAAGCTATTTTTGAGCTGTTTTATATAGGTTTGCCTGCGGAAACCTTTGTAACCTAAAAGTGTTACAAACAGGCCAAAAAGGTTACAAGGCCCTACCGGGCCCGCCGGCCGCGTTTTCCGATGTGTCGTCCGACAAAAGGGCGCTCGCGCCTCGACCGCCACCGCACCGCAGGCACGGCAGTGCAGAGACAGAAGAGCGCCCGCTACCGGCGTGTGCCGGTAGCGGGCACGTGTATCCCATGTTCGTTTATGCCACTTATTTGCTGTTATCTGCGCTTGCGCTTGAGCGCTCGCTTCTCCCGCTCGAGCATGTCGTAGAAGATCACGTCGGGGCTCACGCCCTCCGCGGCGGCGACCTCGCGAATCAGGCGCACCCAGCCGATAATCGTCGACTGGTAGGCGACCATCGTGCGGCCTGCCTCCTTCGACCAGCGCTTGAGGTCGTCATAGTCCTGCGCCCCCATGGACGCGAGCCACTTCTTCTTCTGCGTCTTGCCCTCGCTCGTGCGCTTCGCCTCGTTACGGTCGAGATCAGAATCGCTCAGAAGCGCTTCGACGTCGCGCACGGCATCCGTATCACGCATGTGCACCCACCGCCTCAATCACATACCGCGTCAGCTCGCCCACGGCCTCAGCTACGCGCGAGCGCTTCGCGAGCGCGACAACGCTCTTGCGCTCGTTCTTTCCCCTGCGCACGAGCACCGTCTCGGGCACGTAGAACACGGCCCAGCCCTTCTCGCGCCACCTGTCGACGTGCGCCTCGAAGTCGCGTGCCGCGTTGAAGCGCGTCCACTTGTTCACGACCAGCACTTTCACAGCATCAGGGCAGTTGCACTCGACGAGCGACATGGTGTACTCGGTCGCCGGCACCTCGCCGTCGTCGGTTTCCGTGGGGATCACCACGACGTCGGTCTGCACGAGCAGATCGTGCAGCTGCCGCATCAGTCCCGCCGGCGTGTCGATGACGAACACGTCCGCGGCGCGCCTTTCCTCAGGCGTGCTCTCCTCGTGCGGTGTGCCGCCCTGCTTGTCGAAGTTCAAAAAGGCGCACGGAACGCTCTCGCGCTCGAGTCCCCATGCGATTTCGTCGGCGATGAAGGTCTTGCCGACTCCGCCCTTTTGATTGACAACTGTGATTGTAGGCGTGTGCTTACGTTTTTGTCCCATGTGATTCGCCCAAAACTAGTGTTTACCTGCGAATATTATACCCCCTGTGTGTGCGTTTTAATATCTACCTAATATTATTTTCCACAGCTTGGGGCAGCGATTTTAATATCCAAAAGATATTAAAATCGCCGACCTTGAAACGCGCCTGCCTACAAAACTTGTACCTGTTTTGTTGCTCGATTGTTCAAAACCCAGACGAATCTTGTACACAGTACATTTCCGGAACAATCCGCGTACCCACTCTGTACGCTCTACGTACAACGCACCCTCGCTGTCCCAAAACACGACAATCCACGAACCGTTTTTGTTGCTCTTTTGTTCAAGCTACGTACAACGCCCCGAAAATCGCTCCCGTTGTATGTTCTCGGTACATTTCACGTTCAATTAAACGACAAACTCTGTACACCCGCCCCAGCACCCTCATCTCAGGCCCGCGACTGCCGTCTCGAGCCACGGTTCCATCCATGTCAGCCTCCGATAGGAAAGGAACCCATCATGTCCATCAACACCTGCGCCCTCTCCGGCAACCTCGCCGCAAACGCCGAGCTCAGGGCCACCAAGTCGGGCACCCCGGTGCTCAGCGCCACCGTCGCCGTCAACGAGCGCGCCCGTCAGGAGGACGGCTCTTTCGCCGACCGCCCGAGCTATATCGACCTCGTGCTGTTCGGCCGCCGCGCCAACGCCCTCGCCCAGTACCTCATGAAGGGCACCTACGTCTCGGTGCAGGGACGCCTGCGTCAGTCCAGCTACGAGGATCGCCAAGGTGTCCGTCGCTCCAAGGTCGAGGTCGTCGTCGACGAGCTCGACTGGCGCACCCGCACCTCCGAGCAGACGGCGTAACCGCAGCTCAGCGCCCTATCCGCCCATCGCCCGCGAGCCGCACCCGGCTCGCGGGCTTTCTTTTTCCGAGGCAGGCCCCGCACATGCGCGCGGGGCCACGGGTGACTCAGCGACCCGTGTCCCCGCTCGAAAGGAGCCAACCATGTCTCTCGTTGTGACCTCAATCCAGATCAACGTACCCGACGTCCCGACCCTCACGCCCGTGCTCGGCCGCTACGTCATGGGCGACCGACCTGCGGTGATGCTGTACGACCTCGCCGAGGAGGAGCTGTGGAGCGACCTGACCGTCAACCTCAACGACGCCCTGCCTCAAGGCTGCGCGTTCGTGCCCTATGACCAGCGCGTCTACCTCGACGCCCTCATCGAACAGGGCTACGCGAGCATCATCGGAGACACGAGCTACGGCAACTTCGGTCAGCGCGCGTACATCGTTCAGCTCGCACCCGAGCTCATCGCGAAGGAGGCGTAACGATGCAGGTCAGCACCATCATCGCCGCCCTCGCCAACCAGCGCCCCCGCTCAGCGTGGGAGCGCGGAGTGGTCGCCTACGCTCAGTCCATGCTCGACGAACTGGAACCAACTGAGGAGCTTTGGCCTCGAACTGTCGAGAAAGTGCTGCTCAACGGTGCGCCGTCGTGGCACGACTACTCATGGGGCGGCTGTTCGCTCATCTACAACGCCGACATCGCCGAGCGCCTGTGCTGCCCTTCCGAGCTTCGCCGCAGTGACAACGGACGACGTCGTCCCAACGCCCGCGAGGAGTGGCTGGACACGCAGGCACGTGCGTGCTTCCAAGCAGCTCAGCTCGTCAAACGCATCGTCTGCGCCTACGAGAGGAGCGCCGTATGAACGCCATCGGAACCACGACCATGAACCAGATCCTCGCTGTGACGGACGAGCTGCGCGCCTGCGTGCGCGACGAGTTCGCGCCGTTCGAGGGTGTGTACCGGCTCAACGACTTCGGGGAGTACATCGCCGAAGAGGACTGGCTCAACACCTGGGCGGCATATCCGCTCTGGTGGATGCACGCGTGGCTGCTCGCCGACAACGGCCAGCTCACATCCGCGCAGGTGAGCGCTATGTCGGTCGAGGAGATCGAGGCCGCCTACGCCGACCCGGGGTTCGAGCCCGAGTACGCGTTTTACACCGAAGTTGACGAGGAAGGACGACCCTAATGAATGATGAAACCACCTGCTCAGAGATTCGAACGCTTGATTTCAGCGGCTTCGACTTCACGTCACAGCTATCCGAGCACGGCGTTCAGATTATGAACCGAGCTTACCGCATCGCGATGCGCCGCTATGACCGGCACGACGACCGCGATGACCTGAGGCTCGCGCTGCTCACGCGCTATTGGAGCGATGCGTTCGTCAATATCGAGGACTACGCCGCCTCGTGGAACGCGACCTGCGTCGACGCCGACCTCGGCATCAGCCTGCCGATATGGACAAAAGCGAGCGTCGACCTGCGCGCACTGTACGTCGCCCACGAGCTCTGCGAGTGCGTCGAGCGGATGATGCAAGCCCTCGAGAACGCCGAGTGCGGCGTGCACGACCGCATGCCGTGCGCGTGGGAGATCTGCACCTTGTGACATGTAAACCCCTGCTCGGCATCGCGCTGAGCGGGGGTTTTATCTTTTGGCCATGTGCCCGAGAGGCGGGTACACGTCGAGAGGAGTCCCCATGCGTGTTGCCATGTCCACTGCCATGCTCATCGAGGTGCTCGAGGGCGTGTCGGAGCTGCTTCGCCAAAGCGTCGAGGCAGACTATGACCTCACGGTCGGCATGCGCGCCGCCATGCACTGCGCATGCGAGGAGTGCATCGAGGAGTTAAGGGCACGATGGGAGGAGGAGTAGCCCTCACCCACGCCTGAGCAGCGCTTTTACATGTTCGTGGTGATAGAATCACCCATGGAAGGAGGTGTCGTCAGAGCGCACTTTTAGTGGTTATGAACAGAAAGGATACGTTATGAAGAACACGACCATCACGAAGTGCGTTAGTCAGGCAACCAAGGCCCTGTCCTCGCTCGACGTCAAAGATGCCGCCGTCATCACGGCCCTAATCCCGCTCGCGTTTTACATCACGGACGCGGTGAAGGAGATTGCGTCAGAGGCGATGGAGAACGGGTGCAAGTTCAGCTTCAAGTGCCCGTTCGCTGAGGTCAACCTTGAGCCTGCAGACGCGTCGTAACCGCTCGTTCTCTTCGTCTCGATAACAACTCCGTTCATTCATAACTCCTTTCTCGAGAACTTTACCTTTCCGCACGCCCCAAAGCGATACGAGGGCAGCGCGATGACGGCCCTTCTTCCACTCTGACGAGAAAACCCCGAGGCCAAACGCTTGACCTCGGGGCTCTTCATTACAGAGCGTGTTGAAAACAAGCAAATCGTCGATTGGCCTCATCCAGCTTTCGACGCATAAACGCTTCCATGAACGCCCAATCTGGTTCGCCGTCACCTGTCACTGGAAGCCGCACAACTTCTTTCGCCATCGTCGCCTTCGTGCGCTTCTCAGTGAAACCGTAACCATAGATATCCCGGTTACGGTTGAGCGCCGTGACGAGAAACATACCCGTATAAAGATTGAGGTGATCGTTATACCCCACCTTAATATCACGTGAACCTATGAAATCGTCTGGCATATAGACCGTGTATCCACCCGACCCCTGCCCGTTGCAGATGAAAACGATGCAGTTGCCTTTTGAGATCATGGAGGGGTTGTCGTCAGCAACGTAGCGCATAACACCGTTGTTCCTGTTCGTCGCCCCGATGTAGGGGATGTCACCATCCAGCAAAGTACCGGCCGATTTGCACTTCCCAAAGTCAATGCCGTGGAACAGCCCGTTTGAGCCTCCTACGAGAAATTCGCCCCATGCTGTAACATCGAGGTTTGTCATGACAGCGCCTCCTCGCTGCGAAGCGTCACTTCAACTGCATGCCCGTGCGTATTGACCTCACTCGCATACATGACCTTCGATAGTAGATTGTTGCCAAACTCACCCGCATCGACGCCGTTTTGGTACATCGTCCAATCGAACGCGACGCGAAGAAAATCCTCGTCAGTGATGGAAAACTCAACGGGCGGCATCTGGTAGGACAGGCATTTGGAAGGATCGTTCCACTGCACCGTTGCGTCCCCGCTTTGGCGGCGAACTACCTGCACCCAATAATCCTCTATGGCGTCCCACTTGCCGCGAACATCGTGCCGACCCTTGTTCTTAACCGCCTCGAGCCCGTCTTCGGCCATGTAGCAGGCGAAAAACTCCTGACCGTTTTGCGGGACCCGTGCTTCGAACACGAATATCGAGGTCGTAATACCGACGTTCTGGAACAGGGATTCGGGGAGCTTAATCACCTTCAGCAGCCTGTGGTGCTTGAGCAGCCGAGTTTGGGACGCCTTCGGCATCTTTTCGAGCTTCTTGTCCGGCAGGATGAACCCGCACATCGTGTGAGGGGGTACGTGGTCGAGCACATTCTCGACGATGGTCATGCAGCCATACTTGTTCTCGAACGGCGGGTTCATCATGACCTTGGTAATCTTCTGTCGCGCTATCCAATCCGCGGCGGACTCATACCGGGCGTCAAGCTGCTCAAGATTCGTTTTGCCGTCCTTGTGGATGAGCATGTTCGCGCAGGCGAGAGCGTAGATTTCCTTATCGAGCTCGATGCCGAAAAGCTGCTTCTGTTTAATTGCTTTTGCCTTATCCGTATGCGGGCCGCCCGCTTCTTGAATCATGTTTGCCATGGCTTTCACGAGGAAGCCGCCGCTGCCACATGTCGCGTCAAGTATCCGATCATTCATGTCGACGTCGAGAATCCGGTACATGAAGTCCGTGATGTGTTCGGGCGTGAACACCTGCCCGCCCTCGTTCTGCTTCTTGTAGCGGTTGAACTCGTTGAAAAAGATACCCATCACGTCCTCGCCGCGCCATGCGTCGGAGTTGATGCACGCGGAAATCTCCTCGATCCACCCGATGAACTGAGCGATCAGGTCTTTCACGCGCTTCTGTTGCTTCTCATCCTCGCTCGTGACGTCGAGGTTCATCTCGATTTTCGAGAACTCGTCGGTGAGTACGCCGAGCTTTTGGTTTTGGCGCTTGAAGCGAACGAGTTCCTTGTTCAAGCAGTTCAGTATCGCGTTGTGGAACTCGCTGTAATCCATGCCCCGAACCATCGTCGCGTCATAGCGTTTTGCGACCAGCGCGCAGGCGGTGAAAATCATGCGGCTGTACAGGTTCTTTATGCCGAAGTCGAAATGCAGGCAGTTGTTGATGCGCGCAGTGAGCTCGTAGATGCGCTCCTTGTCGATGCGATCGACCGTGAACAACGCGAGGTAATGCTCCTTGTTCTGCAGAGCCGGCGCGTCGTCAATTTCCTCGCTGCCCTTGAAAACACGCGTGTCCTCGCCGTTGTAGAGGATGCCCACGACGTGCTCATACGACGTTTCGGCGATATCGACGTTCTTCATCAGCTCGATGACCTGCTTATCGCCAAGGGCGACCTTTGACGCCTTGACCTCAAGGATCAACGCCGTGTCCGCATGGTTGTGCGGCAGATACCACCCGTCGGGCTTGTCAGCGACACCGTTGAATCCGAGCTGGTTGAACGTGGTGAGTTGGCCGACGCCGCACTGAGCGTCAACCGAGCTATCGAACTCGAGAATGACACGAGCGCGATCGCGCACCTGATCTTCGGTGAGATTGAGCGCCATCTCACGCCTCCCTAGTCAGGGCAGCGCGCCGCTCACGCTCACGCCCCATCATCTCGTGCACAACGGCGGATTTGGTTGTTCCGTCCGCGTCTACCCATGCGCACAGCTCCTCGTAATCGGCTGCCGTCATCGAAATCAATGCCTTCTTACGCGGCTGAGGCTTTGGCCCGCGCCGGGGCTTCTCAGCCTCCTGAGCTGCGGCTTCGGCCATGACGACTCTCCTCTCGGGTATTGCGGATATCTAAATTATATTTTAGCAGAATAGAAAAGATATCCACTTGAGACGCAGGAAAAGGCCCCGCCGCCCCTCGGATGTGTCCGAGGGGCGGCGGGGCCTTTTCTTCCTGTCTAAATCAAAAGCTAGGAAATCTTTTGCACTTCAACAGGCGCTCTCATCTCGTCATATTTCACGTCCCAATTAGTGGATGCCACAAGGACTTGATCCCCCTCCTCGATACCCTGATCGGATACTACGCTCGGGTCGACTTCGATAGTGAGCGCGGTCGCCGCAGGGTGGCCCATCACGGTCTCGGTTGCGGCAAGCTGGAGTGCAGCTTCAACTGTGTTGCCGCTGTTGAGCTGGAAATCGCTCTTAGTCGCGAGAACCGTTGCGGAAACGACAATCGTCGCGCCCTCGGCGTCCTCCTCGAATGCGACCTGGTTGTCGTCGACATCGTCAAGCTCCCAATCCGTCTCCTTACCGTCAGAACCGATGACGATAACGCGACCAGATGCGAGATCCGCGTATTTTGAAAGATCGACCGAAGGTACCGCGCTCTCTGATGTACCGGATGCACCGCAGCCCGTTAAAGTGACGGACGCCGTGAGGACACAGACAACAAGCGCTGCAAACATTCGAATTGTTTTCATTGTCACACCCACTTCAGTTGTCGAACGCCACGAGATAAAGTGTACCTGAACGTTCGATATTCGGTAATTGCGCTCGGCTTATTCAGCCTTCCGTCTTTAGACCGAGAAGATGTATCGATCGCCATCACATGTGCGCGCTCGAAACTTGCCTACTCGCCTGTATCCGCGAGATAGGACTCGTCAATGCCGACCATCGCCTCGCGCAGCTGCACGGCCGCATGGAGCTGCCAAGCGATGTAGTCACCCCACATCTCGGGCTTTCTCTTGACGTCGCAGTTCTCGCGGTAGAAGCGAATGCCGCACGACTTCTTTGCGTCGTAGGGCTCGCCCTTCGCGCCGAGCAGCTGCTCGAGTTCCTGCTGGTGGTCGAACACCACTTTGCCGAAGTCCTTGTCGTTCGATATGCAGACCTCGACGCCTATGCGGCGCTTCTGCACGACGGCGAGCAGGCACAGGTGGTACCTCGACGAGCCGACGTTGACGTCCGACCAGTGCTGGGCGTGCGCCTTCTGCGGCCGCATGATCTTGGAAAAGCCCGGGTCGGAGAGCGCGGCCTCGCGGTACGCCTGCCAATAGCCGAGCTGGGCGGCCTGCGTTTCGCTGAGCCCGTCCTTCGCCTTCTCGGCGCGCGCCCACTCGTTCGGCGACTCGACCACGTTGAACCTTGGTGCCATCGGGGAGTCGCCGATGCGCCATACCTCGATCTCGACGAGGAAGAAGGAGCACTCGTCGTCGGTGTGCTCGTTCAGCCACTCGATGGCCTTCCGATGCTCGTCTCGGGCGCGGGCGACGACCCAGATGACCACGTCAGCACCCTTGCCCGCAGCGTAGGTGATGATTTTGCCGAGGTGGTCGTGGTTTGTGTCCTCGAGCTGGTTCTCGATGACGACGCGGCGGTCGGAGCCCGTCTCCTTCGCGAAAATGTCGACGGCGAACGACCCCACGGCGCTTTCCGTGTCCACGAGCTCGAGGTCAATCGAGCAGGCATCCCCGAGCTGCGCGAGGTTTTCCTCTTCGGCGAGCCACTTTGTGAAGTTCAGCGCCTCGTGCGGCCACACCTCGCGGACGGGCACCGGCTCGATCTTCCCGAGTTTCACCTGCGGCATCTGCATCAACTCCCTCGACGTTTATTGGAGACATTATCTCACGTCGCGTAGAAACACGCATTTGCGCAGCGCTTATATCATGCGAGGGCTTTGCAGGCATGCAGAAAGCCCGCGCGCCCCCGGCACTAGCACCGGTGAGCACGCGGGCTTAATCGCGCTGTCAGCGGTCTTGAGCGGCCTCAGAGGCTAGAAATCAGGCTCGTCGTAGTCCGTGGTCGACGGCGTGGTGTCGACCTCGTCGATGTCGATGCCCCAGCGCTCCGCGAACGACACGCGCTGCGCCTGCACCTGCTGGGCGTTGGCGCGGGCCTTGCCCGTGCTCGACTTTGGCCCGCGCATCTCGTCGAACACGCCCATGAGCTCGTCGTCGAGCGATGCGGGCTTCGCATCCTCGACGCGCTGCCATTCGTCGTGGTCGCCATCGTCGAAGATCTGGGCGAGCGCCGGGTTGTTCGCGAACGCGCCTGCGCTGCTGATGTGGATGCCCCACTGATACGCCGCCTTCGCGAAGGTCTCGCCGATGCCTCGCACGAGGTCGGAGCGCGAGGACTGGAACTGCCGCGCCGCCTTGCCGAGGAAGCGGTGGACGTCCTTTGCGAGCTGCTGCGCGGACTTGCGCAGCGTGCGCTTCGCATCCGCCCACCAGTCCTCGACCTCGGCGTCGTGCCTGCGGCTCGCGTCCACGACGGCGCGGGCCTCGGATACGGCCTGCTCAGCCTCGCGCTCGCGCTCGTCAGCCGCGGCTTCGCGCTTCGTGACGTCCGCCTCGCGACCTGCGACCAGAGCTTCGCGGAACAGATAGCCCGGAACGAACTCACCGATGATGATGCGACCATCGGCAGGGCCTTGGCCGACTTTGTATTTTGTGCGGATGCGGCGCAGGAGCCTATCCGCCGCTTCGGCGCACGAATCCGGGTCGGTGAGGTTGGCGCGCCCGACATCACTCACGGGAAGCGCGATTATCGTCTTCTTGCCGTGCTTGTCGAGGGCGGGGAAATAGCCGCTCTCGCGCGCGGCCGCGTCGCGCTCGGCGTCGGTCTTGAACTGCGCCTGCTCGTCCAGAAGCACGCGTCGGTCGGCATCCAGCTGCACCCTATCGTCCTCGAGCTGCGCGCGGTCGCTGTCCAGCTGCTCGCGGTCGCTCTCGAGTGCCGCTTGGTCGTCGGCGAGCGCCGCCTGCTCCTTCGCGAGCTTCGCCTGACCGCTTTCGAGTTCGGCCTGCTCGGCCTTCTTCTTGCGCTCCCAGCGCGCCTGCCGCGCGTACTTGTTCGCCGAGCGCCCGGCTTCCGGGAACACCTCGCCCTGCTTCTCGCGCTCGTGCTTCTCAGCGCTGGAGACGTGCGGCTCCACCGACCAGCCGGTCGCCTCGAGATCGTTCTCGTCGGTGGGCTCGCGCCAACCGCGCTCGGCCATCTCGCCGGCGAACATCTTGTGCAGCAACTGCAGGCGGCCTGCCTTCATGACGTTGCCCGTGCGGTAGAGACAGCCGTCGTTCTCGCCGTCATAGCGGTCGATGAAGTTCTGCGCGCCCTTCTCGCCGAGATACTTCACGAGCAGCTCGCGGTCGGGAATGAGGTCGGGCATGCGCCCGAGCCCGTGCCAATGCAGGCCGTCGTCGCCGAGCTCGTCGTCGCGCGTGAGGCCGCGCTCCTCGATCGCACCCTCGTCGACGTGCTTCGCGTACGCATCGAGCGGGCGGCAGAGCCATTTCTCGATGACCTCGCGCGAGTCGTCGACGAACTTTCGCCGCAGCCATGCCGGCCACTGCGCGACCGCCTCCTCGTCGGGCGTGACGACGATGCCGAGCCCGATGGTCGTCGAGATGGGCGGGCGGCGCGGCGAGCCGTCCTTCTTCGGCTTGTGCGCCTTGCCGTACTCGATGGCATAGTCCTCGAACTGCTCGAGCAACCAGTTCGAGAGCGCCCCGCCCGAGTTACCGCAGCCCTCGGGGAAGAAATACTCGTTACGCGATGAACGCGAGCGGTCGAGGTTCTCGGAGAGCGACGCGCGCTCCTCGCCGAACTCCATGCACGCTTTGTCGTGGGGCATCGAGGTGCTCGTGGACTTCCCGGTCATGTTCAGTTTCGACGTGGACACGCCGCAGCCGAACGAAGGCATTCCGATCACTCCTTCCGTCAATGGACGTAGAACAGATATGTCCGGGCATCGGCCCGTGATGGTGTGAGCTTCGCGGGCATCGGCCCGCGTGTGGTGTGAGTGCTTGCGCGCATGAGCACGCGTGAGATGTGGCGCACGGCTCGCAGAGCTTCCCGTGCTCTCCGCGGGCACGAGCCCGCGCTGTGTAGTGAAGCGCTCGCGTGCATCCGCGCGCTCGCTCGTGCGCATATCGCGCATGATGTAAAGCCCGCGCCGTCACATCCGTGCCGACGCGTCCGGGCAAAAGCCCGATGGATGAAAGCATGCACGCCTCACAACGGCTCGACGTGCTCTCGCAGACAATGGTCTGCGGAAGGAAAAGCGCCCGCGAGCATCGGCTCGCGTGCAGGCGTCAAAAGACGCCGACGTTTGCCCGGAAAAATTCCGGGACAAACTATAAGGTAGTGCCCGTAGGGTTTTCTACGGTCGCCTGCGGCGACCTCCGTAAACCCGACGGGCCTGCTCTCGGGGAGCTGCGCTCCCCGCCGCAGGGGCACCCCCTCGGCCGGCGACGATGCGCCGTCCCGAAAGCCGCTCGCACCGATGTGCTCACGGCTCCGTGCTGAGGTGCGCGTCTGGTTGCTCGCTTGATAGCTCGCAACGTCGACGGCACACCTCAGCACATGCGCGGCCTCGCGTGCACTCACGCCCCACTGACGGGGGACTGCCGTGCTCGCTCGCCGCGCTGCGCGTACGCGCCGCATGCGAGACAGATGCCCGCACGCCGGCGCTTACGCGCCCGAGCCCTCGCGACGGATGCGCTCGAGCTCGGAGCGCAGGCGCTCGTTCTCCGCACGCACGCGCGCGGATTCGAGCGCCTGCTCGAGAGCGTCGCGGTTGCCGCGAAGATTTTTCATACGGCGGCGATGATCCGCCTTCTCCTTTTCAATCTTCGCCTCGGCATCCTTGAAGCTCTTCTCGAGCTTCGCGACGCTCTCCTCGGCCGCTTCGAGCCGCGTCTTTTCGACGCCGTCTTCCGCGCCCGGGGCAGACTTGTCCGCGCCCTCGTCGGCACTCACGGCCGCCTCGTTCGCGGTCACGTCCGCCGTGCCCTCGCGCACATCGGCAGCAGGCATCGCGGCCCGCTGCTCGGTGCTCTCGATCATCTGCTCGCTCATCGTTCACCAACTCCTTAACGTTGTTTGCTGTTACTCTTCGCTCGTCGCGTGCGCAGCCTTCGCCGCACGCTTGAGGTCGTCCACCGTGGGACGCACTCGTGCATCCACGCGCACGCGGCGCTCACGCGCGCCGACGGGCGTATATCGACGGCCCCGCTCGCGGACGCGCCGTTGCGCGGAGCCGGGGGTGGGCACTAAAGCTGCGACATGACCGAGATCACCGTATCGTCGCCAATAAGCTCCACCACAGGCTTGGTGCCGCGAGCTTTGTCATAGTCGTCGGTAATCCATTTCGACATGAAGCTGAAAGCCTCAACGACACCGTCTGCGCCTATCTCCGTCACGATGTCGCGCAGTTGCGCACGCAGAGCAGCCTTGGCAACCTCACACGCGCGAATGGCCCCCTCGATATGCGAAAAGTAATACCGACAGAACGCATTAAGGGTTTCGCGGGGGCAACAATCCTCGGCGAGAATCACCTTATGGTCGCGGAAGTCAATGCAGGTGCGCTCAAGCTGCTGCTGCGCGGTGTCATAGTCGACAAACGCACGATGAAGCCGCGCCCTTGCCTCTTCGGACATGCCGCCGGAGTAGAGTGCATTCATAACGAACGCGCTGGTGTAATCGAGCCGGGGCGAGAGCTGCTCCGCAACAGCCTCGTACTCGGCCTCAGTGGGCTGCTGGGTGGTGGTGGGGTTAGCGGTCATGATGAAACTCCAATCGTTCGTTGATGGTGGTTAGAGGCCCGCGCACCACGCGGGGCGCGCGGGCTGGTTCGTGCAGGGTGAGCGCTAGGGCGCGCTCGGGGCGGGGTCGGGGCGGCTACCGATCAGCGGCAGCTTCTCGCCGTCGACATCGACAGAGCCCGCCTCAACGAACGGCTCGCCGTAGACAGACCACTCGTCGCGTGGCAGCACCTCGCGGCAGACGGTCGCGCCCTCAGGCCCGCCGTCGTAGACCACGTAGCCGCAGGACTCGTCGATATGGCGCTTCGCCGCGGTGCAGAACCGGTCGTAACGTTCGTCGGACGAGAGCTGGGGTTCGGGAGCGGGCGGCGCAGGTGCCCACGTGAACCCGCTGGACGCGGCGGGATGCAGTCCACGAGCCGGTTTGGACGCCCTAGAGCCTGCTGGCGGCTCGTTCGCAGGGGCGGGCTCACCGGTGGACGCGGGAGCCTCACCCGCACCGTCAGCGGACACTGACTGGGCGTCGGCTGTCTGAGCTGCGGGTTTATCGCTCGTAGGCGCATCCGTCGATGCGGAAGTCGAGGTCGGAGCGGTGCCATCGTCATCGTCAGGCTCGTTGTCAGGCTCATAGACCCACGCAACGGCGTAGACCTCGGAGACGCAGTTGCTGGACAGGCGCTCGACCTCGCGATAGCTGCCGTCGCGAGACGCTTCCTTACCGTGCCAATGAAGCAGAGTTTGCGGCGTCGTCGGCCCGTTACGCCACACGCGGCAGATGGTAGTCGGGCGGTCGCTCTCGAACCACGCCTCAGGACGCATGGGTCGGTACAGGCGGCCGTCCACGCGACGGAGCTTGAAGAGCCTCACATCCTCGTAAGCCTCGAGATATGCCGCGTAATCGGCGCGGTCCTTCTCGCTCCATGAGTCGAGAACCTGCTGGTCGTGGGCGGCGCGGGTGTCGGACGGATGCTTTCCGGCCTGCTCCTGCTCCCAGGCCTCCTGCTTCCAGACGACGCCGCGGATGTTGTCCGCGTAACGGCCCTCGTAGGCATAGTTGAAGAGCTCATGCAGGCGTTGGGGAATGCTCGACCGGAACGCCTCCACGTCCGAGAACTCGCCGTAGGGGTGCGTGCCTGTGATCGAGCGGAGGGCGTCGAACACGTCGTCGGGGTAATAGCGGTTCTTCAGCCTGAACTGGGCGTCCTTGCCGGACGGCTCCTTCGGGAGCACGAGGCCGTACTCGGGCAGGAGGCGGTCGAGATCGCGCTTGAACTTGGTATCGAAGTTGCCAAGGCGGCTGTTCTTTGCGTAAGTGGACATGTACGCCTGCGCTGTGAGATAGAGCAGCCGCTTCGGGATGCACTCTGTGCGCTCGAACAGGTCGGGCAGGATGGCGTTCAGCACCATGCGGGCGGGGTCGACCTCGTCGAGGGCGCTTTCCTGCGCGGCGTCCATGAGCGGGTTCGGCGCGAAGTGACGCCACGAGGGGTACGCCTCGTCGGCGTGCCACGCGAACCACGTCACGACCTCGGGGGTGGCCATCCAGTCGACCACGTCGTCGATCTTCTGATCATCGGGAATGGGGTCGCCGGCGGGGACGATCTTCGTACGGCGCGTCATGTCCGCGTCGTACGACGCGAAGCGCGGAATGTCATTGAACGGTTGAATCGACGGCACGCACAGGGCGTCGCTCTTGATCGACTTATCGTATTTGCGCTTCAGGACGACCGCTTTACCTGCGGAAATGACCTTGTAGCGGAGGTACGCCTTGCCGCGGACGTCACCGTCGGCGGGGTTGTCATCCGGGTAGTTGATGACCTTGCCGATCACCGTGAGCAGCGTCTCATCCTCGTCGTACTCGCAGACGGACACGTTCGAGACGTTGTCCTCGCCGCCGACGAGCGACACGATCTCGCAGCGCAGCGTCGACTTGCCGGAGCCGCCGCGCCCGATGGGGAAGAGGTTCGCCTGCGGCTTCGCGTAGGGGGTCATGATGTACTTGTGGGTCTGGTCGAGGCAATCCCACATGAGGTCGGGGTGCTCGCGGTTCCAGCCCTCGGCGAACTGCTCAGGCGACCACGTGACCGTCTCGCCTGCGTGGTTCTTGCCGGTGAACTCGATGTGGTCGGGGATGTCGGGGCGCGCATGGCCGGTGCCGTCGTCCACGAGCATGTAGTTCGGGAACGCCGGGAGCGCCCAGTCGTCGGGCGTGACCTCGCGGATCTCCTTCGTCCGGCTGTTGAACACCAGCGTGCCCTGCGACACGACCTTCTCGTCCAGGTCGACCTCGTGGCTGTCGCGCGCCTTGAACTTGAACACCGACGGGGCGGCGCAGCGCATCGCCGCGCGGAACTTACGCTCGTAGCCCTCATCAGCAATCGGGTTCACCATGAGGCAGAGCTCGCGGATGATGCCGCTGACCTCCTTGCCGCCTGTGGGATCCTCGATGGGCACGTAGTGCCTGCCGGAGCCGGGGCGGAACCAGCTCAGCACGCCGTCGATGCACTTGATGGGAGCGATGTCGCGATAGGCGCGAACCACCAGCTCGGCGGCGTAATCGACGGGAATCTCGTCGCGGAACTTGACGCGCGCCGTGGGGTTGTCCTTAGACGTGCGCTGTAGATTCCACATCTCGTCGCGCATGAGCTCGAGAGCGAGCTCGAAGTTCACCAGCTCGAGGAGGTCGGGCGTCTCGCCGTCATCCTGCATCGGCACGCCGAAGCGGTCGATGAGCTCGAGCGTCAAGCGGTGCAGGCGCTTGTACGCGTCCGCGCGGTGACGCACCTCGGGTTCAACGGAGTAACCGAACCGTGACCCGGGAATCTCGATTTCGTCCGTAACCCAGTCTTCGAGCTTACGGCTGGGGCCCCACGGGCCGCGAGCCTTACGCTCGGCCGCCTCGCGGGCCTTGGCGTTCTTCCCAGCCTCTTCGGCGAGGTCGGTAAGGCGCTGGTATTCGGCGAGGGCGTCCTCGGAGACTGCTCCGATGGCTTTCGCGGCGGACGGACAATCCTTTTTCGTGAAGTTGTAATTCAGGAGGTACTGGTAGGTCTGCAGTCCATGCACGACATCTTTGCGCTGCGCATCTGCGACCTTGTCGCCTGCGCGCGTCTCGAGGTCTTGCAGCTCCTGCTCCGCCTCGTTGTGGGCGCGATTGAGCATGTCGCCCTCGTGACGGAACAGCTCGCGCAGAGCATCGTAACTCCTGACTTGGACGTAGTCGCGCCACTCCAATTTGCAAAAACAAGCGTCTGAGATAATCTCGTCGAACCCCTCGGGGGCCGGATTGACCTTCGGCATAAACGGGAAAACCATGAGCGTGACCGTCCATGGGAACGCGGTGTCGCTGTGAACCGAAAGCGCGCCGGACTGGGACTCGACCTCGCGCTTCCACGCCGCATCGAACTCGTCGGGGTCGAGACCGACGCGCTTCCACGCGAAGCGCGCGCACTCGCGGTTGACGTCGATGAGCGGCACACCGTCGCGCCGGAGCTTCTCGACGCGGTTGACGTGGGCATTGTTCGCCCACACGCGGCGCACGCGAGCTTTATCCGTTTCGCCGAGCAGCGCGAACATCGCCTGCTCGTTAGCCTCGAGGTCGGCAAACGACGACTTGAACTGCACGAACGGCTTGATGTCGACGACGCCGTCCTCGTCGGTCAGGCACGCGAGCTGCTGCTCGGGCGTGAGACCCGACTCGTCCGCTGCCACAGACGTGTGCGCTGCGTGTTCATCGCCATTAGTTTCGATTATGACTTCACGCGAATCATTAGTCGTGGTAATATCACTAATAGATTCGTTGTTGGGTGCCGTCCCCGATACGCTGGCAGGCGTGGGGGGCGGCTTCCTGCTTTTTAGGCACCTAACTCACCGCCCCTCCCTACGCCGAAAGCAGCTCGACGAGCTGCTTTTTTTGTTCGGCGGAGAACACCGGGGCGAGCTGCGCCACGCGATGCGCGAGGACTTCATAGGCGCTCGCGACGTTGAGGACCTTGCGCTCGGCGAGCTTCAGCTTGATGTCCTCTTCTGCGAGCATCGTACCGTTGCCGAGGTTGATCGAGCGCACGGAGCCCTCCTGCGCCCAGCGGTGCAGGGTGGAGCGGGAGCCGTAACCGAGACGATGAGCCTCCGTCTCCGAGATGTACGTGAGCTGGCCGTCGGGCACGCGCTCAGGTACGGCGATGGGTTCACACATGAAAAAACCTCCTCGAGAACCCGGATTCGCTATGCGAATCTCCAACAGGTTCTCGGGAGGCGACCATCCCGAGCTATGACGCGGCGTTGTTATTCGCACCCGCGCCCGGATGCGCTGTACCGAATCGCTACTGAGGCGATCTCAGACCGCCCGATGACTCCTCATCCGAGTCCGCGCTCATGCGCGACTCCGCTTCGGCCGACGTCGTTATGATGTATCGCGCTACCGCTGCCTACGTCGGACAGCCGCGCGACACGATGCCGCGTACTGATAGTGTATGTCATTCCCGATTGTTCGCCAAGCCTAATTCGGCAAAAATAAGTTCAAAATCAGAGTGTACGAGTGTATCATCATCGTATCGGCGCAGGTACAGCCGGTTGAAGGGCATTTTCTCTCCCGCCAGTTTCCCAGCGACTTACCGCTTGGCGTGTGATGTAGAGCCGCGAGGCGAGTTCCTCTTGGGTGAGACCGCGTTCGCGGCGCAGTTGGGCAAGGGCGTCTTTGAGCAAGATCATGGCGATTCTCCTTTAGGTGGGCATTGGGTTTAAGGCCCGTTTCTTTCTCGCGATTATCTCGTGCCGCATGTGGCCCGTCGAGCAACGCTTTGTTGCGCTATCCCTTTTTACGGGTCGCGATCGCCCCGGCGATGGCTGCGATGAGGATGAAGGGCGCGATGCGGACGAAAATCCACTCGAAGCCGTGGAGCATGGTGCCCGCGATCGCGTATTCGGGGTTGGTGAAATTCCAGTCGAGATATGATTCCCCAATCATTCCAAGCGCCAGGAGGATAAGGGCTACGGCGACGGCGAGCGATATGCACAGCGTGTTCAAGGCTCGGCGCTTTAATTCCTGAGCCCGCGCAAACTGCGCGTTGAGCACTTCGAGTTTTTCGGAGAGGGCTTGCAGGCTGTCCGGCTCAGAAGCGATGACCGTCTTGCCTAAAAGGGTGCTTACAGGCGTATCGAGCACCTCGCCCAGGGAAAGGAGCATCTCCGCGTCGGGCACCGAGAGACCGCGTTCCCATTTGGATACGGTCTGCCTCACCACGCTCAGCTTGATTGCGAGCTCCTCTTGGGACAAGCCCTTCTGTTTCCTGAGTTCGCGGATGTTCTCGTTTAACATGGGGAGCCCTTTCTCTCGCTGGGACTTACGATACCGCAATATTGCTCATGGCACGTCCGTTGCCGCAAGCAACGGTTTGTAACAGCGGGCCGTAGCGGTGCGATTGCGTGAGGGCGTGTGCTGATGAGGGCGTAGCTTGCGAAAGCGGGAAAGGGTGGGCGTTTTCGATTTGGGGTCCGTTTTGTCATCATTGCGAGTGAGCAAAGATGAGCCCTTCGGTTTCTTCGGCGCTTGCCTCATAATGACGGTATAGCTGAAAAACGGCACCAGGCTCGCGTAGCCCGGCGCCGCCTAGAAACCCGCGGATGGCGTGCAGGGGCGCCGAAAAAGCGGGTATACTAGTAGCGACTTGGGAGGCGTACGCCCTCCTGGAGTAGAAGCAGTGGGGTGAAACCCGCACGAACAGCCGCTCCGGCACAGGGCGGCTGTTTCCTTATATGGCGAGTTTCACCCCTATATCGCTAGCGAGCGATAAGGAAGAGCAGCACGATCGATAGAACGAGCACTGATGCCGCAATGAGCGGCGCGGTGATTTTCGCCATGGGAACCCTCCTAACCCCCTGCAAGGACTCGGAGGGCACCGCCCATGTCGCTGCCTCTGTTATAGCGCAATACGCGAACGTGTGTTCTATAGTTTTATTAAAAGGGGATAGTTTTCTCAGCGACTAACGGCATGGCTTTCGCACCGTGTTCCCACTGCGAGGATTTTCCGTAATAAGGGGAGCAAATTCCCGCTCATCGTCCGCTCAAGCAATCTACCTGCGGAATGCAACCGCTGGGTGCCTGTAAGTTGCGTAAAATGAAGCCTCAAGTTGGTGGTTCTCGACGCGTGGCTACCGTAGTATGTAAGTCGCCGGCAGGAATACGCCAAACGCTTGGGACGCCGCGCCCGCTCCAAAGCGGGCCGCAAGTCGCGTCCCGGGCAAACGAGAGGACCCACCATGAGTTTTCGCGACAATCTCCAGCATCTGCGCGCCACGCGCAACATGACGCAAGAGCAGCTTGCCATGCTTCTTGGCGTGTCACGCCAGTCCGTCACCAAGTGGGAGGCGGAGAAGTCCTATCCAGAGATGGACAAGCTCACATGCCTCTGAACAGGGAAAAGAATCCAAATATAAATTGAGCGCCGGAGTGCTTGCCCTTGATCGGGGGCTCGTTTGCACTCGCGGCGCTTTGCAGACATATGGTTGCTGGCGATTTAACTCTTGTCGTTTTTTGGCGCGTCTTCCTTTTTTGGCAGGCGCCCCGCGCGCTTGAGGGCGTCGCGCAAGATCCACTCCACCTGGCCGTTGGCGCTGCGCATTTCATCGTCAGCCCAGCGTTGCACCGCCTCCCAGATGGCGGGGTCTATGCGAAGGGGGTATTGCTTGCGTGCCATGTAAGCTGCCTCGTGAACTCGTGTTGTGTCTTATGTGACCTTACCAGAGATGCCGGCGCCCCCACTGGGAGAGCTCCGGCATTACATGTGATATTGATTAGTAGAGTGAGCCGGCGTTGAGAACGGGGTGCGCCTCGGATTCGCCGCAGAGAACCACCATGAGGTTGCTTGCCATCTGCGCCTTGCGCTCCTCGTCCAGCTCGATGGTGCCGCCGGCTGCCATCTCCTTGACGGCCATATCGACCATGGAGACCGCGCCTTCCACGATCTTCTTGCGTGCGGCGATGACGGCTTCCGCCTGCTGGCGGCGCAGCATCGCCTGGGCGATCTCGGGTGAGTAGGCAAGGTGGGTGAGGCGCGCGTCGTCCACGGTTACGCCGGCGGGGGCCAAGCGCTGGGACAGCTCGTGCTTCAGGGCGGTGGAGACCTCTTCCACGTTGGCGCGCAGGGTGATGGCGTCCATGGAATCGGAATTCTCCTCGGCATGGTCGTAGGCGTAGATGCTCGCCACATGGCGCAGCGCGGTCTCCGCCTGCATGGCTACGTAGCTTTGGTAATCGTCCACGTCAAAGAGCGCCTTGGCGGTATCGGCTACATGCCACACCACCACGTTGGCGATCTCGATGGGGTTGCCCATCTTGTCGTTGACCTTGAGGCGCTCGCCGTTCAGGGTGCGCACGCGGGTGGAGATGGTGGTGGGGTTGCCCTTGGCGGCCTTCTGAGCTGCGGCCTTGGCGGCTTTGGAGTCGCTCATCTCGAGTTCCAGCATCTCGCCGATACCCGCACTGCCGCCCATGCTCCTGCTGTAGAAGGGGTTTGCCCAGAAGAAGCCCTCGTCGCGGACGGTGCCAACGTATTTACCAAAGAGGATGCATACGCGCGCTTGGCCGGGTTGCAGAGAGAAAAAGCCGCTCAACGGGATAAACCACAGCAAGAAGGCAAAGATGCTGACCCCTAGCCCCCAACCGTAGACGGCGGGCGTGTCGATGCCCTCCGGCGTGCCGGCCATGCCCGCGACGCTCCAGATGAACAGGCCAACAATTACTGCAAGCAGCACGGCGACTATGGCGAGCATGCCGTATCCGCTCTTGGCCTTGATTTTCTTTTCCACGCTCATCGAAGTTCCTCCTCGACTCATTCGCCCGCGTTTGCGTGACGGCCCGGGCGCCGTCCTGTTGTTCCGTGGGGGAGGACGACCCCCAATACGAAGCTTTCCGTGCGCTTCGTTGGTCTCATTGTGATATCACATTGAAACCAAGTCAAGAGAGCAATTCCTCAAGAATGCGTAAAGTGTTCTGTAGTGAACACATTATGGGGATGAAGAACGGATCTGCTTGCCGCTATCTAAATGTCATAAAGTTGGTAGCAGCATTTGGCGTCCGCAAGGGCAGCGCTCTTAATTCGAAAGGAGCGATGTCCTATGGTCGATATCGTGATCGAATTACTGGAACTCGCATGTGCGGTTCTAAACGCTTTGACGGCTTTCTTTGAATTGCTGCAGCAGCGAAAAACGATTGAGAAGCGGCGCGCGAAAAGAGTGAGGATGAAAATGCCACGGCGATAGCGTCATGGCATAAAAGTGGGGCTTCGGCGTTGCAGCGCCTAGGCCCCTAATCCTAACAACCTGAGCGCTGCCGATCGAGAGAGCGGACGCCAGATGTTGCTTTTATAATAGCACCTTTGCTGAATCTTGAATGTGTGTGTTGTGGGTATTGCAACGTGGTTTTTACCGGTTTTTACCCGTGGGCGGTAACCGGGGCTTCACGTCGCCGCTGGCGTGAATGTGCTTCCTTGACCGCGCGTTATCGACCCTGTTATGCTCGTTCAAGCGCCCGCTCGTAGTGAAACCGAGCCCCATGCGAGGGCGTTCCTTCTCATAGATTGGCAACCATGCGCTTCTAAGACATTTCAACATCGCCGGATGCACCGGTAAAAAGTCCGCTTCGCCGCGCCCCGCGCGCGAAGGCGCTCGCCATGTTGGCGGGACGCGGCTTGAAATGTCACAAGGAGATATGCATGCAGCTGTCGCTTCAATCCATTACGTATACCTATCCTTCGTCCGCGGAGCCTATCCTTCGCGACGTCAGCGTTGTCTTTCCCCAGGGCTGGACGGGCCTTTTGGGGGATAACGGATGCGGAAAAACGACGCTAGCCAAAATCGCGTGCGGACAGCTGAAGCCGCAAGCTGGATTGGTGACCGGCCCTTCTGTTTCTTTGCTGTGCTCTCAGGAGACGGCTCTTGCGCCTGAAAACCTCTATGATTTTGCTGCTGCATACGATCGAGAAGCGCGTGACCTGCGCTGCGAACTCGCCCTAGAGGACGATATGCCCTGGCGTTACGATGAGCTTTCATGCGGGGAGCAGAAAAAGCTTCAGATCGCCTGCGCGCTGTGGGCTAAGCCTGACGTGCTGGTCTTGGACGAGCCTACCAACCATATCGACGCCGCCGCGCGATCTTGCCTTATGACGGTGCTGCGCCACTTTGACGGCATAGGCATCGTGGTGAGTCATGACCGCGAGTTATTGGATGGCCTGGTAGACCGGTGTGCGTCATTCGAGGCGGGTGCCGTGCGGGTGCGGCCAGGCGGCTTTACGCGGGCGAGCGGCCAGCGCGATCTTGAGAGAACGGCATCGATGCGCGAAAGGCGCCGCGCCAAGGAGCAGCTTGATCGACTTGTGGTCGAGAAGGATAAGCGTGCCCATGAAGCCGCTCGGGCGGACGCGCGCATGTCAAAGCGGCATATCGATCAAAAGGACAGGAGCGCCAAGGCGAAAATCGACCTCGCGCGCTTCAGCGGGCAAGACGGAAAACGGGGTCGGCTCTCCTCTCAGTTGGAGGGACGCCTTGATGCCGCACGCGAACGGCTGGCGCACGCCCGGGTCGAAAAGCGCTACGACGGCGACTTGTGGCTCGACGTGGCCCCGGCGCCGCGACGCGTGCTGATACGTTCCGGCGCGCGCGATATTCCGTGCGGGCCCGGTGTGCTGCACCTCCCCGACCTCTATGTGGGCAATACGGACCACATCGCCATCACGGGCCCCAACGGGGCGGGAAAGTCGACGCTTCTAGAACATCTTCGTCCACATGTTCCGGATGACATCGCTTGGCTGGATATTCCGCAGGAGTTGGACGAGGGGCTCGCGCGCAGCGTGGTCGAGCGCGTGAGGGCCTTATCTTCCGGAGAGCGCGGCAGGGTGCTCAGCGTGGTGGCGCAGCTCAATTCTGATCCGGCTCGCATACTGGAGGGATGCACAACCAGCCCGGGGGAGATGCGAAAGCTGCTGTTGGCGCTGGGGGTTTTGTCGTCGCCCGCCCTCATAGTGATGGACGAGCCGACCAACCATTTGGACCTTCATTCGGTCGAGGCGCTAGAGCGGGCTCTTGCAGGATACCCGGGAGCGCTGCTGCTGGTATCGCATGACGAGCGGTTTTTAAATGCGTGCACATCGGTCAGGTGGAACATATTGGATGGTAGGGTTCAAAAGTATGAATAGGATAGACACTTTATTGTATGAAAGCGCGAGATAAAACCTACGTAGATGATGGAGTTAGCCACATCTAAATTGCTCCAAAATTGTAGGAGTTGGGGGCGTACGCCCATGCCCGCCTATGATATTCTTACGAACATGGGTGATTTCTCGGTGAATGGTCTTAATTGACGCCCGAGCGCGCATCTTATGCCCTGAACGGTGCCTTATGCATGGTTAAACGGCTTATTGCCTGTTGGGTTTAATTAAGTATGCGTTGGGCTGTTGGTTTCCCCATACATCGAGGTCCAATATATTCGCGCGCGAGCCCCCAACGCGCGCAACGTTGACTCTAGGAGAGTGGTCACAAAAATGCAGGAGGCATGGGAAGGCTTCGAAGGCGGCAATTGGCTGAACGAGGTTGACGTCCGCGACTTTATCCAGAAGAACTACACCCCCTACGAGGGCGACGAGTCGTTCCTCGTCGGTCCCACCGAGCGCACCACCAAGCTGTGGGACGACGTCATGGCTCTGCTCCTCAAGGAGCGCGAGCAGGGCGGCGTGCTCGACATGGACACCAAGACCGTTACCGGCATCGTGAGCCACCCCGCTGGCTACATCGACGCCGCTCACCCCGAGCGCGAGACCATCGTTGGTCTTCAGACCGATAAGCCGCTCAAGCGCGCTCTGCACGTCAACGGCGGTATCCGCATCTCCATGCAGGCTGCTGCCCAGCACGGCTATGAGATCGACCCCGAGGTTGTCGAGAACTACACCTTCAACCGCAAGACCCACAACGCCGGCGTCTTTGACGTGTACACCCCCGAGATGCGCGCTTGCCGTTCCGCTCACATCATCACCGGTCTGCCCGATGGCTATGGCCGCGGCCGCATCATCGGCGACTACCGTCGCGTCGCCCTGTACGGTATCGATTACCTGATCAAGGACAAGGAGGCCCAGAAGGCTTCCACCCCCAAGGTCATGACCGAGGAGAACATCCGCGACCGCGAGGAGCTGCAGGAGCAGATTCGCGCCCTGGGCGAGCTCAAGATGATGGCCGACTTCTACGGCTTCGACATCTCCAAGCCGGCCAAGAACACCCAGGAGGCCATCCAGTGGATGTACTTCGCCTACCTGGCTGCCGTCAAGGAGCAGAACGGCGCCGCCATGTCCATCGGCCGTACCTCCACCTTCATCGACATCTACGCTGAGCGCGACCTCAAGAACGGTACCTTCACCGAGGAGCAGATCCAGGAGTTCGTCGACCACTTCATCATGAAGCTTCGTATGGTCAAGTTCGCCCGTACCCCCGAGTACCAGAACCTGTTCTCCGGCGATCCCCAGTGGGTCACCGAGTCCATCGGTGGCATGGGCGTCGACGGCCGCACCCTGGTCACCAAGATGAGCTTCCGCTACCTCCACACCCTGGAGAACATGGGCACCAGCCCCGAGCCCAACCTGACCGTCCTGTGGTCCACCAAGCTGCCCCACGCGTTCAAGGAGTTCTGCGCCAAGGCCTCCATCGCCTCCTCGTCCATCCAGTACGAGAACGACGACGTCATGCGCGTCTACCACGGTGACGACTACGCGATCGCCTGCTGCGTGTCCTCCATGCGCGTCGGCAAGGAGATGCAGTTCTTCGGCGCTCGCGCCAACCTGGCCAAGTGCCTGCTCTACGCGCTCAACGGCGGCGTGGACGAGGTCTCCAAGAAGCAGGTCGGCCCCAAGTTCCGCGCCGTCGAGGGCGATACCCTGGACTTCGACGACGTCATGGAGAAGTACAAGGACATGATGCAGTGGCTGGCCGGCGTGTACGTCAACTCGCTGAACATCATCCACTACATGCATGACAAGTACTGCTACGAGCGCATCCAGATGGCCCTGCATGACAAGCACGTTCACCGCTGGTTCGCTACCGGTATCGCAGGCCTCTCCGTTGTCGCCGACTCCCTGTCCGCCATCAAGTACGCGAAGGTCCACCCCGTTCGCGACGAGCAGGGTATCATCGTCGACTTCGAGATCGAGGGCGACTTCCCCAAGTACGGCAACGACGACGACCGCGTCGACGTCCTCGCCCACGATATCGTGCACCAGTTCATGGAGTACATCCGTATGAACGACACGTATCGCAACTCCGTCCCCACCACCTCGGTTCTGACCATCACCTCCAACGTGGTCTACGGCAAGAAGACCGGTGCCACCCCCGACGGTCGTAAGGCCGGCGTGCCCTTCGCCCCCGGTGCCAACCCCATGCACCAGCGCGATACCCACGGCGCCATCGCTTCGCTGTCCTCCGTCTCCAAGCTTCCGTTCCGCGACGCTCAGGACGGCATCTCCAACACCTTCTCCATCATCCCCGGCGCGCTGGGCAAGGAGGACCAGGTGTTCTTTGGCGATCTGGACCTCTCTGGTGACATCGAGATCGAGAACGTTGTTCCCTGCTGCGACTGCACCGACTCCTCGGCTCCCGAGGGCGCTTGCGACTGCCAGTAAATCGCTTTGATTCGGCGGGCGAGAGGTTGTTGGCTTTTTGCCCGCTTGCTTTGCAATCTGTGCTGCGACTCGCACATTTTCGCAGCGTATGGACGTTGCGTACGATTGCAAAAATGTCATTGTCTTGGTGGCAATGGCTCCATATCGAGATATAATCTCGATAGCGACTTTGGTACCGGGCCCGCATCGCGGGCATAGAAGGAGGCTCACATGAAGGTTTCTGACGTCCCCCAGACTCAGGCAGACAACCTGGTTGGCATGATCGACGCTTACGCTGAGAAGGGTGGCCACCACCTGAACGTCAACGTGTTCAATCGCGACACCCTGCTTGACGCCCAGGCTCACCCTGAGAAGTATCCGCAGCTGACCATTCGCGTTTCCGGTTACGCTGTCAACTTCCACAACCTCACCAAGGAGCAGCAGGACGAGGTTATCTCTCGTACCTTCCACGAGGGTATGTAATAGCTCATCTAGCTACTTTATATAGTTGGGTTGCTTGCAAAGCCGCCGGGTGGACGTTTGTCCGCTCGGCGGCTTTTTCACTGCGGGAGCTTTAGGGCTGGCATTAATGGGCGCCGGGAATGCGAGCAGAGTGGTGCGTTTGCTATCCGTTGCGCACCCGCCGCGCGCTTATGACGGATAATTGCACGAATTTTGAAATTCCCTTTGTATGCTCTAGGTAGGCATGGCGTCTGCCAGCTGTTTTTAAGGTCAGGCGGGGGCGCCTACTATGCCTTCTCGGTAATCGATGCGATTATCCGTCATAAGTGCGCGCCGTTACTGCGGCCAGCGCCTCAAAAGCGATAAAACTAGAAGAGGATGAACGCGATAAAAAGCAGCAGTGCAAGCAGGCAGATATTGATCACGCAGAACCAGAGTAGGTAGCGACCGGTTTGGGCGTGGGGCATACGGGCGTAGATGCGCAGCGAGATAAGACTCGCGAGCGACGCGATGGGCGTGCCGAGTCCTCCAATGTTGGTGCCAAGCAGCAGCGCCTGCACATTGTCGGTAAAGCCAGAAAGCATAATAGCGGCGGGAACGTTACTTATAATTTGGCTGGCAAGGGCGGAGACCAGTACTTCGCGCCCCTCCATAATGCCGCCGATGAAGGATGAGACCGAGCCGATTTGCTTGAGGTTACCAACAAAGACGAAGAAGCAAATGAACGTGACGAGCAAGCTCGCGTCTAGGTTCATAAAGACACGCCGATCAAGGACGAGGCATGCGGCGGCGACGGCGGCGCAACAGAGCTGCCATGAGATGGCGTGGCCAACGCATGCGATGCAAAGTGCAAAGAGTATAAGGTAGAGCGCGAGAAGCCGTGGGTGTACAGGAGATGCTTCTCCGTGATTCACGTCTTCAAGATGTTCGGTTGGAACCATCAGGGTGAGAGCGATGCAGCATAGGTAGCTGAGCGCCCCCACCGGAAGAACCGTCGCAAAGAATGCGGCTATGTCCATACTGAACGCGGAGACTAAAAAGATGTTTTGGGGATTGCCGATGGGGGTGCACATGGATCCTAGGTTTGCCGCGACGGTGATGGCGACAACGGTGGCGATGGTCGCGCGCGGGGTCGCTTGCATAAACAGGGCGAGGGCCAGCGGCACAAACGTGATGAGCGCAACGTCGTTGGTGACCAGCATGGCGGAGATAAAGACAACGTTGATAAGTATAAAAGCGAGCGTGCGGGCTGATCCAACGCGGGTCATGAGCCAATCGCGAATGGCGTTGAGAAGCCCCGCCCTTCCCAGACCTGCGACTACCGTCATCAGGCAGAACAACAGGCCTATGGTACGCATGTCGATATAGCCAATATAGGTAGAAAGCGTGGCGGGGGTGAGGGGGAAGGCCGCCATAGATGCAACCGCCGCGACGGCGGCGATAACTAAAACGGCTTCGGATTTGATGAAGTCGCGAATGCGCGAACTAAGATCGGTCGACATGGTTGCTCCCCCGGTAGATGTGCAGCTTATCGATAATACGTCAAGGTAGAGGCTTTGTGCGAACGCGTTATTGCTTTATGCTCGCGGATAAACGCAGGGGGCACCGGCGGGAAGCGACGGCGGGCGCGTAACAACATGGAAACCAACCAATGCCGTGGGTTTGACCATTGGCAAATGGAGGCGTACTATGCAACCCCAATTAACTACAGAATAAGTAGGTAATTACTGGGGGAGCAAAGAGCCAAGGAGGCAAACCATGGGCCAGTACACAGACAATCCAAACCACACATTCCATTTCGACACCCTGCAGTTGCACGTGGGCCAGGAGCAGCCTGATCCGGCAACGGATTCGCGTGCGGTCCCAATCTATCAAACCACCAGCTATGTGTTTAAGAACTCGCAGCATGCGGCGGATCGATTCGGCCTGGCGGACGCGGGCAATATCTACGGACGCCTCACCAACACCACGCAATCCGTTCTCGAGGAGCGCATCGCGGCGCTCGAGGGCGGCGTGGCCGCACTGGCGGTGGCGTCCGGCGCCGCGGCGATTACGCTGACCATCCAGGCGCTGGCGCAGGCCGGAGCTCACGTGGTGGCTCAGAAAACCATCTACGGCGGAACTTACAACCTGCTTGAGCACACGCTGGCGGCATTTGGCATCGAGACCACCTTTGTGGACGCTCATGATCTGGACGAGGTCTCTGAGGCGATTCGTCCCAACACCGCGCTGGTCTACCTGGAGACGCTCGGTAACCCAAATTCCGATATTCCAAATGTTGACGCTATCGCTAAGATCGCTCATGACAACGGTCTACCCGTAGTGGTCGATAACACGTTTGGCACGCCGTATCTATTCCGTCCTCTTGAGCATGGAGCGGATATAGTGGTGCACTCCGCCACCAAGTTCATCGGCGGTCACGGCACAAGCCTCGGCGGCATTATTGTGGACGGTGGCACCTTCGATTGGGCGGCAAGCGGCAAATATGCTCCTATTGCAGCGGCGAACCCCAGCTACCATGGCATATCTTTTGTCGATGCGGCGGGACCCGCGGCGTTTGCAACCTATGTGCGTGCAATCTTGCTGCGCGATGAGGGCCCGTGCATCTCGCCCTTCAACGCTTGGATTTTGCTGCAGGGCACCGAGACCCTTTCGCTGCGTCTTGATCGCCACATCGAGAACACCCGCCGCGTAGTAGAGTATCTTGCATCCAATCCGCATGTTGCGCGCGTGAACCATCCAAGCCTGCCCGACCACCCCGATCACGCGCTCTATGCCGAGTACTTCCCGCGCGGCGGAGCTTCCATCTTCACCTTTGAGATCAAGGGCGGTAAAGAGGCTGCGTGGAAGTTCATCGACCATCTGCAGGTGTTTAGCCTGCTGGCAAACGTAGCAGATGTAAAGAGCCTGGTGATCCATCCCGCGACTACCACGCATTCGCAGCTGACCGACGCCGAACTTGCCGACCAGGGCATCACACAGGCGACCATTCGCCTGTCCATTGGCACCGAGGCGGCGGACGATATAATTTGGGACCTTGAGCAGGCCTTTGCTTCGCTTGACGCCGCGGAGAAGTAACGGCGGCAAAACAAGCACATTGACGGGGCCGTGCGTGCTCTAGAATGGATGGGAACCATTCAAGATAGGAGCACGCATGGCTCAGAAGATATTCGATGCGGATGCAGATGCCGCATCTTCTCAGTACGCCCTTGGACGCATTCATTCGATCGAGAGCATGGGCACGGTGGACGGCCCCGGTATTCGCTTTGTGGTCTTTACCCAAGGATGCCCCATGCGCTGCGCGTACTGCCACAACCCCGATACTTGGGCAGTGAACGCGGGTAGCATGGTTTCGGTCGAGAAACTTGTTCAAGAATTTGAAAGCAATCGGCAGTTCTACAAGTCCGGCGGCATCACCGTCACGGGCGGCGAGCCCTTGTTGCAGCCGGATTTCCTGGCCGATCTGTTCCGCGCCATGCACGAGAATCCCCGCGGCCGTGTTCACACGTGCCTTGATAGCTGCGGCTATGCCTATTCGCCCGAGCATCCGGAGCGCTTTGACGCTGTGTTGCGCGAGACCGATATGGTCTTGTTGGATATTAAGCATGCCGACCCAGAGGGTCATCGCGAGCTGACGGGTTGCGACCCTGCGCGCATCATAGCGTTTGGAGATGAAATCGCCCGTCGCGGCATCAAGACCGTGATCCGCCATGTGATCGTGCCGGGCATCACCGATACGGTTGAAGAATGCGAGGCTCTGGGGCGCCTTATCGCTCCCTGGCGCAACGTGGTGGGCCTTGAGCTGCTGCCGTACCACACCATGGGTATTGTGAAATACGAGAAGCTCGGCATTCCCTACAAGCTCGAAGGCGTCCCGCAGATGGACAAGGCCCGTATTCCCGAGCTGCGGGCTGCGGTGCTGCATGGCATGCGTGCCGGCCGCGCTGCGGAGAAGAATGCTTACGGAGCGTAGTCAATTAAAGGAAATCTAACAGTCTAGAAGTGTGGTGGTCCCGCATGCCCTCCTACGTGCGGTAGGTCGCGTCGGCCATGATCAGATGGCGGACCGCCCTTGCAGCCTTGGGCCACCTGTTCTGCGCCTGGCGCACGCGGAACAGGTAGACGAACCAGTCCAGGTAGGACTGGAGGTTCGCCGGGTCCACGCCCGTGAAGCGCCGGAGGTGGCGCTTTAGCCACGAGCTCAGGTTGTTCACCATCTCCATGGCCTCGAGGTATGCCGGGTTGCCCACGTCGGCCTTATAGGCCTCCGAGGCGCACCCCTTGTCGGCGATGGCTCCGTTGTGGGCGCGCTCCTTGTCGTGCACGACCGTTGCCGACCTCCTCCAGGTGGCTCCCCAGGGCTGCCCTTATCCTCTTGGTCGACGGCTTGCCGTGCCCGCAGACGAACGTCACCGGGGTCTTGGATGCGTCGATGGCGATGGCTATGCGCAGCTTCTCCTTTGACGGGCCGCGCTTGCGTGCCTGGCCGCACCCCCTTCGAGAGCTCGGTGTCGTTGACGTAGACCTCGTCTATCCACACGCGGCCCCCGAGCACGATGCGGTCCTGGCAGCCCGCCACCGCGACGAAGACGCGGTGGCGCCACTCGAAGGCGGTCTGGTGGGCGACGCCGCAGAGCTCGGCGGCGGCCTCGACGGGCACATTCCACGTCATGGGCTCGACGAAGCGGATCCAGGTCGCGAAGTCTTTCTTGCAGTTCTCGAAGATGGTGCCCGATAGGGCGCCGAAGCGCGCGCGGCAGTCGGGGCACCTGAACCTGCGGTGCCCGGCGGGCGTCCTGCCGTCCCTGGCGGCGCGGCCGGACGCCCGCAGCGGGGGCAGGCCGGGCGCGGCCGGAACGCCTCTGCGGCCTCGTCGAAGGTCCCGTATCCGATGCTGTCGCGGCAGGCCCGTGCCTCGGCGGCCTGCCGCGACAGCGCGAAGTCGGCGTCTGTTATGGCGTCGACCCCCGCGCCGCGGGGGTCGCGGTTGATGTTCATTCGGTTGTCCCGTCCACCCAGGCGCCCACCCGACCGGGACGTCGCCAAACTTAGGGACGGATGGACGCCTGGGTAAATCTAAGTTTGGCAGGGACAATCATATACCAGGGTCGGCCCCTTTCGCGGGGTCTGCTATCACCACATTTCTAGACTGTTAGAAAAGGAAAAAGAAAGACGGCCAATGCCGAAACGAAATATAAACGGGCATTGGCCGTCTCTGTATTACGACACGTGAAAGTGCTAGTAGTCGACAATAGAGAGCTTTGAGCAGGCAGCGGAGACGATTTCTTCGCTGGAAAGATGATTGATGCTTCCCGGAATGGTAGACTTGAGCGCACTTGATGCGAGCGCATAATTAATGATAGTCGATGATTCCCATTCGCTTCTAATGCCATGGATAATTCCGGCGGCAAAAGAATCTCCACATCCAGAGTGCTCGTCGTTCATGACCTCGCGGGGGACGGAAAGAATGGCTTCTCCATCGCGCATAAGGAGTCCGCGCCATTTGCCAATGCCACTCGATGCTAGTGATCGGATCTCGATCGCAACGGCCTCGCATCCAAATAGCTGGGATACCTCAAAAGCTATATCTTGATAGTAATCAAGATAATTGTAGGTGGTTGTGCGGTCTGGATTGATTCCATGTCGAGGGAAGATGCTCCAAATGTCCTCATCCGATGCTATACAGACATCAACATAAGGGAGTAGACGTTTCCAGGTATCGTTAGCTACTGCCCGGTTCCACATTCGAGAACGATAGTTAAGATCGCAGTATACCTTTACTCCGCGACCTTTGCATGCAATCAAAGCATCTTCAACGGCACCGCGCAGCTCTTCATTGATGGCTGGCAAAACGCCGGAGAAATAGAATGAGTCGATTCCGTTGAGTAAACTGTCCCAGTCAAAATCCGTACGTTTCATCGTTGTGATAGGTGTGTGTTCACGGTCATATATAACTGCAGAGCGTCTCTCTCCTGATCCTCGCTCAAAGTAGATGACGCCCATACGGCCTGGACGCCGGGAGACTCGCGTGACATCGACTCCTGCCCCAAGTAAGTTCATAAGCCCGCGAGTGCCGATACGATTGTCGGAAACACAACTTGCATAGGCAACGCTTTCGCCTTGATGAGCAAGGTCGATTGCAACCATCGCCTCTGCTCCCTCGTAGTATATTTGGAGGTTAGCAGTCTGTTCGATTCGTTCATGACCTGTTGGAGAGAGCCGCAGCAAGAGCTCTCCAAAGCACAGTATCTTATTTGTGTATGTAAAGGGCCCCATGATTCCTCCCAGAATCAAATGTATATCTAAGCATAGTATATAAAGTTAAGAAATTGTTCCATAGGCGACGGTTATTGCCGTCATCGCAATGATGCTGAAAAAAATACTGATTGTGTTTGCCAAGCCAGCAAGGCCATGATCGCTGTGTTCCCAAAGGGTGAATACCGGCCCCATCGAGCCCATCGGCGCCCATAGAAGGACGGCGATGATGTAGCGAATTCCCGAGCTAAATGGCAAAAGCTTAAAAGCGGCAACGCTCATTACGAGGCTGAAGACGATTCGCCCAGACATTAAGTTAATCAATTTGTGAAGCCGATCCTCATTAATGGAGAAGCTGACCATAAGTCCGAGCATAAACATGGAGAGAAAACCATTGGCATTTGCCATGGGTTCAGTAAATGCAACGATTGCTTGGGGCACGCGCAGTCCAACAATCGCCATCGAGATGAGCACAAGGTAGGAGTCGAACGGAATTGAGGATAGAAGTCGTCTGATGATAGTTTGAATGGGGTGATTGATATGATTGCCGCTTGTGAGGACTCGAGTGACTGCGTACGTACCTCCGGTCATCATGAGGGCATTGCCGGCGTCGAACATACATGCTGCAACTACGGTTGAAGCGGGGAAGAATGCTTGCACGAAGGGCAGGCCGAAAGAGCCAATGTTGAACCCGCTTATGTTCATCAAATATAGGATGCGATCATCGTGTGAAGAGTGTCTTGTGACCACGTATGTGATGAGGTACGGGCAAAGGGCGCAAATGAGTCCAAGAGGCACCAATAAGAGCATATCCGGGGTGAAGTTTGCTGATCCGAACGCATGGACAATCGCAGCGGGAAGTGTGAAGTTGAATACAATTTTAGAAATGGCCTCTCCAGTTCTGCGACCGAGTTTTCCTGTTCTGCCTGCAAGCATGCCAGCAATTATGATGGATAAAAAAGAGCTTACTTTGATAAGGACAAGATTCATCGGATTCAGTCTCCGAAATCGTTAATATCGAGGCTTGCGAACGCGAGTGACCTTCTTGGGTTTGAGTTTCTTGACAAAAGCAACGCCGTCTTTGGAGGAGACGCTGTTTCCCACCTTTTTGAATTGGATGCGAATGGGTGCAAAGCCTGCGTCAAGGTTTGCTTTGGCAAGTTGCTGCTGGCGTTTGGAAAGGTGTTCGTACCAAGAGTCGTAGTCAGCGGGAATTGCACACAAGTAGTCATCGCTTTTTAGTCGAAGAAGAAACACTTCAGCAATGTTATCCCAAGAAGTAAACCCGGAAGATAATGAAGTGGTGTTGTCGGTGATGCCATTTTTATCTATTCGGATGGCGTTTCGCCTGTGAATAATCTTATGAATATTCAGGTAAATGAGGGCAATCGAGAACGGAATGCCGCAATAGCCCATACCTATGCGCATGAACATGGGGTTTTCAGCATAGGGAAGGGGAGCAAAGGCAGCTAGAAGAGCCGCAACAAGTAAGCAGAGCCCCATAAAAATAAGAATGATATGCAACACGATAGGATTTCGTATTTCGAGTACATCGTTAGATCGATGGACAGTAGTTTCGTTCATGGCCTCTCCCTTATCGCTAGAGCTGCTCGTAGGTGTGCATAGACAGGATAGCAAGCTATGTAGCAAATATATGAAGAAACTGTGAAGGAATGTAGAAAATGTGAGTAATTAGCTAAAAACAGAACAAAAATACGAACATGACGTGAAGATAACATGAAAGCAAGCCATATTACGACTGAGATAGCTGTTTTAAAATGTGATGACACTATGATGTGAGCCATTGAAAGGACGACCAAGCTAAAGCGCGGTTGTTCAGGGACTCGCTTTAGTGAAGTCGGAGAGGAGGAAATATGGCAAAGAAGTTCATCGTGGGTGTAACCGCTTGTCAGATTGGCATCGCCCACACCTTCATGGCGGCTGAGTCGCTCACTCAGGCCATCGAGGCCCTTGGGTGCGAAGCCAAGATTGAAACCCAGGGCGCGACCGGCATGGAGAACGAGATCACTGCCGAGGACCTTGCTCGTTGTGACGCTGCGATCATCGCGGCCGATGTCAAGATCAAGAATCCGGAGCGTTTTGATCCGATTCCCACGCTTTCGTGCAAGACGAAAGAGGTCATGACTGTTGCGACCGCCAAGGGCGTGGTCGAAGAAGTATTGGAGGCTATTTCCTAATGGCAGAGATTCAGCGCAAGGGAGCCAAGAAGAAGTCTCAGGCCCAGGTTGCCTGGGATGCCGTTCTCACTGGTATCTCCTATATGATTCCCTTTATCGTCGGTGGCGGCGTCCTATGGGGCATCGCCAAGGCGATGGGCGGCTACAACATTGCCGCCGACATGGCCGAGCTTGACTACACCCAGTACTCGCTCGCGATGGTCATCTACTCCATCGGCTCAGCCATCTTCAACGTGTGCGTGCCGATCATCGGCGCCTACATCGGCTGGGCACTCGCCGATAAGCCCGGCCTCGCCCCCGGTTTCGCCGTCGGCGTGATCTCCAACACTATCAAGGCGGGCTTCCTTGGTGCCGTTGTTGGCGGCCTCATCGCCGGCTACGTCACCATCTGGATGAAGGACCTGGCCAAGAAGGTCCCGGCAGATGTGAGCTCCGTCTTCCCGATTCTCCTGATCCCGGTCTTCTCGACCCTCGTGACCTCGCTGCTCATGTGGTACGTCGTCGGCGTGCCGATCGGCTGGTTCATGACCTTGATTACCAATGCTCTCATGAATCTCCAGGGCGTGGGCGGATTCGTCTTCGGCGCTGCGATCGGCGTCGGCATGTCCACTGACCAAGGCGGCCCCATCTCCAAGGCCGTCGCCCTCGTCGCCAACGGCCTGAACGCCGACGGCATTCTCGGGCCCGCGGCCTGCAAGATGTGCGGCGGCATGCAGAATCCGCTCGGCGTCTGCATCGCCCAGATTATCGACCGCTTCACCGGTAAAAAGAAGTTCACCGAGAAGGAACGCTCGACCACTGTCTCCGGCCTCGTGCTCGCTTGCTGCTACATCCAGGAGTACGTCATCCCGTTCCTCGTTCAGGATACTTGGCGCTGCCTCGTCCCCTGCATGATCGGAGGCGCCATCTCCGGCGGCCTCTGTGGCTACTTCGCACTCGAGTCCGCGGCTGTCCACGGCGGCATCTTCGTCATCCCGATGATGAGCAACCCACTGCAGTTCGTGCTCTTCTGGTTCGCCGGCGCTGTCGTTACCGGTGTGCTGTACTTCCTTCTCCGCAAGCCTGTCGACCAGGATGCTGAGATGGGCGGCAACGGTGTTCTCGACCAGCTCCTCGGCTAGTTAGAAGCCTTGTTCGGAGGGCGCCTCTCATAAGGGGCCCCTCCGATGTTCTAACCGGTTGCCGAATGCCGCCGTCAAGGGCCCCTTTTGGAGGCGGCATTCGGCAAGCGATGCAAACGAATTGGAGAGCGAGAGGGCCCTCTATAGGAGGGATGGTCCCTTGCGCGTCGAAGACCTTGCATTAGGTGTAAGCCGGCCTTAAGGAGAGAAGCATGTACACCTCAATGAAGCAAATGCTCGACCATGCAAACGAGAACAAGTACGCGATTATGGCGATTAACTGCACCAACATGGAGCAGGCGCGCGCCATATGCTACGCGGCGGCTGAGGAGTCCTCCCCGGTCATCATCAACGTGTCCCCACGCCAGATGCTCGCCCACGCCACGCCCGAGATCATGGTCCCCATGATTCGCGCCATCGCCGAGCCGCTGGATGTTCCCATTGCGTTCAACCTCGATCACGGCGACACCTACGCCAACGTCTGCCGTTGCCTGCGCGCCGGCTTCTCCTCCGTCATGATCGACGCGTCGTCCTACGAGTTCGAGGAGAACGTTCGTCGCACCCGCATGGTCACCTCCATCGCCCACGCATACAACGCGAGCGTCGAGGCCGAGCTCGGCCACGTCGGTCAGGCCGCCGCGGGCGATGGCCGCTCGTCTGATATGTACACCAACGTCGAACAGGCCGTCGAGTTCGCCGAGCGCACCAACTGCGACTGCCTCGCCGTCGCAATCGGCACCGCGCACGGCGCCTATCCGGATGATTTCGTCCCCGCCCTCGACTTCGATCGCCTGGCGGAGCTCAAGGCTGCCACCAAGATGCCCCTGGTGCTTCATGGCGGCTCCGGTGCCGGCGAGGAGAACATTCGCCGTGCCGTCGAGCTCGGTATCAACAAGATCAACGTCTGCACCGATCTGTTCAAGCATCAGCGCAAGAGCATGCATGAGAAGCTCAACGAGCAGCCCAGCATTGACTACATGGACATCCAGATGTGGGGCGAGGACGCTGCTAAGGACTACATTAAGTCCTATATGCGCATGATCGGCTCTTCGGGCCGCTACACCTTCGACCATACGGGCGAGCAGTACGACTAACCAAAGCAGCGACTTAACAGGGGGGCAGCAGGAATATGACGCGTTTTCTCTTCGCATCCGACTCGTTCAAGGGCACGCTCTCGAGCGAGCGAATCGCGCAGATCCTCGGTCAGGAGGCGGGCAAGGTATTCGCCGACGCGTCATGCTCCTCGCTGCCTATCGCCGATGGCGGTGAGGGCACCGTCGACGCCATCTTGGCCGCATGCGGTGGCGAGCGCGTTCATGTCACGGTCGATGGCCCGATGGGCGAGCCCGTCGACGCCGCCTATGGGATACTACCCGATGGCCGTTGCGTGATCGAGCTCGCCGCGGCAAGCGGCATCACACTGGTTGACCGAGGGGCGCTCGACCCCCTGCGAGCCTCGACGGCCGGCTTCGGACAGCTGATCCGCCATGCCCTCGAGCACGGCGCCCACGACATCTTCCTTGCCCTGGGCGGGAGCGCGACGAACGACGGCGGCATGGGAGCGATGCGCGCCCTCGGAGTGCGCTTCCTCGACGCGGATGGCCGCGACCTGCAGGGCCGTGGCGAGGATCTCTCCGACCTCTTCACCATTGATGTCAGCGGCCTCATCCCCGAAGCTTATATGGCCCGCTTCACCGTGATGTGCGACGTGACCAACCCGCTCATTGGCAGGCTCGGTGCCACGGCGGTCTTCGGCCCCCAGAAAGGCGGCACTGTCGAGACCCTTGCCCAGCTCGAGCGCGGTATGGTCGGCTACGCGCGAATCATTGCGCGCCAGCTCGGCGTGGACGTCGCCTCGATTCCCGGCGCAGGCGCCGCCGGCGGCATGGGCGCGGCCGCCGCCGCGTTCCTTTCAGCGCGACTGGTCTCGGGCATCGACTGCCTGATGGACCTGGCGCATTTCGACGAGCTGCTTGCCGAGTGCGACTACTGCATCTCGGGCGAGGGACGCGCCGACGCGCAGTCACTCGATGGCAAGGTCCTCTCGGGGGTCGCTCGTCGCTGCGCCGCCGCGGGCAAGCCCCTTATCATCATTGCGGGATCCTTGGGCGAGGGTGCCGAGGGGCTCCTCGACCGAGGAGCGTCCAAGCTCGTTGCCTGCGTCGGTCCCGAGACCCCCATCGAGGAGGCGCTGGCGTACGCGGAGGAGAACTACCGTCGCGCCGCGGCGTCCGTCTTCGCTGAGATCGCGGAGGTGTGCTCGCGATGATTTTGGGTAGCTCCTGTTGGAGCATCGCACAGCAGCGCGGGATGGGTCCGCGCGAGATCGGCGGCATGACCTTCCATACCTTCAACGATATGCCGAGCACGGTGTACGACGTCCTGGCACGAACTGCGAGGGTGACCCCGGATGCCCTTGCCATCGTGGACGACGACGAGACTCGATACACGTTCGCAGAGCTCCTTGCACACGCGGACGGCGTCGCCGCCCATCTTGCTGCCTCCTATGGAGTCGGCCCGGGTGATCGCGTCGGTTTGTTGCTCGACTCAAGCATCGAGTTTTGCGCCTCATACTTTGCCTGCAGCAAGATTGGTGCGGTCGTTGTGCCGTTCTCGACCAAGTACCGCGAGAAGGAGATCGCCCCGCTCTTGGAGCACGCGCGCGTCTCCGTCCTATTCATCGACGGCCGTTACATGGCTCGCGTCGGGCAGGCCGTTCGGCTTGCCGGCCACGTCGAGGTGTGCGACCGGGCCTGCGATCCCGGCGGCTTCGGCATCGTCGGGGCCCTCGAGAGCCTTCCCGAGCCCGCGCGCTCGGGCGGTTTGGCGGACGACGCCGTCATGATGTACACCTCCGGCACGACCTCCCGCGCGAAGGCCGTCCTGCTCACCAATGCGAACATCGTGCACGCGGCGATGGTCTACCAGCGCCTCATGGGAACGACCGAGCATGATAGCACCGTCATCCCGGTGCCTATCTACCACGTGACCGGCCTCGTCGCCCTGCTCACCCAGTTCGTGCTCGCGGGCGCCCCCATCTACCTGCATCGTCGCTTCGATGCCCGCAGGCTTCTCGAGACGGTGCGCGAGCGGGGCATCACCTATCTCCATGCGTCGCCGACGGCGTTCGAGAAGGTCTTGGCGCTTCGCGACGAGTTTCCCGAGCTGCCTTCGCTGCGCGTGCTTCTCTCGGGCTCAAGCTACGAGCCCGTGTCCAAGATGCGCGCCTTTCACGCATGGCTGCCTGCTTGCGCCTTCCAAGTCGTCTATGGATTGACCGAGACGGCGTCGCCCGCGCTGCTCTTCCCGTTCGACTCGCCCACGAGCATTTACGCCGGCGCTACGGGCAAGCCCGTCCCTGGCGTCGAGGTACGTATCGTGGACGATGCCGGCGCGGAGATCGAGGTGGGTTCTGTGGGCGAGATCATGCTTCGCGGCGCTTGCGTCACCCGCGGCTACTTCGATTGCGATTCGGCATTCATCGGCAAAGATGGTTGGCTGCCGACGGGTGATATGGGCTATGCGGACGCACTCGGCATGGTTTGGGTCGTCGACCGCAAGAAGGACATGATCAACCGCGGCGGCGAGAAGGTCTGGTGCAGCTGCCTGGAGGAGACCCTGGGGTCCCTCGATGGGGTCCGCGAGGCCTGCGTGGCCGGCATCCCGGACGAGCTCTACGGGGAGGTTCCTGTGGCGGTCATCGTGCCAGAGCCCGGTGCCGAGCTGACCGAGGGGGGAGTTATCGCCTCCATGCGCGAGCGCGTTGCGGGCTTTGAGGTCCCCGAGCACGTGGTCTTCGTCGACCGCATACCCCAGACAAGAGGAGAGAAGCCCGATCGCGCGTCGGTTCGCGCGGCAGTGCTCGAGAAGAAGGGTGAAACCCGATGATCAAGGCAAACTTCGTGACCGCAGACGAGGCGGCGGCCTCCATCGAGGACGGCTCGACCGTCGCCACGATCGGCATGACGCTGGTCTCCGCCTCGGAGTCCAACCTCAAGGCCATCGAGCGCCGATTCCTGGAGACCGGCCATCCCCGCGGGATCACGCTGCTGCACTCCTGCGGCCAATCCGATCGCGAACGCGGCATACAGCACTTCGCGCACGAGGGGCTCGTCAAGCGCATCATCGGATCCCACTGGGGCCTGCAGCCTCGTTGGATGGACATGATTGCCAGCAACCAGGTCGAGGCCTACTGCCTACCTCAGGGCCAGATCGCCCAACTCTATCGCTCTATGGCCTGCGGCCTTCCCGGCAAGATGAGCAAGGTCGGACTTGGCACCTTCATCGACCCCCGCATCGAGGGCGGCAAGATGAACGACCGCACACGCGAACTCGAGGACATCACCGAGATCATCGAGATCGATGGCGAGGAGTACATGTTCTACCGAGCCGTGCCCATCGATACCGTCTTGATCCGCGGCACCGCCTGCGACGAGATGGGCAACCTCACCACCACCGAGGAGGCCATGAAGCTCGAGGTTTTTAACGCGGTTCTCGCGGCGAAGCGCTTTGGCGGCCAGGTTATCGCCCAGGTCAAGCATGTCGTCAAGAACGGTACCATCAACCCCAAGGACGTTACGGTCCCCGGTGTCTTCATCGACAAGGTCGTCGTGTGCGACGATCCCGAGACCGATCACCGCCAGACCCACTCCTTCTACTTTGACGCCTCCTATTGCGGGCAGATGGTCGTTCCCGAGAACGCCATCGAGCCGGCTCCCTTTAACGAGCGCAAGTTCATCGCCCGCCGCGGTGTCATGGAGATGTACCCGGGTTGCGTGGTCAACCTCGGCACGGGCATCCCCAATGACATGGTCGGCCGCGTTGCCCAAGAAGAGGGCATCTCTTCCGAGGTCATGATCACCGTCGAAAGCGGCATCTACGGCGGCGTGCAGATGGGCGGCGTTGACTTTGGCATCGGCCAGAACCTCGTTGCGATGGTCAGCCATCCCGAACAGTTCGACTACTACGACGGCGCGGGCGTCGACGTGACCTACATGGGTCTCGGCGAGCTCGACGGCGAGGGCAACGTCAACTCCACCAAGATGGGTCCCCGCTGCACCGGCGCGGGCGGGTTCATTGACATCACCCAGAACGCCAAGAAGGTCGTCTTCCTCGGCACTTTCACGGCGCGCGGTGCCAAGTACCGCTTCGAAGAGGGCAAGCTCATCATCGAGCAGGAGGGCCAGATCAAAAAGATGGTCAAGAAGGTCGCCCAGCTCTCCTTCAACGGCCCGCAGTCGCGCGCGTCCGACCAGCAGGTGCTCATCGTGACCGAGCGCGCGGTCTTCGAGCTCGTCCCCGAAGGCGTCAAACTCATCGAGATCGCGCCGGGAATCGACCTCAAGACCCAGGTCCTGGACATGATGGACTTTGAGCCCATCATCGCCGAAGACCTCAAGCTCATGGATCCCTGCCTCCTCGAGACGGATGGCCCCGCGGGGCTCATCAAGTTCCTCTAGGGCGCAGCCAAGGTTTAATCATCAGTTGTTCGCAAAAGAAAGGGCAGAACAATGTCAAAGGTAGCAGTTATCGGTTCCGGTCTCATGGGCGGCGGCATCGCGCAGGCGTGTGCCGTGGCGGGTTACGAGGTCGTTAACCTCGACATTGCGCAGGAGCCGCTCGATCGCGCCCAGGCGCTCGTCGCCAAGCTCATGAACAAGAAGGTCGCCAAGGGCAAGATGACCCAGGAAGAGTGTGATGAGGTCCTCGGCCTTATGAGATACTCCACCGACTACGCCGACCTCGCTGGCGCCAGGTTCGTCATCGAGGCCGTTCCCGAGCGCCTCGACTTCAAGGAGTCAACGTTCGCCAAGATGGATGAGTTTGCCGATGAGGACGCCGTCCTGCTTACCAACACGTCTGGCATCGACATTGACGCCATCGCCGCCGCGACCAAGCGCCCCGAGTCCGTTCTCGGCATGCACTTCTTCTATCCCGCGCCCGTCATGAAGCTCGTCGAGCTGATCCGCGGAGCCGCGACCTCCGATGAGGCCTTCGCCGCCGCCAAGGAGCTCGCCGACCAGATCGGTAAGACTAGCGTCACCGCCCCCAACCAGCCTGGCTTCATCGTGAACCGCATCATCGTCCCGTATCAGAACGAGGGCGCCTTTCTCGTCTCCGAGGGCTGCACGCCCGAGGACGTCGACAACGGCATGAAGCTTGGCTGCAACCATCCCATGGGTCCCTGCGAGCTTATGGACTTCACCGGTATCGACGTCGTGTACGCCACCATGAAGGGCCTCTACGAGTCCTTCGGCGACGAGAAGTACCGCCCCTGCCCGCTGCTCAAGGAGATGATCGACGCCGGGCACCTGGGCCGCAAGACCGGCCGTGGCTTCTACACCTACGAGTGACCCCGGCACCCGCACCCATGCCAACGGCTCGGGCGCATCGCGCGCTCAATGGTGTGCGACCTTTCGAGTAGCCTCTTGCGACGCCGTCCGAGCCTTTGGCGCCACGTGCCACAATCTTCGTCCGATTTGACTACAAGGAGAGACCAACATGGAGAAGAACCCTAACGACATCGTCATCGTCTCCGGCGCCCGCACCGCGGTCGCCAAGTTCGGCGGAAGCCTTAAGGGCGTGTCCGCCATCGAAATGGGCGCCCTCGTGGTCGCCGAGGCTGTGAAGCGCGCCGGCATCGATCCCGCCGTCGTCGATGAGTGCATCATCGGCCAGGTCGGTTCCTGGGGCGAGAACGGTTTCCTCGCCCGCTCTATCAGTCTCAAGGCCGGCCTCCCCAATGAGACCTGTGCCTACTCCGTGAACCGTCAGTGCGGCTCCGGCCTCCAGTCCATCGTCGATGGCATCATGGAGATCCAGACCGGCGCCGCCGAGGTCGTCGTCGCGGGCGGCTCGGAGAACCTCTCCCAGCTCCCGTACTACGTTCCCAGCGCCCGCTGGGGCGCTCGTATGGGCCATAAGCAGTTCGAGGACGGCGTGATCGACATCCTCACCTGGCCCCTCGACATGTCCCACAACGGCGTTACCGCCGAAAACGTTGCCAAGAAGTACAACGTTACCCGCGAGGAACAGGACGCCTTCGCCGCGACCAGTCAGCAGCGCGCCTGTGCCGCCGTCGATGCGGGCGTTTTCAAGGATGAGATCGTCCCCGTAGAGCTCAAGGACCGCAAGGGCAACGTCACGCTGTTCGACACCGATGAGAACCCCCGCGCCGGCGTGACCGCCGAGGGCCTCGCCCGCCTAAAGCCCTGCTTCGTGACGGACGGCACCGGCACCGTCACCGCCGCGAACTCCTCAAGCCTGAACGACGCCGCGGCCGCCGTGGTCATCATGACCCGCGCCAAGGCGGAGGAGCTCGGCTGCACCCCAATGGTCGCGATCCGCGGCTACGCCATTGCGGGTTTCGAGGCTTCTCTCATGGGTTACTCGCCGTACTACTCCAGCAAGAAGCTTGCCGACAAGCTCGGCATCGACCTTGCCGACGTCGACTTTTTCGAGATCAACGAGGCCTTCGCGAGTCAGGCCTACGCGGTCATGCGCGACCTCGGCCTCGACCATGATAAGGTGAACATCTACGGCGGCGGTATCTCCATCGGCCATCCGATCGGCGCTACCGGCACCATTCTCGCGCTCAAGTGCGCCTATGAGCTCGCCGTGCGTCATCCCGAGAAGAAGGACGCCATGGTGTCCATGTGCATCGGCGGCGGCCAGGGCATCTCCATGTATTTCACCGCGGAGTAGTCCCCGCGCTCCGGTCCCCTGCGACGCAGCGGGGGACCGTTTGACTGCAAATCGCTATCGAGAGGAAGATACGAATGGTCAACTTCGAATACCTCGTTCCCACCAAGGTCGTCTTCGGCAAGGACACCGAGCTCGAGGCTGGTCGCCTCGTCAAGGAGTTTGGCGGCACCAAGGCCCTGATCCACTGGGGCGGTGACTATGTCCGCGACACCGGCCTGCTCACCCGCGTTGAGGAGGGCCTCGCTGCGCAGGGCGTCGGCTACGTCGAGCTCGACGGCGTCGTTCCCAACCCCCGTCTCTCCCTCGTCAAGGAGGGCGTCGAGCTCTGCCGTCAGGAGGGAGTCGACTTCATCCTCGCCATCGGCGGCGGCTCAGCCATCGACTCCTCCAAGGCGATCGCCTACGGCCTCGCGAACGACTTCGAGCTTGAGGACCTCTTCCTCGGCAAGGTCGCGACCACCAAGATCGCCAAGATCGGCGCCATCTCCACGCTTGCCGGTACCGGCTCCGAGACCTCCAACTCCACGGTGATCAACATCGACACCATGGGCGACAAGATGCTCAAGCGCTCCTACAACCACGAGTGCGCTCGCCCGCTCTTCGCCATCATGAACCCTGAGCTGACCTACTCGCTGCCGGCGTTCCAGACCGCCGCGCCCGGCGCCGACATCATGATGCACACCATGGAGCGCTACTTCACCCGCGAGCTGCATACCGAGCTGACTGACGAGTTCTCCGAGGGCCTGCTTCGCACCGTCAAGACCATGGTCCCCGAGGCGCTCGCCAACCCCACGAGCTACACCGCCCGCGCCAACCTGCTGCTCGCCGGCTCCAAGTCCCATGACGGCCTGACCGGCCTCGGCTGCGTCGGCGACTTCGCTTGCCATGCCATCGAGCACGAGCTGGGCGCCATGTTCGATGTTGCCCACGGCGCCGGCCTCACCGCCATCTGGTCAAGCTGGGCGAAGTACGTCATCGACGTCGACCCTGCCCGCTTCGCGCAGTTTGCCGTCAACGTCTTCGGCGTTCAGAACGACTTCCACGACTCCAAGACTACCGGCCTGCGCGGCATCGAGGCCTGGGACCAGTGGTGCCATGCCATCGGCATGCCCACCACCCTGTCCGAGCTTGGCGTCGATCCCACCGACGAGCAAATCCACGAGATGGCGCAGGGCGCCGTTGACGCCCGTGGCGGCGATCATGCCGGTGCGTTCATGGAGCTCCATGTGGAGGACATCGAGAACATCCTCAAAGCTGCCCGCTAGGCTGTGAGAACGGAAAGGTTGCAACGCATGAAGGAATTCGTACAGCCCGCACAGGTCCTGCTCGATCTCGACTGCATGACGAAGGACGAGGTGCTCGCGCTCCTCTCTGACAAGGCTCTTGAGCTGGGTATTACCAACGATCGCGATGCCGTCAAGGCCGCCTTCGATGCGCGCGAGGATGAAGGCTCCACCGGCATGATGGACGGCTTCGCCGTGCCGCATGCCAAGACGGACGCCATCAAGGACGCTGCCGTCATCGTGACGCGCTTCACCGCACCCATCGCTGACTGGGAGTCCATCGACGGCTCCGAGATCACTGTGGGCATCGCCCTGCTCGTTCCTGACGCCGAGGCTGGTAGCACCCATATCACGCTGCTCGCCAAGATCGCGCGCGCCCTCATGGACGACGCGTTTCGCGACGCCATCCGCGCCGCGACCGAGCCCGGCCAGGTCTCCGGGCTCATCAACGGTCGTCTCTCCGATTAGCATCTCATGGAGCAAGCAAAGCGTTCCGGCGTTCTTTGCACCGGCATGGTACTGCTGTTGTTCCTTGGCCTCATCTACGCGTACTCGGTCTTGCTGGCACCCCTTAAGACAGAGTACGCGTGGCCTATGTCGGGGATGACTTTCATCTTCGCGCTCTCCATCTCGGCGTTCACGGTCGGCGGCCTCCTCTCTGGCAGGTTGGTCGCGCGCGGAATGGTGCGCGGGGGTCTCTTGCTCGGGGCGGCGCTTCTGCTCGCGGGCTTTCTTGCCGTGCCGGCTGCCGCGGCAGCCGGCGGCCTCGTTTCCGTCGCGGCTTTTTACGGCGTCGTCGCGAGCTTTGGCATCGGCGTCGTCTACAACATCGTGACCCCGGTGGTCAGTGCATGGTTCCCCGATAGGCCCGGCTTCGCCCAGGGCGCGTGCCTCATGGGGTTCGGTATGGGGGGCTTCCTGTTCGGTCCGCTTGTGACGAACCTTTACGCCGTGATGCCCTGGCGCCTCGTCATTGGGTGCGTGGGGGTGATCTTCTCCGCCTTGATTGCGATGAGCTCGCTGGTCATTCGCGCGCCTCGGCTCGAGGAGCTCGGGTTGCCCGTGGCCGTCGCGGAAACGGACGGCCACGGTTCCGCCTCTTCGGGGTCGGTGCGGAGTGTGCTCTCCTCGCCCGTCTTCTACCTCGAGTTCCTGTTCCTCTTCTTTATGGGGAGCAACGGGATGGGCGTTACCGGCCTCGGGCGCGAGCTGCCCCTCGCCCTCGGCGTGGGGGACGTTGCTGCTGCGTTTATTATCGGCTTCGTCAACATCGGCAGTGGACTGGGGCGTCTCGGCGGAGGCATCCTGCTCGATCGTGTCGGCTGCGAGCGCTCCATGATTGGAATCGCGCTGGTCGGCATTGCGTCCCCGCTGGTGGTCTCTGCCTCACTCGCCATGGGCAGCGTCCCCTTGCAGCTAGTTGGATGTCTGCTCTTCGGACTCTCATGGGGCTCCGCGATTGTCACGATGCCGTTCATAGCGCGTCGGGAATGGGGACAGGCGGGGCTTGCCCAGAACATGGCGATGGTCAATACCTACAGCATCTTCGGCGCTATCGCGGGCTCGTTCGGGGCCGGATTGCTCGTCGAGGCGACCGATTCGTTCTATCCGGTTCTCAGTATCATGGCGGTTTTCGCGCTCGCTGCCCTTATGGTGGCTATACGCATGGGGAGGCTGCGTGGGATGCGCCTGTTGGCGCTTCGATGAAGGGAGGCTTGCCATGGAGGTGGTCTGTAGCAGCATTCAGACGATTACCCTTGGCTCTGGTGCGGAAATTCCCCAGATAGGTTTCGGCACGTTCCAGATCTGGCCCTATGAGGCCCAGCAGGCGGTCGAGGACGCTCTCGCCCTCGGATACCGTCATGTCGACACGGCCGCGGCGTACTGCAACGAGGCTCAGGTCGGTGCCGCCCTCAAGGCCACGGGAATGACGGGCGAAGTCTTTGTGACCACCAAGCTGCGCAATGCCGATCACGGCCGGGATGAGGTCCTCCGCGCGTGCGACGAGTCGCTCGCCGTTCTGGGCGTCGACGCGATAGACCTGTATCTCATCCACTGGCCATGCCCCACCATGGACCGATATCTCGAGGCATGGCGGGCGATGGGGGGGGCTACGTGATCGCGGCATGGTGCGCTCAATCGGCGTCTCCAACTTCCTGCCCGAGCACCTCGACCGCATCATTGAGGAGACGGGCATCGTCCCGGCTGTCAACCAGATTGAGTCGCATCCGCGTTTCTGGCAGCCCGGCCTCGAGGCATATTGCCGCGACCGAGGCATTGCCATCGAGGCGTATTCTCCGCTCGGCCACGGCAAGGACATCGAGTCCGAGCCCGTGTGCGCCGCCGCGGAGAGGCTCGGTGTGACGCCCGCGCAGGTCGTTTTGCGCTGGCATGTCCAGAAGGGCCATGTGGTGCTGCCCAAGTCGACCAAGCCCGAGCGCATGAGGCAGAACATGGACATCTACGGCTTCGAATTGACCGATGGCGAGGTCGCCGCGATTGACGGGCTGCATGATCCGGAGTGCGCTGTCTCCAACGACCCCCGTACCTTTTGCGCTCCGCAGACCCTCGAGGACATGCTCGCGCGCGGTACGGTGAGGCTCGAGCCCTAGGCATCACGACGGACAATCGAATCGGCTCGTTTGCAGGGCGTCGCCAGGCGGGATTGCGTCGCCAAGCGGCGCCCTTGTTTTTGCTCGAGGGCGACCCACCGCGTTCACCTGACTGGAGGCGAGCTCGAGGGCGAGGAGGGGCCGCCGACAGCTAACCGAAAGCGGAGGGGGCGCGTTAGCGCAATTGGCGAAACTACATCGGCGGAAACGGTGTAAGTACATTGGTAAAAAGGGTGAATAACACGTTAGTGTTAACACATCTCACCACAGTCGGTCCATCCCGTGCCTTTGCGCGATCTCGTTGAAGTTCGGCTTGGCGCCCGCCTGTCCGCACATATTCAGCCCTCCCATCACGTTCCTCCCTATCGGATTCTTCTTTCGAGCGGTGCGATGCCGCACAATCACGTGGCGAACGACTCGTACGAGTCGAGGCACCGGAGCCTCGAGGGGCCCAGCTGTTCTGGGGTTATTGGAAAACGCGGGCGGTGTGCGCCATATTCAACTCAGCTTAGAAGCGGTGAGGCTTTCCGCTAGGGTTTTCCTCTGGTCCGCGGCCCGATGGTCCCAAAGCCCGATACATAAATAGGGGGTGCGGTAAAAAGTCGAAAATCATTAATAAAAGTTAGGCCGAATGAGCAGAAGGTTTAAATGGAGCAAGTGCGAAATCCGTTCACGCCATCTTTTGGCATGGTTCCGCCCGTCATGACCGCCGCCCAAGCCAGCGCCGTCGGCCCATCTTCTGGTTAACGCTGCAACTCAAACATGGGCTATGATTTCAGACGGAGAATAATGACCTGGGTTGCGGCGAACGGGGGCTCACGTGGTAAAACATGCGCTTCAAGATGGCTTTGATAGAAAGATAAGCTACCTGCGCATTGCCGTCACAGATAAATGCAACTTTCGCTGCGTGTACTGCATGCCCGCCGACGGCGTGCCCCCGCGCGCGCATGGCGAGTTGTTGAGTGCCGAGGAAATAGCCCGCTTTGTGCGTCTGGTCGCGGGCGAGGGCATCACGCGCGTGCGCTTAACCGGTGGCGAACCGCTGGTAAGCCATCGCATCATTCCGTTAATTGAGGAGATCCGCGCGATACCCCAGATCGAAGACGTATCGCTCACAACTAATGGCGTGCTTCTACCACGTCTGGCGCCAAAGCTCAAAGAGGCGGGGCTTGATCGCGTCAACATCTCGCTGGATACATTAGATCCCGTCCAGTTTTCCAAAATCACCCGCTTGGGACGCCTGGAGCAGACCCTTGCGGGCATAGACGCGGCTCTGGAGTATGGGTTTGATCCCGTGAAGGTGAACTGCGTGGTGGTTCGCAGACTCAATCAAGACGTGTTTGGCATGGCGAGGCTTTCGATCGATCGTCCCATACACGTGCGCTTTATCGAGTACATGCCCATTGGAAGCGATGAAAATCGCGGGTTTTGCGCAGCGGATGCTGGGGAAAACCCGGATGGCGAGCTTTGTCCCGAGCAATGGGACGCCAGCGATACCGTGCCCTCTAGCGAGCTGCGCCAGATTATCGACGCCGCTGCCAGCGCTGCGGGGGTAGGTGGGCTTGAGCCGGTGGATAACGCGCTTTTGCCCGACGGGGTGGGGCCGGCTCGCTATTGGCGTTTTTCGGGCGCTGCGGGCACGGTGGGATTCATCTCTGCCATGTCGAACCATTTCTGCAGCAGCTGCAACCGCATGAGGCTTACCGCGGACGGCTCTATTCGCCCATGTTTGTTTTCCGATGCGGAGTATCACGTGCGAGAGGCTTTGCGCTCGGGCGATGACGCGCGCGTTGTCGAGATTTTCCGCGACGCCGTCGCACATAAGCCGCAAGAGCATGAGGTGATCGAAGGCACGGAGCGTTTCATGTCGCAGATCGGCGGTTGAGAAGGCGCGTCTTGCGCGGCAGTTGCGCAGCGGCGCGCTGGGTAGAATGGATGCACATCAAGACGGGCCCCGCCCGGGTTCTAGGGAGAACGCACATGACTCAGAACAATCCCCGCGATGCATATCGTGACGAGCTGACGCACGTTGACGAGTCCGGTGACGTCCGCATGGTCGATGTGGGCGATAAGGCCGTGACCCGCCGCATCGCCGTGGCGGAGGGCAGCATCCTCATGCATCCGGAGACCCAGGCCATGGTGCTCGAGGACCGCGCAAAGAAGGGCGACGTACTCGCCTGCGCGCGCGTGGCCGGAATCATGGCGTCCAAACGGACCAGCGACCTTATACCCATGTGCCATCCGCTCAACATCACTAAAAGCAAGGTGGAGATCGAGTCCATCCCCGCTATGGGCGAGGGCGCGCGCAAAGACGGCCGTGTGGGCTTTCACGTGCTGGCAACCTGCGGCGTCACGGGCGTGACCGGCATCGAGATGGAGGCGCTGACCGCGGCGAGCACGGCCTGCCTCACCATCTACGATATGTGCAAGGCGGTCGATCGCGGCATGGAGATCGTCGACGTGCGCCTGCTGCTAAAAGAGGGGGGACGCTCCGGCGTGTGGGAGCGCGAGGGCGCCAGTGCCGCGGCGGTTGAAGGCAAGGACGGCGCGGACGCTACCGCTTCTGACTCCAGTGAAGATGCCCCCGCCGCTCCCGCCCCTACAGTTGCATTTATCGGTTACCAGAATTCTGGAAAGACCACGCTGGTAGAGAAGGTTATTGCCGAGCTAACGGCGCGCGGGCTGCGCGTGGGGTCCATCAAGCACCACGGGCACCACCGCTTCGACATCGACGTGCCGGGCAAGGATTCCTGGCGTCACGCGGAGGCGGGCAGCCGCCATGTGGGCCTCATCTGCGCCAATCGATACGCGGAGTACGTGGATACGGACCAGGAGTTTCCGCTTGATGACTTGTTGGCGCGTTACACCGATGTGGACGTGGTCATTGTGGAGGGGTACAAGACCGCCGGCCTGCCCAACGTGGTAGTGGCTCGTTCCGGCGTCGATCGCCTGCGCGGCTCGAGCTCGCTGGATTTAGTGGACGATGCAACGCTGGCGATTGCCTGTAACGACACCCTGGCAAACCATATCCACATCAATCTGCCGGTTGCCGACATTAACGATGCGGCGACGGTCGCCAACGTGGTGGAAGGTTATCTGGCCCGCTAAGGGTTCCCAAAAGCCCGGCGCGCATGCCGACAGGTACACGCGCTGGCAAACCCTATGACTGGTTTTCGCGCTTGTCGGTGGTCTGGCGGCCTGATTCCGCGCATCGGCGAACGGCGACCTCTGCCAATACAACGTCGGCAGCAAGCAGGCCGGCGATCATAAACGGGATAAGCTCCGGGTGGCTTGATCCCGCAACCATGCCAAAAAGGGGCGGTACAACCATAGCGCCCGTATATGCGCACGCCATCTGCAGGCTGACCAGGCCTTGCGATGCGCGCTCGCCAAAGCGCCCAGGCGTAAGCGCGACAATGCTGGGGTAGATGGGCGCGCAGCCAAGGCCGATGACGGCAAGGCTTGCCCAGAGCACGGGGACGGCGTCAAAGAGGATGAGGGTGACAAGGCCGCCGCCAATAAGAAGCTGGCCCAAGCGGATCTGCTGCTCGCTGCCCAGCCACTGCGCAGCGAATCCAGAGAGCAGGCGACCGGCGGTAATGCCGATGTAGAACAGTGAGACCATGGACGCCGCGGTTGCCGTATCGACGCCGCGCGCCATGACCAGGTAGGTTGCGCTCCAAAGGCCGGTCGCGCCTTCAAGCGCGCAATAGAACCCAAAAGAGCCTATGGAAGCGGCCGCGCCCGGGAGCGCAAGAAGCTGACGATTGGTAAGGGGTTGCTCCTGGTTGGCGGAAGCTTTGCTGGAATCTGGCAGCTTGCCGTCGCTTGCGGCGGATGCGTCCTCGTCCACGCCGCGCTTCCACAAAGGCAGGGAAAAGAACAGGACAAGGGTGATAAAAGCTTGGATCGCGCCTATGGCGAGGTAGCCGCCGTGCCAGCTTGGCGGCCCCGCAAGGGCCCAGCCCATTACAATGGGGCCCGCGCTGGCGCCAACACCCCAGCAGCAGTGCAGCCAACTCATGTGCTTGGCTCCGTAGTTAAGCGCGACGTAGTTGTTGAGCGCGGAGTCAATAGCGCCTGCGCCCAGGCCGTAGGGGATCGAGATCAGGCAGAGCTGCCAAAAGGAGCCCGTAAACGCAAAGGCGAGGATAGCGGCGGCGGTAAGGCCAACGGAGAGAGCGCATAGCCTGCCCGTGCCCAGTTTGCGCACCAGCCGTGCGGTCATGAGCGAGGATACGATGGTGCAGCACGAGATGATGATCGAAATCGCGCTTTGGGCTGCGACGGGTGCGCCCAGGTCGAGATGCATGACCGGCCAGGCCGTGCCCAACAAAGAATCGGGCAGGCCAAGCGAGATAAAGGTGAGGTAGATGATGGGGATGAGAAGAGAGGCCATAGAATACCTGTTCAAAATCTAAGGGATATCGGCGATTTGTTTGATGGGGGCGCGTCCGCCGGTTGTCGTCTGGCGTGCGGGGGCGCCGCAGTTTCCTAAAGGGCGTGAAACACGGGCTGCATGTGGCGGTACGTGCAAAACTCGGTAAAGCCAAGATTGCGCAGGCGTTCCCGTACCTCTGGAATATGAGCGCCCAGATGCTCGGGTTTGTGCGAGTCGCTGCCAAAAGTGATCACGCGTCCGCCCAGCTCGCGATAGAGCTTGAGGATCTGGGTGCAGGGTTGCAGGTCCGGTAGACCATAGCGGAACGAGGAAGTGTTGATCTCGATGCCCTTGCCCTTCTCGATGGTGCGGACAAGGATTTGGCGCACAAGCTCCTCGCTTTTCTCGTGCGGCCAAATACCTGCGGGATCGTAGCGCTTGATAAGGTCAAGGTGCCCCAGTACGCTCCAGTTATCAAACGTATCGACCACGTGAAGCATTTCTTGGTAGTACGCGGTGTTGTACTCGTCCTGCGTGCGCCCCCGCTGAAACTCGCCCGTCCAAAACTCCTTGTTGCCCACCTGGTGGATGGACAAGATGATGAAGTCGAGCGAGCTCGAGAGGCGGTCGAACAAGGCGTTGTAGCGGTCCTGCGTGTGCGACTGCACGCCAAATTCCAGACCGCAGCGCACTTCAAGCCTGCCGGCGTAGCGCTCGCGTGCCTGCATGATGGCGGGGATGTAGCGCTCGTAGTCCACATTGGTGGTGGGTATGCCTTCGACTACGGGCGCCAGCGACGGGTCGCGGCGGAACTCGTCCACATCCGGCTTGATGCCGTAATCGACGTGATCGGTGATGCAGATCTCATCGAAGCCGCGGTCTATGGCGTCGCGGCAGACCGTGTCGAGCGGATAGACGGAATCGTCAGAAAACTCGGTATGGACATGGTAGTCGGCAAGCATATGATCCCCCCTTAAAACAATGCAGCATAGAGAAGGATACCGATTGCATGAACAGGGCGCGGACGAGAAGGATTAAAAAGCAAAAGGTTCCCGACATTAAGATGGGGCGATGCAGCGGGTGGCCCTGCTGTAACGTGCTAGGATAGTGAGCATCCGAGTATCATCTGTTTAACGGAGGGAACCAATGAGCAACGTTCTAGTTTTTGGTCACCAGAACCCCGATAACGACGCCATCATGTCGTCCGTCGTGCTGTCCCAGCTGCTGAACCAGGTTGAGTTCGATGGCAACACCTACCAGGCTTGCTGCCTGGGGCCGCTGCCCGCCGAGTCCGCTAAGCTGCTTGAGGACAACGGCGTCGCCGCTCCCATGCTGATCGACGCTATCGAGCCCGCCGCCGAGGGCGAAGAGGCCCAGCTGGTGGTTCTGTGCGATCACAACGAGCCCGGCCAGTCCGTCACCGGCCTTGAGAACGCCGTGATCGCCGGTGTTGTCGACCACCATCGTTTTGGCAATTTCACCACTGCCGCCCCGCTGCACATCGTCGCGCTGCCCTGGGGTTCCTCTTGCTCCATCGTCGCCAAGCTGTTCGAGGTTCTTGGCGTCGAGCCCACGGACGTTCAGGCCAAGCTCCTGCTCTCCGCTATGATGACCGACACCCTCATGCTCAAGAGCCCCACCGCCACCGCCATCGACGCCGCCATCGCTAAGAAGCTGGGCGACCAGATTGGCGTCGACCCGGTCAAGTTCGGTATGGAGGTCTTCCTCACCCGTCCGTCCGGCTCCTTCACCGCCGAGCAGATGGTCGGCAACGACATCAAGATGTTCGAGGTTGCCGGCAAGAGCCTGCTCATCGGCCAGTACGAGACCGTCGACAAGACCCGCGCCCTCGGCATGATTCCGGAGATCCGCGAGGCCATGCGCGCCTATCAGGCCGAGAAGGGCGCCGACGGCATCGTGCTCTGCCTCACCGACATCATGGAGGAGGGCTCCCAGGTGCTGCTGGAGGGCGATACCGCTGCTGCCCAGAAGGGCCTTGGTATTGCGGACGAGTCCGACGGCGTGTGGATGCCCGGCGTGCTTTCCCGCAAGAAGCAGGTCGCCGCTCCCATCCTGGCTGCTGCCGAGTAGCTTCTGCTCGCTATAAAACTGTTTAGCCCCGGATACCTTTGAGGCCGACGCGTGGTCTCGCTGGGTATCCGGGGCTTTGTACCCGAGGTGGAAACCTTATGGCACATGCGCCCGCCTCAGACTAGGTCTCTTCATAGATAATCGTCAAAAACGCGTTATCTGTGGAGCGAATTTTGTAATCGCTCTGTAGTCGCTTTTGAGGGAGCGGGTCGCCTATGGGTGGGATGGGTACCATAGATTGGTCAAGCGATTGACGCCGATGCCTCGCGCGATGCGGGGCTTTTTGTTTTTTATCCCGTAGCGCGCGGTGACGCGGGATAGCGTCCAACAAGATGGGAGCCGCCATGGCAGCAAGCCAGCACCTGTTCAACGAGACTCAGCGCAAGCGTATCAAGCGCCGCTACGCATACGAGGTCATCACGGAAAACGGCACCGTTTCCGCCGCCGTCATGGTTATCGCTGCGATCGCGGCGGTGATCTGCGCCAACACGGATGCCTATGAGCCCATCCATCAATTCTTGTCCGAGCCCATAGGTATAGGCATCGGTCATTTCTCGGCTTCGATGTCCGTTGAGTTGTTTGTGAACGACTTTCTCATGGCGATCTTCTTCCTCTTGGTTGGCATCGAGCTCAAATATGAAATGACGGTGGGCGAACTCAAGAAGCCCCGTCAAGCCCTGCTGCCCATGCTGGCGGCCGTGGGCGGCGTGGTGGTGCCCGCGTGCATCTACTCGTTCCTCAACAAGGGCGGTATGACCCAGGGCTGGGCGATTCCCATGGCGACCGACATCGCGTTCGCGCTGGGCGTGCTCTCGCTGCTGGGCAACCGGGTTCCCGCCGGCGTACGCGTGTTCTTCACCACGCTTGCCATTGCAGATGACCTGATCTCTATCTTGGCGATCGCTATTTTCTACGGGCACACGCCGGATCTTTTCTGGCTTGCCATGGCCGTGCTGGTGACGGTGCTTTTGGTCCTGCTGAATATACGCCAGTACTTTCGCCTTGCCCCCTATATGGTGCTTGGCCTTGTGCTGTGGTTCTGCCTGTTTAAGTCCGGCATCCATGCAACCCTTGCAGGCGTTATCGTGGCGTTCGCCGTTCCGGCGCGCTCAGGCGTTCAGCTGAGCAACCTGTCCAACTGGTTGCAAGAGAGCCTGCCGGATTTGGCGGATAAGTATGATGATGACGCGCACGTGTTGGGTCAGCATGATTTTACCCGCGCGGCCGTGGGCGTCGAGCGCATCATGCATCGCGTGTCGCCTCCGCTGGTTCGCTTGGAGCGCGCCATCTCTACGCCGGTGAATTTCTTGATTCTGCCCATCTTCGCTTTTGTGAACGCGCAGGTGCGCTTGGTGGGCGTTGACCTGGTCGCTCTGGCGACCGACCCCGTTGCGCTGGGAACCTACTTTGGCATGCTGCTGGGCAAGCCCATCGGTATTGTGGGCGTAACGTTCATCCTGGTGAAGAGCGGCATCGCCGAGCTGCCGCGCCGCGTCACCTGGGGCCACATCGCCGGCGTGGGCGTGTTGGGCGGCATCGGCTTCACCATGTCCATCCTCATCTCCGGCCTGGCGTTTCCCGCGGAGCCCTTCGAGCTGCTGGCGGCAAAGGCCGCTATCCTGTGCGGGTCGGTGACCGCCGCCGTGCTGGGAATGCTCGTGATGAGCAGGGTTACTCGTCCAAAGCTTCGCGCGCCGCAGCCTACCTCCAAGGATGCTCCCAAACCCCAGCAGGTGCATGTCGAGGCTGCGGAATAGGCTTCGATCGAGAGGGCAAAACGAGCGGGTTTTCGTTGACCGGCTCATGGGTATAGCGATATATGCAAACGGTCCGGTTGCCTCGACGGTTGCCGGACCGTTTTTATTTTGACGAGGAACAGCCGTTTTCTTGGGTTGACGATACCGCGGCGGGGCTTATCGCGTCTGCATGGTAGATTATGCTGCGAGCGCGATCGCGGCCTTCTGCGGGGAGGCGTCAGGCGTGGTCGTGCATTCAGATGGGTGCGCCCGTGGATGATGGCGACTGTCGATAAAGGAGGAAGCGCGTATGGATATCGGGTCGTTTCAGGCCGAGGAGTTCGGTGAGCTGCAGCATTTGGTAGATGGCCTGTACGCGGGACGCCAGACGGTCGACCGTCTGGATATGGTGGTCCAGGGCGAGATATTGGATCTGTCCTCTGACCTTATGGAGATTATCAACCTGCTTCCCCCCGGGGTATACGAGCGCCAGCGCCTGTGCGACCAGCTCAATTCGGCGCTTGCGGCCCACGGCTGGGGCGGTATGTACGGAACGGTCGAGTAGGGGAGTGCCATGAAGACACCTCAACAGCAACGCGACGAGGCCGTCGCCGCCGCGGACGCAGCGCTGGGCCATCTTGAAAGCGCCTATGACACGCTGAGGTCCGCCGGCAGATGGAGTCTTTTCGACATTTTGGGTGGAGACCTGTTCGCGGCTTTGGTCAAGCACGGCAAGATCGACAAGGTCAATACCGAGCTTGATGCTGCGCGGGATGCGCTGCGCGCGTTTGTCCAAGAGGTCCAGGACGTGGATCAGGGATCCGCGCTTCGCGTCGAGCTGGACGACTTCCTTACATTCGCGGACTTCTTCTTCGATGATCCCTTTAGCGACCTTATGGTCCATGCGCGTATCAACGACCTCAAGGGCGAGATCGAAAACGCGATTGTGCAGGTGCGCTCCGTGCGCGAGCGGCTACTGCGGTTGGCGTAGGGTTTTGGTCGCGGACGCTTCTGCGGCCCCTCGCCCTGGGCGCCCCGTGTTCATGTTGAAGACGTTACGCGTGCGCGTGTGCGGTGACGCCGACGCGCGAGGCGGGTATACTGCGACAAGGTGTTATGTATTGGCGCCGGGGCGGGTGCAGTGCGCATGCCCGCCCCGCGCTCTGTCGAAAGGCTCATCATGCAGACGATGTATCAGCAGATGGATGCGGACGCCCTGGCTCAGGCCATCGAGGCCCTGCGTGCCCAGGTTGAAGAGGTCAAGGCCCGCGGCCTCGCCCTGGATATGGCGCGCGGTAAGCCGTCGCCCCAGCAGGTGGACATTTCTCGTCCCATGCTCGACATCTTGAGTTCGGACGCGGACCTGCACGATGGCAACGTGGACTGCTCCAACTACGGCTTCTTCGAGGGAATCCCCTCTGCTCGCGCGCTCGCAAGCGAGATGCTGGGCGTGCCTGCCGAGCAGACCCTGGTGCTGGGCTCTTCCAGCCTGCTGCTCGAGCATGATATCTGCGGCCAATTCTGGCGCTGCGGCAGCCTGGACAGCGAGCCCTGGGCGGATTATTCGGCCAAGCATAACGGCGAGACCGTCAAGTTCCTGTGCCCCGCTCCCGGCTACGACCGCCATTTTGGCATCACGGCCGACCTTGGCATCGAAAACGTTCCCGTTCCCATGACCGGCGAGGGTCCGGATATGGACGTGGTCGAGGCCATGGTTGCAAGCGACGCCAGCATCAAGGGCATGTGGTGCGTTCCCAAGTATTCCAATCCCACGGGCGAGACCTACTCCGAGAAGACCGTCCGCCGTCTTGCGACCATGAAGACGGCCGCCCCGGACTTCCGTATCTTCTGGGATAACGCCTATTGCGTGCACGACCTCTACGACGAGACCGATGACCTCGCCAACATCTTCGATTACACCCGCGGCACCGAGAACGAGGACCGTGTGGTCGCCTTTGTCTCCACTTCCAAGATCACCTTCCCTGGTTCCGGCGTCGCTTTCGTCGGTGCGTCGCCTGCGGTCATCGCCGAGGTCTCCGCGTTCCTCAAGATGGGCCTTATCAGTGCCGATAAGATGAACCAGCTGCGCCATGTGCGCTTCCTGCCCAACCTGGACGCGGTTCGCTCCCACATGAAGAAGCATGCGGAGTTCATGCGCCCGCGCTTCGAGGCCGTAGAGCGCAAGCTTGCCGAGGGCCTTGGCGGCACCGGCTGCGCCACGTGGACCCATCCGCGCGGCGGCTACTTTGTCTCCTTCGATGGTCCCGATGGCTCTGCTAAGCGCGTCGCCGCCCTGTGCGCCCAGATGGGCGTCAAGCTCACCCCGGCTGGCGCTACGTGGCCCGGCGAGGATCCGCGCGATACCAACATTCGCATCGCCCCAAGCTACCCCAGCGTAGAGGAGCTCGAGGCGGCCCTCGACGTGTTGGTGCTCGCCGTCAAGCTGGTCGCGGCCGAGCTCGCAGCGGAAGAGCGCGCGTAGATGGCTGACGCCCACGCGGAGCGAGTAAAGGGCATCTTTTCCGAGATCGCCCGTCGATATGATCTGTTTAACGCGTTGTCCAGCTTTGGTATCTACCGAAGCTGGCTTCGCCGTGTCGCTCGTACTGCCGCCTGCACGGACGCCGATCGCGTTTTGGATGTTGCGGGCGGCACGGGCGACGTCGCCTTCGCCTTGTGCGAAGCGTGCCCGCCGGCTTCCATCGAGCTTACGGACTTCACGCCCGAGATGCTCGAGGTCGCAGCCGAGCGCATAACGGTTGGCGCCAACCTTGGCGTACCATGTGGCCTCAACGTGGTCGATGCCCATAATCTCCCGTATGGGGACGAGGAATTCACGGTAGTCACGTGCGCCTATGGCCTGCGCAACTTCTCTGATCGCCGCCGCGCGATGCGCGAGGCCGCGCGCGTGCTGGCACCCGGCGGGCGCTACGTGGTCCTGGAGTTTGGTACGCCGCCTAACGCGGTGTGGCGCGCGTTGTATCGCTTCTACCTCACCCATATGATCCCGTTTATCGGCGGGGCGGTGACGGGCGACCGCTCGGGTTTCGACTACCTGCGCGACTCCATCAAGGCGTTTCCACCGCAAGACGCCATTGCCCAAGAGCTTCACGAGGCGGGATTCTCGCAGGTGGAATATGAGAACTGCACCGGCGGCATCGTCGCGGTCTATGCCGCGGTGAAGTAGAGGCGAAGTATCGCTGGGGGTTGGGGCTTTTTGCCAGGCCGTGCAGAACTGCTGCAAATCGCACGCCGTCATAGGGCTTATGCCACGGGGCAGCTACAATAATCCAGGTATGTACCCGAGATAACTGACTGGATTCAAAGCATGACCGATGATTTCTTCGATGACGAGCAAGAGCTGATGGAGGCAGATGCCGCTGCGGCTTCGTCCGATGCGGATATGGTCGAGCAGGAGGCTGCGGCCGTATCTAACGCAAGCGATTCCGATGATGCGGCGGACCAAAAGTCCGCTTCTGGCAATGCCGCTCGTCGCAATGACGCGCCGCCCTTCTGGATGGTGCTGGCGATTGCCGCCATCGCGCTTATCCTGGGCGTGGTGATTGGCTACATGATCGGCACCTCCGCAACCTTGGCAGAGCTTGGTAGCTCTAGCGAGCAGATGGCCCAGCAACAAGACCAGTCTGCTGGCGAGCTCGATTCCACCCAGCTGCCCGAGGGCCACCCGCAGCTGTCCGTCGATCAGGATGGCAACGCGACCGTGGTGGACTCCGGTTCCTCGTCCGCAGACTCCTCGTCCGCAAACGCGAACGCCGACGCGAGCCAGGAGTAGAGTGCCATGGCATTCAACGCAGAGCAGACCAAGCGTACCCGCGCCGTTATAGTGATCTTGCTGCTGGTTGCGGTTATCGTCCTTGCCGTTGTGGTGCTGTCCGGCGCCCTGACTCCTGCGGGGTCCCAGGGCCAGCAGACATCGCAGCAAAGCGAGCAGGCGGACGGCAACGCGTCTTCTAGCAGCCAGGCTGCATCTGATGACGCCCATACCATGGACGATGTCGACGCCACGTACGGTACCGCGGCCAAGCAGCTTAAAGCCAAGTACGAGGCCAACCCCGCCGACCCGTCGACCCTGCTGAACCTGGCTAACGGCTACTTTGATTGGGGCACCGCCGCCATGAGTCATGCTCAAGGGGACGAGGATCAGCAGCACGCCATCGACCTTTTTAAGCAGGCGATCAGCTACTACGACACCTATATCGAGCGCAATCCTGGCTCTAAGTCCGCCGAGGTCGACCGCGCGATCTGCGTCTTCTACTCGGGCGACCATACCGCGGCCATCGCGGCGCTTGAGGATTTTGTGGCAGGCGATTCCACGTTTGGACCCGCTTGGGCCAACCTCGGTATGTTCTACGAGAACGAGGGCCGCATCGATGACGCCAAGGACGCCTACAACAAGGCGATCGAGGCTGATCCCGAGGACACCTACCAGGTCAAGACGTATGCCCAGCAGCGTCTGGCTAACCTTGAATCCACCCAAAGCGACGCTTCGTAGCGCGGCTTTGGAGCCCGGTATCTTACTAACACTTCGAGTGCAAGGAGCATCAACATGGAGCTGGTAATTACCGCCAATCCCACCCCTGAGTGCTATCTCATCTCCGTGACCGGCGAGGTCGACATCTCCAACGCGTCCAAGCTGCGCGACGCCATCGACTTTGCCCTTGAGCAGCCCACCGAGGAGGTCAAGCTGGACTTTGCCGAGGTCTCCTACATCGACTCCACCGGCATTGGCGTGCTGGTTGGCGCGGCTCATCACGCGGAAGAGCACGGCAAGCGCTTTGTCGCCGTCAACGCCCAGCCCGGCGTCTTGCGCGTGGCGCAGCTGCTTGGCCTTGACAAGGAGATCGGCATCACCGCTGCGTAAGGTTCGCCTCCGCGCAGCGTAAAGCTTGCGTAAGTCCATGCTCGGAAGCGTAAGCGTTGGTTATACTAATAAAGTTGTCTATTTTCGAGGCTCGGCGCCCTTGCGACGGGTCTTGGTGTACCGAGAATTCTTGGAGGCGCCGTGTTTGGAATCAGTTCCACGGAGCTGATGATCATTGTGATCTTTGGTTTCCTGCTATTTGGACCCGACAAGCTCCCGCAGATTGGCCGCACGCTTGGCCGTGCCCTTCGCCAGTTCCGCGAGACGCAGGAGAAGATGACCTCTGTGGTTCAGTCCGAGGTCATCGATCCCATGACCGCAGCTGCAGCGGCTCCGGTCAAGCCCAAGAAGAGCGGATCCTCGTCCACCTCTTCCACGGCAGAAGACGATAGCGACCTTGATTCCGTGGGCGAGCCCACGCCGCGCCGCAAGGAAACGTTCGCCGAGCGCCGCGCCCGCCTCGCCGCCGAGAAGGCCGAGAAGGAAGCTGCTGCCGCCCAGGCGGAGGCCACCGAGTCTGGCAACGCGAGCGATGAGGCTTCTGCTGCCGACGCCGCGCCCGCCGCTGCGACCGCCGGTCAGTCCGTCGATGCTGCCGACCAGCCTGAGCCCGCTGAGGAGGAGCCCGCGGTCCGCACCACCGAGGACCTCTACGCCCGCCGTCCCCGCAAGCGCAAGGCCGCTGCCGACGCGCCTGCGACCGATGACGCCGCCGATTCCTCGTCCGCCGACGCCTCTGCAGAAGGGGGTGAGCAGTAATGCCCATCGGACCCGCGCGAATGCCGCTGTTTGACCACTTGGGTGAGCTGCGTCGCCGCCTGACCATTGTGGTGGTCTCCGTTCTTTCCGCCTCCCTTGTCCTGTACTTCGCCACGCCTACCGTGATCGATATCCTGCAGGATCCCATCCGCGAGTTCGCGGACGAGTTCTACGTCATGACGGCGCTGGGCGGCTTCAGCCTGCGATTCTCCATCGCGTTCAAGCTTGCCCTTGTTATGTGCACGCCCATGATCATCTGGCAGATCCTCGCGTTCTTTTTGCCCGCGCTCAAGCCCAACGAACGCCGTTGGGTGGTTCCCACCATCGTGAGTGCCACCGCGCTGTTCTTCCTGGGCGTTATCTTCTGCTATTTCGTGATCATCAACCCCGCCTTTGGTTTCCTTATCGGTGAATCCGAGGCGATCGGCACGGCCATGCCCATGCTGGAGGACTACATCAATATCGAGCTTCTCCTCATGATCGGCTTTGGCGTCGCGTTCGAGTTGCCGCTTATCGTCTTCTACCTTGCGGTGTTCCACATCGTCCCGTATGTCAAGTTCCGTGAGGCATGGCGTTACGTCTACGTTGTGCTGCTGGTTGTTGCCGGCTGCGTCACGCCCGACGCTTCGCCTGTCACCATGGCGTATATGTACGCGGCAATGCTGGCGCTGTACGAGATCGCGCTTGCCGTGACCCGTATCGTCATTGTTAAGCGCGAAGGTAAAGCCGGCCTCAAAGAGGGTCGCTTGAGCCTGTTTGATGATGACGAGGACGAAGAGGAGTAATAGAGACGCATGCATGAACTCGGAATTGTTTCCGGAATTCTAGATGTGGCTTGCAAGACGGCGCGTGAGGCGGGAGCTTCGCGCGTCGTTTCCGTTACCGTGCGAATCGGCGACATGTGCGAGACCGTTCCGGAGGCCATGGATTTTGCTTGGGAGGCCCTGCGCGAGGAGGACCCCCTTACCCTTGAGAGCGAGATGATCGTGGAGCGGGTGCACCCTCGCAGCGCCTGCGTGCAATGCGGCGAGGAGTTCGACCACGACCGCTTCCATTGCCGGTGCCCTAAGTGCGGCAGCGGGCAGACCATGTTGCTGCGCGGCCGCGAGTTGGATATTGTGTCGCTTGAGATAGAGACTCCGGACGAGGATGAACCGTCCGCGGGCGATGCGGTCACGGGCGACGTCGATTCCGCGTGCGGCGCCGCGCCGAGCGATGTCGCGCCGAGCGATGCCGCCGATCCTCGTCCACAAGCCAATCTGTAAGAAAGAAGGATCCATGTCCGAGAAGACCATAGGTATCGAGAGCCCTATCCTGTCGCGCAATGAGCGCCTGGCGACCCAGCTGCGCGAGCGCTTTGCCAAGCACCAGATCTTTGTGGTGAACGTGCTTTCCAGCCCTGGCTCCGGCAAGACATCGACCATCCTGGCGACCAACGAGCGCCTGCGCGATCGCTACCGCTGCGCCGTGATCGAGGGCGACATCGCCTCCGACGTCGACGCCATCACCATGAAGGAAGCGGGCATGCCTGCCATCCAGATCAACACGGGCGGGCTGTGCCATCTTGAGGGCAACATGATCAACCAGGCCGTCGATGCATTCGAGGCGGGCGTTGGCCTGGACAATATCGACGTCATCTTTATCGAGAACGTGGGCAACCTGGTGTGCCCCGTGGACTTTGATTTGGGGGAGAACCTGTCCATCATGATTCTCTCCGTGCCGGAGGGCGACGATAAACCGTTGAAGTATCCCGGTATCTTCCAGCACGCGGGCGCGCTGCTGCTCAACAAGGTCGACGTCGCCCCCGCGTTCGATTTCGATATGGACGAGTACAACCACACGCTCGACAACCTCAACCCGCAGGCGCCGCGCTTTAGCGTGAGCGCAGTGCGCGGACAGGGCATGGACGAGTGGTGCGCCTGGCTGGCTGAGCAGATCGAGGCCGCGAAGTAGGTTTTCGGCGTAAAATGTCCGGCTTTTCGCACTTTCTATGGCTGAACAGCGGCAAGGATGTGCAAATCTGCAGGATAATTGCATGCATTTTTGAAAATCAAGCGCTATATCGTCCTGATAAGAAATTTATAAGCTGGGAAAATCATGAGAGCAAGGGCGGGCTACTTCCCAAAAATAAAAAACGATGCAATTAGCCTTCCGAATTGCACATGGAGCATGCCGATTCCGCCAAAAGCGACGCGAAGCTGTTGAGAATGTAGCGCTCCTTCGGTCCGCCGGCCACCGAGCTTGTGGCTTGGCGCGGGCGCGGGGGAATCGGCGGTAACTTCATGCGTGTTTCGCGAACTCGTATTTAGTCGCTATACTGCTGACCATACATGAACGTATAGCGAAGGAGCCCCGTTGAAGCTCGTCATTGCAGAGAAAAACATCGCTGCGCAGAAAATTGCGCAGCTTCTAGCTACCGGCAAGCCTAAAAACGACAAGGTTTACAACACGCCCGTCTATCGTTTCGACGTGGAGGGCGAGGAGTGGGTGTCCATGGGCCTTGCCGGCCATATCCTGGCGCCGGACTTTCCAGATGAGATCCTCTTCGATAAGAAGGAGGGGTGGTACTCGCTGACCGAAGACGGCGAGGTGCTGAACGCCCAGGTACCGGACGGTCTTGCCCGCCCGCCGTACGACACCAAGCGCAAGCCGTTCCTTGCCAACGGCATCAACATCAAGGGTTGGAAGGTCGAGAGCCTGCCCTACCTTACGTGGGCACCCATCATCAAGAATCCTGCGGAGAAAGAGATCATCCGCGTTCTCAAGAACCTGGCGAAGAAAGCCGACTCCGTGGTGATCGCGACGGACTTCGACCGCGAGGGTGAGCTCATTGGATCGGACGCCTTGTCTTGCGTGCGCGAGGTGGCGCCCGATGTGCCCGTGAGCCGCGCCCGTTACTCCGCGCTTATTAAGGGCGAGGTGACCGAGGCGTTCAACAATTTGGTTGAGCTTGATCAGAACCTGGCGGATGCGGGCGAGAGCCGTCAATACATCGACCTTATCTGGGGCGCGGTGCTGACCCGCTACCTTACGCTCGCCAAGTTCGGCGGTTTTGGCAACGTTCGATCCGCTGGCCGCGTGCAGACGCCCACGCTTGCCCTGGTGGTAGAGCGTGAGCGCGAGCGCATGGCGTTTGTGCCAGAGGATTACTGGCAGATTCGCGGCATGGCGGCAGCCAAGGGTGCGGACTTCAAGATCAGCCACGCAACGGCGCGCTTTACGGACAAAGATGCCGCTCAAACCGCTTTTGGCCATGTGGACGGCGTCGTAGCCGGAACCGTTACCGATGTCGCCAAGCGCTCGCGCAAGCAGCAGCCCCCGGTGCCGTTCAACACCACCTCCTTGCAGGCGGCGGCGGCCGCAGAGGGAATCAGCCCCGCTCGCACCATGCGAATCGCCGAGAGCCTCTATATGAGCGGTCTTATCTCCTACCCGCGCGTCGACAACACCGTCTACCCGCGCTCACTCGACCTCGAGGGCATCGTGAAGGGCTTGGCGGCGAATTCGCCGGCTCTGGCGCCCGTGTGCAAGAAGGTCTTGGCCGGCCCCATGAAGCCCACGCGCGGCAAGACGGAGACCACCGATCACCCGCCCATTCACCCTACGGGCCAGGGCGACCCCACCACGCTCGATGGCGGTCAGCTCAAGCTCTACAACCTCATCGCCCGCCGCTTCCTGGCTACGCTTATGGGTCCCGCGACCATCGAGAACACCAAGGTGTCCATCGATGTTGCCGGCGAACCCTTCGCTGCCTCCGGTGACGTGCTGGTGGATGCCGGATTCCGCGAAGCCTACCCGTATGGCCTCAAGCGCGACGAGCAGCTGCCCGCGCTGGACGCCGGCGATGTGGTGGACGTGCACGACGTCAACCTGGAGGCCAAGCAGACCGAGCCGCCCGCACGCTACAGCCAGGGCAAGCTGGTCCAGGAGATGGAGAAGCGCGGCCTGGGCACCAAGTCCACGCGCGCGAGCATCATCGAGCGCCTGTACCAGGTTCGCTATCTCAAGAACGATCCCATCGAGCCCAGCCAGCTGGGTATGGCCATCATCGATGCGCTCTCGCAGTTCGCGCCTCGTATCACCACGCCGGAAATGACGGCGGAGCTGGACGAGGACATGACGCATGTGGCAGAGGGCCAGGACACGCAGACCCATGTGGTCGACCACTCCCGCGCGCTGCTGGCGGGCATGCTCGACAACCTTATCGAGCATAAGGACGATCTGGGCGAGGCCATCAGCGACGCCGTCACGGCAGACGCCCGCGTGGGCGCATGTCCCAAGTGCGGCAAGGACCTGGTGATGAAGCAGAGCGCCAAGACCCGCGGCAGCTTTATCGGTTGCATGGGCTGGCCGGATTGCGACGTCACCTATCCCGTGCCCAGCGGCGTCAAGGTGAGCCCGCTTGAGGGCGACGCGGCGGTGTGTCCGGAGTGCGGCGCCCCTCGCATCAAGTGCCAGCCGTTCCGCCAAAAGGCCTATGAGCAGTGCGTGAACCCCAAGTGCCCCACCAACTACGAACCCGACCTCAAGGTTGGCGAGTGCTCCGTGTGCGCCGAGGCGGGCCGTCGTGGCGACCTGATCGCGCATAAGAGCGAAAAGAGCGGCAAGCGCTTTATCCGCTGCTCCAACTACGAGGAGTGCGGCGTGTCCTATCCGCTGCCCGCTCGCGGCAAGCTTGAGGCGACTGGCGAGGTCTGCGAGCACTGCGGCGCGCCCGTGGTTGTGGTAGAGACCGCTCGCGGTCCGTGGCGCATCTGCGTCAACATGGACTGCCCAGGCAAGGAGAAGAAGGAAAAGCCCGCCCGCGGTGCCAAGGGCGCTGCAGCCAAGGGGTCTACAGCCAAGAAGACCCCGGCAAAGAAGGCCTCCTCGTCCAAAAAGGCAACGGCGAAAAAGCCCGCCGCTAAAAAGACGACGTCCAAGAAGTCCTCGTCCGCTCAATAGCCTCGTTAGAATGCGGGCCGTCCAATCAGGGCGATTTGCAGCAAGAAGAAAGCCCGCCGGGTCCAAATAGTCCGGCGGGCTTTCTTGTGAGCGTCTTTTGGCGGTTCGCGTATGGACGAGAAATGGCCGCCGTACGCAGAGTTAGTTCAGCAGATTCTTCTCGATCCATGCCGCGACGCCGTCTTCTTGCACCGTTGCGGTGATCTCATCGGCGCGCTCTTTGATGAATCCGTCCGCATTGCCCATGGCGACAAAGTGGTTGGAACGGCCCGTCAGGGAAATGTCGTTGCCGGAATCGCCAAAGGCAACCGCGCGAGCGGGATCTATGCCAAGCTTCCAGCACAGGAGCTCGAGGGCCGACCCCTTGTTGACGCCGACCCCGGTAATCTCGAGTTCCGTGGCGTTGAGGATGGCGATATCGAGGTCCTTGTGAACGCGCGTGAGCTCGGAGAAAGCGGCATCGGTGTCTTCGGCGGAGTCGAAGGCGCATCCGAACTTCTGCACCTTGGAGGTTTTGGGCAGGTCTTCTACCAGCTTGTAGATGGAGGGGACGATATTCATATCGGTGCGGGACGCGAACGCCTCGATGGGGTTGAAGCCAAAGCGCTCCATCACGCTCTTGCCCTCGCCGGTATCCGTATCGCTCGCATCGGCGGCGGCCGACGTCACGCCGGGGTCGGAGAAGGCCCCCAATCCCATCTCTGCCATGTGAAGGACCTTTTTCTCCTCCACATAGGGGGTGTCATCGATAAATGTGCTCCAAGAGACCTTGTCGCCAAGTTCACGCATTAGCTTGAGCGCCAGCTGCTTGTCGATTGGCCGGCAAAGCGAGGGCTGATCGCCCTGCATGTCGACGATCTGGGCGCCGTTGACCGTGATGCCCCAATCGAGCCACGGCGCGCTTTTAAGCTGATCACCCAGCATGGCGACGGGACGGCCCGTGGCGACGGCGATGGTGATGCCGCGATCATGCGCGGCTTGAAATGCGCGGTAGACGCGCTGGGTGATCTCTTGCTTGAATGGGATACCAAAGACGGTTCCATCGAGATCGAACGCGATGAGGTCAAATGCAGCCATAGTTCCCCCTGCTTAATTCCCCTGGCAGACACAATCCATGCAATGGTACTCTGCGAAGCGGCGCGGGCGGTGCACAATTGGCGTAACCCATGAGAATGCCCATAGCTTGCGTTGCGTGTCCGCTCATCGCGTATCATGGATACATGACTGAAAGCAAGCGAGATTGATTGGAGCCCCATGTCCTCGCTTTCGCATATACAAGACGGCGCGCATGCCCCCTTGCGTCTGCGCGATGCAGCGGGCGAGCGCGAGCTGCCACCATTTATAACCCTTGAGGGCGTAGACGGCGTGGGTAAGTCCACGCAGGCGCGGCTTTTGGTGCTGGCGCTCGAGCACGCCGGCATCGACGTGCTGCATCTGCGCGAGCCGGGCGGTGCGGCGATTTCTGAGAAGATCCGCGCGTTGTTGCTCGATCCCGCTAACAGCGAGATGGGCGATGTATGCGAGCTTTTGCTGTACGAGGCCGCCCGCGCGCAGCTGGTGCACCAGGTGATAGAGCCCGCTTTGGCGGCGGGTACGTTGGTGGTGTGCGACCGCTTCTATGATTCGACCACGGCCTACCAGGCGCATGCCGCCGGCCTTGATACGTCTATGGTCGAACAAGCGAACAGCTTGGCCGTCAACGGGTGCCATCCCGCACTGACGCTGGTCTTCGATTTAGACCCCGCTGTCGCGCAGCGCCGGTCCGCGCGAACCGATGCGGACCGCATGGAGGCCAAGGGCATGGCCTATCAGCAGCGCGTGGCAAGTGGGTTTAGGGAGATCGCCAAGCAGGATCCCCAGCGCGTGAAGATCATCGATGCCTCGGGCGATATCAAGTGCGTATTTGCCCAGGTGCGCGCCCAGCTTGGTGCCGCGGGCATTGATTTGGACGAGGAAGACGTGGCCTATGCCCTAGATAGCTTTGGGGATTCGGCCGCCTTGGGCAGGGCGGGGGAGGCTGATCGCGCATGACCACGGTCCCCGATCACTCGCTGCTTGCCCGTCTTGACACCCAGCCCCGCGTGCGCGATTTCATCTCCCGCGCGGTGGCATCGGGCAGGGCGAGTCATGCCTACCTCTTTTTGGGCGCCCCCGGTTCTGGAAAGCTCGATGCCGCTTGGGCTCTTGCCCAGGCCCTGCTGTGCGAGCGGGCGGGGGAGGACGGCGATGCATCGTCCACATTAGCGGGCGCTGCGTGCGGCAGTTGCGACGCGTGCGTTCGCGTGGCGCGCCATACGCATCCGGACGTTCATCTGCTGGCGCCTGAATCCGCGACCGGCTACTTGATCAACCAGACCCGTGAGCTGCTGGAGGACGTTGCCCTGGCGCCCATCCGCGCCCGCGGCAAGGTCTACATCATCGACCGTGCCGAACAGCTGCGCGCCAACACGGCCAACGCGCTGCTTAAAACGCTTGAGGAGCCGCCGGCGGGCGTGACGTTTATTTTGCTGGGAACAAGCACAGAGGTGATTTTGCCCACCATTGTGTCGCGCTGCCAGTGCGTGCCGTTTCGCACGGTCTCGCCGGTGCGCGCCGCGGAGGCGGTCGAGCGCGCTACAGGCACGTCCCCGGAGCGCTGCCGCATGGCGGTGTCCGTTGCCGGCAGCCCCGCGCGCGCTATCGAGTTTCTCAAGAACGCGGAGAGGCAGGAGGCCCGTCGTCAGATGGTGAGGGCGATAGATTCGCTGCGCCATGCGGACGAGGCGGACGTTCTCTTGATCGCTAAAGACCTTATGGTTGCCATCAACGCGCCGCTCGCAGAAGTGAAGTCGACCCAGCAGGCGATTTTGGAGCAAAATGCCGATTATCTCTCACGTGGAGCTATGAAGCAGCTTGAGGACCGAAACAAGCGCGAGCTGTCCGCCCGTGAGCGTTCGGGTATCATGGAAGCGCTGGCGAGTGCTCGCTCGCTTCTTCGAGACGTGCTCATGCGGTTGCAGGGCGATCCCGCTCCGGCCATGAACGGAGACGTGGAGGACATCATCGACCGCTTGTGCTCGGCCGCAACCGTAACCGGCGCGACCGCCGCCTTGGACGCCGTCGCCTCTGCCGAGAGATGCATCGCCCGCAACGTAACCCCCCAGCTGGCCATCGAGGTCATGCTTTTCGATATCAGGAAGGCTCTCACATGCCCGTAGTTGTTCCCGTTAAGTTCGCGTTTGCGTCGCGCGATCTATGGTTCGACCCGCAGGGGATCGATGTCCTGGCCGGCGATCATGCGATCTGTTCAACTGAGCGCGGAACCGAGATAGGTTTGGTTACCGCCGATCCCTTCGACGTTCCCGCATCTGAGCTCGCAGCTCCCTTAAAACCCGTTTTGCGCGTTGCGTCGGACGAGGACCTTGACCACGCCGATGATCTTGCTCGCATGGGCGAGGACGCCATGTATGATTTCCGCCGCTTGGTAGAGCAAAACGAGCTCGATATGAAGCCCGTGGGCGTTGAATACCTGTTTGGCGGTGAGAAGGCGGTCTTCTACTTTGCCGCTGAGGACCGCGTCGATTTTCGCCAGCTGGTCCGCGACCTGTCCGCTTTCTTCCATATTCGAGTCGACATGCGCCAGATTGGCGTGCGCGACGAGACCCGCCTTATTGGTGGGTATGCCACGTGCGGTCAGGAATTGTGCTGCGCGCGTTTTGGCGGTCAGTTTGAGCCCGTCTCCATCCGTATGGCGAAGGAGCAGGACCTGCCGCTGAACTCGTCCAAAATCTCTGGTGTGTGCGGCCGCCTCATGTGCTGCCTGCGTTATGAGTTTGAGGCGTACAAGGACTTTAAGAGCCGTGCTCCCAAAAAGAAGGCGATCATCGATACGCCGCTGGGCAAGGCGCGCGTGCAAGAATACAACACCCCGCGCGAGGAGCTGATCTTGCGCCTTGAGAGCGGCAAGGTCTTCCGCGTGAGCCTGGCGGACATGACATGCTCGGACTCCTGCAAGAAGAAGTCCGCGGAATCCGGCTGTTCTTCTTGCCGTCCGGATTGTGTGACGCGCGACGTGCTCGAGAAGATCGAGTCTCCCGACATTGCCCTGGCGCTGCTGGAGCTTGACCGCGAGCGCGGCGTGGACGTGGGCGACGGCCTGGATCGCGCCGATCGCATTGTGGCTAGCGGTCCCACGCCTCGCCGCCGTCGCATGCGCGAGGAGGAAGCTGCCAAATTTGGCGGCGGTGCCGCCGCGAACAAGCCCAAGGCCGCTAAATCCGCCAAGGCAAAGCAGGCAAAAGCCGTCGAGTCAGCGCCGGAGGGCGCCACGCCGCGCCGCCGTCGTCGCCGTAACGCGGGCGAGGCCGCGGAGCAGGCCGCGCAGCAGGGCCAGCAGCGTACATCCACGCAGGGTCAGCGCGGTCCGGCGCGCTCCCAGGCGTCCGATCAGCAGGCACAGCCCTCGCGCCGCCGTCGCCGCCATCTATCCGGCGAGGAGCGAGACGACGCGTTCCGCGCGGCAGCGATGCGCGATGAGGTCAAGCGCGCAAACAAGGCATCCGAGGATAAGGGCGAGGGTGCTTCCGCGAAGAGCCGCCGCAAGCATACCGCTCAGAAGCCCGATGTGCCTTCCGTTGCCGAGCAGCTTTCTTCTGGCAAAGTCAAGGTGACGCGCAGGCGTCCCGGTGATGGTGGCGGCGCGGCTGCGGAGAAGAAGTCTCCCGCTCCTCAGGACGGTTCGCGCCAGGATGTGGCGCCCGACCAGCAGGCGCAGAAGCGTCGCCGCCGCCGTCGTTCGCGCAAGCCAAAGCAAGATGGCGGCGCGTCGAACGGGGACGGTGCTTCTTCAAGCGCGGAATAGCACCTTTGAATAACCCCTTTGCCGCCGGGGTACATGAACATGCAACGACCTCTCCCGCACCTGTGTACGGGGGAGGTCTGTTTGTATGGATATCAGCTGGCTGTGTTCGTCATTCGAGGAGTTGAAGGCCTGTTCTGGAGCATCGCGCGAAGCGTTGTTGGAGACGCTGTCGCCCACGCGGTGCGCCGGCTGCGAAAGGCCCGGCGTGCTATTGTGCGATGATTGCCTAAATAAGCTTGTTCTTATAGATCCGGAAGAGTCTTGCACGCTGTGCGGCGCCCCCTATGGGCGCGTTTTGTGCACGGAATGTCGCGGTGCGGTCTCATCGCTCGACCGCTGTTTGGCTTGCGCGCTCTTTAGCGGCGCCCTGCCGCGGGTGATTCGCGCGTATAAGGATGGTGGCGAGCGCCGGCTTGCCCGCGTGATCGCGGAGCTCTTGCTTGATACGGCGCTGCACGCGCAGGTTGCGGCGCCCGATCGCTACGGGGGCATTCTTGCAGATGCGGACTTCATCACGTTTGTCCCTGCGACCAAAAGCGCGTATCGCCGCCGCGGGTTTGACCACATGGAGGCCATCGCGCGCTCGCTGGGCTCCATGGCGGGCGTTGCCGTGTGCGACTGCATAATCAAGCATGGCAGCTCTGACCAGAGAAAGATGGGGAGAGAAGGGCGCTTGGCAACGGCGCGAAGTATCTACGAGGTGCCGGATATCGTCCAAAAAAACGTGTACGGCGCGAGGCTTCTGCTGATAGATGACGTCATTACCACCGGCGCCACCATGACGGCAGCGGCGGCGGTGCTCAAAGGGGCGGGGGCGGTCCATGTCGACGGTCTCGCCGCGGCGCGCGTGCTTTGATGCGATGCCCCCGCGCTTGCCGTCCTGCGCGCAGGTTCGCGTGTGCGGTGGGCGTGGAAAAGATTACACACCCCTTCTACCTGCGATAATTGAACAAAACCTGTTATAATTGCCCCTTGTTCCTCCCAGGCTGTGGTTGCGGACGGATGCCGACGGCGCCGTCTTAGTCCATGACAGACGCGGTCAAAGGGATCCACGTAAGCGTCCGCGTGCGCGCGGAAGCGATCATGGCGCGTCCTAGAAGTAAGCCGTACCGTCCGTTTTATTCTTATGGGGCAATAGGTGCCTCGCGGGCGAGCGGGCTAGTAGTGATGCCGTCGCGGCGGTTGAGCGAACGTTCCGGTGCGCAAGTGTGGGGTCAAAGATCAGGTCAGCTGGGAGGACGCTTTGCAAGCATGCCACGCCCGCGCTGCTGTCCGTCGATTGCCTTGCGGCTGCGCGGAGGGTCCGTCGGGCGCGAAGAAGGACATAAAGGAGCGGGCGAGATGTCGAATGGCTGGGTTGGAACGAGTAAGACGGGTGCCCGCAAGGGGTCGTGCGGGATGGCGCGCGCCGTTGCCGTCGCGATGACATGCGGTTGCATCGCCGGTTTGTCTGGCTGCACGTTTCTCATCCCAAGTCGCGCGGAGGTTGCCCCCAAAGAGGTGCTTGTGCGCGTGACCACGCCGGCCGTCTCGACCGAAGGCGTGCTGGCCGTCGCCCTGGACGATGCCAACGCCCCGCTTGGTATGAACGACGCCAAGGGCGATCTGACTGGATATTTGACAGACGTTGCGTACGCGCTCGGCCAGCGCCTGGGCGTGAGCGTTGAGTTTGTTACGGACGAGACCTCGTCTGACATGGCATCTTCAAGCGACGCCGACTTGTATATAGGCGCTGCAAGCGATAGCGACGCGGATAAGGTTACGGTTGTTGGCAGCGTGCTGCATGATGCCCCCGCGCTGTTTGCCAAGGGCGCGGCAAGCGCACCCATCGATTCGTCCGCCCTTGCCGGGGCGACCGTGGGCGTGCAGTCCTCCTCTGCCGCGCAGGACATTTTGACCGCGTGCGGCATCGACGCGGAGCAAAAGACCTTTAGCAACGCCAACGAGCTGTTTGAGGCCTTGGACGCGGGCGAGGTAGACTACGTGGCGTGTGATTCCGCCATTGGCGGATATCTGTCGCGCGCGTACCCGGACATCTCTTTTGCCGGCGCGCTCGACGAGCCCGATTCCTTTGGTATCGCGCTGCGCTCCACTAATGATGACCTGCAGGAAAAGATTACCGAGGTGCTGGACGAGCTCCAGGCGGACGGCACGCTCGACGCGGTATATCGCAGCTGGTTTGGCGGACTGCCCGTTGACCTGTCCGATATGCTGCTGGGCGGCATCACCACTTCAGCCGAGCGCGAGCAGCAAGAAGAGCAGCGGCGCGCTCAAGAGGAGGCTCAGGACGAGGACCAGGGTGCGGACGATACGGATTCCAATGGCTCCGCCACCCTGGAGGACCCTGCCGTCGATAGCGAGGCGGAGGCCCTCTAATCCAACGGCGCGCCTTTCCAATCGATCAATCGGCGTCTGGCTGGATATGTTTCGCAAATGGACAAGCGAATATTTCTGGTTGAGCCTTGCATGAATGTGGGTACAACGAGAGTACGAAGTCATATCCCCGGATAGATTGGAGTCACGTATGGATATCAAGGTTTCTGGGCGTAAAACCACAGTTACCGATGCTCTGCGTGCTCACGTCGATGAGAAGATCGGCGAGGCTTGCAAGGTGTTTGACATCGAACCCATGACGGTCGATGTTGTTCTTCGTTATGAGAAAAACCCTTCAAACCCCAATCCCGCCATCGTCGAAGCTACCGTTCGCGCTCGCGGTTCCGTCATTCGCGTTGCCGAGCACGGTGCAGATATGTATGCCGCTATCGATCTGGCAGCTGATAAGGTGACCCGCCAGCTCCGTAAGTTCAAGACCAAGGTTGTCGACAACCGCCAGCAGGGTCTGTCCGCCGCAGAGGTCGCTCCCGTCCCGCGCGTTACCGACCTCGCCGACCTGCTTATTCCCGAGGACGAGGAAGACGGCCAGCTTGTTCGCGAGAAGTACATCGAGCTCACGCCCATGACCGAGGAGCAGGCGTTGGTCCAGATCGACCTGCTGGGCCATGACTTCTACGTCTTTGAGGACGCCGTTACAGGTTTGACGAATGTGGTGTATCACCGTAAGAATGGTGGATACGGCATCATCAAGCCCAAGTATGAGGCTCCTACCGAGTAGAATGCCATTACGTGCATGAATAGGGTGGCGGTCATCCCGTGCGGGGTGGCCGCCATTTTTAGCTTGGAAGGACTGCATGAACACTACGCATCAGAGCAGCGGCCACGAGCATAGGTGCCGAATCGTTGTCGATACCTGTTCGGACATCGCCCCCCAGGTTGCCGGGGCGCTGGAAGTTGATATTTTGGGATTCCCCTATATTCTCGACGGCGTTGAGTATACGGACGATATCTGGACGTCCATCTCGCCCAAGGAATTCTATGACAAGCTACGCGACGGGGCACGAGCCACCACGTCCGCCGTGTCTCTCGGCCGCTATCTAGAGTTCTTTACCCAGTGCGCCGAGGAGGGCACGCCGACGGTGTATCTGTGCTTCACGAGCGCTCTTTCGTCCAGCTTCAACTCTGCCGTCAACGCCGCCGAGCAGGTGCGCCGCGAGCATCCTGATTTCGAGCTCTACGTGGTCGACAACTCGCTTCCATGCGCATGCGGCGAGCTGCTCGCCATCGAAGCCGTTCGCCAGCGCGCCGCGGGCCTTAGCGCAAAGCAGTTGGCGCAGTGGGCGAATGAGGCGAAGACGTGCGTTCACGGATATTTTACGCTGGACAACCTCGATGCCCTCGCTGCGGGCGGACGCATCCCTCCCGCTGCCGCCCAGCTGTCGAGCACGCTCGATATCAAGCCGGAGCTCTCCTTTGACCTGTCGGGATCGCTGACCCTTTTGGGCGTCAACCGCGGTCGCAAGAAGGCGCTCAAGTCGCTGGTTAAGTCTTTTAAGGAAAATTACGTCCAAGACCCCATCATGCCCATAGCCATTATGTCGACGGATGCCGAGAAGGACGCGGATTGGCTGGAGGCGGCTATTCGCAAGGAGGACGGCTGCTCGGATATCACCGTCATCCGCGGCTCCGTGGGCCCCAGCATTGGTTCGCATGTTGGCCCCGGTATGGTTGGCGTTGCCTTTTGGGGTATAAACCGCGCGGACAAGATCTCCCTGTCCGATCGCATCGCCAAGCGCGTGCGCGCGTCGTAGCCACATTTCATCTATAGGTTGTATTGAGATAGGAGCCAGTATGGCAGACAAGAACCTTTCTGTTGCATTTATTGGAACCGGCATCATGGGCGCGCCCATTGCCGGCCATATTCTGGACGCGGGCTATTCCGTGCGCGTCTTCACCCGCACCAAGTCCAAGGCCGCGGGCCTTATCGAGCGCGGTGCCGCGTGGGCGGAGAGCGCCGAGGCCGCGGTCGAGGATGCCGACGTTGTCTTCACTATGGTGGGCTACCCGCAGGAGGTTGAGGAGATCTATCTGGCGGGTGACGGCCTGCTGGCCACCTCTAAGCCTGGCGCGTACCTGATCGACCTCACCACCAGCTCCCCGGAGCTTGCCCGCGACATTGCCGAGGCTGCCGAGGTTTCCGGCCGCCATGCGTTTGATTGCCCGGTTACCGGCGGCGAGTCCGGCGCCATTGCCGGTACGCTGACCTTGATCGTGGGCGCTACCGAGCGGGATATCGAGCCGGTCCGCGAGGTTCTCGAGTGCTTCTCGTCCAACATCTTCTGCTTTGGCGGTGCCGGCAAGGGTCAGGCTGCCAAGCTTGCTAACCAGGTGGCGCTCGCTTCTTCCATGGTGGGCATGGCGGATGCCATGGCGTTTGCCCAGCAGAGCGGCCTTGACCTTGAGCAGACCCGCCAGATGATTTGCGGCGGCACGGGCAAGTCCGGCGCTATGGAGCAGCTGGCGCCCAAGGCTCTCGACGGCGATTACAAGCCGGGCTTCATGGTGCAGCATTTCCTGAAGGACCTGGGTTTGGCCCTGCAGGTTGCCGAGGAGAAGGAAATCGCCCTGCCCGGTTGCGACACCGCGTTTACCCTGTACGACATGCTGGACGCCATCGGCGGTGCTCGACTGGGCACGCAGGCTATCACCTTGCTGTACCAGGAGGAGGCAGATTCCGTCGCCGCCGGCCTGGATTGGTCTTTGTACACCTCCCAGCATGAGGAGGACGAGGAGTGCGGTTGCGGTTGCGGCCACGATCACGGCCACGATCACGAGTGCGGCTGCGGCCACGATCACGGTGAGGACCACGAGTGCTGCGGCGGCCACGGCCATGGTGAGGACCACGAGTGCTGCTGCGGCAACCATGGAGCGTAGCGCGGCATGACGGGTTTTTCGTTTATTGTTCTTTCCGTCCTGCTGTTCCTGTTCAGCGTGTATCTGGGTTTTCAGATTGGCTGCTGGGCGGGCGATCAGGCCGTGACATCCCGTGATTACTGGAAGATGAACATTGCCGCCGTGGTCATCGGCGTGGTGGGTTCCGTGATAATCTCGCCCTTACCGTTGCTGTACTCTGCGGTGATCGGTCTTTTGGCCGGTTGCATCGTGGGTATGAAGATGGCTTTTGGCGAGTCTACGGGTCCGTGGCGCTTCCTGGACCGCGCCCTGAATATCAACCGTTCTCATCGCGAGACCGCAAAGCGAGGCACCGGTGATGCCCGCCGTGCACGCAAGAAGACGGGCGAAAAGGCCCCCGACCTTATTTCGGTTGAGGGCGATAAGAAGGATTCGAGGTAGTTTTATGGCAGACACGTTGGAGCATGAGCTCACGCCCGAGGAGATGGAGCAGCTTACATTGGTCGAAGAGAGCCGCGATGCGCTTTCCGCGATGGTCGAGGACCTTTCTAGCCATAGTCGTCGCAAGCGCCAGACGGCGGCGCGCGTGATCAAGCTGCTCGCGGAGCGCGATGCGGCCAAGCTGGTTCCCTTTGCCGAGGAGCTGATCGACGCGCTGTACAGGCCCGAGGCCCAGACGCGCTGGGAGATTCTCGATGCGCTTACCCTGCTGATGCCCGCCGCCGGCGATGTCGACTTTGACGCTGCCTACGACGGTGCCGAGGACGCCCTGTTCGATGAGCTTTCCGCAACGTTGCGCCTGTCCGCATTCCGCTTTATGGCGGCTTGGGGCGCCGTAACGCCCGCACGCTCCACCAAGGTGTGGCCCGTAATCGACGAGGCCATCCAGTGCTATCACGGCGATCTTGAGTATCGCGATATGCTGGGCAGCCTGTACGAGTTCGCCCGCGGCGATATCGATGCCCAGGTGGCAGCCGAGCTCGCCGGCCGCATTCGCTTCGATGCCGAAAACGGCAAGGGCGCCTACCTTAAGGCGCGGTCGTCCGAGATCTACGGAACCCTTCTTGAGCGTTTTAAGCTTGAAAAGCCCCAAAAGCGCGCGCGTGCAGCAGCGAAAGCGGATGACGAGGACGAGGAGTAAGGCTACATGGCACACAAGGTCGCACTTATACCCGGCGATGGCATTGGCCCGGAGATCACGGCGGCGATGCGTCGCGTTGTCGACGCCACGGGAGTCGAGATCGAATGGAACACGGTGGATGCCGGCGCCGGCGTAATCGAGGAGTATGGCACCCCGTTGCCCCAGCACGTGCTCGATGCGGTCGAGGACGCGAAGGTGGCGATCAAGGGCCCCATCACCACGCCGGTTGGAACGGGCTTTCGCAGCGTCAACGTGGCACTGCGCAAGCACTTCGACCTGTATTCGTGCGTCCGACCCTGCCTTTCGCAGCCGGGCGACGGCTCGCGCTACGAGGACGTCGACCTTGTCATCGTCCGTGAAAACACCGAAGACTTGTACGCGGGCATCGAGTTTGACGAGGGGGATCCCCGCGTCGCGGAGATCTCTCGCATCGTGGAGGGGTCTGGCCGCAAGACGTTTCGCGCCGATTCCGCTCTTTCGCTCAAGCCGATTTCCATTACCGGTTCGCAGCGCATTGTCGAGTACGCGTTTGAGTACGCCCGCCGCTGTGGTCGCCGCAAGGTGACCGCCGTGCACAAGGCCAACATCATGAAAGCGAGTGACGGCATGTACCTGCGCATCGCCCGCGAGGTGGCCGAGCGTTACCCGGACATCGAGTTCAACGACAAGATCGTCGATGCAACGTGCATGGGCTTGGTGCAAAACCCCGCCGACTTCGACGTGATGGTGCTGCCCAATCTGTACGGCGACATTGTTTCCGACCTGTGCGCCGGTTTGGTGGGCGGCTTGGGCATGGCGCCGGGCGCCAACATCGGCCGCGACATCGCCGTCTTCGAGGCCACTCATGGTTCTGCGCCGGATATCGCCGGCAAGAACATCGCCAACCCCACCGCAGAGATTCTTTCTGCGGCAATGATGCTCGACCATCTGGGCGAGAATGCCGCCGCCACCGCGATTCGCGATGCGGTTCGCGCCACATTGGCGGAGGGTACGCAGGTGACGGGCGATGTTCGTCGCGCGCTGACCGGTAGCGCCGAGGGCGCCGTGGGCACGCAGGAATATGCGGATGCGGTGATCGAGCACCTCGCGCACGTTCATTAAGCCAAACATAAGAGTAGAAACGGGCCGTCAAGGGGTATCCTGAGACGGCTCGTATTTTGTATCGACTGAAAGGACCGATTTCAATGGGTCTTATCTTGAAGAAGGAAGAGCTTGGCTCTGAGGATGATTTCGACATCATCGAGCGCTCCGATACACCCGAGGACCTGCCCCGCGCCGAGTACGATCTAATTGCCGGCGAATCTGCCGAGGACATCGCTGCTCGCAATGAGGAGAAGCCCGACCCGGAGGCGGAGCTCGCACCCGACCCGGAGTTGCTTGGCGATGCCGTGGAGACCGCTGCTGCCGCGGCGGCAGCGCCTTCCTCGTCCAAGGAAAAGGATGAAAAGGCATCCAAGAAGCACGGAAAGAAGGACGCTTCTGCCAAGAAGGATACCCGCAATGGCGGCGGAGACGGTAACGGTGGAAACGGCAACGGCGGCAAGAAGATGCGCCGCCTGCCTAAGAACCACGGCGCCATTGGCATCGCCATCGCGGTTGTGCTGATTATCGTCGCTGGTATTGGCGGCTACTTCATTGGCAACGGCGGCTTTGCGGGCAAGGGTCCCGGCGCTTCTGCGGTCGAGGAGTCCCAGCTCGATTCCGTGCTTGCCCGTTGGAGCTACAACGGTAAGACCACTAACCTTACCGTTCGCGAGGCGATCGAGAGCCAGTACTCGCTTGACAACGCCAAGGATGATGACGGTAAGTACACGGTTCCCACCGCCGAGGTGGTTGTCGCCTACATTCGCAACCAGATTCTGCTCGCCGATGCGGAGTCTCGCGGTATTACCGTAGATGATGACGAGATGAGCGCGTTTGCCGAAGACCAGCTGGGCACGTCTGATTATTCGACCATCGCATCGCAGTATGGCGTGAGCGAAGACCAGGCAAAGCAGGTGGTTAAGGAGAACGCCACCCTTAAGAAGTTGACAGAAGAAGTTGTGCCCGATGCGCCCACCGATTCCGTTCCCGAGGCGCCTACCGAGCCCGAGGACGGCAACACCGAGACCGCTTCCAAGGACTATGCGGACTACATCATCAATCTCGCCGGCGATGAATGGGATGCCGAGAAGGGTACCTGGGCTTCTGAGGACGGCGACTACTACAGCGCCTTGAGCAGCTCAACAACCTTCTCTAAAGACAGCGCCACGTATGCGGATGCCCAGACGGCTTATTACGTTGCCTACCAGCAGTACGCCCAGAAGAGCCAGGAGGCCAGCACCGCCTGGAGGGCTTACGTCAACAACCTGTACGCCAGCGCGGACGTGTCGCTTTACGGGCTGTATATCTAACGCCCACCTATCCATGGGGCATCGACCCCAGCCAAACGGGTACCATTAACGCCGTAGCCGCGCGCTGCGGCGTTTTTGTTTGCGCGCGGGAATAAACGTGTTCGCGGCATAAGCGGTCAAAATCTCCGTGCGTTATCGCCGCCAATCAAGAAAGGGGAGAGCAGATGATCTACGGTGCTCTCGAGGACCTGCCTCGCTATCGCGGTTTCTGCCGCTCGCTGGATGTTTTGATCGATTGGCTTGCGGAGAATGATCCCGCATCGCTCGATGTGGGCAGCCACGCCATTTTGGGCGACAAGGTGTTCGCGAACGTTATGGCACCCACTACTCGTCCAGAAGAGGGAGCGCATTACGAAACGCACCGCCGCTATCATGATCTGCAGATAGATGTCGAGGGTCGCGAGTCCTTCAAAGTTTCTCAGGGTGAGACCACGCTGGTGGAACCCTTTAACGAGGCGGATGACTTCGAGTTGGTAGATGCCGTGAACGGCATCGCCGGCGATTTGGACAAGGGCCGCTTTGCGATCTTTGTAGCTAACGAGCCCCATATGCCCACGCTGGAGTTTCCCGGCGACGGTGCCGCTCCCGTAAAGAAGATCTGCTTCAAGCTTATCGCGGACGAGTTTTTCGACGAGTAACTAATAACGAATGGATGAATCGGAGGTAGAACCGATGTCTAAGGAAGACCTGGTTGAATACTGCGCTCCCAGCATGGAGCATCCCGTCGCCATTGTTCTGGGCAGCGGTCTGGGCGCGCTGGCCGATCGCGTGAAGGTTGTTCGTCGCATTCCCTATGAGGATATCGACGGCTTTCCGCAGGAGGCGCTCCCCATCGAGGGTCATCGCTTCGAGGTGCTGGTGGGTACCATCGACGGTGTTCCGGTGGTTGTGTACCCCGGCCGCGTGCACTTGTACCAGGGATATAACGCGCTTCAGGTAACGTCGCTGGTGCGTCATGCCCATCGTCTGGGTTGCCGCGACATCATTCTTACCTGCGCTTCCGGCGCGGTGCGCGATGCAAAGCCGGGTACCTTTGGCCTTATTACAGACCAGATGAACCTTACCGGGCACAATCCGCTTTCTACTCCCGAAGGTGCTGCGCACTCCTTGTTCGACACGCCGTTTGTACCCATGACCGGGGCGTATTCTAACTATCTGACCACGTTTGCCCGCGAGGCGGCCGCAGAAGTGGGCGTCGAGTGCTCGGAGGGCACGTATGTTGGTATGCTCGGCCCTTCGTTCGAGACGGATGCCGAGGTAAAGGCGCTGGGTATCCTTGGCGCGGATTACGTTGGCTGCTCCACGGTGTGCGAGGCCATCATGGCGCGTGCGCTTAAGATGCAGGTGCTGGGCTTGACCCTTGTGACCAACAAGGCGGGCGCGGCGGACAACAGCCATGAGGCGGAACTCGCTGCCGGTAACGCGGCGGCCGATGACACCACGGGCGTACTGCTGGGCGTTCTGCATAGGCTCGGCGGTCTTTAGGCGTAAGGCCCGTGCGCAAAAGTGTGGATTGAAGAAAAAGACGTCCGCAAACCTTGCGCGAAGGTTGTTTTGCACGTAATATATCCATTCGTCGGCGTTAGCGCCGCATATGCGTGCCAGCATAGCTCAGTTGGTAGAGCACCGCTCTCGTAAAGCGGGGGTCACCAGTTCAAGCCTGGTTGCTGGCTCCATTGAACTCAACAGGTCGAAGGCGGATGTCTTCGGCCTGTTTTGTTTTCTAGCGAATCCACTGGGAGCATCACGGAAGAGGCAAAGTGGGCCAGAAGCGATCTGCTCTCTAGGAGATACGAAGGCGACTGAGAAATCTGATCGGTAGGGAATGGCAATTTCTAAGTCAAATTGGGATGAAAAATGACCGTTGAACGTCGGTGAGCGGTATATGAACACCGTTCACGGAATCGTTGGTAAAATATTGAAATTCACAATCCTGTTCATACCAGTTCATAGAAATGAACCGCTCTCCACAACTGACCAGCGGGATTGATGTAGAGCATATCATGCGACGATATGTTCGTTTTAATACCCTGTAGATGGGTGGAAATTAAAACAGGTGTTCCCAATCAATAAAAATAGGCAGGTAAGCGGGTGTGCTATTACTGTAAACGGTAGAAAATCGCCAACAAACGGTGTGAGACCGTTCACGGAGCCTATGCAAATTGACGAATGGTTGACCGGTGCTAATATAGGCACCACTTATCGCGTGGTTACAACCAGTTGCGCATCTTAGCGTACACATTGAAAAGGAGTCGGTGGATGATCGGATTTATCCTGACGGGTCACGGAGAGTTCTCCTGCGGCCTTAAGAGCGCCCTCGATATGGTTGCCGGCGACCAGCCCGCATTCCAGATCGTTCCCTTTGAGGGCTCTGAGGCTGCTACCTATGGAGATGATCTTCGTTCCGCCATCACCTCCATGCGTGCCGAGTGCGAGGAGGGCGTTATCGTCTTCGTCGACCTTCTTGGCGGCACCCCGTTTAACCAGTCGATGATGATCGCTAACGACGTCGATAAGCTCGAGATCATCACCGGTACCAACCTGCCGATGATCATCGAGCTCCTGTTCGCTCGCAACGGCGCCACCGACGTGACCGCTCTTGCCGAGCAGGCCGTCACCGTTGGCCAGGCCGCCGTCACCCGTCAGTCCCTCGCCTCCGTCATGGGCGGCGACGACGCTGACGAGCTCGACGAGGACGGCATCTAATGGCCGACTTTGGAGCGAACGTCCTTGCTTCCTCCGTCGCCCTGATCATTCTTCTCGCAGTCATGGGCCTGGTCTACTACTTCTGGTCCAAGGCCAACATCAAGAAGAAGAGCAAGTACTTCGAGCAGATCCACACCGAACTTGCCCCCGGCCAGGAAGTAATGTTTGCCGGCGGCATCTTTGGAACCGTTAAGAGCGTCAATGGCGATAAGGTCGAGATAAAGGTTCGCTCAGGCGCAATCCTCGACGTCTCTCGTTATGCAATCCAGGAGATCAGCAAGTAAGACACCTCAAGGGATAAAGCATCAACCCTTTGGATGTAATAAGCCAGATCGCGTACACGAAAGGAACGGATCACCATGGCAGAGCCCAACATTCTTCTCACCCGTATCGATAACCGCCTGATTCATGGTCAGGTTGCGACCCAGTGGAACTCCACCCTGGGTTCCAACCTCATCCTCGTCGCCAACGACGAGGTTTCCGGCAACCCCATGCGTCAGAACCTCATGAAGATGGCGGCCCCGGCCGGCGTCGCCACCCGTTTCTTCTCGCTGCAGCACACCATCGACATCATCGCGAAGGCGTCGCCCAAGCAGAAGATCTTTATCGTGGCCGAAACTCCGCAGGACGTGCTTACGCTCGTCAAGGGCGGAGTGCCTATACGTAAGGTCAACATCGGCAACATGCACATGTCGGAAGGAAAGCGGCAGGTAGCCACCTCTGTGGCCGTCGACGACGCCGATGTAGCTGCTTTCAAGGAGCTTCAGGAACTGGGGGTGGAGCTTGAGATCAGGCGTGTTCCGAGCACGCCGGTCGAGGATATCAACAAGCTGTTCTCGTAACCGCTCGTTAGTATCCGCCGCGTAAGGCTTAACAGTCTTCCGCACAATCGTTAGTTTTCTTTGCAAAAGAATTTTGAAAGGAGGAGCATAAGATGGACGTCTCGTTTGTTCAGGTCGCACTTATCTTCGTGGTCACGTTTATCGCGGCTATCGACCAGTTCGACTTCCTCGAGTCCCTGTACCAGCCCATCGTCACCGGCGCTATCGTTGGCGCAATCCTCGGCGACGTGCAGACCGGTCTTGTCGTCGGCGGTACCTACCAGCTGATGACCATCGGTAACATGCCGATTGGTGGTGCTCAGCCGCCTAACGCCGTCATCGGTGGCATCATGGCTGCTGTCTTCGCTTGCTCTCTCAACATGGACGTTAACGTTGCAGTTGCTGCTGCTATCCCGTTCGCGCTCCTCGGTCAGTACGGCGTGACCCTGTTCTTCACGCTTCGTGCTCCCATGCTTGAGTCCTTCCGCGCTGCTGCCGTCAAGGCTGACACCAAGGCGATCACCCGCCTGACCGTCATCTCCGAGTGCATCCTCGGCCTCATCTTCGCCGCTATCGTCACCCTGTTCTTCATCGGTGGCCAGGCCTTCGGCAACGCTGTTGTCGAGGCAATCCCCGAGTGGGTCAACACCGGCCTTTCCGCTGGTGGCGGCATGATGAAGTTCGTCGGCTTCGCAATCCTGCTGAAGATTATGATGAACCGCGACATGTGGGGCTTCTTCTTCATGGGCTTTGGCCTCGCCCTCATCGCGGTCAACATCCCGGCTATCGCCGGCCCTGCCCTGCTTATCCTGACCTTTATCGGCTTCGGCATCGCTTTCTGGGACTTCCAGCAGCAGACCGAGCTCAAGGGCGCTGCTTTTGACGGAGGTGACATGAGCGATGGCATCTAATGAGTTTGTTGTACCTGCACAGTATGAGGATCTTACTCCCGCTCCGCAGGTTGATTCGAAGACGCTGAACCGCATGGCTCTTCGTTCCTACTGGCTGCAGTCCTCGTTCAACTATGAGACCATGCAGTCCGGTGGCTGGCTGTTCGCTATGATCCCCGGCCTCGAGAAGGTTCACACCAACAAGAACGACCTCGCTGCGTCGATGTACCACAACCTGGACTTCATCAACACGCACCCGTTCCTGGTCACCTTCGTTATGGGTATCGTTCTCTCCCTCGAGCAGAACAAGCTTGATACCCAGACCATCCGCGCCGTCCGCATCTCCGCTGCTTCGCCTCTGGGCGGCATCGGCGACGCCCTGTTCTGGCTGACGCTCGTGCCCATCACCGCCGGCATCACCTCGAACATGGCTATCGAGGGCAACATCGCGGCTCCGTTCATCTTCCTTCTCATCTTCAACCTGGCCCAGGCTGCTTGCCGCTTCGGCCTCATGAAGTGGGCTTATAAGGTTGGTACCGGCGCTATCGATGCTCTGACCGCCAACATGCAGGCGTTCACCCGCGCTGCTTCCATCCTCGGCGTTTTCGTCGTCGGCGCTCTGACCGTCACCATGGGTGGCACCCAGATCAACCTCACCATCCCCAACGGCACCACCCGTGGCCTCGCTGCCAACACCGTGATCGTGTCCAACGAGGATGCTGAGAACTTCGCCGGCCTCGAGGGCATCGACACCGAGACCGCTGAGCCCGGCACCATGGCTCTCACCGACGTCGACGGCAACCCCCTGAAGGCTGCTGACGCCGATGGCAACGCTGTTGATTGCGGCGTTGTCGACCTGGGCAACGGCATGAGCTCCGTTACCTACGGCACCGTCACCGAGACCGAGGTTAGCTACTCCGTGGCTTCCACCCTCGACACGGTTCTCCCCAAGCTGGTTCCGCTGGCTCTCGTGCTTATGCTTTACTTCCTGTTCGCTAAGCACAACTTCACGCCGATCAAGGGCATCGTCCTGCTGCTCATCATCGGTCTGCTTGGCGCTGGCCCCTTCGGCCTGTGGCCTAGCATCTGGTAAGGCTCTATGGCCCGGTGCGCTCATAGAGATGTGGGCGCACCGCCCCTTACTACATGTGTGTGTATGTAGGCCGTAACTCGTACGTATCGGGTTACGGCCTTTTTATCCCCCTGCGGGAACGATTACTGGAAAAGGAGGCGAAAACTCATGGCAATCGGCGCGCGCAAGCAGCCTTTGTACGATCAGCTAGTTGACATTTTGTCCGAGAAGATTGACCACGAGTATCGTCCCGGCGATCTTATGCCATCCGAGCGCGAGCTGTCTGAGCGCTATGGTCTTTCCCGTACTACGGTGCGCTTGGCTCTTCAAGAGCTCGAGCGCCTTGGCCTGGTGATTCGCCAGCACGGGCGCGGCACGTTCGTCGCCGACCGCTCTGCGCAGACCACCAACCTCATGCAGTCCTATAGCTTTACGGAGCAGATGCGTGAACTCGGGCGCGTTCCCGAGACCACCATCTTGGAGTTCTGCGAGTTCGAGGCTGATAAAAACCTCGCCGAGCATATGGGCACCCGCATCGGCGAGAAGCTTTTCAAACTCAAGCGTCTTCGCTCGGCGGACGGTATGCCCATGATGATCGAGCGCTCTTATCTTCCGGTTAGGAAGTTTCTCTCCCTCAAGCGCCCCATGCTTGAGAAGAAGCCCCTCTACGATGTTATCGAGCAGGATTTTCGCGAGAAGATCCGCGTGGCAGAGGAGGAGTTCTTCGCAAGCATCGCCCGTCCCGCGGACGCTCGTTTACTGGATATTAGCGAGGGTGCACCGGTGCTGGATCTTGTCCGCACCACGTATAACGTCAGCAACGAGATTGTGGAATACACGCTTTCCGTTGCTCGAGCGGATCAATTCAAATACAAGGTCTTCCATCATAGGAATGACTAGATATATGGCGGTTTCGTTAGGTTTATTTTTTGGTTAACTGGTTACAACCAGCAAACCATATAAAGCATATACTACAAGGTAGTGAGCCTTCTAGGAAAGAGAGGTATTGTTAATGTTCGAGAAGGATATTGAGAGCCTGAAAGCCCTTGGTGCCGATATCACCACCGGCGAGATCAAGCAGCAGCCCGAGCTGTGGCTGGACACCCTCAACATCTACAAGGACAACAGGGACGCTATCGACGCCCTGCTTGCCGACGCTCGCGCCATGGGCGAGGGCCGCTTGTCCGTCATCTTCACCGGTGCCGGCACTTCTGACTACGTCGGCGATACCTGCGCTCCCTACCTTCGTCACGCTGGCGATACCAACCTCTATGATTTCAAGCCCATCGCGACCACCGATATCGTTTCGGCTCCCCGCGACTTCCTGCGTGCCGAGGATCCCACCCTGCTGGTCTCCTTCGCCCGCTCCGGCAACAGCCCCGAGTCCCTTGCGGCCGTCGAGGTTGCCCGCAAGTTCGTGAAGAACATCAAGTTCCTCAATATCACCTGCGCTCCCGAGGGCAAGCTCGCCGTTCAGTCCGCTGACGACCCCGATGCCCTGACCCTGCTGATCCCACGCGCCAATGACAAGGGCTTCGCCATGACCGGCTCCTACAGCTGCATGACGCTGCTCTCCACCCTGATTTTCGATTCCGCCGATCTCGCTACCAAGGAGGCCTGGGTCAAGCAGGCTGCCGAGATGGGCGAGGAGGTCGTTGCTCGCGAGGAGGAGATCGCCTCCATGCTGGCCGGCGATTTCAACCGCGTTACCTACCTTGGCTCCGGCTCCTTCGTTGGCCTGGCTCAGGAGTCCCAGCTCAAGATTCTCGAGCTCGCTCACGGCCTGGTCGCAACCTCTTGGGATTCCTGCATGGGCTATCGCCACGGACCCAAGTCCTTTGTCGATGACAAGACCCTGGTCTTCGTCTTCATGAACAACGACGAGTACACCCGTCAGTACGACCTCGATATCCTGAACGAGATCAACGGTGACGAGATCGCCCAGAAGACCGTCGCCATCCAGCAGGACCTCACCCCTGCTTTCGAGGGCGAGTCCTTCACCGTCGCCGGTCGCGAGGCTCTGCCCGAAGGCTACCTGGCGCTTCCCTTTGTCATGTTCGCCCAGGTGATCTCTCTGCTGAACTCCGTCCGCGTTGGCAACACCCCCGACACCCCGTCTCCCACCGGCACCGTTAACCGCGTGGTCAAGGGCGTCACCATCCACCCCTTCGAGGCCTAAGCGCTATCGATCACGCAAGCTTAACCTTTCTTTGAGGTTTGGAGCACTACGTGCGCGACCGCATGATGCGGTAATGAATCTGCGCCCGCCCAGTCATCAGGACGGGCGGGCGCTCTTTTTAGGTTAATCCGCTGCCGCCCATACCTTTCAGGCAAACTGGGGTATAGCTGCAGATATACGCTCATCTTACGTGTGTTAGGAGACAAGAATGAGCACCTATGCAATCAAGGCAGACGCCTTCTATCTTCCCACCCGCGTAGCCCGCGGTGGCTACCTCATGGTTGAGGACGGCGTTTTTGGCGAGCACGTGACCGAGACTCCGGACTGCGAGGTTCTGGACTACTCCGGGTACGAGATCGCCCCTGGATTTGTCGATACGCATATCCACGGTTTCGATAACCATGACATCATGGATTGCAAGGCCGAGAGCGTCGCCGCCGTTTCTCGCGGCATCCTGCGCAACGGCGTCACCAGCTATCTGCCCACCACGCTCACCGCGAGCACCGAGCAGCTTGAGAACGCCTGCGCCAGCGTCGCCGAGTACGTCGAGGCCGGCGACGACCAGCCGCACGCACGCATCCAGGGCATCTTCCTCGAGGGCCCCTTCTTTACTGAGAAGTACAAGGGCGCCCAGAACCCCGCTTACCTGTCCGCTCCCACTATGGAGAAGCTGAATGCCTGGCAGAAGGCCGCCCACGGCCTGGTAAAGAAGATCGCCGTCGCTCCCGAGTATGAGGGCGCCGTCGAGTTCACCGCAGATGCTGTCGCCTCCGGCGTCGTGGTCGCCCTCGGTCACTCCGCGGCAACTTGCGAGCAGGCCCAGGCTTGTCTCGATGCCGGTGCCAAGGTCTTTGTCCACACCTACAACGGTATGAGCGGCCTGCATCATCGCGAGCCCGGCATGGTGGGTGCTGCGCTGTCCAGCCAGGACAAGTCCTTCTCGGAGCTCATCTGCGACGGTCATCACGTCAACCCCATCTCCGCTGGCATCGTCATGTACGCTAAGGGTCACGAGCACGTCGCCCTGATCACCGACTGCATGTGCGCCGGCGGCATGCCCGATGGCGATTACTTCCTGGGCGAGCTGCCCGTCGTGGTCGCCGGTGGCACCGCTCGCCTGAAGGACGGCGGCTCTCTCGCCGGCTCCATCCTCAACATGAAGGACGCCGTCAAGAACGTTGTGGATTGGGGCATCGCCACCAAGGCAGAGGCGATCTACATGGCTACTCAGGCTCCTGCCGAGGCCAACGACATCGCTGACGCTTGCGGCTCCATTCGTCCCGGCCGCCACGCCGACTTTGTTGTCCTGAACTCCGACCTCACCCTGGTAGAGACCTATCTGGGCGGCGAGAGCGTCTACAAGGCGTAGACAACATCTAAGGAGAGTTGAGTTTTGGAGCACATTCTTAAGAACGACCAGATTAGCGTTGCCCTTACCAGCGAGGGCGGTTCCTTTACCTCTATTGCCGCCAACGGTCGGGAGTATCTGTGGCAGGGCGATCCTGCCGTATGGAGCGGGCAGGCACCCATCTGCTTCCCCATCTGCGGCGGTTTGCGCGACAACCACGCCGTGACCGCGTCCGGCAAGGAGATCGAACTGGCTCGCCACGGTTTTGCCCGCAAGCAGGAGTTCGAGTTCGTCGATGGCGATGATGTCTCTGCCGCCTTTAAGCTCAAGAGCTCGCCGGGGCTGCTCGAGCAGTATCCCTTTGATTTTGAGCTTGTCGCCCGTTACGCCATCGACGGCGCCAAGCTTGCCGTGTCGTACGAGGTGACCAACAAGGGCGATGAGGACATGCCGTTCTTCATCGGCGGCCATCCCGGCTTCGCCTGCCCGTTGGACGAGGGCGAGCAGTACTGCGATTACAAGCTGCGGTTCGAGGCCGATGAGGCCGAGAAGCTTTGCTGCGCGGTGCCCTCTACCGGCTTGATCGATGTCGAGAATCGCGTCGACAACCCCATGGTTGGACGCGAGCTGCCTCTGACGCACGAGCTGTTCGACTTCGCCGAGACCATCTTCGACGTTCTTAACAGCCATGTTGTCGAGCTTGTTAAAAAGGACGAGGAAAAAGGCGTTCGCGTGAGCTTCCCGGATATGCCCTACCTGATTGTTTGGAGCAAGCCGGAAGGCGACTTTGTCGCTATCGAGCCCTGGGGTGGTTTGTCCACCTGCTCTGATGAGGACGATGTGTTTGAGAGCAAGCGCGGTTGCCTGGTCGCCAAGCCCGGCGAGACCGTGGTTCGCGGCTTCACCGTGGAGGTCTTCTAATTAGCGATATCGACCTGCGAGTCGAGAGGTCACCGCGGCCTGAAAACAGCGCCGCTTGATTCCATCGAAAGGAACCAGCAATGATTCTTACCGTAACTATGAACCCCGCGATCGATACCGCGTATCATCTGGACCACCTCATCATCGATGACGTCAATCGCGTGGTTCCCAAGAAGACCGCCGGCGGCAAGGGCCTCAACGTCTCCCGCGTTCTGTGCCAGCTGGGCGACGACGTGATCGCTACCGGTCTTATGGGCGGCCACATGGGCGCTTACATGGGCGAGCTCATGGATGCAGACGGCATCAAGCATGATTTTACCCCCATCGCAGGCGAGACCCGCATCTGCCTGAACATCCTGCACGAGGGCAACCAGACCGAGCTGCTCGAGAGCGGCCCGGCGGTCTCCGAGGAGGAGCTGGCCGCGTTCACCGCAAAGTTCGCCGAGCTGGTCGAGAAGGCTGACTGCGTAACCATCTCCGGCAGCCTGCCCAAGGGCGTTCCCGCGGACTACTATGTCAAGCTCGTCGACCAGTGCAACAAGGCTGGCGTTCCCGTTTTGTTGGACACCTCCGGCGCGTCCCTCAACGCCGCGCTTGAAGCCGATAGCACGCCCACCTTGGTAAAGCCCAACCTCACCGAGATCAACGCGCTTCTGGGTACCAGCTATACACCGGACCAGGTGTCCGACCTTGCCGCCGCCCTGCAGACGGACGAGCGTTTCCAGGGCATTCCCTGGGTTGTTGTATCCATGGGCGCCGCCGGCTCCTTTGGTTTCAACGGTGGTAAGATCTACCGCGCCGTCACCCCGCCCATCCCTGCGGTCAACGCGACCGGCTCCGGTGACTCCACCATCGCGGGCTTCGCTCACGCCATCGCCGCGGGCGCCGATGCTGCCACGGTTTTGAGGACCGGCAACACCTGCGGTAAGCTCAACGCCATGGATCCGCAGACCGGTCATTTGGTAATCGACCGTTGGGATGAGGTCTACAACGCCGTCGAGGTGACTGAGCTCTAGGCTTTTGCCTGCGAATGCTGACAGCTTGTTACAAGGGGAGGGGAGTCCTGCGGGGCTTCCCTCCTTTTTGATATGAAGGACGAGGATCTACGCCGGTGGATACCGGTAAAAACCAATGCGCCCCCTGCAGCTGCGGTGCTGACAGGGGGCGCATGCGTTTGATGATATGCGGTGCTAGTAGGTGATGCGATGCTTACAGGCAGCGGGTCTGGGCGACGCGTTTGAACCAGTACGCGCTGGCCTTGGGCGTGCGCCGCTGGGTTTCAAAGTCAACGTAGAAGAAGCCGTAGCGCTTGTTATAGCCGTTGGTCCAGCTGAACTGGTCCTGCAGGCTCCACATAAAGTAGCCGCCAACGTCGACGCCGCATTCGATGGCCTTAACGATCCAGCGCAGGTGGTCTTCGACGTATGCGATGCGCTCGGAATCGTCCACGGTGCCATCGACAAGCTGGTCTTTGCGACCCATGCCGTTTTCCGTAATAAACAGCTGCTTGTAATTGGGATAGCGCAGCGAAATATCCATCATAAGGTCGAACAGGCCCTTGGGATAGATGATCCAATCCCAGTCCGTGGTGGGAACGCCGGGGCGTACGGCGCGCTCGCCCACGCCCGCCACGCGCCAGCGGCCGGTGCCCTTGTCGCCCGTGCCGTTGTGATGAAGGTCGGTCTCACCGTCGAACGCCTTGAGAAAACGGCTCTGGTAATAGTTGATGCCCAGGCAGTCGTTGAGCTGCGCGGCGCGGCGCATGATCGAGAGGTCATCGTCCAAAAACTCAACGGAGCCGTTGCTCGCTTGGCAGAGATGCTCGATGATCTGGAGCGTATCGGGGGCGTAGTCGCCGCGGAAGGTGGCGTCGAGCAGCAGGCGGTTTTGCAAAACGTCGTCGTTTTTAGCTGCCTGGATATCGCCGGGGCAGGCGGGGTCATAGGGGTATTTGTATTCCAATGCGTGGATGACGCCGATTGTTCCGGGATAGCCGCCCTGCTTGTAGGCCAAGACGGCGCGGGCGTGGGCGAGCATCATGTTGTGCTGGGCCTGCAGGCACTCGTGCAGGCAGCCCTTCTTGCCCTGCGGCCAGGTGCCCTCGACGTAGCGGTTGAGCGTGGCCGCCGCGATCTCGTTGAACGTGAACCAGCGGGTTACCTCGGGGTATTCGTCAAAGCAGAAGCGGGCGTACGCCTCAAAGGCGTCGATGGTGTCGCGGTTGAGGAAGTCGCCGTTGGCGTAGAGCGCGGCGGGGGAGTCGAAGTGGTGCAGGGTCACATATGGCTCGACTCCGTGGGCGCGGCAGCTGGCGAAAAGGTTGTGGTAGAAGGCTACGCCTTCAGCGTTGGGCTCGCCCACGCCGCCATTGGGAAAGATGCGGCTCCAGGCGATCGACACGCGGATGCCGTTCATGCCAAAGCGCTCGCACAGCTCGAGGTCGCTATCGTAGCGGTTGTAGAAGTCGCAGGCGGGCTCGGGCGAAAAGCGGCCTTGCTGGGCGAGGTAGTCGTCCCATGCGACCTTGCCCTTGCCATGGGTCTGGCAGGCGCCTTCTACCTGGTAGGCGGCGGTGGCGCCACCAAAAACAAAGTTGTCCGGAAAGCGCTGGGGGGTATCGGCGGAAAAGATGGGGCTCATGGCGAATCCAATCTTGTTTGAAGGACTGTTAGGGCTGAAAGGGGTTGGGGGCGGTCCGGGAGAAGGCGCCGGAGCGTGCTGCTCCCGGACCGCGGGAATGGGGGGCTCTATTCGAGCGTGCTGTCGCGCGCGTAGGGATCTAGATGCCCAGTTGCTGGGCTACGAATGCCAGCGATGCCTCGCCGTCGCGGGTGAGGTCGATGTACTGCTTGCCGCGGGTGACGCAGCAGGCGACGCCCATACGCTCGCCGTCGGCCTTGAGGTCGTCGAAGTATGACGCCGCTTGGGGTGCCAAGATAACCAGGTCGAAGTCGGCCATGATTTCGATGTGGCTGCCGTAGGCATCTGCTGCGGTCTCAAGGTCGATGCCGTGCTCGCGGGCGGCTTTGGCCAGCGCGTTGGCGAGCAGGCCGGAGGTGCCGCCTCCCTGGCACAAGACCAGGACGCGACGGCCGTTGAGCGCTGCATAGGGGTCGCCCGCCGCGGCGATGGTGCTGGACGAGGCACTGGAGGCTGCGTCATCAGATGCAGCGGGGGATACGGCAGGGGCGGCGTTATTCGTGGATTCCTCGTCCATAGACTGGCCGGCGGCGCGCTTTTTCTCCGCTGCCATGCTCGCGGCAGCCTGGGCGACGGCTCCGGTAGCGACGCTTGCCGTATCCGCCTTGCCTTGGAACGCCGCGTTCATGGCTGCTTGCTTCTGGGCGGCGCGCTGGGCGACCTCCGCCTGGTCCGCGGCTGCCTCTTCGGCGCATTTCTCGCGGTCGTATACCTTGAAGAAGGGGAAATAGATGAGGAAATCGACAATCAGCAGGGCGGGGATGAGCAGGAACGCAAGGGGCTGAAGTCCCAGACCCATGGCGATGCCAACGGGTGCGGGGGTGGTCCAGGGAAGGCTGAACATGAAGCCGTTCATACCCAAGACGTCGATGAAGAACTTGGTAATCCAGATATTGGCGATGGGCGCGAAGATGAACGGGATGAAGAAGATGGGGTTCAAGACCATGGGAGCGCCGAAGAGGAACGGCTCGTTGACGCCAAAGCAAACCGGCACGGCTGAGGCGCGGCCCACGGCGCGCATCTCTTTGGACTTGGCGAGGAAGGCGAACATGAAGCAGATCACCAACGTGGCGCCGGTGCCGCCCATGGCGACGACGAAATCCTGAAGCGGCTTGGTGAGGACGGCGGTTGCGTGCTCACCGGCCTGGTACATGGCCATGTTGAGCTCGAGGTTGGAGATGAGGGCGGCGGAGATGGCGGGCTCGACGATGGAGGGGCCGTGGACGCCTACAAACCAGAAGAGCGACATAGCGCCGTAGATGATGGCGAGGCCCAGATAGCCGTCTGCTGCGGAGAAAAGCGGCTGGAACACCTGGATAACGCCTTGGGCGAAGCAGAAGCCAAAGATGTTGCGGAACGCAAAGTCAAAGCCCCAGAAGAAGACCAGGCAGACGCCAAAGGGGATGATGTCCTTGAAGGTCTGGGAGATATTGGGCGGCACCTGTTCGGGCATCTTGATGGTGATGTTGCGCTTGATAAAGAACTTGTAGATGATGCCGGTGGCGAACGCGCATATAAAGGCGGTTAGCAGGCCCTTGGATCCCATGTAGCCGTTGGCGAGGCCGGAGATGGAGACGCCGTTATCCGTGAAGCTGATGGCGTCGCTGGAGAGCAGCAGAAAACCGATGAGCGATGCGATCATGACCGAGATGAAGTTGATCTGGTTGTTCTTGGGCAGGTCGCGGTTCTGCGCATCGCAGAAGTGCTTGGCCGTGGTGGCCGCTGCGCAGATGCCGACGATGCCCATGGAGTAGTTGTAGGCCTTCATGAGAACGTCGTTGATCTCTGCCGGCCAGTAGAAGCCCCAGACATTGGGGACGGCGCTGACCAAAAGGAAGATGCTGGAGACGATGATGATGGGCATGACGGAGATGAAGCCGTCGCGAATTGCCTTGAGGTACTTGTTGCGCGCGATGGCGTTGAAGAAAGGCTTGCCTTTCTCGATGAGCGCTATGAGCTTTTCCATGGACCCTCCGTTTGCATGGGTTTGCTTTTGCAGCCACTAAACGCGCTGGTAAAGATGGCTGCCAAGGCGAGCTTGTGCTGTTTACGAGTATGTTTTGCCCGGATGTTACTCGCTATGAGCACGTGCTCATTTCTACAATGAGCACGTTAACATGAGTTGATGGCGGTGCAAGGGGTGTTGGGGGTAAAGGGATGCGAGCGGTCGATTATCGGCGGCAAGCGGCGGGATAGATGCAGGCAGGGGCGCGCGGAAAAGACGATTATCCTCGTCCAATGGGCACGTGCTCTTCAGCTTGCGCTCAGTTGATGCTACATTTACCAGAGCAGCAGTTTAAACAGCAGTTTGAGCATCAATCTGAGAGCATGCGCAATGCGAGGGGAGCCGTTGGATGGAACGGGATAACAAGATGGCGGCAGATTCCGCGGTTCACAAGCCTGGCAGGGCGGTGTCCATGGCAGACGTCGCTAAGCTCGCCGGCGTCTCCCGGCAGACGGTGTCGCGCGTGGTCAACGGGCAGGCGTGCGTGGTCGAGGAGACTCGAAAGCGCGTTATGGACGCCATGGACCAGCTTGGCTTCTACCCCAGCTTTGCCGGCAGGTCGCTGCGCGGCGGCAAGTACGGCTGCATTGGCCTGTGCATGTTCGATATCACCCATACGGGTAACGTCGCTACGCTGGAGGGGCTTATGTCCGCCGCCCGCGAGTACGGTTACGCCGTCACCTTGATCGAGTTTGATGAGAGCGAGTCCGTGCGCCTGCGGGACACCGCGCGTCGTCTGGCGGAGCTCCCCGTGGACGGCATGGTGTTCAACACCAACAGAACCATCGAGGATTTTGACGAGTTCGAGCCGCTCAACGGCCTGCCCACCATCATCATCTCCATGAAGGAGCACCCGCGCTGCACCACTATCGATTCCGATCAATACGGTTGCTCGCAGCTTGTGGTCGACCACCTTCGCTCGCGCGGCCATACGCAGATCAGGCACCTGGCCGGTCCCAAAGACTCGATCACGGCGGATTTCAGGACGCGCGGTTGGCAAGACTCGCTGGAGCACGCGGGGCTCGAAGTTGTTGAGCCCCTACACGGGGACTGGACCGCGGATAGCGGCTACGAGCTTGGCGAGAAGCTCGTCCAAGACGCTGAGATGACGGCGCTGTACGCGGCCAACGATCAAATGGCTATGGGCGCCATCATGGCGTTGCGCGCCCACGGCAGGCGCGTGCCGGAAGACGTGAGCGTCATAGGCGTGGACGATTCCATGCAGGGTATGGTGCCCCACAATGACCTGACTACGGTGCGCTTCGACATGCGCGAGCGCGGCCGCAAGACATTTGACTACTTCTTCGCCCAGCTATCGGGAGAATCAAAGGTCGAGGCGGTGCGCCTGCCGGGCGAGCTGGTCGAGCGCGGCACCGTGACGGACGCCCGCTAGGTTTTTTTGCGGCGCCGCGCCGTACTGAAAAAGCCCTGGTCCAGATGGCTTGGTCTGGAACAGGGCTTGTGCGTGGGTGTGGCTGCGGCTAGCGGTGCGACTAGCGGTGCGACGGCAGGTGCGGACGATGCTGCTGCGTGGTGAAAGATGGGTTTACAGACAGTGGGTCTGTGCAACGCGCTTAAACCAGTAGGCGCTGGCTTTAGGCGTGCGCTCCTGGGTCTCGTAATCCACGTAGAAGAATCCGTAGCGCTTGTTGTAGCCGTTGGTCCAGCTGAACTGGTCCTGCAGGCTCCACATAAAGTAGCCGCCTACGTTGACGCCCGCCTCGATGGCTCGCAGCACGGCGGCGAGATGCTTCTCGACGTAGTCGATGCGGGGGGCATCGTCCACAAAGCCGTCAACGAAGGGGTCTTTGTAGCCCATACCGTTCTCGGTGATAAAGATCTCCTTGTAGTTGGGGTACTGCAGGCGAATACGGACAAGGAGGTCAAAGAGGCCTTCTGGGTAGATGATCCAGTCCCAATCCGTGGTGGGGATTCCGGGCTTGTTTACGCGCTCGCCAACGCCTGCTAGGCGGAAGCGGTCCGTTCCCTTTTCTCCCGTGCCGTTGTGATGCAGGTCATTTTCACCTTCGTAGGCGCGCAGGAAGCGGCTTTGGTAATAGTTGACTCCCAAGTAGTCGTTGAGCGCTGCGGCTTCGCGCATAATGGCAAGATCGTCTTCGCGAATCTCGATGCTGCCGCCGGAAACCGCAGCGAGGCGGTTGGCAACCTCGAGCGTGTCCGCGGCGTAGTCGCCTCTAAACGTGGCGTCGAGAAGGAATTGGTTTTGCAGTACGTCTTCGTTTTTAGCGGCGTTGATGTCTGCGGCAGAATTCTCGTCCAAAGGATACTTGTACTCAAGCGACTGGATAACGCCGATCTTGCCGGAGAACCCACCGTGCTTGAAGGCGAGGACGGCTCGGGCATGGGCGAGCATCATGTTGTGCTCGCACTGGAAGCACTTTGCCAGGTTAGCTTTTTCACCGCCGGGGAAAGTTCCCTCGATGAAGGTGTTGGTGGCGTCTGCCCAAATTTCATTGAACGTGAACCAATAGGTGACGTCGTCGGCAAACTCTTTAAAGCAGAACGTAGCGTAGTCGACAAATGCGTCTATGGTTTCACGGTTGAGGAAATCGCCTTTTTCAAACAGGGCGAGGGGCGTGTCGAAGTGGTGAAGCGTGACGTAGGGTTCAACGCCGTGCGCGCGGCAGCACTTGAAGAGGTCGTGGTAGTACTGGATACCCTCGGGGTTGACCTTGCCGGTTCCCGAGGGGAAGATGCGGCTCCAAGCGATGGACAGGCGGATGCCGTTCATGCCAAAGCGCTCGCAAAGTTCAAGATCGCGCGGGTATTGGTTGTAGAAGTCGCTTGCGGGGTCGGGGGAGAATCGACCTTGGTCCTTGAGGAAATCATCCCAAGCGACTTTTCCTTTTCCATGCGTTTGGGTTTCGCCTTCAACCTGATAGGCTGCTGTGGCGCCTCCGAATACAAAATTGGCAGGGAACTGATTAGAGCTCATGATACGGTCCTTGTTAATGCTCGATGTGCTGTTTGATTGGGCGAATTGCCCGGTGGATGAATAGGGACGCCCAGCCGTCGATTGAAGGGGACGACGGCTGGGCTATGCGTTTCACGCGAAGTTTTGGCTACAAGTTGAGCTGTTCGGCAACAAAACGCAGGGAAGCTTCTCCATCGCGGGTGAGGTCGATGTACTGCTTGCCGCGGGTGACGCAGCATGCGATGCCCATGCGCTCGCAGTCTGCTTTAAGGTCATCAAAGTAGGAGGCTGCTTGCGGGGCGAGGATAACCAGGTCGAAGTCTTTCATCATGTCGATGTGGTTTCCGTAGGCGTCTGCGCCGGTCTCAAGGTCGATGCCGTGCTCTTTGGCCGCCTTGGCGAGGGCGTTTGCCAGCAGGCCGGAGGTGCCGCCACCTTGGCAGAGCACCAGCACGCGGTGACCGTTGAGCTTTGCAAGGCAATCGGAGTTGGCGGTGTTTGCGGTCTTGGTCTTGGATTCATCGTCCGCGACTGAAGAGGCGTTGATTTTGCCCTGGAAGGCTGCAGCCATGGCGTCGCCCTTGGCGGCCGCCTTTGCAGCGAGCTCTTCCTCGAGCATAGCGGCCTCTTCCGCACACTTCTCGCGATCGTAAACCTTGAAGAAGGGGTAGTAGACCAAGAAATCGAGGGCGAGTACGGCGGCAAGGAAGACAAACGCGAGGGGCTGGAAGCCAAGACCCATGATGATGCCAACGGGGCCGGGGACCGTCCAAGGGAGCGTGTAGAGGAATCCGTCCATACCGATGATGTCGACAAAGATCTTAAGAGCCCAGATGTTGCAGATGGGGGCAAAGACAAAGGGGACAAAGAAGATGGGGTTCAAGACCATGGGGGCGCCGAACAGGAACGGCTCGTTGACGTTGAAGAGGGTGGGGATTATGGAGGCGCGCCCGATCGCCTTCATCTCTTTAGACTTGGCGAGGAAGGCGAACATGAAGCAGATAACCAGGGTGGCGCCGGTGCCGCCAAGGCAGACAACGAAGTACTGGGAAGAAAGGGAGAGCACGTGGGTTGCCTGCTCGCCCGCCTGGTAGGCGGTGAGGTTGGCGGACATGTTGGCGACAAGTGCAGCGGAGATTGCAGGCTCGACAATAGAGGGGCCGTGGACGCCGACAAACCAGAACAGGCTCATTGCGCCGTAGATGATAGCGAGGCCTACGTAGCTATCGGCAGCAGAGAACAGGGGCTGGAAAACCTGGATGACGCCCTGGGCAAAGCAAAAGCCAAATGCATTGCGGAAGATGAGGTCGAACAGCCAGAAGACGGAAATAGACACAGAGAAGGGGATGAGATCCTTGAACGTCTGGGAAATGTTGGGCGGAACCTGATCGGGCAGCTTGATGGTGATGTTGCGGGATACGAAGAACTTGTAGACAATGCCTACCACGAATGCGGAGATAAAGGCGGTAAGCAGGCCCTTTGATCCGAGGAAGCCGTTGGCGAAACCGGAGTAGGAGACGGAATCAACTTCAACGTTGATGGCGTCGCTTGAAAGGATCAGGAAGCCGACCACGGAGGCGATCATGACCGAGAGGAAGTTGATCTGGTTGTTTTTGGGCATGTCGCGGTTCTGTGCGTCGCAGAAGTGCTTGGCCGTAGTTGTAGCGGCGGCGAGCGCCAGGATGCCCATGGAGTAGTTGTAGGCCTTCATAAGAATGGCGTCGATTTCCGCAGGCCAGTAGAAGCCCCAGACGTTGGGCACGGCATCGATCAGGATGAAGATGCTCGAGAAAATGATGATGGGGATAACCGAGATGAAGCCATCGCGGATTGCTTTGAGGTACTTGTTGCGGGCGATGGCGTTGAAAAACGGCTTGCCCTTTTCAATGGTTGCAATGAGCTGTTCCATTTTCCTCTCCTTTCAGGAGGATGCTAAACCAGAATGCCTTGATCTGTGCCCAAGGTTGCAGATGGCGCTGCGCTACGGCACTGCAGATTGATCGATGTTTGCGACAAGGGGGACAAAGCCCGGTAATAATCTCCCCTTGCACGCGTCCACTGGCAACCAGCATGCTTGACCGTGATGGTGGCGCTGTCAGCAATCAAAATGGCGACGTCAACATTTCAATGATGACGTTAACATTTTGAATTGAGATGCTGGTTTCTTTTAGGCTAAGCGGTTCTTTTTATGCGGTGAGCGGATTATCCAGTATGCTCAAGAGGAGTGCGCATGCTAAAGGGAAGGTGGGTGCAATGGCTGATCGAAAGCCTGCATCGATAAAGGATGTCGCGCGTCTTGCGGGTGTGTCGGAACAGACTGTTTCGCGTACTGTACATGACTCTCCCGCGGTGAGACCTGCTACAAAGGAGAAGGTGAGGCGGGCGATTGCCGAGCTTGGGTATCGTCCGAGTAATGCCGGTCGCGCGCTGCGGCGGGGTCGTTACATGGCCCTTGGCATCGCGATGGGCAATATCTCCGAGACGGGCAACCGAGACCGTCTTGAGATGTTTGTCGATGCCGCCGCTGCGCAGGGCTATACCATTGCGTTGTTAAAAATGGATCGCGAAGAGCCGCTGAGTCTTGGCCAGGCGGCTGACCGCATGTCGAGCCTGTCGATTGACGGCATGATTTACGTTCTCAACCGCACGCCGGAGGATTTTGACACGTTTGTGCCCCGTGCAGGCCTTCCGGAAGTGATCATTTCAATGCACGATCACCCTGTATGTCCTACCGTTGATTCCGACCAGGAAGCAAGCGCCCGTGCGGTGGTGAACTACCTGGTGGAGCGCGGTCATACAAAGATTTGGCACATCAGCGGCCCATTGCGATCGCTCGCAGGTGTTGCGCGCGAGAGCGGCTGGCGCTCGGCCATGCTTGATAACGGGATTGAGCCGCCACGGGTTATCGCGGGCGACTGGAGTCCGGAAAGCGGATATGCGGCCGGAGTGCTGTTGGCCGATAAAGTGCGCAGCGGCGCCTGCACCGCCGTGTTTGCATCCGACGACGCAATGGCATATGGATGTATGTGCGCACTGTCCGACGCGGGTATCTCGGTACCGGACGATGTGAGCTTGGTTGGCGCCGACGATATCTCGTCCACATTTGTTCCCAATTCCCGGCTGACGTCGCTGCATTTTGATAACTCCGCCATTGCCGAGTGGGCAATTGGCAAGCTGGTGATTCCAGAGCGCATGGAAGATGGGTGCAACCATAAGCTGTTCCCAGGTCATCTGGTCGAGCGCGGATCTGTTCGCGACCTTAGGTAACGTTGGCCTTTTGCCTGTGTCTAGATAGCAGGACGGAGCCGGGCGCAAGTGCGCTTTTCGGCTCCGTCTTTTCATGCGGCAGATGAACGAAAAAGGGTGCAGCAAGAAGGGGGACGCCGCACCCGGGGAAACAAGCTGTCGCGGGTATTTCCTGTGTAGGGCCTCTTTAGGCGAGTTTGGCCTCAAGTTGGCCGATGCGCTCATACGCATCGATGATGAACTTGGTCTGCTTCTCAAGTAGCATGGTGGTCATCAGCGTGTCTTGCGCGTGCACCATAATGAAGGTCACGTCCATTTCGCCGCCGCCCGCCTCCTGGGAAAGAAGCTTGGTCTGAACATCATGGGCGTCGATCAGCGCTTGCTTTGCAGATTCATGAAGGGAGCGCGCGCCTTCGATATCGCCTTTGCCCGCCTTTTCGCAAGCGGCGATAAGGTCGGTCTGGGCGTCTCCGGCATATGCGACGATCTCAAAACCAATCATCGAGATTTCTTCTTTAGTTGCCATGGTTCCTCCGTAAGGAATGAGCACGTGCTCAAATAGCTTGACACGCACACAGTGGACTGGAATATCCGGGCTATTCGTACAATATCATCTCAACAAAAGCAAACAGATATTCTCGTAATAAAACACCGTAAACGGTAGATATCTAGCGATAAACGGTAAAACAGTAGGAAAACAATGGTGTTCGACTTATATTGAATGCATCTTTAGAAAAGTTCTTGCATGTTGAAAGATGTTTGATTATGTTGGAAACTGTGAAAGGAGGACGTGGTGATCAAAGCTGAACGACAGGATAGGCTCATGCGCCTTATCGAGAGCCAGGGCACCGTTTCCGTCAAGGAGATCGTGGACGCCCTTGGTGTGTCGGACATGACTGTTCGCCGCGATTTGGAGGAGCTGGCGGGCGCCGGCGAGGTGATTCGCGTTCACGGGGGAGCCCGTAGCGCGTCCTCGCAGCACCGCTCGATGATCCGCCACGAATACAGCCATATCGAGAAGCGCGCCCGCCATGCGAGCGAGAAGATCGATATAGCGCGTACGGCAGCGAGCCTGGTCGAGGAGGATTCGACGATCTTTTTGGGCACGGGAACCACCATCGAGCAGATGGTTCCGCTGCTGCCCTCGTGCCACCTGCGCATCATCACCAACTCGCAGTCCATCTTCACCCTGCTGGAGCCCAACGAGAACTACGAGCTCTGCCTCATCGGCGGCATGTACCGCAGGCGCACCACCGCGTTTGTGGGCCCCGTGGCGGAGGACGCTATCTCGACTCTGGGTATAGACGTCGCCTTTATCGGCGCCAACGGCATCTGCTTTGACGCGGTCTCGACCTCCAATATGGACGAGGGACGCTTTCAGCAGCTCGCGTTCGACCAAGCGGATACCCGGTATCTGGTGGCGGATTCCAGCAAGATCGGCCAGCGGGACTTCTACACGTTCTACAGGCTTTCAAACATCGACGCGCTTATCTGCGAAGGTTCGATTTCGGACGAGAAGCGCCAGCAGGTCGAGGAATTCACCAAGGTGATCTGCTAGCTTCTTCGCGGGCGGCGTCGGTGCCTGGACAAGGTAACCAAGCGCGCATATCGGGTGCGCGCACGTAAAGGAGGACAGCATGAGGGTTGTCATCGGTTCTGATGCGGCGGGCATGCCGCTCAAGGAGCTCATCAAGGAGACGCTGCTCGAGGACGGCCACGAGGTGGTCGACCTTTCCGTCGAGCCCGCCGCGGACTTCGTCGACTCCGCCGTCGCGGTGGCGCACGACCTGCTTGAGAACGAGGGTTCCCAGGGCATCTGCTTCGACGAGTACGGCGTGGGCAGCTATATGGCCGCCACCCGCGTCAAGGGCATGGTCGCCGCCAACATCTCCGACGAGCGCAGCGCGTATATGACCCGCGAGCACAACAACGCCCGCATGATCTGCCTGGGCTCCGGCGTTGTTGGCAACGACGTCGCCAAGAAGATCGCCCGCGAGTTCCTCAAGGCAGACTATGCCGCCGGTCGCCACCAGATCCGTGTCGACATGCTCAACAAGATGGCGTAAAGGAGACCTCAGATGATCATTGCACTTGGCTGCGACCATATTGTTACCGACGAGAAGACCTACCTGCACGATCGCCTCGAGGAGGCCGGTTACGAGGTGCTGGACTGCGGTCCCTACAGCCACACCCGCACCCATTACCCCATCTACGGCAAGGCCGTGGGCGAGGCCGTCGCTTCCGGTAAGGCCGACCTGGGCGTAGTGCTCTGCGGCACCGGCATCGGCATCACCAACTCCGTCAACAAGGTTCCCGGCGCCCGCTGCGCCCTGGTCCGCGACATGACCAGCGCCCTGTACGCCCGCCGCGAGCTCAACGCCAACGTGATCGGTTTTGGCGGCAAGATCACCGGCGAGTTTTTGATGGCCGACATCATGCTCGCCTTCATCAAGGAGAGCTACGAGCAGACCCCCGAGCATGACGCGCTTGTCGCCAAGATCGACGCCGTCAACCATGCTGACCCCGTGGCACAGGCGGATCCGCACTTCTTTGACGAGTTCCTGGAGAAGTGGGACCGCGGCGAGTATCACGATTAATTTGCTGCGCTAAACCTATCAAGCCGTAACGATTGCGGGAGGGCACGTATCCCTTCACGTTCGCCCGAATCGTCCATAGCGGTAGCATCGAGCCGCGGCAACTGCCAGCGGTGCGAAGGCGCCGGTTCCGTATGACTTACGGGGCCGGCGCTTTGCTTTATATTCGGTTGGGCGGGTGGCGCTCCTCGTGCGAAGATAACCGTAATGAGGGGCATCAAATTGTTTGCGAGGTCATTTTTATGTCCGGACGAACGTTTATGATTGGCACAGAAACCATACCTTCGACGTAGTCGTTTCCATTTAATGGCTGATTATGGGGTGGTGCCGATATGGGGGATATGGATTACTTGGCGCATGTTAGCGAGGACGGCTTGCGCCGAGAACCGGTGAGTGTGCATCTTAGCCAGGTTGCCGATATGGCTGCTTCATTTGCCGATGTGTTTGGCGGAAGCGCATGGGGATACGCTGTCGGCATGGCGCACGATATTGGGAAGTACTCAAAAGCGTTTCAACATCGCCTACTTGATGGTGGTCCAAAATGCGATCATTCGACCGCGGGCGCCGTCGAGCTGGCAAAGCAACCGTTTGGCTGGATGCTCTCATACTGCGCTGCAGGGCACCACGGAGGGCTGCCGAATGGCGGAACCCTGCCCGATGATGGCGCGAGCCTAGCGGGGAGAATCGCAAAGGCAGGCAGGGGAGAGCTGCCCGACTATACTGAGTATAAAAATGATGTATCAGTCTCTGTGCCTGTTGGGCTGCCAATGTTTGGAATCGACAAGATGGCTCAGTCGGACATGGCGTATGCGCTCGCATTTCGTACTCGCATGCTGTTTAGCTGCTTGGTCGATGCAGACTATCTTTGCACTGAGCGTTTTATTGACAATAAAGACAGGGAGCTGGGTGGCCATGATGACCTTGTCAGGCTCCAAGGCATGCTTGAAAAGAAGATCGCTTCGTTTTATCCTCCGGCAACCGATTTAAATGCTGCGCGGTGCCATCTTCTTGAGCAATGCGCGGAAGCCGCTGAGGGAGAGCCTGGCGTCTATTCGCTAACAGTTCCAACGGGAGGTGGTAAAACGCTGTCTTCCATGAGGTTCGCCTTACGTCACGCCTGTGCCCATGGCATGCGAAGGGTTATATACGCTGCTCCCTACACATCGATCATCGAGCAGAACGCAGATGTGTACCGAGGTCTTTTTGGGTCAGATAATGTGCTCGAGCATCATGCTGATTTCGATTTCGACACCTTGGGGGAATCGGGCGGTCGCATGCGGTTGGCTGCCGAGAATTGGGATGCGCCTGTTGTGGTCACCACCAACGTTCAAGTATTTGAATCGTTGCACTCAGATAAAACGTCGAGGTGCCGCAAGCTTCACAACATTGCCGGCAGCGTCATTATTCTCGATGAGGCGCAGATGATTCCAACGGATTATTTGAGGCCTTGCGTGAGGGCGCTTGCAGAGCTGGTTAATCGCTATGGATGCACGGTGCTCCTGTGTACCGCGACCCAGCCCGCTATCAATCCGTTCTTTGCCGAGACGGGTCTTTCTGTCAAAGAGGTCGCAGGCGACGTGGATCGCCTGTTCGATACATTGAGGCGCGTGACATATATTGGCCTAGGCAAAATTGATGACTCTGGACTTGCCCGTCGGCTTGCTTCACATAACCAGGCACTGTGCATTGTCAACAGCAGGGCCCAGGCAAAGAATCTGTTCAATTCTCTCGTGGAGCTTGCTGGCGAGGACGGCTGCTACCATTTGTCCACGCTTATGCACCCTGCTCATAGAAGGTCGACTCTAAAAGAGATCCGGACGCGGCTGGCATCCGGGGCGCCTTGCTGCGTTGTCTCCACCAGCTTGGTTGAAGCGGGTGTTGATCTGGATTTTCCTGTTGTGTACCGAGCGGTGGCGGGGCTAGATTCCATTGTTCAGGCTGCCGGACGCTGTAATCGCGAGGGAAAAATGAACTATGCGGATGCAAGGGTATTTCTGTTTAGCCCTGAAACGAGCTACGCCTTGCCTATTGAGACGAAGCATCGCATTGGGGTTATTGGCACAACTGATCCCCGTTTGTTTGAAGTTGAAGAGCTTGGAGATGTCGGTACCCCAGATAGTGTCGAAAGGTACTTTAAGGCGCTGTATTCCTACAAGGAATATGGCTCTTCGAGTTCCGGTGTTTCAGGCTTAGACAAACAGGGGATAGTGATGGCCCTGTCGGAGCCAAGGGTTCTAACCCTAATAGAGGGTGCTCCTAAAGCCCTTTCATATCCTTTTCGGGACGTTGCGTCGTCTTTCAAGATAATCGCGGATGGCTCGTATTCGGTGGTGATTCCTTGCGGGGAAATTGAAGGGGACCTCGAATTGTTGATGAGCGGGACGATCTCGAGAGACGCAATCCGTCATGTATCTTGCTATGCGGTCTCCGTTTACGAGCAGGATCTGAAAGCTCTCTATGCCTCTGGTTTGGTCGATCGCGTGGCAGACGATTTGTTCTTGTTGCTCGATGCCAATACTTATTCAGAAACTACGGGCTTGGATGTAAGGGCGGAAGGGGGCAAGGGGGTGTTCCTATAGATGCTGGCCGGCAGGCTAGTGCCTGCCGGCCAAAGGGATGTACCACCAATCGGTGAGTACATTTCAATCCTCTGCACACGTTGGTGGGCAGACACTACTAGTTTTTCATACTTTTGAGAATAAAGGAGCTTTACTTTTGCCCAATTGATAATGGCCATCATTCTAACCATTCGTTAAGTACGAAGTTTAATATTGATACCTATTCTATAAGGTGCTAGTCTTGAGCTAGCAAAATCAAAACAGGAAGGAGGTGGGAGCTATGGCATACGGGTTCATGATCGAGATGTGGGGAGACAGGGCTCTTTTCACTCGTCCAGAGTTTAGTGTTGAGCGCATGTCGTATGACGTTATAACACCAAGCGCTGCACGGGGAATAATCGAGTCGGTTTTTTGGCATCCTGGCTTGGTCTATCGAATCGATAGGATCCATGTTCTTAATCCGATACGTTTCACCAACGTCCGCAGGAACGAGGTGAAATCGAAGGCGCTGGGCAGCTCTTTGCGTTCTGCGGCATCGGGTACAGCGCCGCTGCCATATATCAACACTAAGGAGGACATCCAACAGCGAGCTTCAACCATCTTGACCGGCGTTCACTATGTTGTGGAAGCGCATTTTGACATGACGGACAAGGCGGTCGAGGCTGATAATCCAGGAAAATTCTGCGAAATGCTTAAACGGCGGCTTAGAAAAGGCCAGTGTTATTCTCAGCCGTATTTCGGCACGCGAGAATTTCCCGCTTTCGTTAAAGAGTGGAATCCCAATAAGCCTGTTAGCGTATGCGAAGAGAATCGCGGTGAACGTGATTTGGGATTTATGCTTTACGACATGGATTACTCGGATCCTAGAAACATCGTGCCGATGTTTTACAGGGCGGTCATGCGCGATGGCGTCATCGATGTGGCTGGTAGCGAGGTGCATCGATGATTATCAAAGCGTTGGCAGATTATTACAACCAGTTGTTGAGTGACGGGATTGATGGTATCTCCCGTCCTGGTTGGATTTCTCGATCAGTCGGGTATATTATCGAGCTTTCAGCGAATGGAACAATACGCAATATTGTTCCGGCAGATTCCAAGCGCGGCTGGATGCTGTCTGTTCCAGAGCAGGAGAAGCGTTCGAGTGGTATTGCTGCGTTTTTCCTCTGCGATACATCGACGTATCTTCTTGGCGTAGATTCTAAGGGTAAACCCGACCGTGCTATCCGCTGTTTTGAAGCGGCACGAGCCCTCCATCATGCCGTTCTCGATGGGTGTGAGTCCTTGGCAGCGAAATCGATTCTTCGCTATTTTGATACCTGGGATCCTCAGAGGGCATGTGACTGTATGCCGTTTGTTCGAGAACGGGAAGGGCTATGCTCCGGCAAATTCGTAACATTTTCCGTCAGCGGTCCAGATGGTCTTTTTGACCCCTCGTGCGATCAGGGGGTTATGAAGGCTTGGGATAAGTTTTTGGCGAAGCAGAGCGGTGAAAAAGAATCCATGGTTTGCCTCGCGAGCGGGGAGCGAGCCCCGATCGCGCGCCTTCATCCTGCGATTAAGGGTGTGTACGGAGCTCAGTCGATGGGCGCATCCCTTGTCGGATTCAATTGTCCGGCGTTTGAATCGTATGGACATGAGGGGGAACAGGGATTGAATGCCCCCGTAAGCGAACGTATTGCAACCGCTTATGGTGCCGCTCTTAATTATTTGCTGCAAGCAGATTCTCACCATGTTCGTTTGGGAGACACAACGGTCGTTTATTGGTCTGAACGAGAGGACAAGGGTAACTGTGATCTATTCAGTCAGCTGCTTGCAAGCCCCTTCGATACCAAGGACCAGAATGAAATCGAAGCAAACTTAGATAGCGTCATGAAGTCCATGGCGGTTGGGAAGCAGATCGCTTTAGACCATGTTGATCTAGGGGCGAACTTCTTTGTTTTGGGATTGGCACCGAACGCCGCAAGGCTATCAATTCGCTTCTTCCAAAAGGGCACGTTTGGTCATTTCCTCTCTAACATTTGCAAGCATTATGAGCAGCTCGAAGTGATTCATGCGCCCGGAGCTAGGAAGTACTTATCTCCCTATGTCCTTTTGAAAGAAGTTGAAAATCCCAATTCCAAGAAACCGGTTGTATCTTCGGTTGTGGGTGGCTCTCTGATGAGATCTATTCTGACGGGTGCCCCTTATCCCGAATCGTTGTATGAGAATGCGCTACTGAGGATTCGAGCGACAAATGAGAATCAGGACGCGCATACAAGAAAAGTCAGCTACGGCAGGGCGGCCATCATCAAGGCGTATCTGCTGAGGAACGGTCGGATGAATCAGGAGGAGATTACGGTGGAACTAAATGAGCGGAGGCGTTCGACCGCCTATGCTTTGGGAAGAGCGTTTTCCATTATGGAATCTGCACAGGAGCAGGCCAATGGGTCTAGCCGTCTGGCGGCGAAATATCTGGACTCTGCATGTTCTACGCCTGCGACGGTGTTCCCGGTTCTTTTTAAATTGAGCTCGGCGCATTTCGAAAAGCTGATGAGGGAGAAGCCTGGGATGGCAGTTTGGTTACGTCGCCAGTTCCTAGACATTGTGGGCGAAGAGGAGATGATTCCAGAGCTTCCAAGGCACCTTAATCTGAGGGAACAGGGGGAGTTTTTCTTGGGTTATTACCAGCAGACGCAGGCTCGCTTCAAATCTAAAAAGCAAGCCGAGACCGATAATCAGAACCTGGAGGATTAATCATGTCTGATTGCATCAAGAATCGTTATGACTTTGTTGTCTACTTCGATGTTGAGAACGGTAATCCCAACGGAGACCCCGATGCGGGTAATATGCCTCGCGTCGATCCGGAAACTGGGTATGGCTTGGTTACCGATGTGTGCCTGAAGCGCAAGATACGAAATTACGTTGAGACGGTTAAAGAAGGGGAGCCAGGCTTTGAGATTTACATCAAAGACGGCGTGCCGCTGAATACAAGTGACTTCAGGGCGTTCGAGGAGCTCAACGTCGATCCCAAGGATGTGAAGAAGCTTAAGAAGGATGATCCGCAGCTCGATTTGAAGCTTCGCGATTTTATGTGCAGAGCCTTTTACGATGTGCGTACCTTCGGTGCCGTTATGACTACCTTTATGAAAAACGGATTGAACTGCGGTCAGGTGCGTGGCCCCGTGCAGCTTACGTTTGCTCGCAGTGTCGATCCTATTATTCCTCAGGAAGTTACCATTACTCGCGTGGCAATTACTACTGAAGCCGACGCCGAGAAGAAGGGTACTGAAATGGGCCGCAAATATGTGGTGCCCTACGCCCTTTATCGTTGCGAGGGATTTGTCTCCGCAAACCTTGCGCGAAAGACAACGGGTTTCTCGGATGATGATCTCAGCCTGTTGTGGGAGGCAATTATAAACATGTTTGAACATGACCATTCAGCTGCGCGCGGCAAAATGGCAGTCCGCTCCCTTGTGGTTTTCAAGCATGATTCTGAGCTCGGTAACGCTCCGTCCTACAAACTGTTCGATGCTGTTTCCGTTAAGCGCAAGGAGGGTATTGAGTACCCGCGCTCGTTTGCGGATTACGGGGATGTTGAAGTCGACGAAAGCGTTTGCGGAGACGGCGTTGAGTTGATCCGAATGCTCTAAAGGGCGGTTTCATCGTGGCGTATGACGAAGATCAGTTTCTGGCATTGTCGGGTATCCAGCACTTTGTGTTTTGTAAACGGCAATGGGGACTAATTCATATCGAACAAGCTTGGCAGGAGAATGCCCTGACAGTTTTGGGCGATCAAATGCATCGTCGTGCGCATGATGCTGAGGAGAGGGAGCGCCGCGGGGACCTTCTTATTCTCCGCGGGCTCTCCGTTAGATCAAATACTCTTGGAGCGGTGGGGCAATGTGATGTTGTCGAATGCAAGCGTGCTAATTCTGGCTGCAGCCTTCATGGAGAAGAGGGCTTCTGGTCGATAACGCCTGTTGAGTACAAGAGGGGCGAATCCAAGGAGAGCGATGCGGACCGCCTGCAGCTATGTGCTCAGGCGATATGTCTTGAGGAGATGCTTGCGTGCGAGATACCCTTTGGAGAACTTTATTATGGAAGAACCCGCTCGAGGGAACACGTTGCGTTTACGGATGCGATGCGTGGCCAGGTTAATTCCATGTTTAGCGAGATGCATCGGTGTTTTGAACGAAGGCACGTGCCAAAAGCTCATAAGAAGGCAGAGTGCAGGGCGTGCTCTCTTGTGGATGTCTGCATGCCTAAGCGCATGCTTGAAGTTGAGAAGTATATAGAAGCCACGCTGGAGAGCGAATGATGAAGAAGCTGCTCAATACGCTATATGTGCTTTCTGAAGATCTTTACCTGGCGCTGGATAACGAGAATGTTGCAGCGAAGAGAGAAGGGGAAATTGTCGGAAGAGTGCCCCTGCACACTTTGACCGCAATCATCTCTTTTTCATATCTGGGTGCTAGTCCCGCATTGATGGGTGAATGCGCCGAGCGTGGTATAGCCCTGTCCTTTTTTAATCCGCGTGGCAAGTTTCTAGCAGATGTTCACGGGGAGCGATATGGCAACGTGTCGCTGAGGCGCCTTCAGCATAAAATGACGAGTGATCGAGAGAAGAGTGTTCCTATTGCGCGGAATTTTATCTTGGGAAAGGTCTACAACTCAAAGTGGGTGCTCGAGCGGGCTCGTCGAGACCATGGACTGCGCATAGATTGCGGCTCCGTTGAGCTGGCATGTTCGAAAATGGCAAACTCTCTAGAGCGAATACGAGTTTGTGAAGATCTTGATAGCCTGAGGGGTATTGAGGGCGACGCTGCTGCTGAGTACTTTTCAGTTTTTGATGAGCTAATCCTGCGGAATAAGGAAGCTTTCTTTTATCGGGGCAGGTCTCGTCGTCCTCCTTGCGACCGCGTTAACGCGATGTTATCTCTGTTTTATTCCGTCCTGGCGAGAGACTGCTCCTATGCGCTTGAAGGAGTGGGTCTCGATCCGTATTTCGGTTTCTTGCACGTGGATAGGCCGGGTAGGAGGTCTTTGGCTCTCGACCTCATGGAGGAGCTTCGACCGGTTTTTGTTGATCGCTTTGTGATTACTGCCATCAATAATCAGATTGTTTCGGAGCATTCATTTGAAGAGTTACCGACTGGGGAGACGTATTTGAGCGAAAAAGGCCGACGCGCTCTTTTTGATAGCTGGCAAGAACGAAAACGGTCGATGATTACTCATCCATTTTTGAAGGAGAAGATACCGAGGGGTCTTGTTCCACATATTCAGGCGCAATTGCTTGCGAAGGCAATGCGAGGCGAAATCGATGGCTATCCGCCATTTCTATGGAAGTGATCGGGCAATGATGCTTCTTGTTACGTACGATGTGAATACGACTCATGCGGCAGGCGCTCGACGCTTACGCAGGGTTGCAAAATGTTGCATGGCATACGGTCAGCGCGTTCAGAATTCGGTATTTGAATGCAGCGGAGAATATGCAACCCTGCTTGAAATGAAGCAAAGATTGCTTTCTATTATTGACCACAATGAGGATAGCCTTAGGTTTTATAACCTTGGAAATCGATATAGCGAGAAGATAGAGCATCACGGTGTAAAGCCTTCATATGATCCCGAGGGATTTTTGGTCCTTTGAGAACTGGATAATGAAATGCGAACTTCAGGTAATCAGGGAAACGTGGCGGGTTCGCACCGATTTTGAGAGAATAGCCGGGTGTTTTCGATACGTAAATGACCAGACAACTGATCGTGCTGGCTTCTTAGTTCACAAGATATTGTTTTTGGTTCTGAATAGTAGAATATATTGCGGTCGCTCCCCACACGGGGAGCGTGGATTGAAATGAGATATTGCAGCAGCAGCTCGCCAAGGCAGAGGGTCGCTCCCCACACGGGGAGCGTGGATTGAAATACCGTCGAGAACGGTATCGTCAACCTTTGCAACTGTCGCTCCCCACACGGGGAGCGTGGATTGAAATATCCCCGCCGACAGGGTGGAGGAGAAGAGCGCTAGTCGCTCCCCACACGGGGAGCGTGGATTGAAATCGCAACTACCTCGACACCACCGTCAACAACGCGAGTCGCTCCCCACACGGGGAGCGTGGATTGAAATTATCGCCTGGTTGCGTTCATCGCCCTCCGTGCCCGTCGCTCCCCACACGGGGAGCGTGGATTGAAATGGAGTGCTCGCGCTGCCGCTGATCGCGGGGGCCAGTCGCTCCCCACACGGGGAGCGTGGATTGAAATCACGACGGCAGCGGCGAGTATCGCTCCGGTTGGAGGTCGCTCCCCACACGGGGAGCGTGGATTGAAATACCCCATTTGTTGGCATGTATGATTTTAATTGGCAGTCGCTCCCCACACGGGGAGCGTGGATTGAAATAAGAGCTTCGCGCAGGACCCGCGCAACCCGAACAGTCGCTCCCCACACGGGGAGCGTGGATTGAAATTCAAGCAGGTACCCGGACCTCGGCGAGGACGGAGTGTCGCTCCCCACACGGGGAGCGTGGATTGAAATAAGACTGGGACTGGGATGCCGTTGCCGCCACAAGTCGCTCCCCACACGGGGAGCGTGGATTGAAATGGCTACGTGAAACTGCTCATCCATGAGGAATGCGAGTCGCTCCCCACACGGGGAGCGTGGATTGAAATTCGATCGAGACGGAAATCTCCGAGAGCCTTACCGGGTCGCTCCCCACACGGGGAGCGTGGATTGAAATAAAGACGTGCCCCATGGCGATTACGAGGTAGCCGGTCGCTCCCCACACGGGGAGCGTGGATTGAAATATCAAGCAGTTCATCGACAAGGCGGCAGGGGACGGTCGCTCCCCACACGGGGAGCGTGGATTGAAATTCCAAGATCCCTACAGACACATTCAAGAAACTCCAGTCGCTCCCCACACGGGGAGCGTGGATTGAAATCATGTACTACTTCTTTGCTGTGTTTTTGGACTTATGTCGCTCCCCACACGGGGAGCGTGGATTGAAATCGCAACAGCGGCGGCATCGACCAATCTCCGACCATGTCGCTCCCCACACGGGGAGCGTGGATTGAAATATTTGCGAGTTTGACAACGTTGTTGATTGTGACATGTCGCTCCCCACACGGGGAGCGTGGATTGAAATATAACCTATGTCCCCGTATGGTTGCCCCTTAACGTCGCTCCCCACACGGGGAGCGTGGATTGAAATGATGTACTTAGCGATTGACTGACGGAACTCGGCGTCGCTCCCCACACGGGGAGCGTGGATTGAAATGAGGCCGCGCCGCCGAAGGTCACCATCAACGGCCAGTCGCTCCCCACACGGGGAGCGTGGATTGAAATTTATTAGCAATAGTCACTATGTACCACCTCCAACGTCGCTCCCCACACGGGGAGCGTGGATTGAAATCTGCGTCTCTGCTTCAATGGAACAGTACATGCCGGTCGCTCCCCACACGGGGAGCGTGGATTGAAATGTATATCGCGTGGCGTGGCGCTGATAACATCTCTAGTCGCTCCCCACACGGGGAGCGTGGATTGAAATCAACAGGTGTCTAAACATAGAGCTCACCCCACCGTCGCTCCCCACACGGGGAGCGTGGATTGAAATCAGTAAACCGGCTCGTCTGTTGCAACAGCTGTGTAGTCGCTCCCCACACGGGGAGCGTGGATTGAAATACGACATCCTGGCAGGAAGGCGCCGAGTTCGACGTCGCTCCCCACACGGGGAGCGTGGATTGAAATAACCGTTGCGGCGGCGCCGTCGTGTCGCTCGTGAACGTCGCTCCCCACACGGGGAGCGTGGATTGAAATGGAGCGGGGCGCTTGACGCGCTCGCCGTTCGGCAGGTCGCTCCCCACACGGGGAGCGTGGATTGAAATACCGTTTGCGCCAACCGCTACACCCTGCGACTGCAGGTCGCTCCCCACACGGGGAGCGTGGATTGAAATACCAAGCCCGTCGATGAGACGGTCATCGTATGCCGTCGCTCCCCACACGGGGAGCGTGGATTGAAATGCTTCACCGTGGGTGCCGTGGGAGCGCATCGTCGTCGCTCCCCACACGGGGAGCGTGGATTGAAATCAGTAGACGGGTTCGTTAACGGCACGCGCAATGTAGTCGCTCCCCACACGGGGAGCGTGGATTGAAATCACGCGGCGGCGAACTGCTCCGCGCTCATCTGCGCGTCGCTCCCCACACGGGGAGCGTGGATTGAAATTCGTACCCTGCTAGGCACCTCGTCGTTAGACTGTAGTCGCTCCCCACACGGGGAGCGTGGATTGAAATTGAACAGCTGCGATACGGCCGTGAGTGATGAATAGTCGCTCCCCACACGGGGAGCGTGGATTGAAATACCGCCTGCTCGACCTGCTCCACCACGTCATCATCGTCGCTCCCCACACGGGGAGCGTGGATTGAAATAACCAGAACGATACGGTTGCGCAACTCCATCTCACGTCGCTCCCCACACGGGGAGCGTGGATTGAAATCTGCGTCTCTGCATCGATGGAACAGTACATGCCGCGTCGCTCCCCACACGGGGAGCGTGGATTGAAATGACATAGATCGTAAATTGACCGATGCGGAGGTCGCGTCGCTCCCCACACGGGGAGCGTGGATTGAAATGAGTACGGCCTCGAATACGGCCAGAACAACAAGGGTCGCTCCCCACACGGGGAGCGTGGATTGAAATCCAAAGCGCGGTGACCGTTGCCGTGCAGCGCCGCAGTCGCTCCCCACACGGGGAGCGTGGATTGAAATTTGCTCGCGTTATCGCCTGTGAGCTGGTCGAACCGTCGCTCCCCACACGGGGAGCGTGGATTGAAATAACGAGGAGCGTTACGGCGAGAGGGCGCGGGAGCGTCGCTCCCCACACGGGGAGCGTGGATTGAAATAACGTCGCGCGGAACCTAGCTCTTGATGGGGACGAGGTCGCTCCCCACACGGGGAGCGTGGATTGAAATCGGGACGGCAGCTCGACGAAACCGTACACTAACGCACTTTTTGACACACCCACCCAGTCGGGGCAGGGCGTGGCGGGATCGCGACAGGCTTACAGCAGGGGATGCGGCGAGGAACGCGGCGCGGAAGACCTGCCACCAGGCCTACGCCAGCAGCAATCGCGGCGCTCGAGCGCCCTCGGGCAGCTCGGCGATGGCGGCGGCGACCACCCCGTCAGGGTCCTCGTCCATAACAATGGCCTCGACGTCCTCGATGCCCGCAAAGCGCATAAGGCCGTCCGCGGACGTCTTGCTGGCGTCCATCAGCGCGCAGACGGATGATGCGGCGCCAATAAACGCCTGCTTGAGTTGAGCCATCTGCGGGTAGTCTGTCATGAACCCGCGATTGGGTACAAAGGCGCCGGGGCAGAGCACCGCCAGGTTGGCATGAAGCACCTCGAGCGATCGCAGCGCCAGCATGCCGTGCAGGTAGCGGTGGCCCTTGCGCAGCGCGCCCCCAAGTAGGATCACGTCGACGGTGGGCATGCTCTCGTCGATGAAGTCCGCGATGGTGATGTCCGCGGTGATGACGGTGATGCCGGAGCGCATGTCGAGCATGCGGACAAATTCCAGTGCGGTGGTTCCAGAGTCCACTAGCACCGTGTCCCCATCGCGGACCAGCTCGATCGCGCGGCGGGCGATGGCTTGCTTGGCCTCGGCGTTGACGTTGATGCGACGGTCCTGCACGGAGACCGTGAGCGCCTTATGCAGCGAGACCGCCCCGCCGTGCGTGCGGCGAAGCTTGCCGTCGGCCTCCAACGCGTCCAGGTCCGCGCGGACGGTCACCACGGAGACGCCAAAGGTGCGAGCCAGCTCGGTTACCTGTACGGATGCGTTGTGGTCGAGCATCGACATGATGGCCGCGCGCCGTTCTTCGGCAAACGAGTGCGAGCTGGTGGTTGCCATGGCGAGTCTCCTTTTGCAAGCGGATGCTTCTCTTCTAATGATTGCGCCGCCGGTTCTTTGGATGGGTACCTCTAAAAGTGTAGCGCCTTTATGGAGATTCTAGTTTTCATTTCTTTCTAATTAAGAAAGAAATCGGCTTTGCATCACTTTCTTTTATGGTGATTAGAAGGTGTGGACGAGGAAATCTCAAGCGCCGCGTCGCGATAGGGTGGAGCGCGGGCTTTCGTTCCCTTTTCTTGCCATACGCGCGCCGACAGCGCCGCCTGCGTGTCGCACGTCTACCTAACTGCGCAGATTCCGTACAATACCAAACAAGGAGCGCCGGTCTATAGGGGGTCGGCGATGTAGGTGCCCGCAAAACCCAGCGGAGCACAGGAGGGAGCGCACGCTCATGCTCGTTACCACCAAGGAGATGCTGCTCGACGCGCAGAAGAACCACTACGCCGTCGGCGCCTTCAACGTCGAGAACCTCGAGTTCGTCATGGCCGTCCTGGCCGCCGCCGAGGAGACCAAGTCCCCCGTCATCATGCAGACCACCTCTGGCACCATCAAGAAGACCGGTCTGGACTACTTCTACGGCATGGTCAAGGCCGCTGCCGAGCGCGCCTCCGTGCCCGTGGCCCTGCACCTGGACCACGGCGACGGCTATGACCGCTGCATGAAGGCCCTGCGCACCGGCTACACCTCCGTCATGATCGACGGCTCCCACGAGACTTTCGAGGACAACATCGCCCTCACCAAGCTGGTCGCCGACGCCGGCGCCGCTATGGGTATCCCCGTCGAGGCCGAGCTTGGCAAGGTTGGCGGCAAGGAGGACGACGTCGAGGTCGAGGGCGAGTCCCCCTACACCGATCCCGCCGAGGCCAAGGAGTTCGTCGAGCGCACCGGCTGCACCTCCCTCGCCATCGGCGTCGGCACCTCTCACGGCGTGTACACCGAGGAGCCCCACATCAACCAGGACGTTGTGAAGGCTATTCGTGCCGCCGTCGACGTGCCGCTGGTCCTGCATGGCACCTCCGGTGTGCCCGATGAGCAGGTTGCCGAGGCTGTCAAGAACGGTATCTGCAAGGTTAACTACGCTACCGAGCTGCGTCAGGCCTACACCAAGGGCTACATGGCGTATATGGCCGAGAACCCCAAGAACTTCGATCCCAAGAACCCGGGCAAGGCCGGTGCCGAGGAGATCACCAAGATCGTCAAGATCCGCATGGAGAACCTGGGTTCCGTTGGCCGCGCCTAATCGCGCAGACCGCATAAGCGAATAGAAGGCGCCCGTCTGGCAATTGTCAGGCGGGCGCTTTTTACTTCTAAGTAGCTCTATGTAACTTGCCGCCATAGCGCGAAGCTTGATGCTCGCCGCTGGTCGAGTCGATGCGCTCAAGCGCCTTCAAGTTTGGTAGGGTCTAGGCGGGTACAGGCTGGCCGCGGTTATAAGGGGTAGCGTCTATGAACATCAAGCCCATTGGGGTCGAGGAGTGGCTCAACGAGCTGGAGACGTCTGCTACGCTGGATCTCGCCCAATCCACCATCGCCTCGCTGAAGACGGATGAAATACTTGCGCTTGCGGACGATGAACGGGGTGGCCCCGGCATGGGTGCTCGCGCCTTCTATGATGAACTGGGTTCAAAGAAGCAAAACTACGGTTGGATAGAGGGTTCGCCGGATTTCAAGCAAGAGGTGGCCAAGCTCTATCGAGGCACGGACGGCCGCGGCGTGGACCCTGCGAACGTGCTGCAGATGAACGGGGCTACGGGTGCCAACTTGGCCGTGCTCTATACGTTGGTGGAGCCCGGTGACCATGTGGTGGCGGAATATCCAACCTACCAGCCGCTTTACGAGATTCCGCGCGCATTGGGAGCAAAGGTCGACCTATGGCGCATCCATGAGGAGGACGGCTGGCAGCCGCGCATCGAAGAGTTGGAGCGCCTGGTTACCCCGGACACCAAGCTGATCTGCATCAACAACGCCAGCAATCCCACGGGCACGGTCCTGTCGCGTGAGCAGCTGGAGGTAATCGCCCAGATAGCCCGCAGTGCTGGCGCCTATGTGCTTTCGGACGAGGTGTACCTGCCGCTCGAGGATAGAGACTCCTACTGCAGCATCGTCGACGTGTACGAGCGCGGTATAGCGACCAACAGCCTTTCCAAGACCTATTCCGTGCCGGGCATCCGCATTGGCTGGACCGTGTGCGACGCAGAGCTTGCCGATCGCCTGCGCACGTGCCGGGATTACAGCCTTATTTGCGCCGGGGTCTTCAACGACGCCATGGCCGTCCACGTTTTGCGTCATCGCGACCAGATTTTGGCGCGTAACCGCGACATTATGCTCCGCAACCGCGCCATCGTGCAGGAATGGATCGCTGGCGAGCCACGCGCGAGCTGGGTGCCGCCACGCGGCGTGTCCACGTCGTTTATCCGCCTGGATCTTCCCATGGACGATGAGGCGTTTTGCAGAAAGCTGCTTGCGACGCGCGGGGTGCTCTTGGTTCCGGGTGGCCGCTTTGAGCTGCCGTGCGGCGCGCGCTTGGGCTATTGCGCACAAGAGGAGACGCTGCGCCGCGGCCTGGACGAGCTTTCCTGCGCGCTGCGCGAGTTGGACTAGCATCCTAATATGAGCCATTTTTAGCCAATTAGGGCGCTTCAGATAGGGCTAGCTGGCTGTGGGAGCCGGCTGGTTGGTAATGAGCTGTACGGTAGAAAATGAATGGCAGCCAAAATTGCTATTGCCAAGGTGTTATAGTATCGCCACCGGCGGAGTCCGCGTGCGGGCGGCGCTTCTCACGAGAGGAGCAAAGCCTATGGATACAATCCTGCAAGTCGTTCGCGCCCTTGGGGCGCTTTCAAGCATCGCAAGGCTGCTCTTGGAGCTGTTCGAGCGATGGAATCGACGTAAGCACATCGCGGAAGACGAAAGGCAAAAGTAAGGGCTCGGATCGCAGCCGAGCCCTTAAGATAGAACACCTTGCGTCGCCCGCGTACAGTTAATCTAGAACGGGTTCCGCTGGTATTAATTTAATTCTACCCCTTAATGGTTATATTGTGCCACTTCATACAAAACGTTCACGTGCAATATATGCAATATATGCGATATATGCGAGCTTGGCGCAGGGTTATCTTGCCGGCTTTCATGTTTAAGCGTCTTTTGATTCGCGCTATCAGCTAGAAGGGCCGTCAGGATGAGAAAAGCTGGCAAAAAGATAAACAAACCCGCCGCTGACGCTTTAGCGTGGTGCGTTGAGCTGGGCATTAGGCGTATGGTACAGTTTTTTGAATGCCGGGGGGCCGGCGTTTCATGATGTTGCCGAGTGGCACCCGCGCATGCGCGCGAGTGCGGACACCACGCTCGGGGTGCGCGGGGGGGAGCCGGATATGGCCGACGACATTCGCGGGCGTGTAGAAGACGACATTTGTTCGGTGCGCACTATCGAAGATGTGCGCGCGATGAAGAAGGCGCATAAGGGAGGGACCTGGAAGTACGCATGCGCGTGCAGGTCCGGTGTGCGCTACGAGGGAGAAGGCGAGGCGTGGAGATCGTTGAAGACGATGATTGACGAGAAGAAGGACGGCGCGCAGCCGGGTAGCGCTGCTGCTGCCATGGCGAAAGAGCCCGAGCGCGACTTGTTTGGCGACGGTGACGGCGTCGAGGTCGCACCGGAGGACCGCGGGCCGGGCGCCCTGCGCGGTGCGGGTGCGCGCTCCCCGTTGTTCTGGAAGCTCATGTTGGTGTCCATGGCGCTTATCTGGGGATACTCGTTCCTCACCATGAAGACCGTGCTGGACACCATTCCTACTTTCACTCTTTTGGCATCGCGATTTCTTCCCAGCGCGGCCATCATGTTCGTTCTCTTCCATAAGAGGATTCGCGCTCACCTCAACTTTGAGTACGTGGGGCTGGGCTTTATGATGGGCTGCGTCATATGGTCGGCATATGGCACCCAGACGCTGGGCCTGGTCGATACCACGCCGGGCAAGAACGCCTTTTTGACCGGTACGTACTGTATCCTCGTCCCCTTTATCGCGTTTATCCTGTTCCGTGAGCGCATCACAAAATGGCACGTCAGCTCAGCGGTCCTGTGCCTGGTGGGCGTTGGTTTTGTAGCGTTGGACAACTTCTCGATTCAAATGGGCGACCTGCTTACGTTGGTTGGCGCCGTGTTCTTTGCCTTGGATATGGCGGTTGTTGGGCACATTGGCCGCACGCGCGACGTGAGCGTTCTTACCAGTTGGATGTTCCTGTTTGTGGGCCTCTTTTCGCTGATCACCTCCTTTGTGGCGGAGCCCCGCGTTCCCGCCGAGGCCTGGACGCCCACGGTCGTGGGGCAGCTGGCGTTTTTGGCGGTCATGTGCACCACGGTGGGTCTGCTGCTGCAGAACCAGGCCTTGAGCCACGTGCCGCCCGCGACCGGCTCGCTGCTCCTTAGCCTTGAGAGCCCGTTTGGCGTGCTGTTTTCCGTTATCATGGCGGGCGAGGTCCTTACGGCGAAGCTGGTTTTGGGCTTTGTCCTTATCTTCTTGTCCATCGTGCTGTCAGAGACGCATTTCAGCTTCTTGGCGAAGTTTTTGCCTGATCGCAAGAAGGCGCGCGCGTAGCGGTGGACGAGTGGGCGGGGTTGCGGCTTCGCATTATCGCTATGAAAGAACTATTATTGAAGAGCTTCGGTGGCGCCGAGGCTCTTTTTTCTTGGGTAGGCGGCGGCGCGATAAGTTGCGCGGCGCAAGCCAGACTCGAAAGGATCGCATATGGACTACTATCCCGGGTTCGATATCTCGTTCGATAGCGCCACCCATGAGTTCGCATACGGCAAAGGAGTATATGGTCCCAAGTCAGAGCTGCGGCTTTTGGACGATATTCGTCCATCTCTTGAAGACCCCGCTTGCAGCGGCCCGGAGGTGCTGTACAGCATAGCGATGGATGTTGGGCGCGAGACGGACCGCGATATGATCGTCGAGCGCAATCTGCTGTTTGGCGTTGTCTGGTATTCGAGCGGGAGCATGGGCGAGGAGCCCGTTCGTTCCCAGGGGCACATCCACGCCGTCTTTCCCTCGTGCAACGATTCCACGTGCGAGGTCTATGAGATATGGGATGGAGAGGCGTGCATCTACATGCAGCAGTTCTCCGGAGATGATGCAGGTCGTTGCATTGCAGTCCATGCCAAGGCGGGAGACGTGGTGGTGGTTCCCCCGGGTTGGGTCCACGCAACAATCAACGCCAAGCCTGATAGCAACATGATCTTTGGCGCCTGGTGCGTGCGCGATTACGGCTTTGAGTACCAAAACGTGCGCGAGCACGGGGGCATCGCCTATTTCCCCGTGCTTCGCGATGGCTGCTTGTACTGGAAGACCAACGCGCGCTATCTGTCTTCGGTGTTTTGCGAATGTGGGGCGCGCGAGTACCCCGAGCTGGGTATTGAAGCGGGCGTGCCGATCTATAGCCAGTTTTGCAACGATCCGGACAAGTTCTTCTTTGTCTCTAATCCGCAGATCGCGCAAGACGTGTGGAAAAGGGCGTGACGCGGCAAACTTTGCCGCTGCGAGAATTGGAGATAAGCGTGGAGATAAAACGCGTACATGCCCTGGTCTTTAGCGGTGCGGGAACAACCACGGCGGTTGCTCGCCGCTTTTGTGAATCGTTCGCCAAGGCATCTAATCAACTTGGGATGCCCGTCGAGGTCGAGGTGGACGATATCACGCCTGCGGCGTCCGCCGTGCCGGCCATCGGTGCGAACGAACTGGTGGTTGTTGCGGTGCCCTCGTACGGCGGGCGCGTTCCCGCTCCCGTGGCGTCGCGATTGAGCAAGCTTGGGCATGTAGGCACCCCCGCCATCATGTTGGTGACGTACGGCAACCGCGCGGTGGACGATACGTTTATCGAGCTGGCAGACACGCTTGAGTCCAAAGGGATGGTGCCCGTGGGCGGTGCTGCCGTGGTCGCGCATCATTCGCTTATGACTAACGTTGCGCAGGGTAGGCCCGATCAAGATGACCTCTCCGTGGTGGACGAGCTTGCGCGCCAGGTCTCGTCCAAACTCGCTCATGCCGCTTGCGCGAGGGATGCACGGTTGGGGAGCGTGCCGGGTGGCCGTCCCTATAGGGAGTTTGGTGGCGTTCCGTTCAAGCCAAGGACGGACGAGGAACTCTGCGTGCGTTGCGGAACCTGCGTGGTCCAGTGCCCGGTTTGCGCAATCGATGCAGAGGACCCCACCAAGACCGATGCGGATGCGTGCATATCCTGCATGCGCTGCATCGACGTGTGTCCGCGCGGGGCGCGTGAGATTGGCGGCGGCCTGGCGCTGGGCGCCGCGCGCAAGGCGTTTGCGGTCAAGTGCGCAAAACGGCAAAAGTCCTACTTGCTGTAGTGCTGGCTGCTGCAGAGCGAAGAGTATGCAATAAGATTTGGGAGGCAACCATGAAGGCATTGCTTATTAACGGAAGCCCGCATAGGCAGGGGTGCACCAACCTGGCGCTGGAGTACGTGGCGAAGGGTCTTGCCGAGGGCGGCGTCGACGCGCAGATAGTGTGGTTGGGCTCAAAGCCTCTGGCGGGCTGCATGGCGTGCAACGCGTGCCGTAAGACGGGGCGCTGTGTCCACGATGACGTGGTTAACGAACTGATCCCGCTCGCAAACGAGGCTGACGGTATCGTGATCGGCTCGCCGGTCCACTACGCCGCCGCATCGGGTCAGGTGACATCGGCCATGCACCGCTTGTTCTATACGGGTGCGGTCGATTGGTCCGGCAAGGTGGGCGCCAGCGTTGTAAGCTGCCGCCGCGGCGGTGCTAGCGCGGCATTTGACCAGCTTAACAAGTATTTCACCATCACGGGCATGCCCATTGTCTCGTCCTATTACTGGAACCAGATCCACGGTAACACGCCGGAAGAGGCGATGAGGGACGAGGAGGGCCTGGCTACCATGCAGCAGCTGGGTCTCAATATGGCGTGGCTGATCAGCTGCATCAAGGCGGGCGAGAAGGCCGGTGCTGCATATCCCGGCCGCGTGCACAGCGCCAAGACCAACTTTATTCGTTAGTGCCTGTTTCCTGGCGTTTGATATCCGGTATGAAGGCCCCGTTTATAGCGTGGGGTGCATGTGGCGCGGTTGTGCCTCAGTGCATCCCGCGATATTACGGGGCATTATTATGACCTTGCGTGAGGCATAGGCGTGCTGCCCGTGCAAAAGTGAAGGATAATTGCATCGATTATAAAATGTGCCGAGTAGCTGCCGCTAAACGCCAACAAAATCGCAGGTAAATAATTGCTACTTGCAATGTATATAAAGCGGGCAGCCACTTTCAATGCAATTATCCGCCACAACCTCGAAAATGTGTCGATTCGGGCGGGCGAAAGGCGCGCTCTGCAAGGTGAAAAAGGACCAAAGAAGCGATCTGCCCCCTTGGTCCAAGGAATGCCGCATGCTTTAAGGGCCCTCTAATGCCAAAAGGGTATCCGGGGCGATAGAAAGACAGCCGGGCTCGGTCGAAAAGACGCTACAGCGTGCGTGCAAACTCGATGAGCTCCTCGCAATCGTCCAAAGTGGTTGCCCAGCTGGTGACAAAGCGCACTACCACGCGATCGGCGCCGGTAGGATCTTCGGCAACCATGGTTTCGGCGCCGCAAGCCTTGGCGAAACGTGCAGCCTGCTCGCGCGTGGCCCAGACGAACTGCTGGTTGCCGGTGACGTCGAGGTAGAGCTCGAAGCCAGCGTCCTGCAAGCCGCTTGCGAGGGCGGCGGCGCAGGCGTTGGACTGGTCTGCGTAGCGCCAGTAAGGGGCGTCCATGGTGCCGCCGTCGGTGGGAGCGGAGAAGGCGGCCTGGTATTGCACGCCCATCAGGCGGCCTTTGGCGTTGAGAAGGCCGGCGCGCTTAGTGAGGTAGGGGATGCGGTCGATAGCGCGTTTCGCGCGGTCGCTGCGTGGGTTTACCACCAGGGCCTCGCCAAACAGCATGCCCGCCTTGGTACCGCCCAGGGTGAAGGCGTCGGCGCGTGCGGCAAGGTGCTCAAGGGTGAGATCGCAGCCCGGCGAGGTGAGGGCGCTGGCCATGCGGGCGCCGTCGACGTAGACGGCAAGGCCGTGCGATTGCGCCCAGTCGCACAGCGCGTCAAACTCCGCTTGGGTATATGCGTGGCCAAACTCGGTGGTGTTAGAGAAATAAATCATGCCCGGGCGGGTGGTGTGGCAGCCGCCAGAGGTCATGTCGCGCCAGACGCGCTCGGCCCCCTGCGGGGTGAGGATGCCAAAGGGGTCGCGGGTGGCCAGCAGGCGGCGTCCGGTGCCTTCGACAGCGCCCGTCTCGTGGATGGTGGGGTGCGCATCTGCAGCGAGAACGGGCCCCTCGAACTCGTCCGTAAGCGCAGAAATGGCAAGGATGTTTGCCGCGGTGCCGCCGGGGATGAACTTAACAAAGGCATCCGGCTGGTCGCAGGCGGCGCGGATGAGGTCGGCCGCGGCGGCGCAGAATTCATCCTCGCCGTACCCTGGCATCTGCTGGGCATTGGTGCGGACCAGCGCGTCGAGAATCTCCGGCGCGGCACCCTCGCTGTAATCGTTCCTGAACTGACGCATTGCTTCTCCCTTGTAAAACGGACCCGCTCGCAGAGACGTAGGCGCGAGTTAAATCTGGCGGCTTGCTATGGCTGCGGCGGGGTCGTGTAGTATTGGAGCGTATGATACCGCAGGCAGGGCAACGGGCCTTGGCAAGCACATATAATGGTGCAGTTGGAAATACTCGTCCGTTAACCATATCTTGGGCGAAGAGATAGTTGGCAGCAAGCTGCAAGGAAGGATGGTCGCATGCAGGCACAGAGGGCTGAGGGCACCAAGGACCTTATCGGGCGCGACATGCGCGCATGGCAGAAGATGCAGGACGTGGCGGCGGAGGTATTTGGCCCCTTTGGTTTCGAGGCCGTCGAGACTCCGGCGATCGAGCAGTTGGACGTCTTTGTCCACGGAATCGGCCAGTCCACCGACGTGGTCCGCAAGGAGATGTTCCGCGTCTTTTCCGGCGCCAACTTCGAGCGCGTGCTACAGGAGGGTACCGATGCCAAGCTCAAGGCCAAGCAGCGCCTGGCGCTTCGTCCCGAGGGTACGGCCGGCGTGGTGCGCGCGGTGGTCGAGAACAACCTGGTGCCGCAGGGCGCCGCTCCCGTGAAGCTGTACTACGCAGAGGCGATGTTCCGCGGCGAGCGCCCGCAGAAGGGACGCCTGCGCCAGTTCCACCAGGTGGGCATCGAGTGGCTGGGCGCTCCGGACCCGGCGGCGGACGCCGAGTGCATCATCATGCTCATGCGCTTCTACGAGCGCCTGGGCTTCGACCTCTCTAAGCTGCGCCTGCTGATCAACTCCATGGGCGACCCTGCATGCCGCCCCGCCTATCGCGATAAGGTGCGCCAGTTCATCCTGGACCATGCGGACGAGATGTGCGACGAGTGCCGCGAGCGCGCCGAGCTCAACCCGCTGCGCGCCTTTGATTGCAAAAACGAGCACTGCCACCAGGTCATGGCGGACGCCCCGCTCATGCCCGAGCACCTGTGTGACGATTGCCGAGACCATTATGCCAAGGTCAAGCAGTATCTGGACGAGGCCGGCATCGCCTACATCGAGGACCCCACGCTGGTGCGCGGCCTCGACTACTACACCCGCACCGTCTTCGAGGTGGAGGCGCCTGGCGCGGGCGTCGGCTCCATTGGCGGCGGCGGCCGCTACGACGGCTTGGTCGAGCTGGAGGGCGGCAAGCCCACGCCGGGCGTCGGCTTTGCCGTGGGTTTCGAGCGCGCCATGCTCGCCCTGGAGGCGTTTGGCGGAGAGATGGCCGATGACGTCGAGCGCTGCGCCTACGTGGCTAACGCCGGCGCCGAGCTGCGCGGCGAGGTGTTCTCCCTTGCCAACCTGCTGCGCTCCGCCGGCATCCGTACCGAGTGCGACTACCAGGGCCGCTCGCTGAAGAGCCAGTTCAAGCAGGCAGATAAGGTTGGCGCCGCATATATGGTGGTCATTGGCGGGGACGAGCTCGCCTCCGGCAACGTTCGCCTGCGCGATATGGGCACAGGCGAGGAGAAGCTGGTCGCCCGCGCGGAGCTTGTGGACGAGCTTTTGGGCCGCCTGTAACTGCATCCCGATTCCGGCTGCGAGCCATGCGCCCGCGGCCGGTTCTTGTTTTTGCCTTCAACGGCTTGCGGCGAAAGCGGCATGCGGTTACTGTTTTTATCGGCCGTCTGCCGGACAAAGCAACTCGTCCGCCGATTTTAGAGAAACGTTAAAGATTGCTTTTGCTAACTAAAGCGTCGTCTCTGTAAACCAATGCGGGCATATAATCGTTTCGGCATTGTCCAACCTTTGTTTTGTTAGTCACGTTCCCAATGATGGAAGGGGAGGCACCGTGGCAGAACATCTAGAAACCCAGGCGCCCGTAAGGGTAAGTCGCATCGACATCGATGAGGCGCGCGCCGCCGTGGAAGCTTTGGGCGAGATCAACATCCCCTCCGAGCTCCGCGACCACCTGGCGCTGTTCGTACGCCTGGAGCGCAAGGTCCTGCGCGAGTATGACGAGGACATCTGCAACATCTTCGATAAGCTGCTTGCCAGCGTCATCGCCGCCAACGAGGGAAACCCCGGCGAGGAGGCGGCGGGCGACCCCACTAACGAGCAGGGCATCCCTACCACTCAGAGCGCCACCGCCGATGCGTTCCGCGATGCCATCGAGCTGATCGACTCGCTGTCTCTCGACCGCGCCCAGATCATCGTCCGTGCCTTCACCACGTTCTTCCATCTGGCGAACCTCTCCGAGGAAAACTACCGCGTCGAGACCCTGCGCAAGCGCGAGAGCCGCGTGTCCATCGATTCCGCGGTCGACCCGGTCAACGAACTCACCGTCGCCTACCGCCAGATGATCGATGAGGTGGGCGAGGACAAGGCCAATGAGCTGCTGGCCCGCCTCGAGTTCCATCCCGTCTTCACGGCGCATCCCACCGAGGCCCGTCGCAAGGCGGTCGAGGGCAAGATCCGCCGCATCTCCCGTTTGCTGGCGGAGCGCCCGCGCTTGGGCGGTTCCGACCTTATGGAGAACGAGCGTCATCTTCTGCAGGAGATCGACGCGCTGCTTCGTACCTCGCCCGTGGCGCCCAAGAAGCCCACGCCGGTAGAGGAAGCCGACACAATCATCGACATCTTCGACAACACGCTGTTCGACACCATCCCCATGGTCTACCGTCGTTTCGATGACTGGATCTTGGGCGACAAGGCGGGCACGGTGCCGCCCGTGTGCCCCGCATTCTTCCATCCGGGTAGCTGGATTGGCACCGACCGCGACGGCAACCCCAACGTTACCGCCAAGGTGAGCCGTCAGGTTGCCGCCAAATTCGCTACGCACATGGTGTCCACCCTTGCCAACAAGTGCCGCCGCGTGGGCCGCAACCTCACCCTTGAGGCCAAGTACACCAAGCCCACCGATGAGCTGCTCAACCTGTGGAACCATCAGGTGGAGATGAGCGAGGTCCTCACCGATCGCGCCATGACCATCTCTGCGTCAGAGCCCCATCGCGCCGTCATGCTGGTCATGGCCGCGCGCTTGGATGCCACCGTTGCCCGCAACGCGGACACCATGTATAACAGCGCCGAGGAGTTCTTGGGCGATCTGCGCGTGGTCCAGCGCTCTCTCGCCGCGTCCGGTGCGGTCCGCGCGGCATACGGGCCGGTGCAGACCATCATCTGGCAGACGGAGACCTTTGGCTTCCATATGGTCGAGACTGAGTTCCGCCAGCATTCCGTGGTCCATACCCGGGCTCTGGACGATATCCGCGAGCACGGAATCCATGGCGAGCTCGCCCCTATGACCCGCGAGGTGCTCGATACCTTCCGCGCGCTGGGCAGCATCCAGAAGCGCTTTGGCATCAAGGCCGCCCGTCGCTACATCATCTCGTTCACCAAGAGCGCGCAGAACGTCGCCGACGTCTACGAGCTGGCGCAGCTGGCCTTCGCCCATCCGGAGGACGTGCCCGTTGTGGACGTTATCCCGCTGTTCGAGCAGCTTGAAGACCTTGAGAACTGCGTGGATGTTCTGGACGACATGCTTGCGATCCCCGCGGTCCAGCGCCGTCTGGAGCAGAGCGGTCGCCGCCTTGAGGTCATGCTGGGCTACTCTGACTCGTCCAAAGACGCCGGTCCCACCACGGCTACGCTGGCCCTGCATTCCGCGCAGGCCCGCATCGCCGCATGGGCGGAGCGCAATGACATCGACCTGGTGCTGATGCACGGTCGCGGCGGCGCCGTGGGTCGTGGCGGCGGTCCTGCCAACCGCGCCGTCCTGGCTCAGCCCGCGGGTTCGGTCAACTGCTTCTTCAAGCCAACCGAGCAGGGCGAGGTTATCTTCGCTCGCTACGGCAACCCGGCGCTGGCGCAGCGCCACGTGGAGAGCGTCGCGGCGGCCACGCTGCTCAACTCCGCGCCGTCCGTGGAGCGCACCAACACCCAGACTACCGAGCGCTTCGCCGATATGGCGGCGCGTCTGAACGATGTGGCGCACAACACCTATCTGGATTTGCTGAACACCCCGGACTTCACCCCGTGGTTCTCTACCGTGACCCCGCTGACCGAGGTTGGCCTGCTACCCATTGGCAGCCGTCCGGCCAAGCGCGGTCTGGGCGCCAAGTCTCTGGACGATCTGCGCACCATCCCCTGGGTCTTCTCCTGGAGCCAGGCGCGCATCAACCTGGCCGCGTGGTACGGTCTGGGCAGCGCATGCGAGGCCCTGGGCGACCTGGAGCTGCTGCAGCAGGCGTATGCCGAGTGGCCCCTCTTCAGCACGTTTATCGACAACATCGAGATGTCCATCGCCAAGACCGATTTCCGCATCGCCAAGATGTACCTAGCCTTGGGCGATCGCGACGACTTGGCGACCAAGGTGTTCGAGGAGATGCAGCTCACCCGCAAGTGGACGCTCGCCATCACCGGCAGCACCTGGCCGCTTGAGAAGCGCCGCGTGCTGGGTCGTGCCGTTCGCGTGCGCAATCCGTTTGTCGACGCCCTGTCGCTGGCGCAGGTCCGCGCTCTGCGCGAGGTCCGCATGAACCAGGACGAGCTGTCCGAGGAGGCTAAGGCCGAGTACATGAGCCTGATCCTCGCCACCGTGACCGGTGTCTCCGCAGGTCTCCAGAACACGGGGTAATACCCTCGTCCCTCGTCCGCATGTGGATCACGTGCGACTTGAACGTCAAATTGTACGCTTGCGCAATCGAGCCCGGGTGCCTTTAGAGGCGTCCGGGCTCTTTTTGTTTGCAATGCCGATGAACGATATGGGCATCGAGTTGGGTGATGGGAGTGGGGCATGAGCATGCGCGTCAGAGGGAGAAGCGTCGTTTTTGTCGCATTGCGGTCTGACAAGGCGGAGCGTCGGGAGGCCGTAAAATAGCCTAATGTCGAATTCTGGAACTCTCTAATGTAATATTATGGAAATAACTAATGCATGATCCTGGAGAAAGGCACTGGTGAGGATACGTATGATTAATCGAATCATGGCGGATCAGATGCGGGCGCAAGCGCAGTGGTTTCCAGTCCTTTCGGTAACCGGTCCTCGTCAGAGCGGCAAGTCGACACTGGTCAAGAGTGTTTTTGATGCTTACGCTTATGCCAATCTTGAAGACCCGCAGCTGCGCCGCGAGGCATTGGAAGATCCTGTGGGGTTCATTCGAACTCGTCCGTCAAAACTAATCATCGATGAGGCGCAATATGCTCCCGAGTTGTTTTCAGTTATTCAGGTAGTGTCGGACGAGCGTGGTGAGGCGGGGCAATATATCTTATCGGGTTCGCAGAACTTTCTGCTCACTAAGCGCATCGGCCAGTCGCTGGCGGGAAGGGTCGGCTTGCTCAAATTGCTTTCTGTTTCGTATGAAGAGTGCCGTGATTATAACCCGGCGTGCAGCCCCGAGAGCTTTATGTTCACGGGCGGTTATCCGCGCCTATTGAGCACGGGGATGCCCGCCTCGATGTTTTTCTCCAGCTATCTTGATACATATGTTGAAAGAGATGTAGCCGAGTACCTTGACGTAAGGAATCTAACTGCATTTAGGAGATTTGTTCGACTATGCGCTCTTAGTGCCGGAAACCTTGTGAACTATTCGAGCCTCGCGCGCGATGCGGATATCGATGCGCGCACTGCAAAGGCTTGGCTGTCCATGCTTGACGCGAGCTACATTACATTTACGCTGCAACCGTATTATCGAAATGCTGGCAAGCGACTTACCAAGAGTCCCAAGATCTATTTCCATGATACGGGGCTTTTATGCTACTTACTGGGCATTTCTAGCGCTGAACAGCTTGTGTCCAGTGAGTATTTCGGTGCGATTTGCGAGAACTTTATTGTGTCGGAGACTCAAAAAAGACACCTCAATCGCGGCGTTCGGCCAGAACTGTATTTCTATCGCGATGACCGAAAAGTCGAGGTTGACCTCTTGGATTTTACCGATGCGCATGAAAAAAAGCTCGTTGAGGTGAAGTCGGGGCAAACGTACCACGATGCGCACGCACGTCATCTTCAAACCGTGGGGGATGAGCTGGGTATTCCCGTGGCGAATCGGTATGTTGTCTCAAGGGTAGAGCATGGTTTTAAATCATCGGCTGCAGCAGTTGTCACGTACGGTGAATGGCTGCTTGGATAGCGGGTTGATGCTATGGGGCATGGGCTTCGTATTCTGGGGGACGCTTGGACTTTTTGATTTGATATGACGAAAACTATTGCCGCAGGTGTTATGGCGGGGTGCTACATCATGCGGGCGACCGCCATGAGAATCCACAGATGTATGGGGTAGAACCAGTAAAAGAGATTCTTTGCGGCGGTTGTGTTGAGGCTGCGTGCGTCGTTGTAGAGCAGTACCAGGGGAACGACCGCGACCATCATCCATTCGCTATCGAAACATAGGGTGTTGAAGAGTGAAATCCCCGTGGCACCATAGCTCCAGCCAAGGTATGCGTTGGCAAATAGGATTGCGCACCATATCGTGACACCCAAGCATGCGATGCCACGGCGGTTGTGGAAGAAATGGAAACAGGCAAGAACGGGGAGCAGGTATATGCCGCCCTCGCATGGCAGCGATAAGCATGCAAGAGCAACCGCTGCGACAACGTGAACCGCGCGTTTGCCGGCTTGACCGTATAGTTGCAATACGGACCACAATGAATGGCATGAGAAGCGGACTCGGCGTATCGGAGGTACGCGATGGTGTTGGTGGACGAGGTGCGGGTGGACGATGGTCCATATAGCATTGTTGCTCAAATGGTAGTGATGCCGCGGGGCATCACCGTTACGGCGGTGTCGCCGAATTATGCTCACCTAGGGGCGACCGCGCAGGCCATTCCAAGACCGGAGACAGGTAGAACGGCGACGGTGAGTCTCCTTTGTGTCCCCTGTCATAGAGATGAAATTCCCGCTCACGATATCGCCGCGGCGTTGGCGACCCGTTTTAGGGTTCCCTGCGCTGCGAGCGTGGGGCTGCATGTTGAGCGCGCAACGGAAAAAGACCTGCGTTTCATGATGGGGTCTGTGCGAACTCTTATTGACCGCTTGGTTGACTGTGGGGAGCGGGCGTTTAGGGAGATGGGGCAGCGGTGACGGAGCGTGCGCACCTTCTGCCTTATTTGGAAAAACTACCTTGACTGTATAGTCGCTACACGGTCCAAGCTTGGGATAACGAGCTGCCAGATCCTTGCGTAGGTGATGCGCAACGTATTGCAGGGTTTGTCTGCATGGTCGGGTAGCATGAGGCCGAGTTGGAGGAACAATGGCGAATAAGGTCAACGATCTGCGTAGCGCTCTTGAGCTGCTCAAGGGCATTGACGGTCAGCTTATCGAAACCGATGTTGAAGTGGATCCTATGGCGGAGCTTTCCGGTGTATACCGCCATATCGGCGCCGGTGGTACGGTATCTCGTCCCACTAAAGAGGGGCCCGCGATGGTATTCAACAACGTGAAGGGCCATCCAGGCGCACGCGTGGCGATCGGCTTGCTCGCCAGTCGTCGCCGCGTGGGTTACCTGCTCGATTGCGACCCTAAGCGATTGGGCTTCATGCTCAATGACTCCGTTGCGAACCCCATCGCTCCGCAGGTTATCGCTGAGGGAGAGGTGGCGGCCTGCCAGGAAGTTGTATACATGGCGGACGATCCGGGCTTCGACGTGCGCAAGCTGGTGCCCGCTCCCACCAATACCGAGGAGGACGCCGGCCCCTACATCACGATGGGCATGTGCTACGCCCATGACGTCGAGACCGGTGAACACGACGTAACTATTCACCGCCTGTGCCTGCAAGGCCCGGATACCATCTCCATGTTCTTCACCCCGGGCGCCCGTCACCTGGGTGCCTTCCGCGAGAAGGCCGAGGCGCTGGGCAAGCCGCTCCCCATCTCGATTTCTATTGGCGTGGACCCGGCTATCGAGATCGGTGCATGTTTTGAGCCGCCCACCACGCCTATTGGCTACGATGAGCTCTCCGTTGCGGGCGCAATCCGTAAGGAGCCGGTCAAGCTGGCCCGATGCAAGACAATCGACGAGTATTGCATCGCCAACGCCGAGTACGTTATCGAGGGCGAGCTGTTGCCCAACACCTATGTTGAGGAGGATCAAAACTCCGGTACCGGCAAGGCAATGCCCGAGTTCCCTGGCTATACCGGCGTTGCGCCCAAGCAGGTTCCGGTCATAAAGGTTAAGTGCGTCACAACCCGCACCAATCCCATCATGCAGACGGTAATCGGTCCATCCGAGGAACACGTGTCCATGGCGGGTATTCCCACCGAGGCGTCGATTCTATCCATGGTTGACCGCGCCATGCCTGGTCGCGTGCAAAACGTTTACGCGGCTACCCCTGGTGGCGGCAAGTTCATGGCGGTTATTCAGTTCAAGAAGACGGTTCCCTCCGATGAGGGCCGTCAGCGTCAGGCGGCGCTCCTTGCGTTCTCGGCATTCCCTGAGCTCAAGCACGTGTTCTTGGTTGATGAGGACGTTGATCCCTTTGATATGAACGATGTCATCTGGGCAATGAACACCCGTTTTCAGGGCGATGTGGACTGCATCACCATTCCTGGGGTGCGCTGCCATCCGCTTGACCCGTCAAATGATCCCACGTGCGACCCGTCAATTCGTGACCACGGCATTGCGTGCAAGACCATTTTTGACTGTACCGTACCCTACGATCAAAAGCACCGCTTCCAGCGTTCTAAGTTCAAAGACGTTGACCCCTCCCATTGGGTGCCCGGGTTTATCGACTAGCAGTATTACGTTGTAAGGGCGTGGGCGCGCAATCGCAGTACCTTGCATCCGCGGTGCCCACGCCTTTTTATTCTCGAACAGAATGGAATTGCTATGCCAGCTTACTTCCCTTCGGGCATTATCATCAACGTTTCCGCCGTTATTCTCGGCGGCATCGCGGGCGCCTTGCTTGGGCCCAAGCTGCCCAAGGATCTGCGCACCACCCTTAATCTCATCTTCGGTGCCTGCTCCATGACCATGGGCATTTCTTATATCGTTAAGCTGCAGACGCTGCCGGCGCTCATGCTCGCGATTATCGTGGGGACCGCCGTGGGCCATCTGGTCCACCTCGAAAGCGGCATCTCGGGCGTTGCCGCCAAGCTGCAGGGCCCTGTGTCCGCTTTGGTTAGAAGCGAGCCCTCGGGTGACATGAGCGAGGACGAGTGGATGAGCCGCTACATCGCCGCGGTGGTTTTGTTCTGCGCTTCGGGTACCGGCATCTTTGGCGCGCTGCAGTCCGGCCTTAACGGGGACCAGTCGATTCTTATTTCCAAGGCGATCCTTGACTTCTTCACCGCCGCCATCTTCGCTGCGGATCTGGGCTTCATGACCCCGCTGATCGGTATTCCCCAGGCGGTTATCATGGCGGTGCTATTTGTGCTTGCCGGCGTCATCATGCCGCTCACCAATGAGGTCATGATGGGGGACTTCCGCGCGTGCGGCGGTGTTCTCATGCTTTGCACCGGCTTTAGAATTTGCGGGATCAAGTGTTTTCCCATTGCGAACATGCTGCCCGCCATGGTGCTTATCATGCCCTTTAGCTGGATGTTTGCAGATCTTATTTTGCCGCTGATCGGATAAGGGGCAACTTTGGACGCGGGGTGTACTCGGGAGTATTGGGTAAGGTCCCGCTCGGTGTCACGCCTTGCTAATTGTCCCAGCTTGTTTTGCGAAGGGCATGGTTGCCAATCTGATTTGGCGCGATGGCTTAGAGGCGGGAGGCATAGATGGATAATTCAGGGTCGAGGCGCATCGTCGTTGGCGTCTCTGGGGCAAGCGGTGCGGCATTGGGCCTTGCGGTTCTTGATGGATTGCGGGCGGCGGGGGTTGAGAGCCATCTAGTGCTCACCCGCGGCGCGGAGCTGACCATCGAGCAAGAGCTGTCTATTGGCGTCGATGGGTTTTGCTCGCATGCGGACGTGGTTTACAACAACCGTAACATCGGAGCCGCGATTGCAAGCGGAACCTTCAAAACCGCTGGCATGATTGTTTCTCCGTGCTCCATGAAAACGCTGGCGGGAGTTGCAAGCGGGTATTCGGAAAACCTGCTGCTTCGTGCGGCAGATGTAACCATGAAAGAGCGCCGTCCGTTGGTGCTTATGGTGCGCGAAACGCCGTTCAATTCCATCCACGTCGATAATATGCAGCGCCTTGTCCGCATTCCCGGGGTGGTGCTTTTACCGCCGTTGCTCACGTTCTACAACGGCGCGCAGACTGTGGACCAGATGGTGCATCATGTCGCGTGCAAGGCATTGGACGCTTTCGGTATTGAGCCCGAGGGTTTTCAGCGTTGGAGTTAACGGTGGCCGGTACCGGTATTCGCTGGAAGAGGCAGATGTTTGGCGCTGCCGGGTATCGGGGTCGATGCCGCGTGTCATGTCGGCAGCCCATATAGCCTTTTGCACGTGGCTGAGCATGCTGCAAAACGCGTTTGCCGCGTCTCCACGTCCTTGTCTACAATAGAGTCCCTGGTGTACGCCGGGGGCTCTGCGCGGTTTTAAGGGGTGACCACGTGAAGGGAAATGCGTATTCCATAAGCGAGATGGCGGCGATGTTCGGTCTTACTCGTCAAACGCTTATCTATTATGACCGCATTGGCCTATTTGCCCCGGCACATGTAAATGAAGAGGGATATCGTCTGTACGAGCCGACGCAGATTCCGTTTTTGCGCCTCATATGCCTTATGAGAGATTTGGGCCTAGAGCTCAAGGAGATTAAAGAGGTACTAAGGCGACCGGACCCGGGTAGCCTGGTAAGCTGCCTCGCCCATCAAGTCGAACGCCTTGATGGGGAAATCGATCGTCTCCGGGCAAAGCGCGACGGCGCGCACGAGCGGCTGTGTTTCTACGAAGAGGTGCTCTATTGGAAAGAGCGCTTGGGCGTGCCGCATCTTCGTCATTATCCCGACCGTTATGTTGTGTTTGAGCAGTTTGACGATGGCGCCATCGATAGACGCGTGCTCCATACCACGCTTATGAGGCTGCTTGCGCGCATGCGCGACGAGGGCGGCGCGTCTCCGTTTAGGGGATGGGGGCCATGCTGCGTTACGATGAGCTTGAAGGCGATGACCCCCTTGCGGGGGCGGGGACCGTCGCCATTCTTCCCGCTGGCGTTGATCCATAGGCGTTTAGCGGTGTTCGTCTGCTGCCAGAAGGGATTTATCTATGCTGCAGCAGGTGGGGTATGCCCTATGATCCGCAAGGCGCCAGGGAGTTTATTGGGCACGCCAAGAGCCATGGGCTTCGCGTGCTGGACGACGTATGCGACCTTTGCCTCATGGATACCGTCAGTTATAACGAGGAGCATCGCGTGGATTTCTGCTGCTTGCAGGCCCCCGTGGCGTTGTAGAGCGCTGAAGGTAATGTCACATCCCTGTTAAGAGCGGGTGGATGCGCCGGTTCTTTTGGCCGCCGCGCCGCACATCCGTTATCCTATTGACCTGCCGCACGCGACCGGTCGGTCCGAGTCGTTTGCGAGCAGCCTCGTTGCGCGGTCTACGCAGGCGGGGCCATCTGTACAGCAAGCCGCCCGTAACGACACGGGGTGGCACGGATGAGGAGGTTCTTATGACCCAAATCCATTCTATGCACACGCATACGTGCAACGAGCTTCGTCTCGAGCACATTGGCCAGGAGGTGACCCTCACCGGTTGGGTGTGGCGTCGCCGCGACCACGGCGGCCTGATCTTCGTCGACCTGCGCGACCGCGAGGGCGTTACGCAGATCTCCTTCGACCCCGAGCATTCCGGCGGCACCGCGTTCCACGCCGCTGAGACCATCCGTTCCGAGTGGCCCATCAAGGTTACCGGCGTGGTGCGCGAGCGCCCCGAGGGCCAGTCCAACGCTAAGCTCGCTACGGGCGAGATCGAGGTGCTGGTCTCTCATATCGAGGTGCTCAACACTTCCAAGACCCCGCCCTTCCAGATCGAGGATCACATCGAGGCTGGTGAGGACATCCGCCTGCGCTATCGCTACCTGGATATCCGTCGCCCCAAGATGATGGCCAACCTCCAGATGCGCTCCGACTTCACCTTCGCCATCCGCGAGGCCCTGCACAAGCGCGCCTTCATGGAGGTCGAGACCCCGTCGCTGTTCAAGTCCACGCCCGAGGGCGCTCGCGACTTCCTGGTCCCCAGCCGCATCCAGCCCGGCCACTTCTACGCGCTGCCCCAGAGCCCGCAGCTGCTCAAGCAGCTTCTTATGATCGGCGGCGTGGAGCGCTACTACCAGGTTGCCAAGTGCTTCCGTGACGAGGATCTGCGCGCCGACCGCCAGCCCGAGTTCACCCAGGTGGACATCGAGATGAGCTTTGTCGAGCAGGACGATGTCATGAGCGCTCTAGAGGATGTGCTCCGCGACGCCTTCGCCAAGATGGGCGTCGAGCTGCCCTGCCCGCTGCGTCGCATGCAGTACTGGGACGCCATGGACACCTATGGCACCGACAAACCCGATACCCGCTACGGCATGGAACTCCATGACGTGACGGACATCTTTACCAATTCTTCCTTCAAGCTCTTCGCCGGCGCTGCCAATACCGATGGCCAGTACGTCAAGGCGCTCAACGCCAAGGGTGCCGGCACCTGGCCGCGCGCCAAGATCGACAAGCTCGCCGGCGTCGCCGCCGAGTTTGGCGCCAAGGGCCTGGCTTGGATCGCCTTCCGCGAGGACGGCTCCATCAACAGCCCCATCGTGAAGTTCTTTACGGACGAGGAGATGGCCGCCCTGCGCGCCGAGATGGACGCTCAGCCCGGCGACCTGGTCATGTTCGCCGTCGCCGATCGCCTTGGCGCCGACGAGATCCTGGGCGGCATGCGCTGCCACATGGCCGACGCCCTGGATGTTCCCCGCGAGGGCCACGACTTTTTGTGGGTGGTCAACTTCCCACTGTTCCATTGGGACGAGGACCGCAAGGCGTACGCCGCCGAGCATCAGCCCTTCACCCTGCCTGATACGGATGACCTCGAGGCCATCAAGGCGAACCCGCTGGCCGCGGGCTCTTGCACCTACGACTTTGTCATGGACGGCTACGAGGCCGGTGGCGGCGGCATGCGTATCCACAACGCGCAGATGCAGCTCGCTATGCTCGAGATGCTTGGCTTCACCGAGGAGGGCGCTCGCGAGCAGTTTGGCTTCCTGATGGACGCCCTCGAGTTCGGTGCGCCCCCCATGGGCGGTTTCGCGCTCGGCCTCGACCGCGTTTGCATGCTGCTTGCCGGCTGCGACTCCATCCGCGAGGTCATGGCGTTCCCCAAGACCAGCTCCGGCTCCGACCTCATGTCCGACGCTCCCAGCGCCGTCTCCGCGCGCCAGCTGAAGGAAGTCGGCCTCCGCATGGAGTAGTCAGCTTCGCGAGGTGCCCGACCTTGCCGCTCAAGTCTGCGGGCATGGCCCTAAGGCCTATGCCCTGCCTTTCGTGGCAATCTCGGGTACCTCGCAAAGCCTTGTCTCGCTTTCTCAGGCATCCCGCGTTCCTTGCCTTGAGCTTGGAATCGACGAGACCTAACAAAAGGCCCAGAATGGTTTGCAAGATGGCAGCCGTTCTGGGCCTTTTTGCTGCTTTCATCGAATGAAGGGCGGGCGCCCGTTGGCGTCTTAGGGGATGCGGTGGAAATCCTGGTGTTCGGAGCTGAGGGGCGACCGGGACCGGGAGGCGAGTGCCAAACCTTCGCACTAACGTGTTTTTTGACACCTATTTTTTCTCAATCGCTGACGGATTTACACGAATAGGGCCGACGGTTTTGCACAAAGAAGACTGACGGAATTGCATGATAATAACTGATGGATTTGCAATGTGTGCGTTGACGGATTTGCATACCCCGCCGTGTCTCTACACGCCTTGGCGTACCGCGGTGCTGCGGAAGCAGAAGTGGTCCAGGCGATGGCGCGACTGCGTGTACTCGATCATGGTTCCCTGTGCGTCAAAGGTCTGGCTTTTGACCACGGCGAGGTAGTCGACATCGTCCAGATCAAGGAGCTCGCGGTCTCGATCGGTCGCGCGTTCACCGGTGATTTCGCGCTTGCTCATGGCGATGGTGATGCCCAGCGTGTTTTCTAGATAGTTGTAGATAGAGGCTTCCGCTATTTGCGGCGTGAGGCCCTCCGCCGCGCTGGCAAGGAAGAAGTTGCGGTCCAAAATGAGCGCCTCGCCATCGATGATGCGGACGCGTTCGATGGCGAAGAGTTCGTCGCCGGGGGCGAAGCCTGTTTGGTCCGCGATGGCTTGGGTTGCTTGCATGTGCTCGAAAGCCACCACGCGCGTGGTGCTCGAAAAGCCGCTGCGACGACGGGCCTCGTCAAAAGACTCGATGCCGCCCACGGAGAATGATTCGCGCTCCGGCTCGCGATAGGTTACGCGCACGCCCTTGCCGTGGACCGGCTGGACGTAGCCGTTGTCGCGCAGCACGGCGATAGCGCGGCGCACGGTGGAGTGGGAGCAGGCGTACATGCCGGTGAGGATCGCTTCGGAGGGGAGGAAGGACTGGTAGACGTAGGTCCCCGCCTCTATGTTGCGTCGTATGTCATGGTAAATCTCGTCATAGCGCGCTTTCACGATGCCTCCGCCTTTGGTCGCTGGTCGTTTTATCCATCTTATACGAATAAGATTTGTGCGCACTACCGTTTGCGTGCGATTTCCTACCGTATACCGTCTTATCTAACTCATTCGCATGAGTTGTGCAAAACTACAATCAACTTATTCGAATAAGATAGCGCTTCGAGAGAATAAGGGGAGGACGACGGTATGGGCAAGTACATGCAAGATGCTCAGGCGCTGCTGCCGCTGGTGGCGTTTCCAAGGAGGCGGCTAAGCAGGCGGCGGGTAGCAACCAGAATCCGCTGCAGCGCGCCATGGGCGTCCTGGGCGAGATCTTCGCCCCGCTTATCCCCGCGCTGATTTCCGGCGGTCTTATCCTGGGTTTCCGCAACATCATTGGTGAGGTCAACTTCTTTGATGCGACGGGTGCCTTCAACCTTGAGGGCGGCGTGATGTCCATCGCGGATATCTCGACGTTCTGGATGGGCGTCTACAATTTCTTGTGGCTCATCGGCGAGGCGGTGTTCCACATGCTGCCGGTGGGCATCTGCTGGTCGGTGACCAAGAAGATGGGAACCACGCAGATCCTGGGCATCGTTCTTGGACTTACGCTGGTATCCGGCCAGCTTCTCAACGGCTTTGCGGTAGCGGGCACGCCCGCGGCGGATATTCCCGTGTGGGACTTCGGGTTCGCCCAGGTTCAGATGATTGGCTACCAGGGTCAGGTCATCGCTGCGTTGCTGGCAGCTTTTGTGTTGGTGGGGCTTGAGAAGTTCTTCACCAAGGTCACGCCCGAGGTTGTAAGCATGATCGTGGTGCCGTTCTGCTCGCTGGTGCCCTCGGTCATCATCGCCCACACGCTGGTGGGACCCATTGGCTGGACCATTGGCAACGCCATCGCCGAGGCCGTGAACTGGGGTCTTACCTCTGAAGTCCGCATCCTGTTCGCCGCGGTCTTTGGCGCCCTGTATGCACCCGTTGTCATGACCGGCCTGCATCACATGACCAACGCCATCGACACCCAGATGGTGAACGTGATGGGTTATACCATCTTGTGGCCCATGATCGCCTTGTCAAACATCGCCCAGGGCTCCGCCGTGCTCGCCATGTCCGTGCTGCAGAAGAAAAACGAACGCGCCCAGCAGGTCAACGTGCCCGCATGCATCTCCTGCTATCTGGGCGTTACCGAACCCGCGCTCTTTGGCGTCAACCTTAAGTACCGCTTCCCGCTGGTTTGCGGCATGATCGGTTCCGCGTGCGCCGCCATGCTCTGCACCGGTCTGGGCGTCCAGGCGCTGTCCATTGGCGTTGGCGGTCTGCCCGGTATCCTGTCCATCAAGTTCGAGTGCCGGATCGCGTTCGCGCTCTGCATGGTCGTCGCCATCGTGGTGCCCTTTGCCTTGACCTTTGTTGCGGGTAAAAAGAAGCTCACCAAGGTCGAGTTGGTTGGCCGCGACGCTGCTGCCGCCGCACCCGCCGACGCTGCACCCGTTGCCGCTGCCGCCGACGCTTTCTCCTCGTCCGCATCACCTGTACCCGCTGCCCACCCCAACGCCGCCGTCGCCACCGAGGCGTACGACTTGCTCGCCCCGCTCTCCGGCACGGTCAAACCCATCGAACAGATGCCCGACCCCGTCTTCTCTAGCAAATGTATGGGCGACGGCGTCATGATCGAGCCCACCGGCACCTGCGTGGTGGCTCCTGCGGACGCTACCGTAAGCGTCACCATGCCCGCATCCAACCATGCCGTGGGGCTGACGCTCGCAAACGGCATGGAGCTGCTCATCCATGTGGGCGTCGACACAGTCGATATGAAGGGCGATGGCTTTACCTGCCACGTCTCCCAGGGCGATCATGTCAAGGTGGGCGATGTTCTGCTCGCCTTCGACCCCGAAAAGATCGCCGCCGCGGGTCATCCCGCTGCGACCGCGGTGGTGGTGAGCGCCATGGGCAGCGCGAAGGACCTGCGACTCATGACCGGCCAGGACGCAGTGGCGGGCGAGACCGCGATCGCGCGCTGCGAGTAGCCGAGCCGCTATGCCGGATCTGCTTGCTTCACCTTGCTGCTCATAAGGACAAAGACATGGACGAGAAAGTGAATACGATGACCGCTCAGTCGAATAATAAGAATAGCGTTGTGTACGAGATCTACGTGAAGAGCTTCTGCGATAGCGATGGCGATGGCCTGGGCGATCTGCCCGGCATCACCTCCAAGCTCGACTATCTGGCAAACCTTGGCGTCGACTATTTGTGGCTCACGCCGTTCTACCCCTCGCCACAGCGCGACAACGGCTATGACGTGTCGGACTATTGCTCCGTCGATTCACGGTACGGAACCATGGAGGATTTTGACGAGCTTGTTGCTGCTGCCCGCGAGCGCGGCATGGGCATCATGCTTGATATGGTGTTGTGCCACACCTCCAATCAACATGAATGGTTCCAGCGTGCGCTGGCGGGGGAAGAGCGCTATCAGCGCTACTACATACTGCGCGATGGAAAGGGCTCCATGGGGCCGGGGGACCCCGGCGAGCCGCCCACCAACTGGCAGTGCGTCTTTGGAGGCAGCGCTTGGGAGTGGGAGCCGCGCCTGGGCAAGTGGTATCTGCATATGCATGACTCTTCTCAGCCCGATGTTGACTGGACCAACCCCGACGTTCGCGACGAGATGGCGGGCGTGGTGCGCTTCTGGAAGGAGCGCGGCGTAACCGGTTTTCGCTTCGATGTGATCAACCTAATTTCAAAGCCCGAGGTTATCGAGGACGTCCCCGGTGATGGTAGCGCCTGCCGCGCCTTGGTGGCGGATGGCCCGCATGTGCACGAGTACCTTAAAGAGCTGGTTGAGCGCTCCGGGATCGATGGTATGGTCACCGTGGGCGAGATGGCTTCGACCGGTCTTGAAAACTGCATCCGCTATACCAACCCGGATGAGCACGAGCTGGGCATGTCCTTCAGTTTCCATCATCTTAAGGTGGACTATAAGGATGGTAGTAAATGGAAGCTCATGGACCCCGACATCGTCCAGCTACGCCGCGTGCTGAGCGAGTGGCAGGAGGGCATGCAGGCAGGCGGCGGCTGCAACGCCTTGTTCTGGTGCAACCACGACCAGCCGCGCGCCATCACCCGCTTTGGCGGCACCGGCCTTGAGGGGGAGCGCGGGGGATCGTGGGAGCACGTGGGCAAGATGCTCGCCATTTGCTCGTTCGCCATGCGGGGTGCGCCCTATATTTTCCAAGGCGAAGAGCTGGGCATGACTAATGCGGATTACACCTCGATCGAGCAATTCGATGACGTGGAGAGCCACAACAACTACCGTATTTTGCTGGAGGGCGGATCGTCCCAAGAGGAGGCGCTGCGTGCGATCCAGGTGCGCTCGCGCGATAACGGCCGCACGCCCATGCAATGGACCGCAGGTGAGAACGCGGGCTTCACCTGCGGGACCCCGTGGCTGGCCGTGCCCGCGAACCATGTGCGCATCAATGCTGAGGACGAGGTGGGCGCCAAGGGCTCTATGTACGAGTTCTATCGCGAGCTTATCGCCCTGCGCAAGGGTTCGCGGGTTCTCGCGGACGGCACGGTGCACTTTTTGGACACCGGCTCCGAGGCGCCTAAGGTTATCGCGTTCGAGCGCGTGCTTGGTAGCGAGCGCGTGGTGGCGATTTGCTCGTTTGATAGCGAAGGTTGCACGGTCGATGCGGACAGTTTGGGTATCGCCGCATGCGGCGACGTCCTGCTGAGTACGCATGGCGGCGTAGGCAAGCTGGCGGACGGCGCGCTTGCTCTTCGTCCCTATGAGGCGTTACTTATCGCGTGCTAGCGAGGCGGCATCTGCGGACTTGGCGTTTGGCGCTTGCCGATGTTGCTTGAAGCGCTTGATATGGGGAAGCTTTGAAAAAGCGGGCCTCGCTTTGCGCGGGGTCCGCTTTGCTGGTTTTAGTTGACGCGGTACCGAGTGGCTTGGCACTCGCCGAATGCGCGGCGATTTGCTACAAGAGGGACCCCAGGGTATCGATGTCTTGCTGCGGCAGCTCAAAGTCGAGCGTGAGATCCATGGCGGGGATATGCATAGTGATGTAGTCGGTATCGCCGTATAGCGTGATGTCGAGCGATTCGGTGTCTTGGCTGGTGCTGGATCCAAGCAAGGTCTCGGTGGGATTGGTGTAGAAGCGCAGCGAGCGGTCCGCCACGCAGTCATCTGGCACCGACGAGATGAGCTTCCAGGACGCAACATCCAGTCCGGCGAGGGAGTCGCCAAGCTTCGCGAGTTCGGTGGCGCTGTCGATGGACGAGACGACCTCTTGGGTCTGGGTATCGACAAGCTCCAGACGAGAAGAGCTGTTCATGAGCTCGTGATCGTTGAAGAGCGATGAGAGAAGCCCGGGTACGTCGGATATGTTGCGTAGCGTGTCGGCGAGTTCCCCTAGGCTTTCGTCCAAATCGCCCGCGGCGGCCAAGAGCGCTTGGTTTGCCTGATCAAGGGCGGAGCTGGCGGAATCCAGGGCGTCTTGCACGGAGTTGCCGGCGAGACCGCTTATGGTGGGACTGATGTCGGAGAGGCCGCAGCCGGAAAGCGCGAGGGCTGCGACAAGGCCGGCGGTTGCAGTGAGTGCGGCACGCGTGCGTTTCATGGGGCTCCTCCTTCTTTAGCGGGGTTCGCCCTCATTGTATGTGGGGAATCGCGTGCATGCGCTACCTTTAAGCGAACATTAAGAGGGGCAAGATCAAGATGGCGATGCCCTCTTTTGCGGCTATTGGTCGGGTGCCGCGAGGAAGGGCGCATGAAGATTGTCGCCGGGCGGTACATGTCTGGGGCCTCTGTGGCGTGCGCTGGTGCAAGCGCTGATGCATCGCTTACTTTTGCCTGATAATCGAGTGCCATTCTAAAGATGGTGGCAAAGCTCGGTGGGTGCCGGGCCCGTAGACGGGAGGTTGCGATGACTACTGCGATTACGCTCTACCTGCTTCTTCTCTGCGTTCTCACGGCGGTTGCTCTTGGCGTGGGAACGGCCATTCATCGCGGGTTGATTCGCTGGTTTTAACCGTGACCGATTGGGATGGCAATTGAAACGTTTCAGGCGGGATTTTTTCTCTATGCATAGCGGTTGAGCAGGGTTTGCGTCGATGCGCGGCCTGCGTGCCTGATTCTTACGCTTCTGCGAATGGTGACAGAATCAATAGAACCGTTTGATAAGTTACATCTATTGAGCGGTTCTTTTATCCGGTAGCGCTCTGTCACAGCTTTGCGGAGGGTCCGCTTGTGCGTATCGAGCTTTTTTAGGCGAGCCCGTACCCGCCTCGTGGCACTCAGTGACCATACCGATTCGAGACGACTTGGCTGGTTTGCATTGATTGCATAAAACGTGAATAGAGTAATAAGAAATCCTGCGAAAACTTTACGCCTCATGCACGCACTAAGATGCTTGGCCTTGTGCCGCTTCATGCCATCTTCCTGAGGCGCGGTGTCGACGTTGCTTCTACGACCTTTCGCGCAATACGAGCGGCGGTGCGAGTGCTATACTCGACCGCGTACATGGGGAGCTGGGACGATGGCCCGGCTGAGAGGAGCATGCCCGCGATGCTCGACCCGCAACCTGATCCGGATAATGCCGGCGTAGGGAACCAACAGCCTTGCTTTTGCAACTGCAAGGCCCCTACGGAAAACGAGGGGCCTTTTTCTTGGCCCGGAAGGGAGGAGCAGTGGAGGCAAGCGTTGCCATTCAGGTACTGCCCCAATTCGTGGAGAGCACCGAAGAGGTCGTCCGCATCGTCGATGAAGCGATCGCCTACATCCAGTCGGAGTTCCCAGATGCCTACGTGGGTCCGTTCGAGACCACTATCCAGGGCGAGTACGACCATTGCATGAAGGTGGTAGCCGGGGTCAATCGCATTGTGGTCGCAGCCGGCGCGCCCGAAGTAGCGACCTATGTCAAGATCTTCTTTGCCCCCGAGAAGGGCGTCCTCACCACTGAGGAGAAGATTACCAAGTATCATTTGGACGAGAACTAGCATGTCATGCTCGTCCAAGACGGCCGAATCAGCTCGCAGGAACCCTGCTTCGCGTAGCCGCTGGCTATCTGCCGCTGCACCCGTGACGCTGGTCGCTTTGTTGGCCGCCTGGCAGGCGGTGTGCTCGGCCGGTATCATGCCTCCCTATCTGCTGCCCAGCCCCGTTGCCGTGCTGCGCGCACTGGTGGGGGATTGGCCCTTACTGGCGGGCCATGCCGTGACCACGTTGGCGGAGGCGGGTATCGGTCTTGCCGCGGGTATTGCGCTGGGCGCTGCGGCGGCGGTCGCCATGGACCGTTTCGAGGTGCTCTACCGTGCGTTCTACCCGTTGGTGGTGCTTACGCAGACCATTCCTACGGTCGCCATCGCTCCGCTGCTGGTGCTTTGGTTTGGCTATGGCATGCTGCCCAAGGTGGTGCTCATTGTGGTGGCCACCTTCTTTCCCATCACGGTGGGGCTTCTGGGCGGATTCAAATCGGTTGATCCGGACGAGATAGACCTTATGCGCTCCATGGGGGCGTCGCGCTGGCAGATCATGCGCCATGTAAAGATTCCGGCTGCCCTGCCGCAGTTCTTCAGTGGTCTCAAGATCTCCGCCGCCTATGCCATCGTGGGCGCGGTCATTGCCGAATGGCTGGGAGGTTTTTCCGGCTTGGGCGTGTACATGACCCGCGTCCGCAAGGCGTATTCGTTCGACAAGATGTTCGCGGTGATCTTCCTCATCTCGGCCTTGAGCTTGGTGCTCATGTGGGCCGTCGAGGTCGTCCGCCGCATCGCAATGCCCTGGGAGCGCGTCAAGGATAACCAGGGAGAATAGGATTCATCATGCGTTCCAACAACATGTTCAATATGCAGACCGCCATCAGCCGTCGCGGCCTTGTGCGCACGGGCCTGGCGGGGCTGGGCCTCGCCGGCGCTGCGGCCCTGACGGGTTGCGCGGGTGGCAACGCTAGCGCTCCGGAGGGTTCCGCGGGCTCTGGCAAAACCCAAGGCGGCCTCACCAAGGTGACCTTTGCGTTGGACTGGACGCCCAATACCAATCATACCGGCCTGTACGTCGCTCAAGAGAAGGGCTACTACAAGGATGCCGGGCTTGAGGTCGAGATCCTTCAGGCGCCGGAAAACGGTGCGGATCCGCTGGTGGCGGCCGGCGACGCGCAGTTTGGCGTGAGCTTCCAGGACACCATGGCCTCCTACGTGTCCGGCGACGCCGCCATGCCGGTCACCGCGATCGCCGCTATCATCCAACACAACACCTCGGGCATCATCAGCATGAAGGACAAGGGCATCACCAGCCCTGCCAAGATGATGGACCATACCTACGCTACCTGGGAGATGCCTATCGAGCAGGGCGTCATCCAGCGTTGCGTCGAGGCGGACGGAGGCGACTATAGCCGCGTGCAGATGGTCCCCTCGACCGTGACCGACGAGGTGACCGCGCTTTCCACCAACCAGGTCGACAGCATCTGGATCTACTGGGCGTGGGCGGGCGAGAAGTGCAAGCTCGCGGGTTTGGACACCAATTACTTCGCGTTCGCAGACATCGACCCCGTCTTCGATTTCTACACGCCGGTCATCATCGCCAACAACGATCTCATAAAGAGCGACCCCGACACGGTTAAGGCGTTTATGGATGCCACGCGCGCCGGCTACGAGGACTGCATCAAGGACCCCGACGGCGCCGCCGAGATCCTGCTCAAGGCTGCTCCCGAGCTTGAGAGCGAGCTGGTCCACGCATCGCAGAATTACCTGGCGGATCAGTATCAAGCAGACGCTTCCATGTGGGGCCAGATGGACCAGCAGCGCTGGGACGATTTCTTCTCCTGGGTCTCTGACCAGGGTTTTGCGTCCGCAATCGAGCCGGGCGCTGGCATGACCACGGACTTTATCAGCGCTTAGCGCCTATTGCGGCTCGTCCGCGGTGACTGGCGCCCGCGACAAGCGGGGCGTGCGGCACGCGATGCCTGCGGCACGCGGTGCGTCGTCGGCAGTCCGTGGCTGGCGGTTATCGGGTGCCGTCGTTTTTCTCAGACGGCACCTATTATTTTGGACGAGAAGGGGCGGGGGAGTAACGCATGGCGAGTCTGGATATCGAGGACGTTTCCCAGGGCTTTGGTGACATCAAGGTTTTGGACGCCATCAACTTGCATGTGGAATCCGGCCAGGTTGCCTGCCTGCTGGGGCCGTCCGGTTGCGGCAAGACCACGCTGTTCCATGTAATCGCTGGTCTCTCCCGCCCCTGGGCCGGTCGCGTGCTTCTGGACGGGCATGACATCACTGGGCAGTCCGGGCGTCTTGCTTACATGCTGCAAAAAGATCTGTTGCTGCCCCATAAAACGATTCTGGACAACGTCTCGCTTCCCCTGGTGCTCAAAGGCGAGCCGCGTGATTCCGCCCGCGATAAAGCGCGCGAGCTGCTTGGTCTATTTGGCCTGGAGGGCACCCAGGATCGCTGGCCCGCCGAGCTTTCCGGCGGCATGCGCCAGCGCGCCGCGCTGCTTCGCAGCTACCTGTTCTCGCGCGAATTCATGCTCCTGGACGAGCCCTTCTCCGCGCTCGATGCGTTCACCAAGGCGGACATGCACGAGTGGTTCCTCGACGTGGCCGATACCTGCGGCACCACGGCGCTGGTGGTGACCCATGACATAGACGAGGCAGTCAAGCTCGCCGACGTCATCTACGTCATGCGCGGCGCCCCGCAACGCGGCGAGCCCGCCCGTATCGCAGGCTGCGAGCCCATCGCGTGCGAGCGTTCGCAGCGCGCCTCGTTCTTGCTCACGCCCGCCTTCCTCGACCACAAGCGCCGCGTCCTCGACCTGCTGGGGTAATAGAAGCCTCGCCTTGATTTTATCTGCTATGCGTGCTATACACTAATAATAGCAAGCTAGCTATGAAGTGAGGAGGATTGCAATGGCGACGGCCAAGGCGACGGCATCTTCGCAGCTTAATGTAAGGATTGATTCTGATTTAAAGCGAGCGGGTGATGCTGTATTCACTAGCATAGGGTTGTCACCTTCGCAGGCGGTTAGGGCTTTGTGGGAACTTGCGGCAAATCATAAGGACGAGCCCGAGCGGCTGCGCGCTGCTTTGTTCCCTCACGAGGAGGAAGTCTCCGTAGCTGCTCATGATAAAGAAAAGGCAAGGAAGCTGAAGCTGGCGGCGCAAGGTCCTCATATCATGGAGGATGTTATACGCGCCTCCGGGTTGAATCCCATCGACTCTTCTGTTCCAGAGCTGTCATTTGATGATCTCAAAGAGCTAGCTTATCAAGAGAAGTACGGTGACGGGGCTATGTTCTTTAAAGCGATGGTGTAACCATGTCTCATCAGATTTCTCTTCTAATAGATACTAATGTCTGGATGGATTATTATGACGCGAGCCGAACCGGCTCAAAGGCGGCGTTCGAGCTGATTAATAATGCTCTTGAGCATGGAGCTGAGCTGGTGTATACCGTACCTAGCAGCAAGGATGTGTTTTATCTTATTGGAAGGGCGTACAAGGGGGTGCTCCGCACTGTTAATCAAGAACGCTCATCCGAGGATTTGGCAGCCGTAGCTCGCGAGATGGCATGGGGCTGTGTTCGCAACATGTCGGAGATTGCGACTGCGGTTGGATGCGATGGAAGAGATGTCTGGATTGCCGAGAAACAGAAGCGTCTGCATCCAGATTACGAGGACAATTTGATTATTGCTGCATCTATTCGGCTGGGAGCGACGTTGCTTGTAACAAATGATGAGGGCTTGCTTCGTCATGCCCCCGTAAGCGCGCTTTCCGTAGAAGACGCATTGAAGTATCTCGATACGCTGGAATAGGGTTGCTCGCTAGCGGGGCGTCCACGTTCCGACTTGTCTTCGTTCGCCGATAGCGAAGGCTTTCTTTTTGCCTTCCTCGTTATACTGTGGGGCGAAAGTGACAGATGCACCTCGGGCCTCGCTGCGCCCGGGAGCGCGAGATGTGCGGGGCTAAGGATATGTGGCAGTCAACTTCGGATAACGGACGCCGCGTGACGATCGATGAACGTCGCGCGATGATTGTGGAGGAAGTGAATAGGCGCTCTTCCATCCAGGTGGCGGACATCTGCGAGCGATTCGGGGTATCCGAGGTTACGGCCCGCAACGACTTGGACAAATTAGAGAAGGGCGGAAAGCTCAGGCGCACCCATGGCGGGGCGGTCTCTATTTCGCGCACCATCACCGTCTCCTATCCCGACCAGCGCATGAACGTCAACGTGGAGGCGAAGCGAATCGTTGCCGAGAAGGCGGCGGAGTTTGTATCCAACGGCGACTCCCTTCTCATCGATACGGGGACAACGACCTTCGAATTTGTCAACGCGTTGTACGAGAAACGAAACATCACGATCGTAACCAGCGACCTATCCATCGCGACGTTCGCCGATTCGAACCTGCCCCATGCAGACGTGTTGCTGTTGGGGGGCGCGCTGCGTAAAAACCATCGCTATATGACCGGTTCCATTACCAATGAGATTCTCGGGCGCCTGCACCTGGATAAGGCGTTTGTCGCGACCGATTCATTTCATGAAGAGTACGGCTTTACCACGGAGTTCACGGGCAACGCAGACGTCAAGCGTCTGATAATTCGCCGTGCGAAAGAGCGATTCATGATCATGGATGCATCGAAGGTGCGGCCGCCCAGCTTTATCCAGTTCGCGACGGTCAACGATTTCGATACCATCATCACGGATTACGATCCCGATGGGGTGCTGGCGAGGGCGATAGCCGATAACGGCGCGCATGCCCGCCTTATCGAGGCAAAGCCGGAGAGGTCCGCCCGCGAGTCCGTAAGGACGGATTCGAGCGAATCGTTTGCCATAGGGCGACAGGTCGACGGGCATGTCGGCAGGGTCATGTAGCCCCTTTGGCGAGTGGACGATATAAAGCGCCATTCCCGGAAGCGATAGGGGCGACGTCGCGCTTTGGGTGGGTGGCGTGGTAGTTTTAGCGGAGCCAAAATAAAAGGGCGCATCGGTGCGCGGGATTGCTCACCGATGCGCCCTGTTTGTTGGGTTGTGGGCCTATTTGGGCTGGCGTCCCAGGTAGGCGACGATGCCGCCGTCGACGTAGAGGATGTGGCCGTTCACAAAGTCGGACGCGGAGCTGGCGAGGAAGAGGGTGGGTCCCATGAGATCCTCGGGAGTGCCCCAGCGGTCTGCTGGCGTCTTGGACATGATGAACTGGTCAAAGGGGTTCCTGGAGCCGTCCGGAAGGCGCTCGATGAGCGGGGCGGTTTGGGCGGTTGCGATATAGCCCGGCCCGATGCCGTTGCACTGGATGTTGTACTGGCCGTATTCGGATGCAATGTTGCGCGTCAGCATCTTGATGCCGCCCTTTGCGGAGGCGTATGCGGACACGGTCTCGCGACCGAACTCGCTCATCATGGAGCAAAGGTTGATGATCTTGCCGGAACGTTGCTCCATCATGTGGGGGAGCACCGCCTTGGAGACGATGAACGCCGACGTGAGGTCCGTATCGATGATCTTGCGGAAATCGGCCGCGTCCATCTCGTGCATGGGAACGCGCTTGATGACGGCGGCGTTGTTGACCAGGATGTCGACGCCTCCAAGGTCGTTCTCGATGGCAGAGATCATGGTGGAGACCTGGTCCTCATCGGTTACATCGCATACGTAGCCTTTTACATCGAGGCCGCACTCTTTATATTGGGCGACCGCGGCGTCGCGCCTTTCTTCCGTTCTGCAGCAGAAGGCGACGCTTGCGCCGGCTTCGCCCAGGGCCCTTGCCATGGCAAAGCCGATGCCATGGGAAGCGCCGGTGACAAGGGCGACTTTGCCTTCGAGATCATACTGAACCATCATGAAAACCTCTCTCTTTCTGTCCCACATTCCTATCCGTAAGAAATCGAAAACAAAATATGTAGTAATAATCGAATCTTGCGGAAACTTCACTAATAACGAAAGAAATCAGAAGAGCTAATTACCTTCGCTATAGTGGCACAAACGACATAAAATATGCCATCTACCTGCAAAAACAATAGTACACGCTTACTTGGTCAAGGTCGATAGATTGCTCCAAATTGACAACTGAATACCGTTTACGTACGAAACCGATACGTTCGCCGAGGGTGAACGTTTTTTGCGATATCCCTGTTGTACAAATAGGGCTGTCAAGACGAACAAGGGGCCTTGCAACCCCAATCCAGAAGAGGAGCGTTCAATGGATTTGCGCGAGATTCTGAGTGAGGACATCATCGACCTCGACCTCAAAGGCACCACCAAGGACGAGATTCTTCACGAGCTCTCTCAGCATCTGTTCGACGCGGGCTACATCACCGATATCGATCAGTTCGTGAAGGATATCTATGTCCGTGAGGCTGCTGGCATTACCGGAGCGGGCAACCACATCGCTATTCCCCATGGCAAGAGCAGCGCGGTCAAGAAGATCACCATCGCCGTCGGTCGTTCCGAGCACTACGTGGAGTGGGAGAGCTACGACGAGCAGCCGGTGAACCTGTTCTTCCTGTTCTGCGTGTCCGATGACGAGGGCTTTGCCCAGAACCACATGCGCCTGCTGGCTGAGCTTGCCGGCAAGATCGGCAAGGACAGCCTTGTCGAGGCCCTGCAGGCAGCAAAGACCCCTGCTGAGGTTATCGAGATTCTTACGGCGTAAAGAGGCGCCGAGGAATGCGCAGAGATGCGCGTTGGAAATCGGGGGGACGCGTCGCGTCCATAAGGAGAGCAACTAGAAGGAGGAAGTAATGAAGATCGTTGGAGTTACCGCTTGCACTGCAGGAATCGCGCACACCTACATCGTAGCCCAGAAGATTCAGGACGCCGCTGAGGCCGCTGGTCACGAGTGCAAAATCGAGACCCAGGGCACCATCGGTGCGGACAATATCCTCACCGATGAGGAGATTGCAGCTGCCGACGTCGTGATCATCGCCCACGACATCGCCGTTGACCAGGCTCGTTTCAAGGACAAGAAGGTTGTTGATATCCCCATCAGCACCGCTATGAAGAATCCCAAGAGCCTGATCGCCACCATCGAGAAGAAGCTCGGCAAGTAAACGGCTCTCTCAGGTATTCCGTGTTGAATTGCCATATGGCTAAGTAAGAAAGGAGGGAGTTCCATGTCTCAGATCAAGAAGGTCGGCGTGATGAAGACCATCATGACGGGTATCTCCTACATGATCCCCATGGTCGTTGCCGGCGGTATCCTCGGAGCTCTCGCAAAGGGTTTTGGCGGCTGGGAGATCGGCAACTATTATGCCGAGGTTGCCGGTAGCTGGCCCACGCCCTTTACCGGTATGGAGCCCTTCACCTGGGGCGGCTTCTGGTGGGGCGTCAACATGCTCAGCTCCTACGCGATGAACTTCGCGGTTGCGATCCTGTGCGCCTTCATGGCCTACTCCATCGCCGAGCGCCCCGGCATCGTTCCCGGCTTCATCGTCGGCTACGTCTGCACCATGTCCAAGGCCGGCTTCCTGGGCGGCCTGCTCATGGGCTTCGTCATCGGCTACTTCATTCTCTGGATGAAGACCTGGAAGCTTCCCAAGTGGGGCGCTGGTCTGATGCCCGTATTGATCATCCCGGTCCTCGCTACCTTTGTTTGCGGCATGCTCTTCCTGTGCGTGTTCGCTCAGCCCCTCGCTTGGATCATGGACGTGTTCCAGCAGTGGATCGCATCCCTCAACGGCGGTTCCAAGGCCGTCATCGGCGCCGTCATCGGTGCCTGCATGGGCTTCGATATGGGCGGCCCGGTCAACAAGACCGCTTCCATGGCTGCTAACGGCCTCGGTGCCGACGGTATCTACGGTCCTATGTCCGCTAAGATCATCGGCGGCATGACCCCTCCCATCGGTGCTTTCGTTGCCTCCCTTATCGCTCGCGATAAGTTCACCCAGACCGAGCGCGACACCGCTATCACCGCGTTCCCGATGGGCCTGTGCTTCATCACCGAAGGCGTTCTGCCCTTCGCAGCTGGCGACCCCGTTCGCTTCATTCCCGCTTCCATGCTCGGCTCCGCCGTCGCCGGCGCCATCGCAGTCGGCATGGGCGTCGAGTCCATGGCTGGCCACGGCGGCATCTTCGTCTTCCCGGCTATGGTCAATCCCATGTGGGCGGTTGTTGCCCTCGTCGCTGGCTCCCTGGTGACCGGTGTTATCTACGCCGTCATCAAGAAGAAGCCCGAAGAGGCCGAAGAGGTCGAAGAGGAGATCGTCGAGCTCGACATCGACCTCTAAGCAAGATTCCCTCAGGAGCCGGCGACCGACATCGTCGGCTCCATTACTGAACATCAAGAAATCGAGGTAGAAACAATGCTCGTTTCCATGAAGGCCATCCTCGATGACGCTAATGAGAATTACTACGGCGTCATGGCGATGAACTCGATCAACATCGAGATGGTTCGCGCCGGTATCGAGGCGGCAACCGAAGAGTGCTCTCCCATCATCATCCAGATGGGCCCCGGTCAGATCGCGAAGCACGCGCATCTGGACGAGATGCTCCCCGTCGTCAAGGAGCTCGCCGAGAAAGCTCCCGTGCCCGTCGCCCTCAACCTCGACCACGGATCGAAGCTTGAGGACGAGGTCCGCGCCATTCAGGCCGGCTTCACCAACGTCATGATCGACGCCTCCGCCCTTCCCTATGAGGAGAACATCCAGAAGACCAAGACCATCGTCTCGCTGGCTCATCCCATGGGCGTTTCCGTCGAGGCCGAGCTCGGCCACGTTGGCCAGGCAGCCGACGGCGACGGTCGCACGGACGACATGTACACCAACGTCGAGCAGGCCAAGGACTTTGTCGAGCGCACCGGCTGCGATGCGCTGGCGGTCGCTATCGGCACCGCTCACGGCAAGTATCCCGAGGGTTATGTTCCGCAGCTCGACTTCGATCGCCTGAAGGAGCTCAAGGACGCTCTTAAGATGCCCCTGGTCCTGCATGGCGGTTCCGGCTCCGGCGAGGAGAACCTCAAGAAAGCCGTTGCCGGCGGTATCAACAAGATCAACGTCTGCACCGACGCGTTCCAGGCAGGCAAGGAGGGCATGCTCGCCCTTTTGGAGGAGAATCCCAAGGCGGATTTCCTCGCCCTGCAGATGGCAGCCGAGGCTTCCATCAAGAAGTTCGTTAAGGATTACATGCACATCATCGGCTCGAACGGTCGCTATACCTACGCCGAGTACGAGTCCGGTTCCAAGGAGTAGAGAATAATGAAGATCGCACTCATCCAGGAGTTCTCCCAGGCTTCCAAGAACGATGTCATCCTGGGCCAGCTGAAGAAGGTTGTCGAGCCCATGGGCCACACCGTCTTCAACACCGGTATGCAGCAGGTCGAGAACCCCAATGACCGCCCCGAGGACTACACCGAGGAGAACCCTCGCCTCACCTACCTGCACATCGGCATCCAGGCAGCCCTGCTGCTCAACTCCGGCGCCGTCGACTTCGTCGTCACCGGCTGCGGCACCGGCCAGGGCGCCCTCATGAGCTGCAACATGTATCCCGGCGTGGTCTGCGGCTACTGCATCGAGCCCACCGACGCTTACCTCTTCCTGCAGATCAACGATGGTAACGCCCTCTCCCTGCCGTACGCCAAGGGCTTTGGCTGGGGCGCCGAGCTCAACCTCGAGACCATCTTCACCCGCGCCTTCGGCTCTCCCAAGGGCCAGGGTTACCCGGCGGACCGCAAGGAGTCCCAGAACAAGAACGTCCGTCTGCTGGACGATGTCAAGAAGCGCGTCGCCAAGCCGCTTCCCGAGATCCTTCGCGCCCTTGATCCCGAGATGGTCAAGACCGCGCTGACCAAGGCATTCCTGGATTGCTTCTACGCCAATTGCCAGGATGCCGAGCTCGAGGCCCTCGTTCGCGAGCTGGCAGAGTAGCCTTTCGCAACCATGGTTCGCGAGTAACTAGGTTTCCCCTTTTTCTCACGCGGGAGGGGGCGTTCTAACCCCCTTGGACGCCTCCTCCCGCCTTTTATTATTTTGAGGAGCTGAGGCATATGTCCAACTGCACTACCCAATATCTGCCGAGCTACACGGTCGGCGTCGATGCGTACCGCGCGGTTCCGCAGGTAGTGGGTGCTGCGCGCGTTGCTGTGATCGGAGGCCGTAAGGCGCTTGCCGCCGCGAGCGACCGTCTTACCGCCGCTCTCGAGGGAAGTGATGTCAGCGTCACCGGAACGTTTTGGTACGGAGGCAAGGCAGCATATTCTTGCGTGGAGGAGCTCTGTTCGCGTCCCGAGGTTGCAGAGGCGGATGCCATCTTTGTAGTGGGAGGCGGCAAAGCGGTCGACACCTGTAAGATCGTCGCCCATAGGCTGGCAAAGCCCCTCTATACGTTCCCGACTATCGCGTCCAACTGCTCGCCCGTCTCCTGCATATCCATCATGTATAACGAAGATGGAAGCTTTAAAGAGATCGTCCAGCTGCACGAGCCGCCGGCGCATTGTTTCATCGACACCCAGGTTATCGCCGAGGCTCCCGAGATGTATTTGTGGGCGGGCATAGGAGATACCATCGCCAAGTATTACGAAGTGGTCTTCTCCATGCGCGGTGATTCCCCCTCGTACGGTCCCGTGCTGGGGCAGGCGATTTCATGCATGTGCAACCGCCCCCTCATCGGCTGCGCTCTTGAGGCGTATGAGGACTGCAAGAACAATCGCGTTTCGGACGCCCTTACGCACGCCGCACTCAACATCGTGGTAAGTACGGGTCTGGTTTCCGGTCTCGTCGGGGTTGATTACAATTCGGCGCTCGCCCATGCGTTGTTCTACGGCCTCACCACCATTCCCTCCATCGAGCGCGACCATTGCCATGGCGAGGTAGTTTCCTATGGCGTCCTGGTCCAGCTCGTGATGGATAAGGATTCCGAGCAGCTTGATTTCCTCATGCCGCTCTATCGCAAGCTCGGCCTTCCCACCTGCCTGGCTGATTTGGGCCTTACGGTCGAGGACGATTTCGACGAGGCGCTCGCCGCCACCGAGGTCAACCAGGAGCTCCGCCATGTGCCCTATCCAGTCACCAGAGATCTTATCTGGCAGGCGATCCTTGGTCTGGAAGACGCTTCGAAAGCATGCGACGTCCCCGCATCTCCCGCTCCCGTTCTTCCGGAGGAATAGCCATGCAGCTGTCCGAGTATATCCAGATTGCATGCGCCATCGTGGGGCTGGCCGGCATAACCCTCGCCCGTGTCAGGTTCACGCGTCGCCAGCAGGCGAACCCCGGCGTAACGGCGTATTCCGACGGGGAGCGCAAGATTTACTACGCGTCTTGGGCGGTCATCGCTGCCGCGCTCGTCCTCGTCTTCATTCCCTTCTAATCGTGAGCGCGGCGGCTTATTGAATCGCCCTGCTCAGGAGAACCCATTCACTCGATAGCACAGGAGTTATCCCATCATGGTATACATCGACCTTGACCAGACCCGTCCCCTCGACATCGTCCTGCTCGGTCGCATCGCAATCGACTTCAACCCCGCCTACTCGGAAGACGTGAAGGAGGACTTCAAGCCGTTGAAGGACGTGCACTACTTCGAGAAATACGTTGGGGGTTCCCCGGCGAACATCGCCGTGGGCGTGACGCACCACGGCCTCAAGGCGGGGTTCATCGGGCGTGTCTCCGACGATCAGTTTGGCGATTTTGTTATCGAGTACTTTGATAAAGAGGGTATCGATACCAGCCATGTTACCCGCTGCACCGGCGGCGAGAAGCTGGGCCTGACGTTTACCGAGATGCTGAGCCCTTCGGAGAGCTCGATTTTGATGTACCGCAACTGCATCGCCGACCTGCAGCTTTCCGTGGACGATATCGATCCTGAGTACATCGCCAGCGCCAAGGTCCTTTTGATTTCCGGCACCGCGCTGGCAGAGAGCCCCAGTCGCGAGGCTGCCCTGAAGGCGGCCATGGTCGCCCGCCGGGTGGGGACGCCCGTCATCTTCGACATCGACTACCGGGCCTATAACTGGAGGAACGCCGACGAGATTTCCATCTACTGCTCGGCGGTCGCTTGCCAGGCAGATGTCATCATGGGCTCTCGCGAGGAATTCGACCTGACCGAGGCGCTGATTGCACCCGGCATGACGGATGTGGAGAGCGCCGAGTACTGGCACGGCCAGGCGGCCAAGATCGTTGTGATCAAGCACGGCATGGAGGGTTCCACGGCCTACCTCCAAAGCGGCGAGCGCTTCTCCATCAAGCCGTTCCCCGTTATCGCGCGCAAGGGTTTCGGCGGGGGAGACGGCTACGGCTCTGGCTTTATCTACGGTCTGTTCCAGGGATGGGATATGCAGCGTTGCCTGGAGTTTGGCTCCGCCGAAGCCTCGATGATGGTTCGCGCCAACAACTGCTCCGATGCCCTGCCCTCTCCGGACGAGGTTCAGGCCTTCATAGACGAGGAGAAGGCGATGTACGGGGAGATGGTGGCGCAGGCATGAGGCCGCTACTTGTCCTGGACGGATCGAGGGTAGATTGGCGCAGGACCTCGCTGCGCATGGCGATGTATTTCTTTGGCGTGGTGGTGCTGGCGCTTGGAATCGTCATCCAGACCGAATCCGGCTTGGGGGTGGCATCGCTGACGTGCTTTGCTGACGCTCTCTCACGGATATCGGGGGTTGCGTTGGGGACGATGGTCTCGGCGACCTATATAGCCTACGTGTTCGTCCAGCTGGTTCTGCTGGGGCGCGAGTTTCAGCCGCGCATTCTTCTCGAAATCGGCTTCTCGGTCATGATTGGCATGTTCACCGACGTCTTCTCCGCCGTGATTCCCATTCATCCGGCTGCTCTCCCCGAACGGGTCGCCACCATGCTGCTCTCGTTGTGCCTTACCTCGTTTGGAGTGAGCTTGGTGGTGAACATGGGCGTCGTGCCAAATGCTCCCGACGGTCTGGTGCAGGTTATCGCAGAGAAGATGCGAAAGCGTTTTGGAGACGTCAAGGTTGTGTTCGATTCGATTCATGTTGCCGTCGCGCTGGCGCTGACGCTTGCGGTTCTTGGCACCGTTGGGGGCTTTGGACCCACGACCGTGATATCCGCATTGTTCTTGGGCCGCATGATCAACGTGATGAACCGCCTGTTCGCGGCTAGGTTCACAAGGGCGGCGTTTGGAGACGTGCTCCCGCTGGCAAGCGGTGTGGCGAAAGCAGAGGGGGAATAGCTATGGGAGAGCTGGTAGCGGCGATCTGCGTGGTGTTCATAGGAATCATGGGCTTTAAGGCGTACCAGGCCTACCCCTCGTATAAGGGAAGCCTGTACCAGGAGCTGTTTGGCAGCTACGCCGAGTACTTCTGGCGCTTCACCATGAAGCAGGACCTTTCAGAATCTAGTTACCTCAACGAGAAGATCGGCCCCCATCGCCTGGGATACAACGCGTATTTCGACGCTATGGGCAAGCAGGCCGCGGCGTTCGTCACCGTATTCTCGACGCGCGGGGTGACAAGCGTCTGCATGATGGGCGGCGCGGGGGCGTTTCGCGGAGGCGACACCGGTTCCTGGTCCGTAGAGCGCGACGGCAAGGTGGTCGCCTGTGCCTCTCCCGTCGTCTACCTCCGCCGTCAAAAGAAACTTCTCGACGGCATCGTCAAGGGCGAGCGCGTGCGCTACATAGCCGCGTTTGCCGACGCCGCCGATATAACCGGAGTTCGCTCGGCGTATCCCATGATGCGCGCAGCAGAAGTGCTTTCTTATTTGGAGGGGCAGGATGCCGTCATCGACGAGGCATCGATGCTCGAGTCATTCGAAACGTTTAAGGGGATGGCAAGGAATGGATAATAACGCATCCGTCCACGGCGTGGCGTCGCCACAGGCAAGGTTCCTGCCGGCGGTTTGCCTCGCAGGTAAGAACGACCGCTACATCTTGTCCAACGGCGTCGAGATACCGTGCCTTGGATACGGTACCTACATGGTCCCTAATAACAAGGTGGGCGAGGACGCTCTTCACGGCGCCATCCAGATGGGCTTTCGCCATATCGATACCGCCACCAGCTACCACAACGAGGATATGGTGGGCAGGGCGATCGCGGAGTCCGGCATACCCCGTGGCGAGTTCTTCATCACCAGCAAGCTCAACAACCCCGACCAGGGATATGAGAGCACGCTCGAGGCCTTCGAGCGTTCCTTGGCATGGCTTGGAACCGACTACCTCGATCTCTACCTCATCCACTGGCCGCGCGTCGCGGGAACGGAGGATATATGGGAGGAGCGCGTCGCGGAAACCTGGCGCGCGTTCGAGGAGCTGTACCGCGCGGGAAGGATTCGTGCGATTGGCGTGTCCAACTTCCTCGTCCATCACCTCGAGGGCCTTGCCCGCCACGCGAGCATAGCGCCCATGGTCAACCAAATTGAGCACAACCCCACCTACCAGCAACGCGAAACGGTTGCGTATTGCGAGGAGCATGGAATCCAGCTGGAGGCATGGGCACCCCTTGGCAGGGGGCACCTGTTCGATAATCCGGACGTGGTCGCCTTAGCGGAACGCAAGGGTAAGGATGTTGGACAGATTTGCGTGCGCTACGCGCTGCAGAAGGGCTTTGTCACCATGCCCAAATCCAATAGGCCGGAGCGCATCCGCTCGAACAGCGAGGTCTTTGATTTCGCGTTGGACAAGGATGACATGGCCCTTCTTGATTCGCTTAATACCGACGATTGCTACACCTTCCATCCCGACCGTCTGGACGAGTGGGCCGAGCGCGTTGCTCGTGCCCATGCGGAGTCAGGGGTCGCATGAGCCATGGGCCCATTGATGTCCGTCCGTTGCCGCGGACGGCTGGGCATGAGGAGAGGAACGCTTCATGGAAAAGAGATTCGATGAATCCGTGCCGTCGCTAAGGCTTGCGGGCGGGGTCGATATTCCTCAAATAGGATTCGGCACGTTCAAGATCCCCGCTTGCGATACGCAGCGCGCGGTAGAGGAGGCTTTGGCTCTTGGATACCGCCATGTCGATACCGCGGCCGCCTATAACAACGAGGAGGGCGTTGGTGCCGCGCTAAAGGCACTTGGCAAGGAGGACGAGGTATTCGTTACCACCAAACTGCGAAACGCGGATCAAGGCTACGAATCCGCGATGCGTGCCTTCGAGGAGTCTCGAGCCAAGTTGGGTGTCGATATCGTGGACCTCTATCTCATTCACTGGCCGGCGCCTTCGCAAGATCGCTATGTCGATGCCTGGCGCGCGCTCATCGAGCTTCGTGATCAAGGTGCGGTTCGGGCGATCGGTGTGAGCAACTTTATGCGAGAGCATCTTGAACGAATCGAGCTCGAGTCCGGTCAGTTGCCCTGCATCAACCAGATCGAATCGCATCCCGGTTACTGGCAACCTGACCTAGAGGAATATTGCGTTTCGAAGGGCATTGCGATCGAAGCGTACTCACCGCTGGGCCACGGCGGGGATATGGCCTCGGCTCCGGCGGTTCACGCTGCCGAGCGGCTTGGCGTGACCCCTGCACAGGTCGTTCTGAGATGGCACCTCCAAAAAGGCCATGTCTTTATTCCCAAGTCTACCCACGTCGACCGCATGCGGGCGAACCTGGATGTGTTGGGTTTCGAGCTCGGTGTTGATGACATCGCCGCACTGGACGGACTTGACGCGGATGAGAACAGGTGCGGTAACGACCCGTATACCTTCGACCGGCCTCAAACGCTCGAGGACATGCTCTCGAGAGGGAACTTGTAGCTGTTGGGACTGCGAGCGCAACCGGTCGCTCGCGAAGCATTGCTGATGAGATTGGCTAAAAGGCCAAGACAAGGAGAGATTGATATGGCTTCTATCGAGGCTCGCTCTTTTTTGATGCCGGGCAAGATTGTCTACGGAGAGGGGGCGCTTGCTCAGGCTGCCCCGTCTATGGCGCAGATGGGAGAGAAGGCCCTGATCGTGACCGACGCGATGATGGTGAAGCTGGGAAACCTGGCTCGCGTCACGCAGGCGCTTGAGGGCGAGGGCATCGGGTTCAGCGTGTACGATGGCATCAACTCCGAACCCGTCGACAAGATGGTCGAGGAGGGCGTACGCCGATTCAAAGAGGATGGTTGCGACTTTATGGTGGCCCTGGGAGGAGGTAGTCCCATCGACACCATGAAGGCAATCGCCATGTGCGCCGCAAGCGGGGAAAGAGTCGCCGCCTTCATGGGCGGGCCTTACTGCGGTCCTGTCTGCCCCATGGTCGCCATTCCCACAACTGCGGGAACGGGGTCCGAGGCTACGCAGTTCACCATTATCACCGATACCGAAAACGACGTTAAGATGCTCATCTCCGGGGCTCCGCTGATTCCCGCGCTGGCTATCGTCGATCCGGTATTTACGGTGACGGCGCCTGCCAGCGTGACCGCCGCGACCGGCGTGGATGCTCTTTGCCATGCTATTGAGGCGTACACCTCTCGTAAGGCGCAGCCTCTGTCGCAGGTTTTCGCCCTTTCGGCCGCTAAGAGGATTTTCACCAGCCTCGTCGCTTGCGTGGAGGAACCCGACAACATCGAGGCCAGGACCCAGATGTCGCTCGCTGCCACTGAAGCGGGCATTGCGTTTAATAACGCCAGCGTCACGCTCATTCATGGTATGAGCCGCCCCATCGGAGCTCTGTTCCATGTTCCCCACGGTCTTTCGAACGCCATGCTGATGAAGGCCTGCTTCGACTTTGCCCTGGACGGCGCTTACGACCGCTTTGCGGAGGTCGCCAGGGCCTGCGGGCTGTCCGCTTCCGATGATGACGCTGCTGCCGCGCGTGACCTTATGGAGGGGATTGATGATCTTCTGGCCAGGATCAAGATTCCAACGCTTGCCGAGTTTGGTGTCGATGCCGATGCTTTTACCGGGGCTATCGATAAGATGGCGGCGGATGCGGAGGCCAGCGGAAGCCCGGCAAATACCATCAAATCGGTATCCCAGGAGGATATGCGCGCGATTTACCGGAGCCTTATCTAGGTGTCGCATGGCTTGAGACGGCTTGCTCGGGAAGGGCGGACGCGATGGGGTATCGCGTCCGCCCTTTTTCACGCATTCGCCCTCGTGTTCTCGCTTGATGAATCAATATGGCAATGAACGAACAATTTAATTTTTCAGGTAAATCGTCTTTCTGGGTTTTCAATTCAATTCAGTGGTGGTAGTTTACCAAGGTGAACATAGCCAAGGCTAACTTCCCTTGAGCAGGGCACCATTGCTGCCGTAGCGAAAGGGAAGTTTTCCTGCATTTGCACCGTATTCGCACCGTGCTCGTCGTCACGGCGCGCAAGAGTGCGAAGCGGTGTGAAAGCGAAAGCGCGGTAAAGCGGCTATGCGATGTGTTGGGACGAGGAGAGACGGTGGTTGAGGATGCCTCAGGGTCCGCAGATGCCGGCGATGCCGCTTTCGATGGCACATGCTGGTGACACGGTGACGGTTTCGCGCGTGAAGGGCGCGGCTGACGTCAAGCGACACCTGGAGACGCTCGGGTTTGTCGAGGGCTCGCAGGTGCATGTGGTCACGTCTGGCGGCGGCAACATCATCGTTCTCGTCAAGGGCGCTCGCTTTGGCCTTGATGCCAAGGTAGCCAAGAACGTAATGGTCGCTTAAGGGCGGTTGCTGACCGCGCTGGGCGATGCAGGCCAAACCGAGAGGGGGAAGCATGAAGACATTGGGAGATGTGGCGGTGGGGGATAGCTCCGTTATCGTCAAGCTGCACGGAACGGGTGCGCTGCGCCGTCACCTTATGGACATGGGGCTTATCAAGGGCACCGCGTTTAAGGTGGTGAAGGTGGCTCCGCTGGGCGATCCCGTGCAGATTACCGTGCGCGGCTACGAGCTGTCTATCCGCAAGGAAGAAGCGGCGATCGTAGAGGTCGAGTAGGCCTGAAGCGTTTCTTTTTACAGGTAGAGTTAGCCTATTCTAACAACAATGGCCAACTCAGGAATTGCTTGAATCTCAAAGCCTTAATGTGAAAGAAGGAATGATGGCTGAATCCCAGATTCATATCGCGTTGGCGGGTAATCCCAACTGCGGTAAAACCACGCTGTTCAATTTGATTACGGGCCAAAACGGCTACGTGGGCAACTGGCCGGGCGTTACGGTCGAGAAAAAGCAGGCGCCCCTGTCGGCTGATAAAAGCGTTATCATCACGGACCTCCCGGGCATCTATTCGCTGTCTCCGTATAGCCCGGAAGAGCAGGTGTCGCGCGACTACCTCATGAGCGGCGAGGCGGATGTTGTGGTGCAGGTAGTTGACGCCACCAATCTGGAGCGCAACCTGTACCTGGCGCTTCAAGTGATCGAGACGGGTCTGCCCGTGGTGGTCGCCCTCAACATGGCAGACCTGGTGAAAAAGAACGGCGACACCATCGACGTCGCCCGCCTGGAGAAGGCGTTGGGCTGCCCGGTCGTCATGGTCTCCGCTTTGAAGAACAATGGCGTCGACGCCCTTATCGATAAGGCAAAAACCACCGCCGCTACCAAGGGCTCTGGCCAACGCCATGCGTTTGATTCCGCGATCGAGGACGTGCTGCAGCACATCGAATCGCACCTGCCCGCATCCGTCGCTGCAAATCGCCGTCGTTACTATGCCGTCAAGATGTTCGAGCGCGACTCGGATGCTGCATCAGCAATCAAGTTGACGGACACTGCCGCGCAGAAGATCGAAGCCCTCATCGCCCAGTGCGAAGCCGACTGCGACGATGACGCGGAATCCATCATTACCGGTGAGCGCTATGCCGTCATCGCCCATATCATCGATGAGTGCCTGCATCGCGCACCCGCCAAGATGAGCACCTCGGAGAAGATAGACCGCATCGTCACAAATCGCTGGCTGGGTCTGCCCATCTTCGCCGCCATCATGTTCGGCGTGTACTACCTGGCCATCTCCACGTTCGGCACCTCCATGACCGATTGGGTGGACGACAACCTCTTCGGCGACGGCTGGGACTTCTTTGGTGCCGCCATGCCCAGCGTCCCCGCGCTGTTCGAGGGCTGGCTTTCCACTGCGGGCGCCAGCGATATGGTGATCTCCCTGGTCTGCGACGGCATCGTTGCCGGCGTGGGTGCCGTTCTGGGCTTCATCCCGCAGATGTTCGTCCTCTTTGTCCTGCTCTCCTTCCTTGAGGATTGCGGCTACATGGCGCGCGTCGCTTTTGTTATGGACCGAATCTTCCGCCGCTTTGGCCTGTCCGGTAAGTCCTTCATCCCCATGCTGGTGTCCACCGGCTGCGGCGTGCCGGGCGTGCTTGCCACCAAGACCATCGAGAACGAGAAGGACCGCCGCATGACGGTCATGACCACCACGTTCATCCCCTGCGGCGCCAAGCTGCCCGTCATCGCGCTTGTCATGGGCGCGCTCATCGGCGACGCAGAGTCCACGTGGATCGCGCCGCTCTTCTACTTCCTGGGCGTCATCGCCGTCATCGTCAGCGGCATCATGCTCAAAAAGACCAAGCTCTTCGCGGGTCGTCCCACGCCCTTTGTCATGGAGCTTCCCAGCTATCACATGCCGAGTGCTCGCAGCTGGGCGCTGCATGTGTGGGAGCGTGTGAGCGCCTACGTCAAGAAGGCCTTCACCATCATCTTCGCCTCCACCATCGTGGTGTGGTTCTTGTCTAACTTCGGCCTGTTCAACGGTGCCTTTGGCTACCTGCCCGCCATGGAGGGCATCCCGGAGGAGTTCACCGACTACTCTCTACTGGCGTCTCTCGCCGGCCTGCTCGCGTGGATCTTCGCACCGCTTGGCTTCGATTCTTGGCAGGCAACGGCCATGTCCATCACGGGCCTGGTTGCCAAGGAGAACGTCATGGCCACCGCGGCGTCGCTTTTGCACCTGGCAGATGCTACCGAGACCGACCCCAGCCTGTGGGCCGCGTTCGCCGCGCTTTTCCCCAGCGCCGGCGCCATCGCCGCCTTCGGCGCCTTCAACCTGTTGTGCGCCCCGTGCTTCGCTGCCATGGGCACCATTCGCGCCCAGATGAACTCTGCCAAGTGGACCGCCGTCGCGCTGGGCTACGAGTGCGGTTTCGCCTGGGTCGTAGGCCTTATGATCAACCAGTTCTACCTCGCTGCCCAGGGGGTCTTCAGCATCTGGACCGTAGTCGCCGTGCTCTTCGCGCTGGCCATCTTGTTCCAGCTCTTCCGCCCCATGCCTCGCGGTGCGTGGGACGATGATACGGCGGAGCGCCTTACCCCGGCGGGCGCCTCTGCATAGCGCTGTGCCGCTCTAGGCTTGCCCCAAGCCCCTGTTGCCGTTTTTAACGCCGTGTCCCCCTGTGCTATGTGGGGCGCGGCGTTTTTTGTGTTGCGTGGACGAGGGAGGGCCGCGTTGCCCTGCATATGCGCTAAAGTTAGTCATTGTAAACAAAGGAGGAACCATGAGTCCCATCGATATCGTTTTGCTGGTTTTGATCGGCGCGGCATTTGTCGCCGTGTTGGTGCGCGTCAAGCGCAGGGGCACGTGTGGAGACTGCTCGTCCTCCGGCTCGTGCTCGGGGCACTGCAGCTCTAGGCAGAAAAGCTGTTGTCCCGCTGTAAAGGGCGTGGATGCCGTGGAGAAGGAGCTCTCGCGCGGCGTGAAGTAGCTCTTATGATTCATGGGCCCTCGCGAGTCGACCAAGCTTGCGAGGGCCTTTTTAGGTGGCAAAGGCGGGGTGCAGTCAGAGTGCCCTGGCGCGCGTCATTGTTTACATCAAGCTGTTACCGAATGACGGAGCGGTTGTAAACCAGGTGCAGATACATCGCATCGCCGGCGGCAACGGGATCATGCTCAGCAATGGCGTTCGCCACATTGCGGTGCGTGCGCAGGGTCTCTTCCACTAAAATCTTTTTGGTGGCAGTGATAAAGAGCGGAACGGATTCGTTGAGAATGGGCAACAGTCTGGGCACCACAAGATTGTCGCTGCTTTTTGCGATAGCGGTGTGCATTTTTGCGTCCGCTGCGGCATAGTCCTCGCCAGCGAGAATAAGCCGCTCGCATTCATCGCACCAATACATGATCTCATCGATTTGCTTGTCCGTGGCGTGCTCCGCCGCCATGCGGGCGATATGGGGTTCAATCATAAAGCGAACTTCTAGCAGGTCATGTACCAGGCGTTTCTTATCCTCAATGAAGGTAAAGCCAAGAGGATCATCCACAACGCCAGGGTTGCTGGAGACGTATGTGCCCGACCCCTGTTTGATTTGGACGATGTTGCGCGACGCAAGTAGTTTCATGGCCTCGCGAACCGAGCTCCTGCCCGCTCCCAAGCACCGCACCAGTTCCGCTTCGTTGGGAAGACGGTCGCCTTGCTCTAGTTTCTCGTCCAATATAAGCTGGACGATGCGCTTGGAAAGCTGTTCCGGTAATCCGCGATCGGCTTCTGCCATATTGTCCCCTCTTGAGCAAACGTATGCGATAAATCATCAGATGCATTGTACTAATGTGGCTCGCGCTCTTACGAATACGACACAAGTAGATACCGTTTACCCAGTTATATCGACCGTTTACATGAAACATCAGATGATTTAGCTGATAATAAGCAAATTCTCTGTCTGATGACTAACAAAACCATTATAGTCATCAGATGTATAGAAAAGGTCTGATGTTTGGAGGAGATATGTCGGACCCAACGTTCTTGGCTGACCCTACAAGACTTATTGTGGCGGCGGTACTGGGAATTGCATTGTTGCTTTTGCTTATTATTAAGTGCAAGCTGCATCCTGTGATTTCAATGATGATTTCCGCTGTATTTATAGGTATTGGTGCGGGGATGCCGCTCAACCTTATTGCAGACACCGTTGAGAAAGGCGTGGGGAACACCCTGAAAAACATCGCATTGCTCATAGGTTTGGGTTCGATGTTTGGTCAGATTCTCGAGGAGAGCGGCGGCGCTCGTCAAATTGCTCAGACCTTTATCAACAAGTTCGGACAAGGTCATTCGAGTTGGGCGCTGGGCATCACCGGCTTGGTGATTGGAACCACGGTGTTCTTTGAGGCAGGCGTGGTCGTGCTGATACCTCTGGCGTTTAGCGTTGCAAGCCAGACCAAGAAGTCTGCGCTTTATTACGGTATCGCACTGCTTGCCGGTCTTGCATCCGGATACGCGTTTGTTCCTCCCTCGGCGGGATCTGTGCTGGTCGCGGGAACGCTTGGCGTTGATCTCGGTACCATGATTGCCGTGGGAATCCCCGTTGCGTTTATCGCCATGGCCGTCGCAGGTGTGTACTGGGGCCGCTTTATTGGCGGAAAGATCGATACCCCTGTTCCTGCCCACATTATGGAAGCGGAGGCTTCTGGGGACGATAGCGACTTGCCTTCCTTTGGCATGGTTATGGCTATTGTGCTCACGCCCTTGGTCCTCATTTTGCTGGGCACTCTTTCTCAGTATCTGCCCATTCCCGAGCAAGTGGCCGCTGCGTTTGCATTTTTGGGCAAGCCGTTTGTGGCGCTGACCATTTCTACGCTGGTGGCAATGTATCTGCTGGGTACCCGCAGGGGATATACCGGAGCTCAGCTCAAGGCTCTGCTCGACCGCTCCCTTAAGCCCGTTGGCATGATATTGCTGGTAATTGCCTGCGGCGGCGTTATCCGTTGGATGCTTCAGGACTGTGGACTTGGTCAGATCATTGGGCCCCTGCTTGAGCAAAGCCACATGCCCATGGTGCTTGTTGGCTTTTTGATCGCGCTTTTGGTCCGTGCATCTGTAGGCAGCTCGATTGTTGCCATGACCATGGCGTCGGGCATTATGGCGACCATGCCCGCGGTGATGGGTGCTTCCATGCTGGGGCGCGCTGCGGTCTGCATCGCTATCTGCGGTGGCGCCACGGCGCTCTCGCATGTGAACGACGCCGGCTTTTGGATGTGCTCATCCTTCTTGGAGATTGATGAGAAGACCACGCTTAAGTCTTGGACGGTTATGGAGACTTTGATTGGCCTTTCTGGCTTAGTGTGCGCGCTGATCATCTCTTTCATCGCTTAGTACGTAGGCAGCCAAGATGGCTATTTGGGTTTTACCGTTCACCTACTTTTTCTGCTAGTAGCCAGATACTTTTTGGATTCGGTACGTCTGCCCTGCAAAAGGGGCGCGTAAAGAGAGGGGATTAACCATGTCTAACCAGAGCAACAGCCAAAGCAATGCCAAACAGCTTACCGCTACGGAGAAGGCGCAGATTGCAGATCAGGCGGCGAGCCTTGCATCGAGTTTGCAGCCACGCTCCGGCAAGTTCCGCACCATCAGCCCGGAAATGGATCCGCTGCGCTTGGGGTCGGGCTGGAGCATTGAAGACCTCGACAAGCCTCAGGTCATTATCGAGTCCACGTTTGGCGATTCGCATCCTGGTAGCGCCGGCCTGTTTGACCTGGTCGAGGAAGTGCGCCAGGGCGTTGCCGAGGCCGGTGGTCACGGTGCGCGCTATTTCTGCACGGATATCTGCGATGGCGAAGCCCAGGGACACGATGGCATCAACTACTCGTTGCCCAGCCGTGACATGATTGCCAATATGATTGAGATTCACGCCAAGGCAACGCCGTTTGACGCGGGCGTATTTGTGGCGAGCTGCGACAAGGGCCTGCCCGCGAACCTTATGGCGCTGGGCCGTATCAACATTCCCTCTATTGTGGTGACCGGCGGCGTGATGGACGCGGGTCCGGATCTGCTGACCCTGGAGCAGCTGGGTGCCATCAGTGCTCGCTATGAGCGTGGCGAAATCTCCAAGGAAGAACTCGATTTCGCTAAGCACAACGCTTGCCCCAGCTGTGGTGCCTGCTCCTTTATGGGTACGGCTTCGACTATGCAGGTAACGGCAGAGGCCCTGGGTCTTATGCTTCCCGGCACGGCGCTGCTCCCCGCCACCAGCACCGACCTGCGTGAGTTTGCGCGCCAGGCGGGCCGTCAGGCGGTGTGGCTCTCCGAGCACAACCTTACCCCGCGCCAGATTGTGACCAAGGAGTCCTTCGAGAACCTTATCATGGTTCATGGCGCCATCTCCGGCTCTACCAATTCGCTGCTGCACATCCCCGCGATCGCGCGCGAGTTTGGCATCGAGATTTCTGCAGACGATTTCGATCGCCTGCACCGTGGCGCCCACTACCTGCTTAACATTAGGCCCGCGGGTGAGTGGCCCGCGCAGTTCTTCTACTATGCTGGCGGCGTACCGCGCATCATGGAGGAGATCCGCTCCATGCTGCATCTGGACGTTATGACCGTTACGGGCAAGACGCTTGGCGAGAACCTGGACGAGTTGAAGGCCAGCGGGTATTACGAGAAGTGCCAGAGCTATCTCAACAAGTGGAACCTCAAACGCGAAGACGTCATCCGACCCTTTGACGACCCCTTTGGCACGGACGGCTCCATCGCGATTCTTCATGGCAACCTTGCTCCCCAGGGCGCTGTGGTCAAGCACACCGTTGTTCCCAAGGAGATGTTTAACGCAACCCTTCGCGCTCGTCCGTTCAACTGCGAGGAGGACGCGATCCATGCGGTTCTGACGCATCAGGTCAAGCCGGGTGACGCCGTCATCATTCGCTATGAAGGCCCCAAGGGCTCCGGCATGCCGGAGATGTTCTATACCACAGAGGCTATCGCGTCCGATGCCGAGTTGGGTTCCACCATTGCGCTGATTACCGATGGACGCTTCTCCGGCGCTTCTAAGGGCCCGGCTATCGGTCATGTTTCCCCTGAGGCAGCAGACGGCGGCCCCATTGCGTTGGTCGAGGAGGGCGACCTCATCCGTATCGATATTCCCGGTCGCGGGCTTGAGATTGTGGGCATCAACGGTGTCGAGATGACTCCTCAGCAGGTTGACGAGGTGCTCGCCAAGCGTCGCGAGGCATGGGTTGCTCCACAGAGCAAGTACGACTCCGGCACACTTAAGTTCTTTACCCAGCATGCAGTATCGGCAATTAAGGGCGGCTATATGGAGTAAGCGAAGCCAGCGCAGACCCCTCGTCCGTGGTAAGGTAGGTTAGTGAAGTGAACGTTCCCTAGAAGGTACGAGGCATAAGGCTGGTGGATCATGGCGCGAGTGACCATGAAGGATATTGCGGCGCGCATGGACGTGTCGGTCAACACGGTGCATAAGGCGCTGACTGGCAAGCCCGGTGTTTCGGACGAGGTCCGCGCACGCATTGCGAGCCTGGCGGACGAGATGGGGTACCGTCGCAACGCCAACGCATCCAGCTTGCGCCGCAAGGACGCCAAGATTGTTGTCTGTCTGCCAAGCCCGGCGAAAAGCGGACGTTACTATTATGCCTACCTGTGGGAGGGCTGCCGTTCCTATATTGAGGACGCGCCGGACGTGGGTGCTGTGTTCGAGAATATCGAGTATGCGTTTGGACAGTACGCCATTGCCCTTGCGGGCATTCTCGACCGTATAAACGAAGGAGAGCATATTGACGGCCTACTGACGCTCGCCCCCATTCGTCCTGAAGGGACGGCGCTGTTGAAGGAGATTGCGGAGACGGGCACCGCGGTGGTGCTGCTGGATGGCGATAAGCCGCAGACCAAGCGCATCGCCGCCGTGGTGTCCGACTACGCTATGGCCGGCAGTCTTATGGCCGAGCAGGCGATCAACCTGCTTCGAGGCAAGCAGGACGCCCGCATCCTCCTCTTGGCGGGCGACCCCCAGTCCGAGTCCCATGCGCTGGTGGCTCGTGCGTTCCATGAATACCTGCGCGTCCAGCGCGCCCAGGTGAGGGTGGATGACCTGTGCGGAGCCCACCAGCAGGAGGACCGTCTCCATGAGGAACTCTCTCGTGTATTGAATACCGCGAGACCGGACATGGTCTGCAGCGTGTTTGCCGTGGGATCGGAAGTGCTTGCGGACACGCTGGTGGAGCTTGGCATGGTGGGCGAAGTCCTGGCGATTGGCAACGATTTGTTCCCCGAGAGCGTTTTGGCGCTGCGTCGCGGCATTGTGAACAACTTGGTCTACAAGGATCCCTTTGGCATGGCGCAGGCCGCCCTCAAGAGGCTGCTTGATTTTGTGCTGCTGGGCGAGCGCCCGCAAAGCGACGTGGAGCGCGGTATGGTGGAGCTGGTGTTTAGGAGCAATCTCGACCGCTACGCAACTGCGGCGCACGTTCAGGTTACGGGGTAGGGAAGCATCGAAGATTCGGTTTGTGGCTCATGGCCTATCGATGTCGGGGGCGTCGCTATTTAGTGGCGCCCTTTCTATTACCGCACATCACGAGCGGCGGTGACATGCCTGTAGGCTGGACACTCCGGGCAGCAAAATACACGCGATGCTGAAAACGGCCTCCAGTTGGACTTGGGGCTCTGCTGAAATCAGCCTCCGTGTTACCTCCGTTGCTAAAAATGCGGTTCAGTTGGACTTGCGAAATCGAGTCTTCGATTCTGCTGGTCTATCTACCATGGGTTTCTCCAATTAGGTCTTCATCGGGTTCTATGCCAAGTCCAACTGAAGGCTGATTTCAGCAGAGGTTACTCCAACTGAAGCCTAAAAATAGCAAGAGGTTGTAAACGAAGGCCGTTTTCAGCAGGGCCCCAAGTCCAACTGAAGCTGAAAAACAGCGGTGCAGCCAGGCGGGAGTTCGGCGCACCGCCAGATGAGCATGACTTTTGATGAACCGCGACGGGCGCGTTTGGCGGTGGTTCCAGCAACGTGCTCCCTGGTTTAATCCCATCGGACCCCATCGAGCGAAGAGCCGTTTACCGATGAAAAAGTGCCGTTCGTCCGTATAGGTAAAGTGAACGTTCACCTAACCTAGTGCAATTTCTCTTGGATTAGGGTAACGTTCACCTTGTACAAAGGCGAGCGACAGCTTTTCTCGCCCGGGGGTCGCAGACATCGAGTATGTTTGCGAAGTCGAGAGGATACACATGAAGGCTTTTATGGACGATCAGGATTTTCTTCTGAGCACGCAGACGGGTGAGGAGCTATTCCACACCTATGCGGAGCACATGCCCATTGTTGACTATCACTGCCATATTTCCCCCAAGGAGATTTTCGAGGACAAGCGTTTTGAATCCATCACCGAGGTCTGGCTGGGCGGCGACCACTACAAATGGCGCCTTATGCGTGCCAACGGCGTGGACGAGCGCTTTATCACCGGTGACGCCCCGGCTCGCGAGAAGTTCCAGAAGTGGGCGGAGACCCTGGAGCGTTGCGTTGGCAACCCCGTTTTTGAGTGGAGCCACCTGGAGCTCAAGCGTTTCTTTGGCTATGAGGGCGTGCTCAACTCCCAGACCGCTCAGGAGGTATGGGATTTGGCCAATGCCAAGCTTGCACAGGACGATTTCTCCTGCCGCGAGCTGGTTCGCCGCTCTAATGTCCGCATGATCTGCACCACCGATGACCCGGCAGATAGCTTTGAGTGGCACAAGAAGATCGCTGCCGACCCCACCTTCGACGTGCAGGTTGTTCCCGCTATGCGTCCGGATGCAGCACTTCGCATCGAACGCGGCCGTGAGTTCGTGAGCTACCTGGGCCGTCTGGCAGACGTGGCCCACGTCTCCATCTCCTCGTTTGCAGACCTCAAGCGCGCCATCTCCCTTCGCTATGACGTCGCCCATGAGCTTGGTTGCCGCGCCTCTGATCACGCGCTGGACTACGTGATGTACGTGCCGGCGTCTGAGGATGAGATTGAGCACATCTTCGCCAAGGCGCTTGCCGGCGATACCCTTGATGAGCACGAGGTCCTGGCATACAAGACCGCCTTTATGCAGTTCGCCGCCAGCGAGTACGTGCGTCTGGGCTGGGCCATGCAGCTGCACTTTGGCTGCAAACGCGACAACAACCGCGCCATGTTCGCCAAGCTTGGCCCGGATACCGGCTACGACTGCATCTCCAACTACACCCCTGCCGATCAGCTGGCAGATTTCCTCAACTCCATCCAGGAGAACAGCGGCCTGCCCAAGACCATCTTGTACAGCTTGAACCCGGTCGACAACACCATGATCGACACCGTGATGGCGTGCTTCCAAGAGGCTCCCGTCGCCGGCAAGCTCCAAAACGGCTCCGCCTGGTGGTTCAACGATAACGAAGTGGGCATGCGCGAGCAGATGACCGTCCTTGCCAACGAGGGCGTGTTCGGCAACTTTATCGGCATGCTGACCGATTCCCGCAGCTTCCTGTCCTACCCGCGCCACGAGTACTTCCGTCGCGTGATGTGCGGCCTGCTTGGCGAGTGGGTCGAGGCCGGCAAGTTCCCGCGCGATATGGAGCTGCTTGGCAGCCTGGTCCGCGATATTTCCTACAACAACGCTGTTCGTTATTTTGGCTTTGATCTTGCAGAGGAGAAGTAAATGAAGACTTTGAATCGTACGACGCTGGCGGAGATCGGTAATACCAGCTACGTGGTACCCGCCGACGCCCCCGAGAAGGTTCTCCAATTTGGCGAGGGCAACTTCCTCCGCGCCTTCGTCGACCGCTTCTTCGACTTGGCAAATGAGGCGACCGGGTGGAACGGCCGCATCTGCATGGTGCAGCCCATCAACGGAGCGTTTGGCTTCGCGGATGGCATCAACGCTCAAGATGGCCTGTACACCGTGCTCATGCGCGGCCGCGAGAACGGTCAGCAGGTGGACGAGGCTCGCCTGATCTCAAGCTGCAGCCGCTGCCTCAACCCGTATCGCGCGGAGGACTTCCAGGCGATCATGGACGTCGCCGTCTCCGACGACCTGGAGATCATCGTCTCCAACACCACCGAGGCCGGCATCGCTTACGACGCTTCTTGCAAGCTGGATGATGAACCCCCGGCGAGCTTCCCGGCCAAGCTGACGCAGGTGCTCTACAAGCGCTACCAGGCGAACAAGCCCGGCGTGATCGTCCTTTCCTGCGAGCTTATCGACCATAACGGCGCCGAGCTGCTGCGTATTGTCCACCAGCATGTCTCCGACTGGGGCCTGGAGGATGCGTTCAACGCCTGGCTCGATACCGAGTGCACCTTCTGCACCACCCTTGTTGACACCATCGTCCCCGGCCGTATCCGTGAGGCCTCCGAGGCGGCTGCCGTTGCAGAGCGCCTGGGTTACGAGGATCCCTTCCTCACGGTTCGCGAGCCCTTCCAGATGTGGGGTATCCAGGGCGACGAGGCGCTGGCCGCCAAGCTGCCGTTCATCCAGGCGGAGCTGCCGGGCGTCTTTGTCACCCCGGATGTGACCCCGTACAAGAAGCGCAAGGTCCGCATCTTGAACGGCGCCCACACCTGCTTTGTTCCGGGTGCTTGGCTTGCCGGCTTCGACATTGTTCGCGACTGCATGCATGACGAGGTTGTGCGCGGTTTCATGAACAAGATGCTCGACCGTGAGGTTATCCCCACCCTGTCCGGTGAGCTGGACGAGGAAGACCTGCGCGCGTTCGCCGCGGCGGTCGAGAACCGCTTCGATAACCCGTTTATCGACCACCAGCTGCTCTCCATCTGCCTTAACTCGACCGCCAAGTGGCGCGCCCGCGACCTGCCCACGCTGCTGGACTACGTTGAGCAGAAGGGCGAGCTGCCCGCGTGCCTGGCTACCAGCCTGGCGACCCTGATCGCGTTTTACTCCACCGGCCTGGAGGGTCGCGAGGACGACGGCCTGCACCTGCGTCGCGCCGACGGCACGGCTTACGTTGCGCAGGATGACGCCTTTGTTCTCGATTTCTACGCCGCCCATGCGGATGACGCCGACGCCGACCTGGTTGCCGCCGTGCTCTCCAACGAGCAGATGTGGGGCCAGGACCTCACGCAGGTCCCCGGTCTTCTCGACTTTGTAACCAGCGCGCTGGCGATTGTTCGCACCCAGGGTGCCGCCGCCGCGTACGCTGCAGCTCTGTAAACCTTGTATGCCGCGGGCGGGGCAATGCTCGTCCGCGGTTTTTTCTCATGATTGGAGGAGCCATACGTGAAGACCATCCAGATCAATCCGGCCGATAACGTGATCGTGGCGCTCGAGCCCCTTGCCGCCGGCACCGCGGTCGCGGTTCCGGGTGTGGGCGATGTCGCGGCGGCAGAGGACATTCCGCAGGGCCACAAGATGGCCGTCCGCGCAATCGCCGCCGGCGACAACGTAATCAAGTACGGTTTGCCCATCGGCCATGTGACCTGCGATGTCCAGGCGGGTAGCTGGCTGCATACGCATAATGTCAAGACCAATCTCTCCGGCGAAGTCGATTACGAGTACCATCCGTCGCGCCCGGTGCTCCGGGCTATCGAGCCCAAGACCTTCCAGGGCTTTCGCCGCGCCGACGGTCGCGCCGCCACGCGCAACGAGCTGTGGATCATCCCTACGGTTGGCTGTGTGAACGAGGTCGCCCGCGCCATGTGCGAACAGGCTCAGGATTTGGTGGGGGACAGCCTTGAGGGCGTGTACTACTTCCCGCATCCCTTTGGCTGCTCGCAGACGGGTGCGGACCATGCGCAGACCCGCAAGCTGCTGGTAGCGCTTTCGCGCCACGCGAACGCCGCCGGCGTGCTCTTCCTTTCGCTGGGGTGCGAAAACTGCACGCATGCCCAGGTGCTTGAGGAGCTGGGTGACTACGACGCGCAGCGCGTGCGCTTCCTTACCTGCCAGGATGTTGAGGACGAGTTGGTAGAGGGCCATAAGATCCTCTCCGAGCTCGCCACTCACGCCAAGACGTTCAAGCGCGAGGCCATCTCTGCCTCCGAACTGGTCATCGGTCTCAAGTGCGGCGGATCTGACGGCCTGTCCGGCATCACCGCTAATCCCGTGATCGGTCGCGTTTCCGATATCGCGGTCGCCGGCGGCGGCACCTCTGTGCTTACCGAGGTTCCCGAGATGTTCGGCGCCGAGTCGATTCTGCTGGATCGCTGCGAGGATCAAAGTGTGTTCGATGCGGCCGCCGGCATGCTCAACGGCTTCAAGGATTACTTCATCAGCCACGGCGAGGTTGTGTACGAGAACCCCAGCCCCGGCAACAAGGACGGCGGCATCACCACGCTTGAGGACAAGAGCTGCGGTTGCGTCCAGAAGGGCGGCAGCGCGCCCATCGTTGACGTGCTGGGCTACGGCGATACGGTGCGCAAGCCCGGCCTGCAGATGCTCTGCGGCCCCGGCAACGACATGGTCTCCACTACCGCGCTCACCGCGGCAGGTTGCCATGTGATTCTGTTCTCCACCGGTCGCGGCACGCCGTTTGGCGCCCCGGCGCCCACGCTCAAGGTCTTCACCAACGAGCGCCTGTGCCAGCATAAGGCCAACTGGATGGACTTCAACGCCGGCGTGGTCGCCACGGGCGAGCGCACCATCGACGAGGCCGCCGAGGACCTGTGGGACCTGGTGCTCGAGACGGCGAGCGGCAAGCAGACCAGCGCCGAGCGCCGCGGGTGCCATGAGATCTCGATCTGGAAAGACGGCGTCACGCTGTAAGGCGTCTCGATATACGACTTGTTTATGCCCGCGGCATCGAATCGTTTGATGTCGCGGGCATAGTTGAAAGGAGCGAATTGGTATGGGGATTCACATTGTAGAGGAGTCCAAGCGCTGCCTTATGTGCAAGCGCGCGATGTGCCAGCTTAAGGGTTGTCCGGTGCAGACGCCCATTCCGCAGGTCATCGAGCTGTTCCGCGAGCGCAAGATCGATGAGGCGGGCGAGGTGCTGTTTGCCAACAACCCCATGAGCGCGGTCTGCTCGGCCGTGTGCAACCATATGGGCCAGTGCGAGGGCGCGTGCATCCAGGGCAAGAAGGGCACCCCCATTCACTTCTCTAGCATCGAGCACTATATCTCGACAACCTACCTGGAACGCCATGAGTTTGCGCCGGCTCCTAGCTGCGGCAAGCGCGTGGCGGTCATTGGTTCCGGCCCCGCTGGCATCACGGTTGCCATCAAGCTTGCCCAGGCGGGCTGCGCCGTTACCGTGTTTGAGCAGCGTGCAGAGATCGGCGGCGTGCTGGAGTACGGCATTCCAGACTTTCGCCTGCCGCGCACGCTGGTGCAGCGCTACCGCAAGGTGATGTGCGACCTGGGTGTGCGCGTGCGCCCCTCTACCACCATCGGCGGCGCCCTGCGCATCGACGACCTGCTGCGTGACGGCTACGACGCCGTGTTTGTGGGCACGGGCACCTGGCGCGCGCAAACTGGGCATTCCGGGCGAGACCCGCGGTAACGTGTTCTTTGGCATCGACTACCTGGTGGATCCGTCAAGTGTGGCGATTGGGCAGAGCGTCGCGGTCATTGGCGCCGGCAACGTTGCCATGGACGTGGCGCGCACCGCGCTTCGCCAGGGCGCCCGTAACGTCACCATCTACGCGCGCTCCAAGCACGTCTCCGCCAGTTCGGATGAGGTCGAGTTCGCCCAGCTGGACGGTGCGGAGCTGGTGTACGGCAAGGCGATCCAAGAGATTGACGGCAACGGCCCGGTGTTCCGAACCGCCATCTTCGATGAGGGGGACGCCGTTGTTGGCTATGAGGATGAGCTCGACCACGTAAGCTGCGATACCGTGGTGATCGCCGCCTCCCAGCAGGCAAAGGACAAGCTGGTCCTCACCACCGACGCCCTGGTCGCCAATGATCGTGGTCTGCTTGAGGTGGACGAGAACGGCATGACCATGATGCCCGGCGTCTTCGCGGCGGGCGATGTGGTGAGCGGCCCCTCGACGGTGGTTCATGCTGTGGCCGGCGCTAACCGCGCCGTCGCCGGCATTATGTCCTACCTGGGAATCTAGCGTGCAACCTTATTTGCAGATAGGAGCCTGAGTTGGGAGCGGAATAAAACGCCCCGCCCTGTAGCGACGCAATTTCAGAGATAACGGCTCCGGCCTCCATTTAATTGGTGGTCGGGGCCGACTGCTTAGGGGGAGCATCAATGTTGGGGGCGCCGCAACCACAGGTAACTCAGTGGAAACATAGCTATGCAAATATAAAAAGCTATATGTTGGGATTTAAGCGTGAAAGGGCTTCCCATGGACCTGCAGCAGAACATCGACTTCGTGCTCCGCACAGTCGAGGAACGCGATATTCGCTTCGTTCGCCTTTGGTTTACCGATGTTCTCGGTAGGCTTAAGAGCTTCGCAATCGCGCCAGAGGACCTCGAGGTCGCATTCGAAGAGGGCATCGGTTTCGACGGCTCGGCCATCGAGGGCTTTACCACGCCCGACGAGTCCGATATGCTCGCGTTCCCCGATCCCTCCACGTTCCAGGTCCTGCCCTGGCGCCCCAGCCATGACGGGGTCGCCTGCATCTTCTGCGACGTGTGCACGCCGGACCGCAAGCCTTTTGCCGGCGATCCGCGCGAGTGTCTGCGCCGTATGTTCAAGAAGGCCGAGAAAGACGGCTACATCATGAACGTGGGCACCGAGCTCGAGTTCTACTACTTCCCGGACGAGTCCACGCCCGAGCCTTTGGACGATGTTCGCTACTTCGACCTCACTCCGTCCGATTCCGCGCGCGACCTGCGTCGCTCCACCGTTCTCATGCTCGAGAAGATGAGCGTGCCGGTGGAGTACACCTTCCATTCTTCCGGTCGTTCGCAGCACGGTATCTCGCTTCGCCATGCAGAGGCGCTTTCCATGTCCGATGCCATCATGACCGCCAAGCACGTTATTCGCCTGGAAGCCTTCGAGGCGGGCATCCATGCCTCCTTCATGCCCAAGCCCATCGCCAAGGAGCCTTCCAGCGCCATGTTCCTGCACCAGTCGCTGTTCGATAAGAGCGGCAACAACGTGTTTTGGGGCGAGGACGACCCCGAGTATCACCTGTCGCCCATCGCCAAGAGCTACATGGCCGGTATCTTGGCCCACGCCAACGAGATCTCCGCGATCACCAACCCCACGGTGAACTCTTACAAGCGCCTGGTCACCGGTGGCGGCTCTGTTCCCACCTGCGCAAGCTGGGGTCTGCGCAACCGCTCCGCGATGATCCGTATCCCCATCTATAAGCCGGGCAAGCACCAGTCAAGCCGTATCGAGCTGCGTACGCCCGACCCTATGGCCAATCCCTATCTCACCAACGCGGTGACGCTGGCGGCGGGCCTCGACGGCATCAAGCGCGGACTCACCCTGCCGGAGGAGGCGACCAGCGCGCTCACCAGCCTGAGCGACACCGAGCTGCGCCGCCATGGCATCCAGCCGCTGCCCCGCAGCCTTGCCGAGGCACTCGACTACTTCGAGAACTCCGACTTCATGCGCGAGACGCTTGGCGAGCACATCCACGGGTTCTTCCTTAAGAAGAAGCGCGGCGAATGGGAGAAGTACTCGTCCACCATCACCGAGTGGGAGATCAAGCACTACCTGGCTAACTCGTAGCCGCTTCTTCATAGAAGAAAGAAAGCGCCATGGGCCGCGTCGCTTCGATGCGGTGCGGCCCCTTTTATTCGAAACGGCGACCTGTCCGTGCCACGAGTGAAAGTTTTTTACATAAAAATAAAATTGACTGCTGATAGCGCATATATCTACCAGCGGTTCTTGTTATCATGTCACTAAAAAGGGAGGTGCGAATGTCCGAGAAGAACGTACTCTTTATGGCGCGTACTACGCGTTTCCATGACTTTGCCCGGACCCTGACCTCTACCATGGGTGTAGAGGTGTACGCGGCAACGCCGGATTCGCCCAACGCCACCCATGATTTCGATCTGTTGATCCTCGATGTGGACGGCCTGCGCAACGATCGCCTGGACCAAATCGCCAAGTGGTTGGACGGGCGCGGCAGCATTCCCATGCTGCTGATCGCGGACGAGGATGCGCTGGCGAGCCTGCGCATTCCCTCCCACGCACGCGTCGACTTCATCTGCTCTGGCGCTACGGAGCTTGAGCTCGAGATCCGCGCCCGCCGCCTTATGGGCGAGGAGGACCCGTTTGCGGGCGATGATATCCTCACCGTTGACGGCATGACCATCAACCTTGCTACGTATCAGGTGTATCTGGACGATGAGCCGGTCGACCTCACGCTGATGGAGTACTCATTGCTTTCTTTCTTGGCTACGCACCCCAACCGTGCTTATAGCCGCGAGGTGCTGCTGCATCGCGTATGGGGTTTTGAGTATTGCGGCGGTACGCGCACGGTTGACGTGCACATTCGTCGCATTCGCTCCAAGATCGGCCCGCAGATCGCCGCGCATATCACCACGGTTCGCGGCGTGGGCTACCTGTTCAAAGAGTAGCGTTTTGACGGGTGCCGACCTGTTGCTCCCGTGCTCTGCATAGCGCCGTGTCGAGGAGGGTCTTTTTGGCCCTCCTTTTCTTTTCCCTTGTCCACTTTTCTTAATGGTGGACAACCATTTACTTAAGGGATTACTTAAGCCTGCTTGCGAAACGTTTAATGTGCTCCGTTCTGCCACGCATGGGGAACTGCATTGGGGTAAAACACTTCTTGACCCAAAGGTTTGAAGATAGGAAGCAACCATGAGTGATGACAAGATCCCACAGCGCCCCGAAGGCGTTAGCGACTCCTTTTTCCACGGCTCCGCCCCGCGTGTCGAGGTTGAGCCCACGCCTGCCCAGCCAACCACCCATATGGCCTCTCCGCAGCAGGACCCCACTATGCCTGGCGCGGTCCCTCCGACGACCGAGACCGTAAAGCACACCGTGGTGAAGACCAAGACCAAGAAGGCTCCGGTCTTTTTGGCGTCGTTTGGCGGCTTGGTTGTGGGCGCGGTGCTGGTGATCGCGCTCGTCATGTCCGGCGCTTTTAAGATCACCGACTCGGATGTTCAGGCGACGGGCAACACTTCTAAGCAAAACATCGAGATCGACGCGGAGGACACCACGCTGGCGGAGGTTGTCGCCGCCAAAGCGCAGCCCTCTGTGGTCTCCATCAGCACCACTACCAGCGAAGGCTCCGGTGTGGGTTCGGGCGTGGTGCTGGATACGGATGGCAACGTCCTCACCAACTACCACGTGATCGAGGGTGCGACGGAGCTGGTTGTCTCCATGGGCGGCGAGAGCTACGAGGCGGAGCTGGTGGGCGAGGACTCTTCGAGCGACCTGGCCGTTATCCGTCTTAAGGACGTCGACTCCAGCAAGTTGACCCCTATCGAGATCGGCGACTCCGATGACCTGTCCGTGGGCGAATGGGTTATGGCTATCGGCAGCCCCTTTGGTAACGAGCAGTCCGTTTCCACCGGCATCGTGAGCGCCCTGTACCGCTCCACTGCGCTGCCCTCTACCAGCGGTACCTCCATCTACGCCAACATGATCCAGACGGATGCCGCCATCAATCCCGGCAACTCCGGCGGCGCGCTGGTGAATGATAACGGCGAGCTTATCGGCATCAACTCCATCATCGAGTCCTATTCTGGTTCCAGCTCGGGCGTTGGCTTTGCAATTCCGGTCAACTACGCCATCAACATCGCCAGCCAGATCATCGACGGCAAGACCCCCGTGCATCCGTACCTTGGCGTCAGCCTTACCTCGGTGAATGCGCTGAGTGCTCGCGCCAATAACCTGGGTGCCACCGAGGGCGCTCTGGTGGTTGCGGTAAGCGACGGCGGTCCTGCGGCAGATGCCGGCATTCAGGAGAACGACATCATCACTAAGATCGATGGCGAACAGGTGACCTCTGCAGACGGTTTGATCATTGCCCTGCGCGAACATGAGGTGGGTGACAAGGTGACCCTCACCGTGGTTCGCGACTCCAAGGAGCAGGAGGTTGAGGTCACGCTTGGTTCCGATGAGGCCCTGCAGACCGACCAGCAGGACAACTCGCAGGGCGACGCCTCCGGCAACTCCATGACCGAGGAGGAATTCCTCCAGTATCTGGAAGAGCTTATGGGCCGCGGTTCTAGCAACGGTATGGGAATGGGTGGCAACCTGGGCTAATCCTCGCCCGCAAACAGTAAGCGCAAGGCTGCGCATCAAGAAAGATGATCGCCAAAGAACTCGCTTGGTACGGCTGTATCGAGCGAGTTCTTTTTCTTTTAAGGCATTATTCTAATTCTCGAATAATGGTACGTGTTTAAATGATGAAGAAAAGCATCTAGAATGGAACGTTGGACATTGCTGTTCTGCAACAGCTCGCTGCGGTGGAACAGAAGAGGAAGAGGAGCGAAAGGGGAGTAATGTTCTCTCTTCATAAGACGCTGGGCGGCGTCCATCCGCCCCAGTGCAAGGACACGCGGGATTGTCCCTGCACGTGGATCGAACCCCCAAGTAAGGTTCGCATCCCGCTGAACATGCACATCGGTGCCCCGTGCACCCCGTGCGTCGAGGTAGGAGACCACGTCTACATCGGTACGCTGATCGGAACGGGCGAGGGTCTCTACGCCCCCATCCATGCGAGCGTTTCCGGTACGGTCACCTCCGTTGCCACCGAGAAGCTTCCCACCGGCGCCACCGCGCCCGTAGTCGAGATCACCTCGGACGGCAAGATGGAAAACGACCCCGCGCTCGAGGTCCCCACCTACACCACCAAGGACGAGTTCATCGCCTGCGTCCGCAATTCCGGAGTGGTTGGTCTGGGCGGCGCCTCGTTCCCCACGTGGTTCAAGATGCAGGCGCCCGCTGGCAAGAAGTTCGAGTTTGTGGTCGTTAACGCCATGGAGTGCGAGCCCTACATCACCAGCGACTACCGTCAGATGATCGAGCACGCCGAGCGCGTGATCGACGGCGTGGTCCGCATCTCGCGCGCGCTCGAGATTCCCGCCGTGGTCATCGGCGTCGAGGACAACAAGCCCGAGGCTGTCGAGTCCCTCAACAAGGCGATTGCCGAGAAGGGTGTTTCCGACCTGGTCGAGGTCCTCATGGTCCCCACCAAGTACCCCGCTGGCGGCGAGAAGGTTCTGATCGAAGCCACGACCGGCCGTGCCGTCCCCGCCGGCGGCCTGCCCATCGATGCTGGTTGCCTGGTGCTCAACGTCACCACGGTTTCCCGCGTCGAGGAGTATTTCCGCTACGGCGTGCCCCTGGTTCGCCGCACCATCACCCTTGCGGGCGATTGCGTCGCCAACCCCGGCAATTACCGCGTGCCCCTGGGCATGAGCGTTCGCGACGTTATCGAGGCCACGGGCGGCCTGGTGAAGGATCCCAAGAAGATCATCATGGGCGGACCTATGATGGGCCGCACCATCACCAACATCGACTGCCCCATCCTGAAGGCGAACAACGCGATCCTATGCCTCGACAAGGAGGCGGAGCTGCCCGAGGAATCCCCGTGCATCCGTTGCGGCCGCTGCGTGCGTGTGTGCCCGCTGGGCCTCATGCCCTACGCGCTCGACGCCGCCAGCCGTCGTCATGATGCGGTGGAGCTGGACGAGCTCGCCGTCATGAACTGCATGGAGTGCGGCTCCTGCGCGTTCACCTGCCCTGCCCACAGGCGTATCACCGCCTCGATCCGCGAGGGCAAGGCAGTCTATCGCGGCGAGGTCGCGCGCCTCACCCAACCTGCGAAGGAGGCGTAACGTATGAATCTCATCTTTGAGGATTCCCCGCATTTCCATGGCAGCGCATCCACGTTCAAGATCATGGGCGCCGTCTGCCTGGCGCTGGTACCCACGCTGATCGCCGCCACCTGGCTCTACGGCCTGGGCGCCCCGTTGCTGGTGCTGGTGTGCATCGCAACCGCCCTGGTGAGCGAGCACCTGTGCTGCGCCATCATGCATCGCGAGTCCACGGCGGGCGATATGTCCTGCGTGGTCACCGCTATGCTGTTCGCCTTCACCCTGCCCGCGACCTGCCCGTTTTGGGTTGCCGTCCTGGGCACCGCGTTCGCGATCGTCGTCGTCAAGATGATGTTCGGCGGCATCGGCAACAACTTTGCCAACCCCGCGGTCGCCGCGCGCATCTTCGTGATGGTCGCGCTGCCCAGCGCCCTGTCCTCCTACCCGGACGTCGCCGGCAAGCCGCTTGACGCCATCACCGGCGCCACTCCGCTGGCGATGGAGTCCAACCCCTACAGCATCATGGACATGCTGCTGGGCAACCATGCCGGCGCTTTGGGCGAGACCTGCATCATCACCCTGCTCGCCGGTTATCTGTTCCTGCTGGCCATCAAGGTGGTCGACGCATGGGCGACCCTGCCCTTCATCGGCACCGTTGCCGTCATCATGGGCCTTGCTGGCGAGGACGTGGTCTTCCAGCTGCTCTCCGGTGGTTTGGCCCTTGGCGCCTTCTTTATGGCGACCGACTACACCACCACCCCGATGACGCCCAAGGGCAAGATCATCTTCGGTATCGGTTGCGGCCTCATCACCTCCTTGGTGCGCTTGTTCGCCGCCGCTCCCGAAGGCGTTGCCTTCTCGATCCTGTTCATGAACATGTTCGTGCCGCTGATCGATCGCTATACCCGTCCCCGTCCGGTGGGAGGTGTGAAGAATGCCCTCGTCTAACTCCTGGCTTTCGCGCCATCGCAACGGCGCCTTCTACACGCTCGCGCTCATTTTGGTCGCCACGCTGGTGTGCGGCGGCGTGACCGCTGCGGTTCACTGGGGCATGACCGATGCCTTCGCCGAGGCCGACGCCAAGCTCGATGAATCCAAGGGCGGCGCCCAGCGCGCGCTGCTGTTCCCGGATGCCACCTTTGAGAAGGTATCCGCCCCCGCCGTCGAGGGTCTTGTCTCTGTGTATAAGACCGATTCCGGCGATTACGTTTTCGATGTCGCCTCCAAGGGCTACCACGGCGACGTCGAGGTTATGGTCGGCATCACGTTTGCCGGCAAGGTCGCCGGTATCCAGGTTGTCGCCGAGGACGAGACCGATGGTATCGGTACCAACGCTCTGACCGAGGACTATTTCGGCACCTTTACCGACCTGGACGCCTCCGGCGTGTTTACGGTCGAGGAGCCCGCCAGCGGCGAGACCAAGGTCGACGGCGTCTCCGGCGCGACCTTTACCGCTAAGGCTATCGTCGCCGACCTCAACATCGCCTTCGAGGCGTATGCGCAGATGGGAGGCAAGTAAGATGGCTTTGAACCAGAACGTTATCCGCGAGCAGGACGAGCGCATCGCCGACTTTGTCCGCACGCCCACCTTTGTGGTCACCGCCGCAGCCCTGCCGGGCCTCTTTGTGGCTACCTCCGTTGTCAACGGTGCCGCCATCGGCATCGCGACCGCCGTCGCCATCCTCGCTATGGCGCTGATCGCTCCTGTGACCCGTCGCTTTACCGGCGCGTTCTCCTATCTGCCCGTGACGCTGCTTGCTGGTGCCATGGTTTCTGTGCTGGTGAGCTTCGCCGTGCGCGTGGTCGAGCCCGCCGTGCACGAGGCCTTGGGCATCTATCTGCCGCTTACCTGCGTAAACGCCATGGCAGTGGCCTTTGTCGCTCGTGAGGGCTTCTCCGCACAGCCGGCTTCCAAGTCTTCGCTTGGCACCGCCGCCTTCGCCGCCGTGTGCGCTTTCGCGACTCTTGTCTTTGTGGGCTTCATCAACGGCATGCTCAGCACGGGCGAGGTCTTTGGCCTTACCATGCCCGAGCTCGCCGCTTCTCCCTTGTCCATCTTCGGTAAGCCCGCCGGCTCGCTGCTGGTCTTGGCCCTGGTTGCCACCTTTGTTCAGTCCATCTGCGACGTGCGCGCCAAGTCCGCAGCTGCTAAGGAGGGTGAGCGCTAATGGAATTCCTCAACGCTCTGTTCACCGCTGCGTTCGATAACAACATCGTCTTCGCGCAGCTGATCGCCATGGTTTCCGTGATTCTGGTCGCCCAGCGCCCGCAGGATGCCATTCGCATGGGCGGTCTTCTGGGTATCTCCGTAGCGGTTGCCGGCGTTATCTGCTGGCCGCTTTACGCGGGTTTCCTGCTGCCTTGGGGCGTGTCCTATCTTGCTCCCCTTGGCTGCGTGCTCGCCAGCACCGGCGCCATCTTTGTGGGCGGCACCATCATGGGCGCGGGCAAGTCTTCCGAGGAGCGTACCCGCATTCTGCGCGCCTGCACCATTTTGGCTTGCAACGCGGCCGTTTTGGCCGTGCCGCTTTCCCAGGGCGGCATGGCGGATGCCATGACCTTCTCGTCCGCCCTCGGCGCTTCCGTCGGTGCGGGCTTTGGTCTGTTCTTGGCCGTCGTCCTGTTCGCCTTTGTCCGTAACGGCATCGACGAGCGCTTGGTTCCCCATGCGCTTCGCGGCCTGCCCATCACGCTGATCACAGCTTCGCTGATGGCGCTTGCCTTCACGGGCGTCGCGGGCATCGCCGGCGGATTGTTTGTGTAAGGGGGGATTGAAGATGACCGATCCTTTCATCATGGTTGGCGTCCCGCCCATCCTGCTCGCCATCATCGGCGGCGGCGCGGCTCTCGCCCTGTGCATCTGCGCGGGCGTGAACAACTTCGCTGATCGCCGCGAGGCGCGCGCCGAGGCGGAGGCCGAAGAGGCCGCTGGTGCTGCTGCGGAGGCCGATTCCGAGACCGCGGCAGAAGGCGCATAGAGAAGCAATACTTTTCGTGCTCCTCGCATATCGCATGTAGAAAACGTCTCCGGAGAGATCCGGGGACGTTTTTTAGTGGCGGCTTTGTTCAAAGGGAGGCGTCGAGCAGCGTGATATGCAAGTCGGCCAGATGAGATACGGGGTGCAAAACACCTTTGACATACGTGATGCGCGATTCCGCTCGTGCGCGGGGGATAATCGTCCTGACGTTGCCCGTGCCGAGTACGGGGAGGCGCTCATGGACGTTGCAAAGAGGATTGGCGTTCGGATTCGTGCATGCCGCGAGCGAGCGGGTATGACGCAAGGCGAGTTGGCTGCCGCCGCGTTTGTCACGCGCCAGTCGGTGGGCAACTGGGAGCGCGGGGCAACCTTGCCGGATATTCAGAGCCTGCAGCTTCTGGCGGGCGTCTTTGGCGTGACGGTGGATGAGCTGCTTGGTGGCGACGCCGACGAGTTGGCGCGCGAGGCGGCGAACGACAGGCGCGTGTTGATGCGCTCGTTCATCATGGAGTGGGTCAACATTCTGGTTATCATCTGCGTTGGACTTGCGCGCTCCGCGCTGCGGGAACTTGGGATGAGTTGGTCAGCGTATCAAGGCTACAGCATGGTGCTTGGCGTTATTCAGTGGACGGTCATGCTGTATATGCTATTCGCCGTGGCGGGGCGAGATAGGGTGAGGCGAGCGCGGGATTTAGTGAACGCGACCGATATCGTTGCGTTTTTGGAGGGCCGTGCGTCCGCGGACGAGCTGCCGCGCGATTGGTTCTACCGCTGGGTGCTCACCAAGGTGAATTGGTGGCGCTGGGGGATCGTCGCGGTTTTGCTGGTCTGCTTTGTGGCGATGGGGATGGGGATGGGCGCGACACGCTCTATTGCGTGAGTTTACTCGATCCCTAGAAGGTCCATTCCTTTCTCGGTCAGTTTATAGCGGGGCGGGCGCGGCGAAGTCCTCGATAGGATGCCGATGGTTTCAAGGCTTTGAATTGCGCGACGCGCGGTCGGCTTGGAGATGCTCAGGTCGCGCGCAAGCGTATCCAGGCTAGTTTCTTGGAGCACGTTATAGAGATGCATTTGGGCTGCATAGAATAGGACCTGACATCCTCTTCTGCCGTATTCGGATTCTAAGGTGCCGATTCTGCCTGCAAGGACGTCGAGCATGTCTTGCTTTGCTGAAAGGTCCAATATAAGCGACTCCTGAGCCTGAGTAATGAGTTCAAGCATCATAAGGACAAAGGAGGTCCCTTCAGCGTGATTAAGGGGCCGTTCTACGGTATCGAACGCTTTGTAATACATCGCTTTGTTTTCAGCAATGGTTCTTGAGAGGGACAAGACGGTGGGTTGGGATAGGGGATTGCTAAGGTGTAGCGCGAGAAGGTAGCGACCGGTTCTGCCGTTTCCATCATAAAAAGGGTGTATATAGCCAAAGAGGAAATGGCATAAGATGGCAGAATACAGCTCTGGGATATTGTCGCTTCTTGATAAATCAATCCATTGAAGCATCATTGATTCAATTGCGGATTCCGGCGTGACACCTTTGTGTATAGTCCTTCCGTGCTGATTGATTATTTCAACAGGGCCGGAACGAAACAGAGTGTCTCCTGGTAGGTCTTTTTGAGATATGGCGTCAGCAACTACCGAGTCATAGATGCTGCGAATATCTTCAAGTGAAGCTGGCGGTGTGGCGCCGTCGGTTAGCTGAAGATAAAGCTTGGCAAATTCTATAAAGGGCGCGTGGTCGTCATTTTGATTGTAGGATTCAAGAGCGGCCTCAATTTGCTTGCGCGTGCTGTGAACTCCTTCGATTTGATTGCTGTAGACGACCTCGTCCATGATGAGCGAGCGAATATAGGCTCCAAGCGCGATGGGGGGCAGGGCGCGCCAGAGGGCGGAAACCCTCCGCTCGCGACGCAATACGTGTTCGGTTGCAATGGACAGCTCGCGGGGAACTGCTAGGAATAGCTCGCCGGTGCTTAGCGCAATGCCAGTTTTGAATGTTGAGTCACTATCGAAGCGCTTGCTAAGAAGGGCATCATGGGCGGTGTAGCGATCAGAAGAGCTGTTGGCGTAGAATTCCTTTTCAAGCGTTCTATACGACACGATATCCTCCATAAGCCGAGAAATGATATCTAATCGAATAGATTATAGCTTATAAAAGAAAAAAATGGCCATTTTGATCATTTAATCGAAGAATAGAGCTAATAAAAGTAAATCTGTTCTCAAATGACTTATAAGAGGTGGAATCGTAGGAAGAAAAACGCAAGATTAGAATAGTTGAATCGATAGATGGTGAAAGCGAGTCCCTCTTTTTTGAAGGACCCGCTTTTGAAATGAGTGAGATATGAGCCGATGAGACGGACGGGTGCGCGAAGAGCTCCCGCGGTCCTGTTACGGCATGATGCTGTTGGCGCCGTCGACGATGACACTCTGTCCGGAGAAGTAGCAGGAGTCCGGACCGGCGAGGAAGGCGACGACGGGGGCGATGTCTGCCTCGGGATCGCCAAAACGCTTCATGGGGTTAAGGTTGACCTGCTTAGCGTATTCCTCTGGGAATTTCTCGGCCCAAGCCTTAGCTGCGGGCGATTCGGCGCCGGGCAGCACGATGTTCACGCAAATGCCGTACTGGCCCCACTCCTTGGCGGCAATCTTGGTCAAACCGCGCAGGGCTTCCTTGTTGGAGCCGTAGGCGAGCTGGCCGGCGATGCCGAACATGCCGGTGGCCGAAGCGAAGTTGATGATGCGGCCCTCGTGCTGCTCCTTCATGTAGGGGAAGGCGGCCTGCATATAGTTGAGGGAGCCGATAACGCCGGACTGCCAAGCCTTGAGCATGTTCTCGTACTCGGTGTCCTCGACGGGCTGGGAGGGCACGATTGCCTGCCCGTTGTTGACGATGACGTCGATGGAGCCGAAGGTGTCGACGGCGGTCTTAACAACTTCGAAAACGCGTTCGCGGTCGGCGGAGTCGCAGCTCATGGCCAGGCCGTCGCCGCCCAGCTCCTTGATTTCCGCGATGGTTGCCTCGATAGGCTCGAGACGACGGCCGGTGGCGATGACCTTGACGCCACGCTTAGCCAGGCACAGGGCGATACCCTTGCCGATACCCTGGCCGGCGCCGGTTACGATCGCGACCTTCTCGTTCAACTGCTTCATGATGGATTCCCTCTCTCGAGATGTGTTGCCGCCGAGGCCCCGCGGGTCTGCACGCGCGGGTAACGAATCATGAGTCTACAGGGGGTTTCGATGCGGACCCGTGAGGGACGCTGCCGTGCAAGGCGGGCGGCGGGACGTCTTTCGACCATCGGTTTGTCAAGTGATGGAAAATAAGGTGCATGATTGGGGCATTGCTTTGTTTCCAGGCCGGTATGCCGCGCAGTTCTTGAGGATAATTGCATCCATTTTGGAAAAGGCTTTGTATACAAAATCAGTAACATATCGTTTTGTTTGATACTTGTTCCGCGCGCGAGGCGGCTACTCGAAGAGATTCGAAAACGATGCAATTATCCTTGAGATCTGCGCGCGGGACCTTTCGGCTATGATGGCATCAGTCAGCGGTACCGTTGCCTCCACTTTAAAAACTACCTGATAAATAAGGGTGTAAAAGCATTTATACAGCTCGATGGCGTTTGTGTGGTTCAAAGAGCGCCGCCGTGCGGTTATAGTGTGTGCATCAAAGAACGTCGGAGACCGGCGGGCTTTCGATGGGATTGCAACGGAAGGTCGATGGGAGGCTGCGATGACAAAGCTCGATCAACATGCGGCGCCGGCGATGACGGAGCTTTCAGAGGGTGGGCCTTGTATCAAAACGAATCCCGTCGAATCCGTGGTGGGCGCCCGCATCCGTTCCCTGCGCGAGGCCGCCGGAATGACCCAGGGCGATCTCGCCTCTCGCGTGTTCGTATCGCGCCAAACGGTGATCAACTGGGAAAAGGGAGTTTCTCAAACAAAAGGATATTAAGTAATAACCCGTGTTTACCTGCTTGCAGAGGAAGGAATATTGTTACTAAGCTAGAGATACCACATAAGTGTGCTGGTATCTCTTTTTCGTTGTTGTGAAATAGCAGATTATTTGATTTCTGCTTGGTTACCCTTAGATTTATCGGGCTATGTTTTGTCAAAGCTTGTTGCGTGAGCAATGCTGAACAGCACCCTTTACAAAGCATGCATATCTGTCTTAGTGGTATCTTATAGCAATATAGCTTATGAAGGTACGCTTAGAGAACTATCAGAATGTATAATGAATGAAGGGTTCTGTTGTATTGCTGGTGTTACGGCTATTGCGTAACATTGTTACTAGAAAAAGAATTAATTTTCCAAAGAAAGAACGATACTGACAGGAGATTTAATCTTTTAACCTTATCTGACAAAGGTAAAAAAATAGTGGAAGAAAGTCATAGGCTTTTTTATTCATGGGATACGCAAGTGTTATCTGATATAGATGATAACAGCCGTATGGAACTGATGAATTTGATGAAAACGTTAATTGACAAATTGACTGTAAAAAATGGAGGAAAGAAAAATGAACAAATTGAACGATTTTATGGACATATTGACAGGACACTTCAATAATTCTGCACAGTTTGAAAAAATGAAACAGAACGATTTAAATTTTCCTTATGCTGAACATGTTAATACGATTTGTAATGATAAAATCACAAATTTACCAAATGATTTTCAAGGGATTTTTATGGTGGAAGAAAGCTATTATACAGCGAATGGAAATACCCATGCCACACCTCACTTGTTTTTATTTACAGAAGAAGAAAATGGAATTAAATTGACTTCTTACGAATTGCCTGCGGGATATGACAAAAATACCTTTACCTATAAGGCTCTCAAACCAGTAGACTATCGTGAGTTGAAACTGTCCGAAAAGTTTACTCCGGCATTATATGTTGAAAAAGACGGCGTGTGGGAAGGTGGAAGTACAAGTATGTTTTCCCCTGTGCTGAAATTTACTTTATTTGAACGTTTTTCAAAAGAATATTTAGAGGTTAGTGAGAGTATGGAAGTCAACGGAAAGAAAACTTTTGGGTATGATGAACCGATTTTTTATAAAAGAGTCATTTAGATAACTAGTAATAAGAACAGTAGATGTGAGTTTCTGCCCTGCTTAGAAACATCTTGTAAGGGTGCAAAGTAATAACCACCGAAATGATCCGCCAGCGGTGGCGGTCGAAGACATAGAGCCACGCCAGCTTGCTGGCGAGAGGGCGGTTCACTTTGGCGGTTGGGCGAGCGTTAGCGAGCTTTCTAAGCCCCCGTTATCTAACAAGGGGGGCATAAAAAACAAGAAACAATAGACGTTAGCAAGCGGAAAACGCTGTAAGTACAGGGCAAAACCGCATTTTAAACGGCGTGATATAAATTATGCAATTATCACTTTGAAAAACTAAACAGCATAGGAAAGACAGTTGATTTCAGATAAGAAATTGATTGTCTTTTTCTTTTGCAGAAATGAAATGCAGGCAATTATCAGTACATGGTAGTTGCCTTTTTGATTGGAGGAATTGAAGAATGAATGATAAAAAATTTATTGAAGAATTAAAGCTTAAGCGTGAGGAATACGGAGTATCGCAAAAAAGACTTGCCGTTGCCTGCGGTATCAGTCGAGAACATTATAACCGCATTGAAACGGGAAAACTTTCATTTGACAGAAGAACTGAAAGCGGAAATTCAAAAGCAGTTGGAACGATTAAATCCATTAGAGCCTATGTTCATACTGGTTGACTATTTCCGTGTCCGTTTCCCTACCACAGACCCGTTGACCGTTATTAAGGACATTCTGCATATCAAGCCCAGACACATGCTCCATGAAGAATACGGACGCTATGGCTATGAAGAACAGTATATTTTAGGCGATATTACCGTATTGGTATCTTCCAACCCGTTATTGGGTGTCCTGCTGGAACTGAAAGGCAAAGGGTGCAGACAGATTGAGGGCTATCTTCTGGCACAGCAAAGAAGCTGGTTTGATTTGATGATGGACTGTCTGACTTCTGACGGCGTGATAAAGCGTCTTGACCTTGCGATAAATGACAGAGTTGGGGTGCTGGATATTCCAAAGCTCATAGAAAAGTATCAGCGTGGAGAATGTATCTCCTACTTTCGCAGACAAAAGCGATATGACGGAACGGACAAGAACAGCGATGATATACCCGAAAGCACAGGAAATACGATGTACATCGGCTCAACACAAAGCGAGCTGTATTTCTGCATTTATGAAAAGGCAAAGGAACAATACGTCAAGAAAGGCATTGCCATTGAAGACAGCGAAATCAAGAACCGTTTTGAAATCCGCATGAAGAATGAAAGAGCCTATAAGGCTGTTGTGGATTTGCTGACTTATTATGACGCAGAGAGGACAGCATTTTCTATCATCAATCATTATATCCGTTTCGTTGACCCAGAAGAAGATAAGCCAAAGAACTGCTGGAAAATCAATCCAGAGTGGGCATATTTTGTAGGAGATAACCGAGAACCCATTCGATTAACCACACAGCCAGAACCGTTCACAATGGAAAGAGCATTGCATTGGCTACAAAGACAGGTAGCACCTACGCTTAAAATGGTGCAGGAACTGGATAAGTTGAACCATACAACCATACTGGACGATATGCTGGCAAGACCTTGCCAGACATCGAGAGCGTAAAGCTTCTTTCCGCAGCCTTTGGTATAACGATTGACGCGTTGCTGGATGAGCGGTCGGAAGAATATTTGCGCCAAACGGAGCGCGACCGTCGTACCATCTTGCTGTCGCTCGCAAGTAGCCTGGTGTATTTATTTGTTGCGCTTGCGGGGATTGTCGTCGACGCATTGTCGTATCGGTTTCTCGACTCGACCACGGCGGGTGCTATCGCTATCGTAGTGGACATCCTGCGCTTTTGCCTCATGGTGCCTTGGTTTGTACTGGGATTTAGGGCGAGCGCGATTAGGAATGAACGTCACATTAGGAACGCAGTTGATACCATGGCTTTTCTAGAGGGATATAAGCCCGGCAGCACGCTGCCGCAGACGTTCTTATGGCGGCGCCTTTTGCCGCATTGGGACGCAATCGTTTTCATTACCTGGGCAATTATTCTAGTTCTCATCTTCGCTCCGCTGTTCGCGATGAAGATGGGCTAGAAGCCGGGCCGCATCGTCCAGAGATGGTTTTGCCTTGGACGCATGCCCGCGTCCAAGCGCCATTATTCGCGCGTGATGGTACCCTGTAAGGGTTGAAAACAGGTACCAAGGAGGCACGCGTGTCAGAGCAGCAGAGCTTGTTCGGTGATTTGGCAATGGACAATGAAACTCGGGCGCAGCAGGCGGCTTCTGGAGCCCCGGCCGCGACCGCGCAGCAAGGCGACCGCGCTAAGGCGGCGGAGCGCGCGGCGGAGCTTCGCCACCTGCTCGACTACCACGCGTATCGTTATTATGCTTTGGACGCCCCGGAGATCACGGACGCGGCGTTCGACAAGCTGCTGGTAGAGCTCCAACAGATCGAGGCCGCATATCCCGATCTGGTGACGTCCTCCTCCTACACGCAGCGCGTGGGCGGTTTTGTGGATGCTGAGCAGTTCACGCCCGTCACGCACATGGCGCGCATGTATTCCATGGATGATGCCATGAACCTGGAAGAGCTGGATGAGTGGCTCGACCGCACGGAGGCCGCGCTGGGTGCCGGCAACGTCGCGTATACCTGCGAACTTAAGATCGACGGCCTGGGCGTGGCCATCACGTATCAAGACGGCGCCTTTGTTCGCGCGGCGACGCGCGGCGACGGCACCACGGGCGAGGACGTTTCGCTGAACGTCCGCACCATCAAGGACGTTCCCATGCACCTCTCCGAGGCCGCGCTGGTGCACATGGCCGCGGATCGCTCCACGCCCATCGAGGTGCGTGGCGAGGTCTATATGCCCAAGGGCAGCTTCATGCGTCTCAACGACGAGGCCGACGCCGAGGGCCGCGACCCCTTCGCCAACCCCCGCAACGCGGCAGCCGGCAGCCTGCGCCAAAAGGACCCCAAGGTCACGGCTAAGCGCGACCTCGCTACGTTCATCTACGCCATCGCGGACACCGCGCCGCTGCACGTGGATTCTCAGCACGAGTTTCTCGACTGGCTGCGTAGCGCCGGCTTTTCCGTCAACCCCAACGTGTCCCGCTGCACCACGCCCGCGGCCGTTCATCAATTCTGCGCGGACGCCCTGGCGCACCGCAGCGACCTGGACTATGACATCGACGGCGTAGTGGTAAAGGTCGACAGCTTCACCCAGCAGGGCGACCTGGGGTTCACCGCCCGCGCGCCGCGCTGGGCCATCGCGTTTAAGTTCCCGCCGGAAGAGAAGACCACCGTGCTGCGCGAGATTCGCATCCAGGTGGGTCGTACCGGCGTGCTTACCCCTGTGGCGGAGTTCGACCCGGTGACCGTCGCCGGCTCGACCATCGCCCGCGCCACGCTGCACAACATCGATGAGATCCGCCGCAAGGACGTCCGTGTGGGCGATACCATCATCGTCCATAAAGCGGGCGACGTGATCCCCGAGGTGGTGGGTCCGGTGCTGGATAAGCGCTGGCCCGATTCGGTTGAGTGGGACATGCCCACCGAGTGCCCCGCTTGCGGAAGCCCCGTGGTGCATGAGGACGGCGAAGTGGCCTACCGCTGTGTGTCGCTGGATTGCCCCGCACAGCTCAAAGAGCGCCTGATCCACTGGGTCAGCCGCGGCTGCATGGACGTTGACGGCGTGGGCGAGGAGCTGGTCGATAAGCTGGTCGAGGCCGGGCTGGTGCATGACGTCGCGGACTTCTACCAGCTTGATGTCGACACCGTCGCCGCGCTGGACACGGGCCGTACCTACGCAACCTCCAACGCCAAGAAGGGCGTGGCTGCGGGCGACCCCATCCCTGTGGGCCCCACTATCGCCGCCAAGGTCATAGACCAGCTGAACCAATCCAAGCAGCAGCCGCTGGGCCGCGTGCTGTTCGCGCTGGGCATCCGCCACGTGGGCAAGTCTGTGGGCGAGGTGCTGGCGCAGCGCTTCCTTACCATCGACGCGCTGGTGCAGGCAAGCGAGGAGGACATCGCCGGCTGCGAGGGCATCGGCCCCAAGATCGCTGCCAGCGTCAAGCAGTTCTTGGCGGTCCCTGAGAACCTGGAGGTCTTGCAGCGCTTGCGCGACGCAGGCCTTTCGCTTGAGGAGGATTTGGGCGCCGCCGCGGCGCGCGTGGCCCAGCAGACCGGCGTGGACGCGGATCTGGCGGCGGAGCACCCGCTCGAGGGCCTTACCTTTGTGCTCACCGGAGCGTTGGAGCTTCGCACGCGCGACGAGGCTGGAGCGGCCCTTAAGGCGCTGGGTGCCAAGGTGACGGGTTCGGTTTCTAAAAAGACCAGTTACCTGGTAGCGGGCCCCAAGGCGGGCTCCAAGCTCACCAAGGCGGAGGGCCTGGGTGTGCCCGTTTTGGACGAGGCTCAGCTGGAGCAGATTCTCACTACCGGCAAGGTGCCGCAGGAGTAGGGAGCAGCGCGTCCGCCTCATTTTCCGCGTCATCTCATCATCATTCACGCAAACTGACTATCTAACGCATCTATCGGGTAGAGTGAGAGATATAGTATCTAACGCGTTAGATGGGGGTGCGGATGAAGATGGTGGAAAGCGAGGGGTGCGAGTTCAAGCGCTCCGTCACCCCTCGTCTTGCAAGGGAAGTCATAGCGTTCTTGAACGGTCGCGGCGGCGTCATATACGTAGGTGTTGAAGATGATGGCATCGTTTCTGGTGTGGACGATCCCGCCGCCGCGATGCTCGACGTTGAAAGCATGGTGCGAGGCGCCATCCAGCCAGATGTCAGGGAATTGATGAGATGCAGCGTTGTGTACGGTACCGGCCTCAGCGAGGAGCGGCATTCGAACGACGAGGCGCGGTGCATTCGCATCGACGTTTCCGCGGGGGTGTCCAAGCCTTACTTCCTGCGGTCAAAGGGGCTGACTCCGCATGGCGTCTACGTTCGCCAGGGAGCATCGTCGATTCCCGCAACCAATACCGCGATTCGCAGAATGGTGCGCGAAGCGGATGGGGAGCGTTTTGAGGACCTGCGTTCGCTTTGCCAAGACCTCACGTTCGAGAAGGCCCAAAGCCTATTCAAAGCGAACGACGTTGCGTGGAGAACGTCGCAAATGCGATCGCTTGGGCTCTTAAGCGATGATGGGGTTTTCACCAATCTCGCGCTACTGCTTTCCGACCAATGCCCACCGTATCTCAAGGCGGCGTGGTTTGACGGTACGGCGGCGGGTCAGTTCTTGTTCAGAAATAGGGACGAGTTCACCGGTTCGATATTCCAGCAGTTGGAAGACGCGTTTAGATTTATCGATGATCGAAATAACCTGGCGTCTAAAATCGAGGGTCTCGAGCGCATCGATATTCGCGACTATCCGGTGGACGCCGTGCGCGAGGCGCTGATCAACGCGGTTGTCCATCGCGAGTATTCCTTTAGCGATGCAACGTTGGTGAAGATGTTCGATGACCAAATGCAAATCGTCAACTTGGGCGGCTTGCCAGACGGCATTGAGCTGCAAGACATCGCGGCAGGAGTCTCAAGGCTCCGAAACCCTAAGCTCGCAGGGGTGTTTTTTAGATTGAAGTTGATCGAGGCATACGGTACGGGCATAGCGAAAATACGGTCTGCATATCGCTACGATGTCAAAAGGCCCCAGATCTTGTTCTCTAAAGGCGTCTTCACTATCGCGCTTCCTAATCGTTCATACAAGAATACGTTGTCGAGCGAGAAAGATGCGGCAAGGTTGGCATTGCGGGGTGAGGGGGAGCCCTTCGAGGTTTCTGGCGAGGGGGCGTCTTCGCTCTGGTTGAGGAGCCGTACCGCCGCCGGCGAGCCAAGTCCGCGTAACGCGTTGCGCGAAGAGGGCAGCAGCAAGCGCGCATTGGCTTCGTTTGACTTGAGCGATATCGAGCGTACCGTTCGCTTCATCGAAGTCGAGGGCGAGGTGACGCGTAAGCAGATAGAAGAGCTTCTTGGCGTAGGTCAGACCACAGCGGGTAAGGTCTTGCGTGGTCTGGCAGAAGACGGCGTTATCGTCCAAGAAGGGCGAGGGCCCTCAACGCGCTACCGTTTGGCAGGGTAGCTAGCTGCGCTCTGCAATCTGTGCCGCCACGGCAAGTTTCGGTATACTTCTTGTGCCTGAATCAAATCACAGGAGGTACCCATGCCCGTCGAGCCCAAGCCGATGCACGACTTGCCCGCCCATCACCTGGTCCCGGACGCCCTTACGCCGGAGCAGATCGAATCCAAGGCGGAGCACGTCGCCATCAGCAAAGCGAACATGCCCCTCATCAAGCTCTTTGTCCTCGCCATGTTCGCGGGCGCGTTCGTAGCGTTGGGTGCGGCGTTCTTCACCGTGGTTATGGGGGACGCGCAGATGGGTTTCGCGGCGCAGCGCGCGCTGGGCGGTCTATGCTTCTGTCTTGGCCTTGAGCTGGTGCTTCTGTGCGGCGCGGAGCTTTTTACGGGCAACGCCCTCATGGTGTTGGGCAAGGCGTCCGGCAAGATTTCCGGACGAGGGCTGGCTCGCAACTGGTCCATTGTCTGGCTGGGCAACTTTGTGGGCGCCCTTATGCTGGCGGCGCTCATCTTTATGTCGAACTTGCAGGGCATGAACGGCGGTGCCGTGGGCGATGCGATGGTGTCGCTTGCCGTTGGCAAGGTCACACCCGCATGGCATACGCTGTTCTTTAAGGGTGTGCTATGCAACCTGCTGGTTTGCCTTGCCGTGTGGATTGGTTTTGGTGCGCGCACCACGGCGGACAAGGTTCTCGGCATCATTCTGCCCGTCTCGGCCTTTGTGGTTATGGGCTTCGAGCACTGCGTCGCCAATATGTTCTTCCTACCCATGGGCCTCGCCGCCAAGGCCGCCGGCTTTGGGGCGGCGGTCGCGGGCGCGGAGTCGCTCACCGCGGGCTCCATGCTCTACAACTTGTCCGCCGCCACGCTGGGCAATATCGCGGGCGGTATCCTCATCGTTGGCGTCGGTTATTGGATCGCCTACGGCCGCGAGGCCCACAAGCACGAGACCGAGGTCGAGAAGCTGGCCGAGTAGCGGTAAAGGTTCCTCAAACAAATCAGCCGTATTGACGGGTTCGCTGTGGCGCTATCTTGCTGTGACGAACCCGTCTTTGTTTGTTGAGATGCAGCCGGGTGCAAAGTGACGAACGACCGCACGCGCGACCATGCTGACCACTCGCCCTCCCAAGTCGCTTTAGCGTGCTAGTGTGATATGTTGACATCATCATTGGGCGCGGACGCCCGCGTGCGCGCGAACGCGAGGGGAGGCGCAGGCAGTATGTTCGGACGCATTTTCAGCACCATCGCCAAGCGCGTCGCATCGTCGCGCCTGCTGCTTGTGCTCATCATCGTCCTACAAGTGCTCTACCTGTTGCCCGCGCTTAAACAAACAACCATGGGCGGCTGGCAAGACTCAATCGCATCGACTGAAATCGAGTCCATTCGCATGTACCGCTCCAGCCAGTCGCTCGACCTAAACGGGTATCCAGAAGACGATGCGGTGGGATCGTGGCACCGCGCGAACGATATCAAGATGGCGCAGGCAGCGGATAAGCTGCTCGACCGCTGGGACGCGGGCGACGCGAACGGCTACTTCGCCGCCGCGGCGGAGTATTACCAGATGAGCGCCAAGGTGCAAGGCTACGCGGGTTCCGTTTACAACCTCGATCGCGCGGCGTTTTACCAGGCTCTGGCAGACTCCGGCGCCACGCAGACCTATGCGGTGTCTAACGATGCGCCGGCGCTCCTGTACGCCGTCATGGGTGGCAAGGGCCTCTTCATGTTTCCCAGCGGCGTCATTCCTATTGTCTACTCATCGCAAGGCGATGGCATCTATAGGTATAACAGCCAGGTCGAGCTGCTCTTTTGGACGGTGCCGCTGCTGGCGGTATGCGCGCTTGGCGCCTCGACCCAAACCAAGCAGCGCCTTATGACGCAGGCTCCGTTGGGAGCGCGCCGCCGCATGCTCTACGGAGCGGCTTCCTCTGCCTTGCTGGGCCTTGCCGTCTTGACTCTTATCTGCGCACCGACGTTGATCTTGCAGGCGGTTCGCGCGGGTGTGGGCGATGCGTCCTATCCTGTGGTGGTGGGGTCCGGCGCTTCGCTGGTGGTCTCCACGGTGGGGGAGGCGCTGCTTAAGTCCGCCGTGCTCTACGTGTTGATCGCGTTCACGTTCTCGCTGCTGGCGCACCTCAGCGCGTCGGTGTTCGATTCCGTGGCGCCGGCTGTGGTCGCGTCCCTGTGCATGATGGCGCTGCCTTTGGCACCGGGTTACTACGGTGAGTTCTCGTCCTATCGCGAAGTCGCGCCCTGGCTGCCCTCCACGTATCTGTGGGTGGAATACGCCGCGGGCTCCATCGATTCGGCGATGATGCCCGGCGCGCGGCCCTTGCTGGGCGTCTCCTTTGTTCGCGGTTGCGTGTCGCTGGGTTCCGCGACGTTCGCGCTTTCCGCTTTGCTCGCGCTGTTGGCTCCGGCGGGCGCGCTGGTGAGTTGGTCCTCGCGCCTGCGCCGCGCCGCTCCTCACCGTACGGGTTCGTGTGATGCGGCGATGGACAAAGGTGCTGCGAGCCCCGACATGGCGGCGCCCCCATCTCATTCCTCATCGTCCTCTTCCCGCCCTGCGCTCCCAACATTCTCGTCCCTTTCCGTCTTCGCATCCTACACTGCCGCGTTGGCGCGCATGCTGCTCAGCGGCCCGGCGCTCTACGCGCTCGCTCTTATCATGGCGGCGGCGCTGGTGGTCCCCGCGGTGTTCTCGGTCGATACGAACGTGCGCGACTTCTCGGTCGAGTCCTACAAGAACATGCAGCTTCGCCAGCTCTACGCGCAGCTTGAGTCCGGCGCATATGCGCATGATTCGGACGAATACCTATTGCTGCAGCGTCAGGCGGATGCATTGAGTGGCTACGTGTATAGCGAGACCTCCGCCAAGGGGTACGCGAGTTTGGCGGAGTATGAGCGCCTGCGGCTTGAGGCGGCGGACCTGCCAGCTCTCGCCCAAAACGACCCCGTGGGCGACCCCTTGCGTGTGGAGGCGAAGATCGCCATGCTTGAAGGCTTGGCGGCGTCGGACCAGCTTGAGCTTTACAACATGAGCACCCGTATGCCGGGATCCTTCTACCTATCCTTTGTGTTTGGCGTGGCACCCTTCGCGTTTTGGCTGGCGCCCGCATGCGTGACGGCGCTGTTGATTGCGCGGTATCGCTGTCGCGGATCGCTTATCCAGCAGGCACCCGTTTCCTTTACGGTCGAGCTGGGAGCGGGTTGCGTAGTGGCGTCCGCCATCGCGCTTGTTATGCTGGCACTGGTTGTTATTCCAGGGACCGCGTACGCCACCATGCGCAACGGCGTGGGCGAGATGGGCTATCCCGTGGTGTTCATCCAAAGCGGCGGCGTGGTGGCTACCACCGTAGCGAGCGCCCTTATGTCCGGCGCCGGCGTGCAGGCGCTTGCCAGCGCGTTTGTGGTGGTGTTCCTGGCCTGCATAGAGCGCGCGACCAGGAGTTTCCGTAGCGTGTGCGTTGCTGCTGCGGCTACGTTGGCATTGGCAGCGCTCGCCGTCAACGCGTCTGCGCTGGCGCCTGCGGATAGCATCGCCTCGGTGGCCCTGGGGTGGCTACCGCTTACGTATCTGGATGTGGCGCGCGTGGTTGGCGCCGCAGGTTACGGCTTTATCTCCGGCTGCGGCGTCTCCGCCTGTGCGGCCTGCATCGTGCTGGCGGTCTTCTTGCCGGTCATGGCCGCAGCGACGTACATGGTTGTCCGTGTGCAACGCGCCCGGTCCCTGCGCGTGCGCGATGCCTCTTGCGTGATCAGAATCTGATATTCGTCCAACTTGGCGGCAGCGCTGGCTGCGAAGCGGTGCCCAAGACGTTATTGGATCTCAATCACGGGAGCGCTCATGCTTTCTGTTGCAAATCTTACCCTGTCCTACGGTGGACGCGTGCTGCTGCAGAACGTGTCCTTCGACCTTGAACCAGGTTGCATCATGGGCCTGGTGGCGCCCAACGGCTACGGCAAGACCACGTTGCTCAAGGCTATGGCCAACATCAAGGCCGCTCGCGTTACGGGCGCAATCGCGGTGGACGATCTTCCTGCCAACCAGGTTGCGCGTCGCCGTGCGCGCGTGTTCTACGCCCCGGGCGAGGGCACCTTACTTTACCCGGGCATGACCGTGGGCGACCACCTGGACATGACGCACAAGCTGTGGCGCTCCCAGCGCTCCATCGACGACGTCGCCCGCGCCTGCAAGGTAGACGGCTTTCTCAACAAGCGGGTTCGCGCGTGTTCGCAGGGCATGCGCCAGCAGCTCACGCTGGCCATCGCCTATATGACGGGCGCGCGCTACCTGCTGCTGGACGAACCCATGAACGCGCTGGACCCCACTAACGTGCAGCTCAATTCCGCTATCATGCGTTCGCTGGCCCAGCGGGGGACGGGGATTATCATGTCGTCCCACATCCTTGATAACGTGGACCAGCTCAGCGATAAGATTCTTTTTGTAAAGGACAAGGGGCTGGTGTTGTTCGACCCGTCAGCGCCCGCCGTGCCGGCTTCGATCGCGGCGTCGCCCGCGCACGCCACACCGCGCGCCGGGGCTCACTTTGCCTCCGGCCCCGCCTTCGCCTCCAAGGCGATCGATATCTATAACGAGCTCTACCTGTAGCATAAGGAGATTGAGATGAAGGAAATGATGGGGGCAAAGAGCCCTTCGGCTTTGTGGGCTGCCAAGATTTCGCGGCGCGGCTTGTTGTGCGCGGCGGGTTCGCTGGCGTTTGCGTCGCTGACGGGTTGCTCGCGCGGCGCTGCGGGCGGTGGTTCCGGCAAGGGCTTGGCGGGCAACGGCGATGACGATCCTTCCGACCTCTCCGACGTTACCATCACCATCGAGCCGCCCGCCCCGGCAAGCGAGGTCATTATGGTCGAGAACGCCTGCCGCCTGGCGGAGGGCGAGCCCACGGCGGAGGACACCTTGCTGCGGGCGTTGGAGTACAGCGAGCCGGCGTTTAGCTTGGCAGATAGGCTGCCAGATGGCATGACGCGCGGCGATGTCTACTATTTCGATTTGATGGGGATGGGTGCGGGCGCGGTAAAGAACTCGCAGATGCCCTGTGAGGTGGCGGAGGATACCACTCTGCCGGAAGGGTTCACCTATCTGGTGGTGGACGTTTCCATTCGCAATCCGCTGGATGAGAAGGTCAACTTCAACACGGCAGGGTGCATGTTGGGCGTCTATAGCGCAAACGACGATCCGGCGCTTACGTTTGAGGGAATCGATGCCAATACGTACCCGCGCACGGAGTTTGACCAGGTAGGCTACGCGGGCGAGGGCGCCTTCAGCATTTTCACGGGTGCTGACAATCCCTTGTGGGTGAGCGGCTACGATGGGCCGGGTCCCATGCAGCCGGGGGATCCCGTAGGCGATTTCTGGCGCGATTTGTGGATCATTCCACAGAAGCGCTACCAGTTCTATTACGTGGTGTCGGACGAGGACCTGCAGCGCGAGGGACTTGCCTGGCTTATCAGTCCTCGTCCAGATATCGATGGCGCGCACACGTACGCCTACAAGGTTGAGCTAGCGTAGGCTGCGGACTTACTCGTCCAAACAGTGCTCCGCGATGCAGCGCTTCAGCTCGTCGATGCCCGCGCCGGTCTGCGAAGAGGTGACAAAGATCTGCTCGGCGGGCAGTTCCAGCTGCTTGCGAATGCTTGCCAGCTGGCGGGCCTGCTGGGCGCGGCTGAGCTTGTCCGCTTTGGTGAGTGCTACCACAAAGTTGAACTCGTTCTCGCGCAGGTAATCGACCATCTCAAAGTCGAGCTTGCTGGGATCGTGGCGAATGTCGACCAACGAGACCACCAGGTTGAAGCTGCGCTCGCTCTCAAGAAAATCGCCGATAAGGACGGCCCAGCGGTCGCGCTCTGCCTTGGAGCGCTGGGCGAAGCCGTAGCCGGGCAGGTCTACAAAGTGGATGCCGTCCGCCTCGAAAAAGTTGATGTTGGCGGTCTTGCCGGGGGTGCTTGATACCTTGACCAGGCCCTTGCGGCCAAACAGCTTGTTCATGATGGAGGACTTGCCCACGTTGGAGCGACCCACAAAGCTGACTTCCGGGCAGGTAGAGGGCGGAATCTGCGACGCCTTGCCGTAGCTGGCGACAAAGTGGGCGAGGTTGTAGTTGATGTTTGCCATAGGTTCTCCTGAGGGTAGGGGCGGGGCCCGGGTTTGCGAGCCTTAACGGCTCTCGAGGCCCAGCTTGGCGGCTAGGCGGCGGACGATGGCCAGGGTGAGGGCGCTGGCGGAGCGGGCGTAGTCCTCAAGGTCGAATTCGCGCTCGCACAGGGCGTCGTAGGACTCGTCGCAGTTATCGGAGATGGCGCGCAGCACCAGGCAGTCGATGCCGTTCTTGGCGGCGACGTGCGCGATGGCGGCGCCCTCCATTTCGGCGCAATCTGCCTGGGTGGCGGCGACTACCTGGTCGCGCAGCTCCTTGCCAGAGATGAAGCGGTCTCCGGTGGCGATGGTTCCGCGCAGGTAGCGGCGAGGTTCCGCATCGGTGTTGTTGCGGCGGAAGAAGGAGGCGTCGGCGACGGCGCGCGCTTGCGTACCCTGGGCGATTTCCTCGTCCGATAGATTGGCATCCATGAAGCCGTGCGAGATCAGGGTCTCCTCTGCAAGGTCTACCAGGAAGTCGGTGGATTCGAATTCCTCTAGGCCGGGCTTGGATTCGGCGATCAACGCGGTATCGGTATCGATGTAGCGCAGGCGCTCGCCGATCACCACGTCATCGATGTGCAGCGCGGGGTTGAGGCCGCCGGCGATGCCGCTGAAGATGATGGCGTTGGCGTTGTACTTGGAGATAAGGTGCTGCGCGGCGGCCGCGGCGTTGACCGTGCCCATGCCGGCGGTGGTGCTCACGATGTTGAAGCCGTGGTACTCGCCACCGATGATCTTAAGACCGGCCTCCTCGCAGACGGTGCCGTGCTCGATGGAGGTATAGATCTGGCGAACCTCTTTCTCCAGGGCGCCGATGATCGCGATGGTTGGTGTCATAATGCTCCTCGCAGGTAGGTGCTGTTTTTTGCTTTGCCTATGGTACCAGCACCGCGTGGAAAAAATGCGATGCGAATGGCGGGCGCTCAAGTCGTTCGCGATGCTTGTCGGCGCGGACGAAAAATGCTTCTCTCGAAAACACAATATCACCTATATTTCGTCACAAGTTGCTGCCTGGCTGGGTATAAACTCATAGCAGACAGAGACCAAAGGCAGTTGATCCTATAATCCCTGTTCCTCATCTTTGAAGACCTCCGACAGTGGCTCCAACTTTTCGCCGGAGTTCCACAGTTCGGAGGTCATTTCATGAATCGAGGAATCAAATGACGAAAACAGCTGTTCTTATTGATGGTAATTACTTTCTTAAGCGCGCCAGAAAGCTCTGGGGGGATGTTGACCCGGAAAGCAGGGCGGCGCAATGTCATGCATATGCTTTGCAGCACATCGCTATTCCTCGAAAAAAGATAGTCGAATGTGGTGACCGTTCTCTATACAGAATCTTCTATTACGATTGCCCTCCTCTTTCAAAGGGCACTTTTAAGCAGCCGTGGAGTGCGCACAATACGGTGTTTAGCGCGAAGAACCCATCGAATGTTTGGATGTCGGATTTTCACTCTATTCTAGGATCAAAGCGTAAAGTGGCAATGCGGATGGGGGAACTTCGTGCCGCAAACGCTCACTACAATTTCAAACAGGAGTCATTAAAGAAGCTGTTAAGCGGCGAGCTCCTAGTCTCCGATCTTCAGGAAAATGACTATACGCTTGTTGGCCTTAAGCAATCGGGCGTTGATATGAGAATAGGACTCGATGTTGCCTCTCTCGCGCATCAAAGGCTTGTTGATCAGATAATTCTCGTTGCTGGAGACACTGACTTTATACCCGTGGCAAAAGCCGCTCGCAAGGCGGGCCTCGATTTTCTTATCGATCCGATGGGACATCGCTTGCCTCATGATCTCGTGCTTCAAACGGATGGGGTTGAGGACATTAGCATTGATTTTGATCCTCGAAATAATCAATTGAGGTAAATTGCCGATATTCGAACAACGACCGTGCGCTGACTTTGTTTGCGAGATGTAGGGGATGATGCTCAGCTGAAACGAGTCGTTCGGTTTGGCTATGGCAGCCGAGGTGCTCCAGGTGGGGAAATATTTTTTATGCAAGATCAAAATGGGGAAATGCTGGGCTACAGAAGTTCAGGTGGCTGTACACATACGTAGCATAAGAGTCAAAATGCGTAGTTTGTTAACGAGCGTGAGAATGGGAATCGCCTCAGAGACGACTAAGGGACGCCCGGCATCCCTGAAAGGGGGTTAGAAGGTAGCGTTGTGCGCCGTATTTGGGCCAACCTTACCCACCTCGTGGCCCTCAGCTGCCATCCAGATGGGGCACGGTTTTTTCTCGCTCAATTTACATGTATACAGTAGTAGAAAAACAGCAGGTAGCCAATCAAGAAGATGTATATCGATAGTCTGGGCCTGCTTCCCGGCGCGACCGCAGGCATCGACCGCAGAGTTCTTCTCGTTGAAGCCCTCCCAAAGCCTTTTTCAAATGTCCCTGCAAGGGATTCAGGGTGCCTGCCGTGGGTTTGCTGTGCGACAATCCCAAGGGGCAGCGCTGCAAAGGCATTGCGGTGCAAAAACTCGAAAGCGTCCAGGTGCTTGAAGGCCGGCGCGCAAGATGGCGTTTGTGCAGGGCGCTAAAGGAAGGCGGCTATATGGGTAACGCGAGCGGTGGGGCAAAGGGTAAGTCCGCGGCGGATCTTTCGTCCGCACGCGTGTCAATCTGCGTTGTGCTTCTGGTGGTAATGGGCTTTATTTTGGGTTCATCCGAGTTCATCATCATTGGTATCGAGCAGCAGGTGGCGGATGCCTTTGCCGTGCCGCTGTCCAGTGTGGGAGGACTGGTGAGCATCTTTGCGCTTGCGTACGCCATTCTTACTCCCGTGCTGGCGTTGACCACGGGTCGATTCCGGCGCTACACGCTCTTGATTATCTACTCCCTGCTGTTCTGCGCGGGCAATGCGCTCGCCGCGATCTCGCCCACGTTTGAGATGCTGTACGCGGCTCGCGTGGTGCTAGGCGCGGTCTCCGGCGGGCTTTTGGCGGTGGGCGTTACTTATCTGCCCGAGCTTTTGGGTCCCAAGCGCACGTCGTTTGGCATCTCGCTGGTGTACGGGGCGTTTTCCGTCGCCATGGTTATCTCCACGTCGCTGGGCAAGATGATTGCGGAGGTTTCTAGCTGGCGCGTTGCCATGTGGGCGGTTTTGGCGGTATCCATCGCGGTATGCGTAGCGCTTGTGGCCATGCTGCCGCGTGCGGGTGAGACTGATGAGCCGGCGACCGTTCGAGATCAGATCGGCCTTTTGGGCGAGCCCCAGGTGTTGGTGGGCATGGCCATCTTCATCTTTGGCGTTGGCGGCGTGTACGTGCTCTATGCGTTCATCACGCCGTACCTGGAGCAGGTGCTGGGAATGAGCGCGCTCCAGGCTTCCGGCACGCTGATGGTCTACGGTGTCATGTGCATCATCTCCAACATGCTCTCGGGCATTGTTGACGCGCGCGTTGGGATGAAGGGCCTGGTGCCGGTGTTCTTGCTGCAGGCGGGTCTGCTGTTTGCGCTTTATCTTCTGGGCGCAGCCATGCCGGCGGCGCTGTTGGTGATTTTGGGTCTGGGTATCTCCATGTACGTGCTCTCGGTACCGTGCATCTCCATGTTCATGCGCGTTGCGCGGCAGCGCCATCCCAAGGCCATGATGCTTGCGAGCTCAGTCGAGCCCACGGCGTTCAACATTGGCATCAGCTTTGGAACGGCGGTGGGGTCCGCGGTGGTGGCGGGGCCCGGTATGGCGAGCGCGGGCGTGGTGGGCGCCGTCTTCTCGCTGGTGGCATGCGCGCTTACGCTGCTGACCATGCGAATCGATCGCCGACGTGGCTAGGTTGCGCGGCTTGTCGTAGGGGCTTACGGGTACGGTGCCGATACCGAGCCGTCGCTCCTTTCCATGGCGATGAGGAAGCGGGTGCGACTGCAACACCCGGTTACCCTATGAGGTGCGTGGAGCGTACGCCTCCAGTCGCTTTGGGAGTAGCCGGGTTTTTACGGTCCGTATTTTATCGATTCAGACGAATCGCAAACGGTCGATATGCGCCTGCGAACGGTTTTCTTTTCTGGTCTATTCCGTTCCAATCTGTGTGCAGGATAGGGGAGGCGCGAATAAAAAGTACCATCTACCTGCATATTTAAGTTTGTTCAGTTCAGTTCCGCATGAATCGGAAGCAATTGAATCGAACTATTGCTTTTGGGAACGTATGATTTTTATGTCGAGCAGATGAAAGGGAGGTGACGGGGTTTGGAAATCTCACAGGTTGTCGAATTTGTACGCACCCATGAGGGCATCACGCCCGAGCACGCGGCAATGCAGCTCAGTGTAAGCACGCGCACTTTGCGTAAGTATATCGCGCGGGCAAACGATGCACTTGAGGGCGCGGCTTGCATTACGCTACCGCGCGGCGAGGGATATCGCTTTATCGTCCAAGACGCAAAAGCGTTCGAGTCTTGGAATGCGAAGAATGGTCTGAGCGTTGGTCTGGCATGCAAGACGTCCGAAGAGCGGGTTAACTACCTTCTCAACGATCTGCTTATGCGCGGAGACTGGATCAAGCTGCAGGAGCTTTCCAATGCCCTGTATGTCTCAAAAAGCGCCCTTTCAGGAGATCTCAAAAAGGTCGAGGAGAGGCTTCGCTCGTACGATTTGGTGCTAGAAAAGCGGTCCCACTACGGTATTCGCGTGGTGGGCAGCGAGATGTCACGGCGTTTATGCCTTGCGCGGGCCGCCATCGAAGCTCGCGGGGGGGGGTATCTCCAAGAAAAAGCCGGTGGCCTGCATACCTCGGCAATTAAGGCTATCGCCAGCGGGCGCTTGGAGAATAGCGACGAGCTCCTCGATGCCATCGCAACGTGCGTGTGTCAGGCGTCCGAGGAATGGAATATCGTTATCAACTCCTCGGCGTTCCAGAATCTGCTCGTCCACATCGTGGTGGCGCTCATTCGCATCTCTGAAGACTGCTATGTTCCCATCGAGGACAGCCGTCTGCAGCGAATCGTGGAAACGTATGAGTTTCGCGCGGCGGAAGACATCGCGACTCGAATCGCAACCCTGACAGGCGTGACGCTTCCGCGCGAGGAAATCGCCTACATCGCGATTCACCTTGCCGGCAAGCAGACCATCTACCAGTCACCTGACGAGGACAGCCTTGTCATTTCGGATGAGGTATGGGAAGTCGTGTCCGACATGCTGGAACGCGTGTGGCGGGTCTTTCGCTTCGACTTCAGAAACGATCTTGAGCTGCGCATGAACCTTGCGCGTCATATCCAGCCGCTGTCCGTTCGCTTGCGCTATAAACTCAAGCTCACCAATCCCATGCTCGAGGACATCAAGGCGCGCTACCCGCTGTCGTTTTCTATTGCGGCGGACGCCTCTTCAGTCATAGCCGAGAAGTACGGGGCGAGCCTGTCCCACGATGAGATCGGGTATATCGCTCTCGCATTCGAGCTCGCCCTCGAGCGCTCCAAGACCGAGGTCGCGAAGAAGAACATCCTGGTGATTTGCGCATCGGGAGCGGGAAGCGCTCGCTTACTCGAATACCAGTGTCGTCGGGAGTTTGGAGACTACATCGACCAGATTCAGACCTGCGATGCCTTGAGCTTGGACAAGATCGACTTTTCCAAGATCGACTATGCATTTACCACCGTTCCGCTTCACATCGAGTTGCCCGTTCCGGTCCGAGAGGTTTCTTGTTTCCTCGATCCCGCCGAGGCGGAGCGAACCCGAGCGATGCTTCGCAAGGAGATGCGCGCCGAGAACGTTAACGCCTTCCGCTTTATCGGGGAGGACCTGTTTTTTCCGCATCTATCCTTTACCACTAAGGACGAGGTGCTTGATTTCTTGATCGGCCGTGCGGAAGCGCTTCGGGATACGGCACCGGAGTTCCGCGATCTGGTGTATGCCCGCGAGGAGCGCATGGCGACGGCATTCGGAAACAACATCGCCATGCCGCACCCATTGGAGGTTGCGAGCAATGACGCGTTTATCTGCGTCGGCCTACTTGATGAGCCCGTCGGCTGGGGAATCGACGGGGAGAAGGCGCAAGCCGTCTTCCTGATGGGTTTCTCATTCGATGAGGACGGTGAAGCTCGCTCGTTTTTAGACGGTTTCGCGGGAGTGCTGGTCGATTCGTCTGCAATCGGCCGCTTGGTGTCGGAGCAAACCTGGGACGTTTTCGTTCAGCTTTTGGACGATGCCGGCGTTTCGGCGAGAGGCCGTCTGGGAGTCGAGACACAACTCTGACAGTTTGCTATTTCTCTACGCCTCGGCATATGCCGCGCGCGTTGCATATGTTCGCAAGAAGAAGGGATGAGAGGAGGAAACAATGGCTGAGGAAGAAAGCATGGAGCTTATTTCGTTCGGAATCGTAGCCTCTGCCGGTCAGGCGCGCAGCCTGGCTATGGAGGCCATCGCGCAGGCGCGCGAAGGCGATGTCGAAGGCGCACGCAAGACGCTCGAGGAATCGCGCGAGATTGGCCTGCAGGCACACGACGAGCAGACGAAGCTCCTTTCCCGCGAAGCCGGCGGAGAGCACGTGCCCGTGGACGTGCTGCTGGTTCATTCGCAGGACCACCTGATGACCTCGATGCTCTGCCAGGATCTGGCTGAGGAGATCATCACATTGTACGAGCGCGTTGCTGTTAGGTAGGCGCATCGGTCGCATGTAGGCCGTGATGCAACGGAGCTAAGATGCTCCAGAAGGGAATGATTTGTCATGAAGGTTTTGCTTGTTTGCGCAGCGGGTATGTCCACCAGCATGCTTATGAAGAAGATGGACGCCTATGCAGCTGAGAACGGAATCGATCTCGAGGTTGCCGCCCGCAGCTTCACCGAGCTTAAGGATCCTAAGGCCGATGGATACGACTGCATTCTCGTAGGTCCGCAGATTTCATACCAAAAGGACAAGGTAGCCAAGAAGGCTGACGGCCTGCCCGTCGAAGTCATTCCCATGAAAGATTACGGTCGCCAGAACTGCCCGGCAATCTTTGAGTTGATCAACAGCTTGATTGCCTAGCAGCGTCCTCTGAGTGTAGATGATTGGTTGAGCGCATGAAGAAGAAAGAGCAGATCAGAAGGGCGCGCGCGAAGGCGCAGGCTCAGGCCGAGCGCGCTAAGTCTAGCGTTGCCGAGAGCTGCGCCGTAGGGGAGAATCGGTCTGGTGCGGGCATTGGGGTTGCGTCGAAAAGGGAGCACGGCCCCGGCACGGATGGATTCAAGCGCGAGCAGTCTATTAAGACTGCTAAGTGGAATCGCTTCATGCTGATTCGCTACCTGGATGCGGGTCTGTTTTTCATTGGTTTGTATTGGCTGTTCATGCTTCTCGCTTTTCAGCCGAGTTTCGCCGCGGTTGTTCCGTTGCTGGAGGCTGTGCTGGCCCTTGCGGTGATGGTGGAGGTTTTCACCACGCTGTCTCGCGAGGTCGAGTACCTTAAGTGGTCCCATCGCGCCCTTATCGCCTCGTGTGTTGTAAGTGCGGTAGCGCTTGTCGCGACGCTCGCCGTTGGTGAAAAGCTCTTCTTCCCGTTTTTTAGCAGCAAGATGGTTGGGGCCATATTCTGCGTCGCTCTTATTGCGGTCAAGCTCATCATCATCTATCGCATCGCTCTTGTGCGCGATCGCCGCGACAAGCGCTATGCACTGTATCAGAAGATTCTCAAGTACAACAACTAAAACGACAGGGGGTTGGAATAGTGTTCGATCTTCTTGAGAAGTACATTATGGGACCGATGACCAAGCTGTCTCAGTTCCGCATGATTCGCGCGATTACCTTTGCGGGTATGACGTCGATTTCGTTCACCATCGTCGGTTCGATGTTCCTTATTCTTAATGTCCTTCCGCAGGCATTTCCGGTGCTTGCCGGCATCTGGTCCGTGTCCTTTGACAAGATCACCAATGTGTACATGCTTGCGAATAGTGCCACAATCGGCTGCATCGCCGTCTACTTCCTAATCGCGACGGCTTTCGAGTACGCTCGCATCCTCTCCGAGGAGGACGAGATCGATATCAAGCCCGTTAACGCAGTGCTCATGGCGGTTATGGCGCTCTTTATCTGCATCCCGCAGATTGGCGTCGTCGACGGCGTCATCTCTTTGCTCAACGATGCCGAGTCCGGCCTCTTCAGCGGTTGGACGGTTTCCTCTAGCGGTCCCGCCCGTTTCGGCGCCACCGGTATCTTCTGCGCTTTCATCATCGCTTGGTTCTCCGTTCGCATCTACGCCCTCTGCGTCGAGAAGAACATCGTCATCAAGCTTCCCGATGTTGTGCCCGATGGCGTCGCTCGTTCGTTCACCGCTTTGATTCCTGGCTTCCTGGTCGCAATCGTTTGCATGCTTATTCAGGTTGCCTTCATGATGTTCGGTACGGACTTCTACAGTTTTATCGCCATTCCGTTCGGCTTTGTCGTTAACATCGTCGATACGCTGCCCGGCATCCTGTTCATCTACTTCCTGATTCATGCTCTGTGGCTCGTCGGTATCCATGGCGCCACCATCGTGACTTCGCCGTTGACCGCTATCGCCCTGTCCAATCTCGTGGTGAATGCCGATGGAGGCGCCGCTATTTGGGCGGGCGAGTTCAACAACGCGTTCGTTACCGTCGGCGGCTCCGGCGCAACCCTTGGCCTGACTATCCTCATGGTTGCCATCGCCAAGTCCGAGCAGCTCAAGGCTATCGGCAAGGCTGAGATCGTGCCCGCGCTCTTCAATATCAACGAGCCGCTCATCTTCGGTCTGCCCATCGTGTACAACCCGGCACTTGCCGTTCCGTTCATGCTCGCTCCTATGGCTTCTGCCGCTATTGCCTACCTAGCCATCTCCACGCATTTTATCCCGGCCGTCCTCGTGCAGATGCCTTGGCCCACGCCGGTCGGTTTGGGTGCCTTCATTTCCTGTGGCGGCTCCTTCACTGCTGCTCTCGTTGCCATCCTTGGCGCCGTGGTCGCCACGCTCATCTACTTCCCGTTCTTCAAGAAGTACGATAAGCAGCTTTGCGAGGAAGAGGCTGCCAAGCTCGCTGCTGAGTAGGCTGAGTCGAGTACCTGTACCGTCCGCATACGTGCTGCAAGGGGCCGGTAGACCAGACGGTCTGCCGGCCCCTTTTTCTACATGGTTCGATTAGAGGGGTTTTATCATGGCTTTTTCTGACGACTTCCTATGGGGCGGCGCCGTTGCCGCGCATCAGCTTGAGGGTGGCTGGGATTGCGACGGCAAGGGGCCGAGCATCATGGATGTCACCACCGCGGGTGACGTGAAAACCCGCCGTCGTTTTACGGCAGAGGTCTTGCCGGGTGAGAATTATCCCAATCACGAGGCGATCGATTTCTACCATCGTTATAAGGAAGACATCGCGCTCATGGGCGAGATGGGTTTCAAGTGTTTCCGCACCTCCATTGCATGGAGTCGAATCTTCCCCGAGGGCGACGAGCTTGTTCCCAATGAGGCGGGCTTGAAATTCTATGACGATTTGTTTGACGAGTGCTTGGCGCATGGAATTGAGCCTGTGGTGACGCTAAGCCATTTCGAGATGCCGCTTGGGCTTGTTAACAAGTACGGCGGTTGGCGTAACCGCAAACTCATCGATCTCTTTGTTCGTTTCGCCACGGTGTGCTTCGAGCGCTATAAGGACAAGGTCACCTATTGGATGACCTTTAACGAGATCAACAACCAGGCTAGCTACAATGACGACTTCGCTATGCTGGTGGACTCCGGCATTGTGGCCGAGCCTGGCGAGAACCGCGAGAAGGCGATGTATCAAGCCGCTCATTACGAGCTGGTTGCAAGCGCCAAAGCGGTGATGATTGGTCGCGCTATCAACCCCAATTTCCAAATTGGCTGCATGATCGCCATGTGCCCGGTGTATCCGGCGAGCTGCAAACCCGAGGACATTCTCATGGCGCATAAGGCGATGGAGCGTCGCTACTACTACGCCGATGTCCATACTCTGGGTTTCTATCCTCCCAACATCACCGCGCTGTGGGAGCGCAAGGGCTATGTCATCGACGTGACCACTGAAGACCTCGTCCTGCTGCAGCAGGGCACGGTCGATTACATCGGGTTCTCCTATTACATGAGCTTTGCCACCCAGTGGCGCGAGGACAACGCTCATTTTGATTTCGATGAGTCTGCCGACCTGGTCAAGAACCCGTTTGTCAAGGCGTCTGACTGGGGTTGGCAGATCGACCCCGTCGGCCTCCGTTACGCGCTTAATTGGTTCACGGATCGCTACGCGCTTCCGCTGTTCATTGTCGAGAACGGTTTTGGCGCGTACGACAAGAAGGAGGCCGACGGTTCCGTTCACGATCAGTACCGTATCGACTACCTGCGCGCGCATATAGAGCAGATGAAGCTTGCGGTCGAGGAGGACGGCGTCGACCTAATGGGCTACACCCCGTGGGGCTGCATCGACTTGGTAAGCGCCGGAACGGGCGAGATGGAGAAGCGCTACGGCTTCATCTACGTCGACAAGGACAACCAAGGCAACGGTACGCTGGAGCGCTCGCGCAAGGACAGCTTTGCCTGGTATAAGAAGGTCATTGCCACCAACGGCGAAGACCTGTCGTAACGTCGGGCTGCATCGAGCCGACGCGAGGGCGAGCGTCGCATAAGGCGCTGGCATCAGCGGGGCGGGCATGGATTGGCTCGCCCCGCCGCCTATGGGCGGAAAAGAGCTGTGTAAAAAAGATATCTGGGGGAAGCATGAAGGCACGACGGGGCGGCGTGCAGGGGGCTGCGCGCGAATCGCTGCAGATTAGATATGGGGCGCTGCAGGCGCTCTACTACTTCACAACGTGCGCGCTCGGTGGATTTGCGGCGATATTCTTGGGTTACAAGGGGTTTTCCAACACGCTTATCGGAGTCGCGACGGGCTCGTCGTGCGTGCTGTGCGTGATCGTGATGCCGCTTGCGTCTGCCTTGCTGCAACGCGTGCCCATCGTGACAATTCCACGTGTGCTGCGATGCCTCATCGTTGGTTCACTTGCCTGTTACGTCGCGTTGGCACTGGCACCGTTGCCGCGGGCGCTCGAGATTCCCGTCTTTGCGATCGCCAACGCGCTATCGCTTGCAGTCGCGCCGTTTTTGTCGCAGCTTGCGATGGGGTTCAATAGCATCGGCATGCCCATCAATTTTGGTTTGGCGCGCGGCATGGGTTCTATCTCATACGCCGTCGGTGCGGTAGGGCTGAGTGGCTTGGTGGATGCGGTGTCGCCTGCGGGTTTGGTCGCGGCTTTCGCGGTAGCGGCGGTGGCGTTTTTGGCTGTGCTTGCAACCATGCCTCCGTGTGAGCGGAAAAATGCGGACGAGGAATCCCAATGCAAGCAGACTGCTGATCGACGGGCTGGATTATCTGGAAGTGCTCTGGGCGAGATTTTGCAGCAACGGGTGCTGGTGATGGTTCTTATTGGCTTTATGGTTGCGTTTGTTGCATGCAACTGCCTAAGCGTTTACTTGATTGATATCGTAGTCAACTTGGGCGGAGACACTTCGATGTACGGCATAGCGATCTTTTGTATGGCAGCGAGTGAACTGCCGGCAATGGCGCTCGTTCCACGCCTGCGTCGTCATTTCTCAAATAGCACGCTGTTTATGGTAGTCGGTGCTGCGTATTTACTGCGCAATTTGATAGTCGTTAACGCTGTTAGCGTTCCCATGGTGTTTGTTGGATTGCTGTTCCAGTCGATAAGCTATGGATTGCTCACACCGCTGCTCACCTGTTATGTCGCCGAGGTCTTGACTCCTAGAAGCGAAATGCTGGGGCAGACGCTGCTTTCTGTAGCGACCACGGGCGTGGGTTCAATGGTTGGCACAGTTGCCGGCGGCGCGCTACAGGATGTGTTTGGTATTCAGGCGATGTTGTCCTTCGTCGCATTGAGTACCGTGGCGGCCTTTATCATTTTCATAAGTGCCGGTATTCGATGCCGTAAGGACGAGGCTTCCGCCAAGATTTCGCCTGCGCTTTCTTAAGGTTGTCATATGTGGGTGCTGAATCTGTTTCTCGTCCAGATAATGAGAACTAAAGCAAGGCAAGCGTTTTCTCGCAGTTCTCCTTAACGTGGGGGAGCAAGTGGTCTTGCAGCTCATCGATGCCAACGATGGCGTCGCTCTCCTTAAGTACCTGCTCCATAAGCACAGGGATTCGTTGCGCGTAGTCAGCCATGAGGTCCGTGCAGAAATCTGTAGTGATCCCAATGCGTGCGAGGTTCTCGCCACATGAATTGACAAAGCGCTCGATAGCGCCGCTGCCAATTCTGCCCAGGCGGCTCTCTCCGCCAACGCCCATGGCAAGCCTGCCGTGGCGCCTTAGCAGTTCGTAGGGCAAGCCAGACGCCACGTCATACATCGGCGCGAGCAGCGCTCCGCTCCCAGAGAGAAGCAGGGAATAGTTTTTGGCGTGTGCATCCGTTCCTCCAATAAGAACGTTGAAGAGCAGCATCCGTATGAATGAGGAAACGTTAAAATCTGCGTAGGGTAGACTCGCCAGCAGCGCAAGGATGTCCGTTGCGCTGGGACCGCCATCGGAGGTGTACTTCTCATAGGGCATCTTGCCCAGCGCTTGGCAAAGGTCTTCTTGATGTAGGCGCGAGACGTCTCCGCGCGCGTCGGTCGTTCGGTCGAAGCGCTTCACAATCAAAGCGGGCTCGTCCTCAAATAACTGGTAGGTAACCTGGGCTGCGGGAATATCCAGAAGACCGGCGGTTCTCAAGCATGCGTATTCGTTGAGCGCCTGGAGCTTGTATCCCGCGACTCCGTATTTGAATATGTGTGTGGTTGGGGCAGATCCCAGTGCGGAGTTCCAAGATCCGTTGTGCCACGCCAGGGCGAATTTGCCCTGATTGCCACCGAGCGACCAGCTCTCATTCTTTCCCAACCACGTAGCGTCGTCATCGTCTCGCACGGACTTAAGGCGCAGGGCGATCTGGTGGTTGGTTAGCGGTTCATATGCGGCTGGACGAGGATCGGCGATACTCTGGTCCCCGTTTTGAGACGGCGGAAAGAACTGCACGCCACCGGGACAATCGAGGCCGATATGCTCAAGCATGGCGACGGCGTTATTGGGACGGATGCCGAATTCCCGAGCGATGGCGCTGCGTTGCCGCTCACTATCCGGCAGCAAGCCAAAGAGGTAGGGAAGCAGCTTGGTGTTGTGGAAGGACTGGTTTTTGAGGGGTAGCGCTACAGAAAGCGGGGCCCCGCGATAAGAGGAATCGTATGCAAAATGCGCGATGCCGTGTTGATCTTGCCAAAGCGTGCCCGCCACCTGGCCGTTGATGGTTGCCTGCAAGTAGATGGATGCCATTAGAAGCCTCCTCGCTGCCAGTCCTCGGGCTCCTGGGGGTTTTCCGCGCTGGCGTAGGGCAGCGGACCGGTGGTGTTGCCGGTGATGCGCCTAAAAAGCTCGTCATAGGTTGTGGGCCGCGGTTCCTTTTGCGGCGGACCGCTGGGTGCGACGGCCTTGAACTGCGGGTCTGCTCGCACAAAGAGCGAGAGGCCCAGCGATTCGAGAATCGAGAGCAGCTTGTCGAGGCGGATGCCGGGCGCGGTGCCAACTTCGAGCGCGATGATAGAGCGCTCGGAGACGCCGCAAAGCCACGAGAGCTGCCGCTGCGTAAGGCCTTGACGCTTGCGGGCCTCGCGTACGTATATGCCAACCTGGCGGGGGATGACAATATCCATGGGGCCGTCGATGAGGTTGGCGTAAGGATTGGTGACATCGTCCATAAGCGGTCTCCCTTAAGTGCAGACTTTTGCATATCAGTCTATCTGTAAAAGTCTGCAGAATCAAGTATATGCAAAAGTTTGCAGACTACCATGGACGAGAAAGGGGACCTTAAAACAGGTCCCCTTGGCGGTTCGGATGTGCGTCTGGTCAGCCCCTTATAGCGCGAGGCGCGCTTGCGTTACAGGTACTCAATCTGGGCGCCTTCGGTGTCGCAGGTGAGGATGTGCGTCTCGCAGGTGGGGAAGTTCTCGCGCAGGCGCACCTGTAGGAACTTGGCGACGATGGTGTCGTCCGTAGCGGCCATAAGGGTGGAGCCGGAGCCGGAGATCCACATGGTCTTGGCACCGCCCTCCAGGCAGACGCGGCGAATATCCTCGTAGTCGGGGATGAGGGCGCGGCGGTAAGGCTCCTGCAGGCGGTCGTCGTTAGCGGCGGCGACCAGATCGAGGTCACCGGTTTCAAGACCGCGCGTCATGCCGGCGATGCGGCCCATCTGCCACACGGTGGTGGACAGGGGCACTTCCTGCGGAACGACCTTGCGGGCATCGCTGGTGTGGACCTCGTAGGGTGGGATGATGGTGATGAAGCGCAGGCGGTCGCTAACCTCGTAACGCAGGCAGCGCGGCAGGTCACCCTCGGGCGTGAAGGAGCACACGGCGCCGCCCAGGATGGCGGGGGCGACGTTATCGGGGTGGCCCTCGACGGCGGTGGCGATGCGAACCAGCTCGGCGCGGTCAACGGTGTGGCCGGTCAGCGCGGCTGCCGCCATGATGCCGGCGACCACGCAGGTGGAGCTGGAACCCAGGCCGCGGGCGACGGGAACCTCGGTCTCGATGTGCAGCTTCACGGGGAAGGGTTCGACGCCCCATTCGCGCAGCGCGTCGACAAAGGAGACGTAGACCAGGTTGTTTTCGTTTTGGAACTCCTCCGGGCAGCCGGTGATCTGCAGCGTGTCGGCGCGATCGAAGGTGAAGTGCGAGTACAGCGACACGGCCATGCCCAGCGTGTCGTAGCCAATGCCAAGGTTGGCGCTAGTAGCCGGTACGGTGATCTTGATCATAGGGAAAGCTCCTCGTCCAAATACTAAAGCTTGGCAGCTGCCTGCTCCACAAAGCCGCCCATGCCGTCGATATCCACCACGGCGTCGTGCAGGACGGGCTTTTGCTGCAGCTCGGAAAGCTGGGTGGGGGCGACAGTACCGGTCGCCTTCTCAAGCACGTTCATGCAGGCGAAATCGTCCGGCGGGCAGAACAGGCCAAGCGAGCCGGCGACGGCGCGCGGGAACTTGTAGGGGCTGGCGGTGGAGAGGACCACGCGGGCTTTGGCGTCTGGGGCGGCGGGAACCTGGCCCAAGACGTGGTAGCCGCAGGCGGTGTGCGGGTCGATGAGGTAGCCGTTGCGATCCCAGCAGTCCTTGATGGCGGCGGCGACCTGGTCCTCGTCCGCCCAGCCGCAGCCAAAGACGGCCTGGATCTTTGCCAGCAGCTCCGCGGGCACGTCATAGGAGCCCTGGGCGAGCTGCGCCATAAGGCTGGCTACAAGCTCGCAATCGCCGTCTGCCAGATAGTAGAGCATGCGCTCGAGGTTGGACGAGATGAGGATGTCCATGCTGGGCGAGGTGGTGGTGTAGAAGGGGCGCTGGCGATCATAGGTGCCGGTGGTGAGGAAGTCGAAGAGCACGTTGTTCTTGTCGCTCGCCACGATGAGCTTGGCTACGGGCAGGCCCAGGCGCTGGGCGTAGTAGCCGGCCAGGATGTCGCCGAAGTTGCCGGTGGGCACGCAGAACTCAGCAGCGTCGCCGGGCTGGATCTTGCCGGCGCGAAGCAGCTGGGCGTACGCGGCGAAGTAGTAGACAACCTGGGGCACCAGGCGGCCGACGTTGATGGAGTTGGCGCTGGAGAGCTGCACGCCCGCGGCGGCCAGGCGGTCGGCGAGCTCGCGATCGGCGAAGATGCGCTTGACGGCGCTTTGGGCGTCGTCGAAGTTGCCGCGCACGGCGCAGACGGAGACGTTGGCGCCCTCCTGCGTGCTCATCTGGAGTTCCTGCACGCGGGAGACCTTGCCCTCCGGATAGAAGACGGTGATGCCGCAGCCGGGGGCGTCCGCAAAGCCGGCCAGCGCCGCCTTGCCGGTATCGCCGCTGGTGGCGGTGACGATCATGATCTTATCGGCAGCGCCTTCGGCGTTGGCGCTGGTGCGGGCCATGAGGCGGGGGAGCATCTGCAGGGCGACGTCCTTGAAGGCGCTGGTGGGACCGTGCCAGAGCTCCATCACGTAGGCGGGGGCGCTGCCCTGGTCCGCCTCGCCGGCGACGCCCTTGAGGTCGACCACCGGGGTCACCTCGTCGGAGGCGAAGGTGCTGCCGTAGGCCTCGTCCACGCACGCCGCGATCTCGTCTGCGGAGTAGTCGGGCAACAGGGTGCTCAGCACCTCGCGCGCCAGCTCGAAGTAGTCCTTATTGGCAAGGCCCTCCAGGTCGATCTTGCTCTGACCCAGCTCGTCGGATACGTACAGGCCGCCGTCTGGCGCGATGCCGCGGCGGATGGCCTCTTTAGCGCTGAGCTGCGCGGTGCGGGAACGGGTGCTGTGGTAGGTCGCCATAAACGTGCTCCTTATGGGTGCGTGGGCGTCATGCGGGCGCCCGTAAAACGTTGCTGCACATGGTATCAGAGCATACATGCGAGCCGTCCTGCGGAGCGACGGGCAACATGCCCGTTCAGCTGCAATTCACATGACGTTCTTTGTTTGGAAACAAAAGTGCGATTATGCATGAACGCTCTTCTATGGTTTAGTAGACTAAACATCCATTGTACTTGCTCACGCTAAAGTAACGCCTTGCGAAATATCGCCATCCGGGGGTCTTTGGCGCGAGGGCACCGGGAAGGATTTTGCGTTCTCATGATTAAGATCACCAAGTTCGGCGGCTCTTCTGTTGCCGATGCCGAGCACTTCAAGAAGATCAAGGGGATCATCGACGCAGATCCCGCCCGTCGCTTTGTGGTTGTGTCCGCGTGCGGTCGTCGGTTCTCGGGCGACTCCAAGGTCACCGACCTTTTGTATCTGGTCGACGCCCACGTGAATTACCACGTGTCCTGCGACGACCTTCTGGCAGACATCGGTCAGCGCTATTTCGATATCGCGGACGAACTTGGGCTTTCCTATCCCATCCGCGAGGAGTTTTCCGCGTTTGCCGAGCGCGCCAGCAAGGGCGGCTACACCACCGAGGAGCTGGTAAGCCGCGGCGAGTACTTTACCGCTCGCTTGATGGCCGAGTATCTGGGCTTGCCGTTCATCGACGCCACCGACATGGTCGCGTTCCACCACGACGGCACGCTATCCATGAAGCGCACCGCCGAGCTGGTCAAGAAGAACGCCCGCGAGGGCGGTTTTGTCATGCCCGGTTTCTATGGCGCCACCAAGGAGGGCAAGGTCAAGCTGCTCGATCGCGGCGGCGGAGACATTTCCGGCTCCATCTTGGCCCAGTGCCTGGAGGCGGACCTGTACGAGAACTGGACGGACGTCTCGGGCTTCTTGTCCGCGGACCCGCGTATCGTCGAGGGCGCGCAGCCCATTCCGCGCATCACCTACGAGGAGCTGCGCGAGCTCTCCTACATGGGTGCGAGCGTGCTGCACGAGGAGGCCGTCTTCCCGGTTCGCGACGCGGGCATTCCGTTGGTTATCAAGAACACCAACGCGCCGGAGGACCCTGGCACCATCATCTCCGAGACCGCCAAGGAGGGCGATTCTGAGCCCATCATCACCGGCATCGCCGGCAAGCGCGGTTTCCTTGCGATTAACGTCGCCCGCGACCGTACCAAGAGCCGCATCGGCTTCATGCGCCGCGCCCTGTCCGTCTTCGAGCGCTACGGCGTCTCGGTCGAGCACATGCCCACCGGCGTTGACCAGTTCGCCGCTGTGGTGCAGGCGTCCGACGTGAAGGATTCGCTCTACTCTCTGATCTCCGATATCCAGGAGGAGGTCGAGCCGCTGGAGATCGAGGTGGTCGAGAACCTTGCCCTGATCGCCACCGTTGGCCGTAACCTGCGCGGCCGCCCCGGCATTTCCGGCCATCTGTTTGGCATGCTTGGCCAGGAGGGCGTGAGCGTCCGCATGATCACCCAGGGCTGCGATGAGATCAACATCATCATTGGCGTCGAGGAGAAAGACTTCGACCTGGCTATCAAGACCATCTACAAGGCGTTCTCCGATGAGAACGGCATTGTGAAGACGTCTGATCTGGAGCCCGTCCGCGCGCCGTTCTAAGGCGTGCGATGCGGCGCATGCTCGAGCTTATACCCGCGCCTGCGTCCGTGGATCTTCAACCGGTCCTCGTCCAAATAACCCATACGCGTCCAAACCGGTGGGGCCTGATCAAAGGGCCCCACTGTTGGCAAATACCATCATTACTCTTAACTAGGAGGTAATCGACATGAAGCAGTACACAGTCGCCATTGTGGGCGCAACCGGTGCGGTGGGCACGCAGATGCTCCAGTGCTTGGAGGAGCAGGGGTTCCCCGTTGGCGAGCTCAAGCTGCTGGCGAGCCCGCGCTCTGCCGGCAAGAAGGTCGAGACCCCCTGGGGCGAGGTTGTGATCGAGGCGGCCGCTCCCGAGTGCTTTGACGGCGTCGACATTGTTCTGGGCGCCGCCGAGGACGATGTTGCAAAGGCGCTCTACCCGGAGGCCGTGCGTCGCGGTGCCGTGGTTGTGGACAACTCCCATGCTTTCCGCCTGGACGAGGGCGTGCCGCTGGTGGTGCCCGAGATCAACGCGGGCGACATCGCCTCTCACCACGGCATCATCGCCAACCCTAACTGCGCCACCATCATCGGCCTGGTTCCCACCTGGCCGCTGCACCAACTGGCAGGCGTGAAGCGCATGATCGTCTCCACCTACCAGGCCGCATCCGGCGCCGGCATGCCCGGCATGCTGGAGCTTGAGGCTCAGATTGGCGCGATGGGCCGCGGCGAGGAGATTCCTGAGCCCCGTGCGTTTGCCGCCCAGCTGGCGAGCAACCTGATTCCGCAGATTGGCGGCGAGAAGTTTGAGGGCTTTACCTCTGAGGAGATGAAGCTGCAAAACGAGGGCCGCAAGATTATGCACCTGCCCGAGCTGCGCGTGAACTGCACCTGCGTGCGCGTGCCCGTGCTGCGCTCCCACTCCGAGAGCATCACCCTTGAGTTCGAGCGCGACATCACCCTGGAGCAGGCGCGCGAGGCGCTGGCCGCCGCCCCCGGCGTCAAGTTGGTGGACGACCTCGAGGCCGAAAGCGCGCACGACCGCTGGCCTATGCCGCTCGACACCTCTGACCAGGACCTTATCTACGTTGGGCGCGTCCGTCGCGACATCTCCAACCCCGAGGCCCAGCGCGGCATCACCTTCTGGTGCTGCGGCGACCAGATCCGCAAGGGCGCGGCGACCAACGCCGTCCAGATCGCGAAGCTGCTGACCGAGTAGCGCATGTACACCTAAGGGAGAGCGGGGGTGGTACCCACCGCGGCTTGTCCTTCCAAGATACTGCTTTTTTACGAAAACCGCGTGCTGCCTGGTTGCGGCGCGCGGTTTTTGCGTTCTAAGTAGATTTACGTCCTGTGTATGATAATTGTGAAGGCAAAGATATGGCAATTGCTAAGTCATGTATATGAAAGTTACTAAGAAAAACGAGATCGACGTCATCGCCGAAAAGGACCGGCTCCGTTTGCCGCCATCGAGATCAAATCCTCTTCAACGTTTAGAAGCAAGTATTTTGACGTGCTCGAGCGAATCATCCCTTCTGAGCTTGGTTTGGATGAGGGCCATCGTTACGTGGGGCGCGCTGCCGTGCGCCGTCGCCAATCGCCGCGGCATCGGCCTTAGCGCTGGCTTGCGGGCATGACCGCGCCCACAACCAGGGCGATCAGCTGGTCGACGGGCATGCTGTCGGGGTTCGACGCCCAGGTGGAGATGGCGGAGAGCAGCCCGGAGAGGTAGAACTCGCGCAGGATGGCCTTGTGCTCTTCCGGCATGCCTTGGGCCGGCAGGATAAAGCGGTCTAGCAACGGTGCCAAGATCTCCTTCAAGCGGATGCTGAAGAGGGGTCTCCGTGCGGGCCCATCAGCTGCGGCACGTATGCGTCGTAGCGCTGGGCAAGTTGAAGAATCAGACCCATATGCTGTGAGAAATCCAAGGTCTCCTGACGCATGAGCCCCTGGTCGACCAGGCGCCCGACATCGTCCAAAATCTCCTGCTCGATTTGCTCGAACAAGTCGTATACATCCCGGTAGTACAGGTAGAAGGTGGCGCGATTGTAGCCGGCGCGGTCGGTGATCTCGCGCACGGTTATCTTGCTTGTGGGCTTCTCCTGGTACAGGCTCCAAAACGCCGTGCGCAGGTTGGCGCGCGTCTGCTCGGTTACGGCTGGCTGCTTTTTCATGTTTCGCCCCTTTACGCAGGTTTGGGCGGCCGCGCGGATGAGTTGTCGCGCCACGCCGCCGCGCGCTTCCATCCACTCGACAATCCCCGCCGGGCTGTCGAGTGGATGGCGCCTTGCTGTTTGCCCTCAACTATACTGAACAATTAGACAACAGGTTGTCGAGCGATGCCGCCGCGCACCGCTCGCGGGCATGAACGGGGCAGTGCGATGGCCTATATTGAGTTTTCAGACGTTACCAAGGTATACGGTTCGGGCGAGGGCGAGGTCCGCGCGCTGGACGGGGCCAGCTTCGAGGTCGAACGCGGCGAGCTCGCGGTGATCCTGGGCGCGTCGGGCGCCGGCAAGACCACGGCGCTCAACATCCTGGGCGGCATGGACACCGCGACCAGCGGGCGCGTGGTGGTGGATGGCCGCGACATAGGAGGGGCGCGCGAGGACCAGTTGGTGGAGTATCGTCGCGCGGACGTGGGCTTTGTGTTCCAGTTCTACAACCTGGTGCCCAACCTTACGGCGTTGGAGAACGTCGAGCTTGCCTCGCAGATCTGCCCGGACTCGCTGGATGCGGCGGAATGCCTGGCCAAGGTGGGCCTCTCCAAGCGCACGGCCAACTTCCCAGCGCAGCTCTCCGGCGGCGAGCAGCAGCGCGTCTCTATCGCGCGCGCCATCGCCAAGAACCCCAAGCTGCTGCTGTGCGATGAGCCCACGGGAGCGCTCGATTACCAAACGGGTAAGCAGGTGCTGCAGCTGTTGCAAGACACCTGCCGCTGCGACGGCATCACCGTGCTCATCATTACCCACAACTCCGCGCTGGCGCCCATGGCAGACCGCCTCATCCGTTTCAAAAGCGGGCGAGTGACCTCCATGAAGAAAAACGCGAATCCCGTGCCCATCGCCAGCATCGAGTGGTAGGTGCGCGCCATGTCACGACCATCAGCCTTCGCCACGGACGTTCGCCGCACCATCACCGGCAACCTCAAGCGATTCATCTCCATCTTCATCATCTGCGCGCTGGGCGCCGCCATGCTGGTGGGCCTCAAAGCCGCCTGCGATGATCTGCGGCTCACCGCGGATTCCTATTACGATGACCAAAACCTCTTCGACATCTCCGTGCAGTCCACGCTTGGCCTCACCCAGGGCGATATCGATGCGCTGGCAAATTTGGACGATGTCGACGCTGCGGAGGGCTCCTACACGGAGACCGCCTATACGGGGGTGGGCGGCTCCAATGAGAAAGTCGATCTCAAGGCGCTATCCGCGCAGGGCCTCAACCAGCCCCAGGTGGTGGAGGGCGAGTTGCCCCGGGCAGCAAACGAGATCGCCGTCACCACCAAGTACGCCTCCGCCGCGGGCAAGGGCGTGGGCGATACACTGACGTTCTTCTCCAAGGGCGAGCGTTCCTCGTCCACATCGTCCGCTTTAACCGCTGCGGATTCCGGCGACACTTCGGCCGCGGATGAAGAGTCCGGCGAGATTTTCAAACGCGGCACCTACACCATCACCGCGGTGGTGCGCGATGCCATGGATGTCAATTCCGACACCTCGACCATGGGCTTCCGCACGGCGAGCTCGACCAAATACGCCTTCTTCCTTACGCGCGACGCGGTCGAGGACCCGGACGTGTTCACCATCGCTTACCTCTCTGTTGCGGGCGCGCGCGAGCTGCCCAGCTACTCGGCAGCCTATGAGGACCTTATCGCCAAGGTGAAGGACGAGGCCGAGCAGATTCGCGAGGAGCGCGAGGATGCCCGCACGTCCGCGGTTAAAGATGAAGTGATGGACAAGGTGGACAAGGTCGAGCGCGAGGCGCGAGAAAAACTCGATGACGCAGCGGATAAGATTGGCGAGGCGCAGCGAACGCTCAATGGCGGCTGGGATCAGCTTGCCGCGGGTAGGGACGAGTATTCCTTGCAGGAGAAGCTTGCCTTGTCGCAGCTTGATTCCGCAAAGAAGCAGATTGAGCAGGGTTATGCGCAGCTGGCATCTGCCAAGGCGGAGCTCGATTCGAGCGAGAAGACCGTGACCGACGGGTTGGCGCAACTTGCCGCGGGCGAGGCCCAGCTTGACGATGCGCAGGCGCAGGCTAACGCGCAGATCGCCGCCGCCCGCGCGGAGCTGGAGTTCAAGCAAGCGGAGCTGCAGCAGCAAAAGCAGCAGATCGATGATGCTGCCGCGCAGATCAAGGCGATGCTTGAGCAGATGGGCGCCGCCGCGTATTGGCCGGAAGACCTGTGGAATACCGTGTGCACGCAGGTGGACGAGGAGCAGTCGGCCGCCGCGGTGGAAAAACTCGTCCAAATGATCAACACCCAGATGCAGGCGTACGGCGAGCAGAGCACCGCGCAGCTTAAAAGCGCGATCGAGCAGCTGAACCAGCAGCTGGAGGGTCCGCTTGCCCAGATCGACCAGCTTGAAGGGCAGATAGAGCAGCTTGACCCGCAGCGGCCGGATTGCGAGCAGACCAAGGCCCAGCTGGAGGCGGCGCGCGATGCGATTGCAGAGCAGATCGCCCCGGCGCGCCTGCAACTCTCCGAACTGCAGACGCAATACGACCAGGCCCTTATCCAAATAGAAGAGCAGACCAAGACGTATATTGGGCTGGTGCAGGGTCGCGCCGCCGTGACCCTGGCAGAGCCGCGCATCGCGGGCGGCTTTGTGGAGCTTGACCAGCAGCAGAGCTATGCGGACTCGCAGTTTGCCGCGCAGCGCGAGCAGCTTGCCGCCACGCGTTCCCAGCTTGAGGCGGCGTCCGCGCAGATCGCTGTCGGCCGAGCGCAGATCGAGGCGAGCCGGCGCAAGCTCGATTCATCTGCCGCCACCTTTGAGACCGAGCGCACGTCTGCTTTGCAAAAGCTGCAAGACGCCCGCGCCGTGCTGGAGTCAAGCGAGCTTGAGCTCAAGGACGGCCAGGCGGAACTCGACGCCAACCGCGACGAGTACAACGAGCAACGCGCCGACGCCGAGCGCGAGATCGATGACGCGCGCGAGGAGGTTCGCGACATGGAGGGCGCCGTGTGGTACATCCAGGACCGCGGCGCGCTACCCAGCTATGCCAGCGTGAACTCGGATGCAAGCTCTATCGAGGCTATCGCCACGGTGTTTCCGGTGATCTTCTTCACTGTGGCCGTGCTCATCAGCCTTACCACCGTAACCCGCATGGTGGAGGAGGACCGCGGGCTCATCGGCCTGTACAAGGCCCTGGGCTACTCGCGTGCGCGCATTCAGTCCAAGTACCTCATCTACTCGGCAACCGCGTGCATCGCGGGCGGCATCGCGGGCGATGCGCTGGGCTTTTTGGCGCTGCCGGCCATCATCTTCACCATCTTCAAGACCATGTACGCCCTGCCGCCGTTCCAGTTCCACTTCGATCTTGGCAGCGCGCTTCTGGGCGTGGCGCTCTTCGCCGTGGGCATTGTGGGTGCCACGTTCGTCGCATGCCGTCAGGTGCTCAAAGAGACCCCAGCATCGCTCATGCGTCCCAAGGCGCCCCGTGCCGGTGCGCGCATCTTCCTGGAGCGCATCACCCCCATCTGGAAGCGCTTGGGATTCCTCAACAAGGTGACCGCGCGCAACCTGTTCCGCTACAAGAAGCGCTTCTTCATGACGGTCTTCGGCATCGCCGGGTGCACCGCGCTTTTGATCTGCGGCCTGGGCATTCGCGACACCGTGATCTCGCTCAAACCGCGCCAGTACGGTGAGGCGGGCGTGGTGCGCTACGACCTTATGGCGGTGAGCGCGGACGATGATTACGCCGCCGCGCGCGACGAGCTGCTTGATGCCGATGAGGTGGACGAGCTGCTGGGTCTTCGCATCGACTCGGTGACCGCGGAGTTTGGCGGCGTGCGCGAGAGCGTGCAGATCATGGTGGTGCCGGACGGCACGGACCTCTCGTCCTACCTTAAGATGGAGGGCTTGGACGGCCGCGCGCTCACGGTGCCCGCGGGCAGCGCCCTTATCACCAAGAACGCCGAGCAGGTGTTGGGGTTCGCGCTGGGCGATAGCGTGACGCTGCAGGACTCCTCGCTGCGCCAGGGCGAGGTGCGCATAGATGACATCGTCCTTAATTACCTGGGCAACTTTGTCTTCATGGACCAAAGCACGTACCGCGACGCCTTTGGGCAGGACGCGGCGCCCAACGCGTTTTTGGCGCTGCTCAACGGGGACGATGGCGCGCAGATCGCCTTTGCGGACACGCTTGCTGCGGACGATCTCTTTATGACCGTGTCCAGCACCGCGCGCATCGCCAACGACTTTTCCGAGAGCTTCAAGATTATCGACGTGGTGGTCTACGTGGTGACCGTGATGGCGGCGGCGCTGGCGTTCGCCGTGGTGTTCACGCTCTCGACCACCAACATCTCCGAGCGCGAGCGCGAACTGGCCACCATTAAGGTGCTGGGCTTCCGCCGGCGCGAGGTGTACCGCTACATCAACAAGGAGACCGTCATTTTGACGCTGGTCGGCATCGTCGCTGGGTTCCCGTTGGGCTATGCCATCACGCGTGCGCTCACGGTGATTTTGAGGATGCCGTCGCTGTACTTCGACACCCTTGTGGAGCTGCCCACGTACGCGATCGCGGCTGCAATGTCGCTGCTGTTCACGCTGATCATCAACGCGATCACCAACCGTTCGCTCGACCGCGTTGACATGGTTGGCGCGCTCAAGAGCGCGGAGTAGCGCAGGGCCGCGCAGGGTTGCATGCTACGTCCGCAACAGAGTCTGCAGGCCGGTTGCACATAGACAACGAAAGTGGCGGGGCGAAGCTGGGAAACCGGTTTCGCCCCGTTTGTCCAGCAATGAACGTAATCGCCGAACGTTCGCGGAATACTAGCGCACGTACGTGTTACCAAATATCTACAACCCGCGCGGACTGTGTAGAATAGACGCGAGATCGCTGCTGGATGCTTTGTCCCGTCGCTGCAAGGGGACTTATGGGTATCCAGCTTTTGGCGTGCCGCTGCATCGGGCGGCGCGATTGGGAAGATAGGGTTGACCATGAGCAAGTTCGTCATTGTTGCGGAGTCAGGCGCGGATATTCCCGTCGAGGTCCGCGAGCGCTACAACATCCACATCGTCCCCATGCATGTCATCATTGGTGACGAGACCATGGACGACGGCACCATCAGCGGGCACGAGGTTTACGAGCGCTCCCGCGCACTTGGCGTCATGCCCAAGACCAGCGCCGCCACGCTGCATGGTTTTGTGACCATGTTCGATCGCCTTCACGAGGAGTATCCGGATGCGACCATACTGCACGTGGCCTACTCGTCCGTGACAACGTGCAGCTACGCGTCCGCGCTTACCGCCGCCCAGGGCCGTCACTACGTTGTTTCCATCGACACCAAGAGCGTATCTATCGGCCAGTCGCTGGTGGTTGTTCGCACCGCGCAGTTTATCGAGGAGCACCCAGACGCCACCGTCGATGACGTGCTGGCGTTTATTGAGTCCATGCGCGATCGCGTGCTGCTGGGCTTTGTCCCCAGTGACCTGGCGTACCTGCGCGCGGGCGGGCGCCTGTCCAATACGCAGTTCCTGGGCGCGCACCTGCTTAAGATCAAGCCCGTTATCGAGCTGGTTGACGGCAACTTTGTGGTGACCAAGAAGCTGCGCGGCTCCATGAAGCGCGCCGCCCTGCACTTTATCGATCACCTTATGAGCGAGGGTCCGGTGAATATGGGGCGCATCGGCTTGGCGTATTCCGACGGCTTGGGTCAGGATATCAAGGATGCCGTGGAGGAGTACGTGACCAAGCTGGGCTTTAAGAGCTTCGACTGGGTAGAGGTTGGCGGCATGGTTTCCAGCCACTGCGGTCCATGTGCCTTTGGTGCCGTGATGGAGAAGCAGGCGTAGGGCGAGAAGCGGGCGCGGCGTGCGCCTGGTTTTCTAGCGCTCGTCTGGAATGATTCTTGCAAAGGACTCCAGACGCATAATCGACTCATGTGAGGCGCTGCGGGGCGAACCCGTGGCGCCTTTTCCTTGGATTGGAGCATGAGGTTCCTGCCGTGCCGGATCGGGATGGCAATTGAAAGGCTTCAGGCGGGGAATACAAGACCATGAATGGCGTTTTGGCTCTAATAAGGGGTCGAGTGGGAGCGCGCTGTGGTCGATATGCCGGCAAAAAGGTGGTTTGGGCTCTCGCAGAAGGGCCTTGATGATGGTTCGAGGTGCCGATGTTGGGTTTTTGCCCGCCTTGAGCGCTCAGCGTTAGCTCGATGGCTCATTTGCAGCAACGCGCCAGCCCGCCAGGAGCACCTCATTGACCAAGCCGAACAATAGCGGTTTTTTACGTATAAGAAAGTACGTATATAATCGCTGAAGTATAAGAGCTAATTGAATACCATCGATTTAACGCTGCCTGATGTGCCGCTGGGCGAAGAGCGATGCGGGCACAAGCCGGCGGTTCGCGCGAGCCATGGCGTTGCGGGCGCCGTCGGTGCGGCGTGCGTATGCGTCGATGGCGGCAAGGGCGCTGCCAAGTAGCGCTGACAGATCGTTTGTTAGCTGTGCAGTTAAGCTTTCGCCGCCATAGCGCATCGCGCACATGCCCCGGCTTATCTGGAAGAGCGCGGTTGTCGCTGCCGTATCATCCAGTGCGCTAGCGATGGACCTGGCGATGTCTTCTTCCGTGTCGCAGGGGCTCCACGTTATGCCGGCGTCGAGGGCGGGGTCGCTCTGGGCGATGGAGGGCGTCACGTCAAAAGAGACCCAGCCCACGTTGTCGATGAACGCTTCCGTCCATGCGTGGAGGTCATGGTTGGTTGCCTGGTACGTTACGACTTCAACGCCGTTTTCCAGGGCGATCGCGGCGCCGTCCGCGTTGGCCCGGTAGCCCAGGACCAGCCGCGTGGGAACGCCGAGCGCGCGGCCCAGCACAGCCAACGCGGAGGCGTAGTGAACGCAGTAACCCCGCCGCTCCTGGAGCAAATTGGCGATGATTTGGAGGTTGTTGGACCCGCTGCCGTCCGGTGCATCGACCGAGTAGGTAAAGTCACCGTTTGCAAAATAATCCACCAGGTAGCGCATGGCTGCTATCTGGGCTGCTTGCCGCGGGGAAAGGCCGTCTGCGTTCAAGGAAGTGTCGGCATCGCGCCGTATGGCGGGAACCTCTGCGATGCCGTTTGCGCGCGCGGTGTCGATAAGCTCTTGCAGTTCATCTGGCAAAGCTTGGTCTAGATACAGATAGCCGCGATCCGGTTGTCCCTGCGAAAGGGCGCTGGTGTCGCCGTCTTCTTGCGCAACGACTTGGGCATTCAGACGGCTGGCGATGCTCGTGATCTGGTCAAGCTGGTCAGGCTCGCTTACGGGGGCTTGGTAGGCGCAGGTTGCCGTATAGCTAAAGCCCCTGGGGACGTTGGAGCCGTCGCGCGTCCCGGCGCCGCCGTCTTGTGACCACATGAGCTTATCCATAGCGGCCCGCGCGTTGTCGCGCTCCTGCTCGCCGGCATCGTCCATATCATCTGCCAGCGTTATGTTGAACGAGTTAGAGGGAACGGGCAGGTGGGCGCTCGATACGTTATCGAGCGAGATGGTCGCCTGCACCGTCTTTACCTCGCCGATTGCCGCGCTGTTGAGGCGTTCCGCATTGGCGAAAGCGGAAAGCGCGGGCGATGCCTCGTCTAGGGCAACGCCCGTTGCGGCGGTGTTTTGGCCCATCACCCACGTGCCGCTGTTGAACGACCCCAGCGTGGTGAGTCGCAGGTAGAGTGACCCATGGGTCTTCACGGTGCCGTCACTTGCGCCCGTCTGCGCAACGTTTGCCCGGTAGGTCGGCGCGATCGATTTGCCCGGGCGCGTAAGGTCGCGCTTGAGGTCGAGCACAGGGTTGATGGCGCCGTTGGATAAGATGCCCTGCCGGGGGATGATTTCGAACGGTGAGGCCGGGTTAACGTTGATGGCGGCGGGTGCCGCTGCCGCGGCGGCGATGGCGACCATGCTGGCGATGCTCGCGCTTGTGATAGCGCGGACGAGGAGGCCCTTTGATCTGGGGGCGTCCGCGCACATCGCGTCCTTTGGCAGGTGGGAGAGCGCGGCGAGGATGAGCCCGCAGAGAATGGTCGCACCCGCTTGCGGCAGGTGTGCGGACTCGCCCATAAGTAGAAAGGCGGCCGCCTGGGCGATAAGGGGAGCTGCGGCGACAAGCGGGCGGGATCGCCGGCTAAGAAGCAGCGGCCTGAGCGCCATGGCGATAGCGCACCAAATGATGACCAGAGCCGCGTCGCCCGCAAAGCCAACGTTGATGGGCACCCATTGGCCGTAATACAGCGTGTCCACGCCGATGGTAACGATATTGATGATGGGGGCGATGGGCCCGTCAAGCTGCAGCGACCCTAGCATGGCGGGCTGCTCGTAGATCTGTTTGAAAAGGGCGAAGTCGGCGCGTTGGCTCAAGGTTTGCCGCGCTGTGATGGCGCCGAGCGCCAGCAGGGCGACGGTGGTGGCTACAAGCAGGGCGATGCGGGCCGCCTGCGCCGCGGTTATGGGAATACGCCGAGGCTTCGACGCGCGCCGGGTGTTCGCTGCGGACGAGGGCGGCAAGGCTTCCATGAGGGCAGCCTCTGCGCACACAAGGCCAAACGCGTAGAGCGCGGTCATGTTCCATTCGCCGGGCGAGAACATCTTTCCCATGGTTTGCACTAAAAGCAGCAGCGGGTAGAAGGTCGCGGCGCAAATAAGAACGCTGTATAGCGTCCGTGCGATGGGATGCGTTTGCGCCGGAGCTGCGTCTGCCCCTGCGTTTGCGTTCGTGCCTGTGCCTGTGTCCGCGCTCTCTTGCTCATCCTTGTCCTGCGCTGCGGCTTTAGCCTCGATGGCGGTTATCAAGTGCGCCAAATCGCTTGCGGCAAGCGCGTGGGCCATCTGCGAGTTTTCATCTACGGTGATGAAGATGATCTGCCCCGCGCGCACGGCATGGGCGGTGTCGATAACGTGCTGCGCTCGCGCGCGTGCATCCGTCGCGTCTTGCGTCGGCTCTGGATACAGCGCCGCGCAGTAGCGGGAAACGGATGCGTCATCGTCCAGTTGAACCTCGCCGTCTGCAAGGAAGGCATGCAACCGGACGGAGCCTGCTCTGCCCGAGCGCTGGATGGATTCCCAGATTGCGAGCGTGTGGGATGCGAGCGCGTCCGCGTCTGCGGGGCTGGTTGCGGACGAGGTATCGGGGACCACCAGTACGCGCGCGTGCGTGATGCGGCGGTGCTCAAATGACATGAGCCTGCCGTGGTGGGCGGTCTGGCGCCAGGCGATTGCGTTCATTTGGTCGCCGCGTTGGTAGGGGCGCACCAACGAGGTGTCGAGCTCGCTGGCGACCTGCGCGCCGGGGCCGTGCTGCGCAAGCGCGGCTGCGCCCGCGGCACCGCTTGCATCCACGTTGGCGGGCGGGCGCAAAAGCTCGCCATCCATGGTGGTGCGTGTGTTCGAGCGCCACAGCCATAAGGGGCCCCGTTGTGGTGACAAGCTTGTCGCTCTCCTGGTAGACGCCGCGCTCACGGGGAGGCAGCCCAAGGGTCAACGTGGCGACGACGCGCCCCATCTGGTCGATGCGTTTGTAGGTGATGCGCTCGCGGCGATCAGCGGATGCGCGGGCGATTCTATGCACCATGCGGGCTGCTCTGTGCGTGCGCTCCGCTTTACCGCGCCATTTCTCGTCTAAAAACGCGGACAGCGCCACGTCCAGGGAGACGATGTGCGAAAGCAGGATTGCCAGCGCGCCCGCCATGCACGCGTCCGAGCCCGTCTGCACGGCGACTAGGTAGAGGACGGCGCCCAGCACCGCCGCAGCGCACCTATACGCCGTGGGCGCGAGGACGGGCGGCGTATGTGCGGGGCGGCGCTTCATGGCGGCCTACTTGGCGTTGTTGGGGGTGTCCGTCGGCGCGGGCGGATTGGGGGCCGGGACCTGCTGCAGCACGCGGGCCAGTGCGTCGCGCTGCTGGTCGATGGTAGCGGTGCGGGCGTTCATGCTTGCAAAGCGGATGCGGTGCGAGAGCACGGGCAGCGCCATGGCGCGAACGTCGCCGGGGTAGACCGCTTCTTGCCCCAGGGCCAGCGCGCGCACGCGGCTCATGGCAAGCAGCGCCAGGCCCGCGCGCGGCGAGGCGCCCAAGGCGATCTGCGGGCTGGTGCGCGTGGCGGTGAGAAGGGCCACGGCGTAGTCCGCCACCTGGGGAGATACCTTAATCTGCGCGGCGATGCGCGTGGCTGCCAGCAGCTCTTGGGCGGTGCAGACGGGCTCCAGGCGCTCAAGCGGGTCGCTGCCGCTGGGCGACATCACCATCTGCGCTTCCGCGGCGGGCGAGGGGTAGCCCAGGCTGATGCGCGTCATAAAGCGGTCCAGCTGCGCCTCGGGCAAAGGGTAGGTGCCCTCCATCTCGATGGGGTTCTGCGTGGCGATCACCAGGTGCGGGCGCGGCAGCTCGCGCGTGACGCCGTCGACGGAGATGCGGCGCTCTTCCATGGCCTCCAGCATGGCGGCCTGCGCCTTGGGATTGGCACGGTTGACCTCGTCCGCAAGCACTACCTGCGAAAAGAGCGGTCCTGGGTGAAAGGTGAACTCCTGGGTCTGCTGGTTGAACACTGAGACGCCGGTAAGGTCGCTGGGCAGCATGTCGGAGGTGAACTGGATGCGCACCATGTCACACTGCACCGTACGGGCCAGGGCGCGCGCCAGAGTGGTCTTGCCGGTGCCGGGTACGTCTTCTATCAGCAGGTGCCCGCCGGCGATCATGGTCATCACGGCCAGGTCGATCGCGGGGCGTCGGCAGCAAAGCACCTGCTCTAGGGCATCAGCTATGCGGGCGATAAGGTCGCGGGCAAAGTGTAGGTCCTCGTCCGAAACCACGCGCGCGGCGACGCGGGTTCCCGTGGCGGCGCGGCGCTCGGCAACGGGGTGGTTGCCCGCGCGGTCGGGCTGGTTGGATAGCGATCCAAGGTGCATCATATTCACTCCCAAGGGCTCCGGACGGCGCGGGGGTGAGCGGCCGCCCGGGGCTGGTATTGTTGCGCAACATATAAGCATGATGCCCCTTGGCGCGCGCGGGTATGCGCGTCCGCGCGTTCCTTAATAGGTTGGTAAATTGTGCGGAAGACGCGCCCGCGACCTCTTGCGTGGCGCATCATTAGGAGGAGCGTAGGGGTAGTGTGCGCTTCGCGGCGCCGCCGGGGGAGGTTTTATGGACGAGAACGCTGCGCAGCAGCGCGCGCTTGCGATGCCGGGCTTGCAACCGGTTGAGACCGATGCGGATATCGAGCGCTTGGCTAAGCTTGCGCACGAGATTTGGTTTGAGTATTGGCCAGCGCATATTGGCGAGGCCCAGACCCGCTACATGGTCGAGCGCTTCCAAACCGCCAGCGCCATCCGTCGTGATATGGCGAGCTCCGCGTACGAGTACTGGTTTGTGCTCGCCCCGGACGATGGCCGCGTGGTCGGCTACACCGGCGGCTACGTTGAGCCAAAGACCGGGCGCTTCTTCATCTCTAAGATCTACCTGCGCGCCTGCGAGCGCGGGTGCCACTTCGCCAGCGGCGTGATCGCGTTTTACGAGGACCTGTGCCGCAAGCGCGGTCTGCGCGCCATGTACCTTACCGTCAACAAGGGCAACGTGCTGGGCATTCGTGCATACAAGGGCAAGGGCTTTGAGGTCATCGATGCCGTCGAGATGGACATTGGCCAGGGCTTTGTTATGGACGACTACATTATGGAGAAGCGCGTGGACCAGGGCTCCTTATAAGATTTGTGAGTTGCGTTGACGTACGTAATAACGTACGGTAAAGTAGACGTACGTTATTACGTACGGGCATGGAGGCATCATGGGTTCCATTACTGCAACAGCCGCAAGGAAAGACCTCTACAATCTTATTTCTCGCGTTAATGAGGATTGTGCACCTGTTTCTATTACAAATAGTAAAGGTAAAGGCGCTGTACTGATTGGCGAGGACGAGTGGGCGGCAATCGAGGAAACCCTGTATCTTACAGGTATTCCGGGAATGTACGAGTCGTTGATTGCCGGGATGGAGGAACCTGCAGCCGAATGTGTTGATGAGAGCGCTTTGGAGTGGTGACGATGTGGGACGTCGTATTCACCAAACAGGCCGTCAAGGATGCGAAGAATCTCAAAGCGGCAGGTCTCGACGCAAAGGCAAAGCACTTAATTGAAGTGGTTAGGAAAGACCCCTTTGGTCAGCCTCCTTCATATAAAGCGCTTGTAGGAAATCTTGCAGGATTATATTCGCGAAGAATCAATCTTCAGCATAGGTTGGTATATGAGGTCGCAAGAGAAGCTCATGTAAAAGAGGGAATTGAGTACATCGGAACTGTAAAGATTGTGAGAATGTGGAGTCATTATAACGACGTGCAGTCAATGAAATAAAGGTCGTTTGACGCTATCAATCCCTAGCGGCTACCGCTAGAAAAAAGGCCCCGCGGGTTGTCTTGAGGAATAGGCATTCCTCGACAACCTGCGGGGCCCTTGCGTTGCGTTAGCGGATCCTCGTTCAAAAACGGGTGCTACTCATCGCCAAAGCTGATGCCCAAGGCGCGAGCCTCGCGTACCAGGTCGCTTTGCGGGTCGACGTACTTGAGCTTGCCGGCGACCTCTTCAAGCGGCACGCGGCACATGCTGCCGTTGCGCTGGGCAACCATGAAGCCGTACTCGCCCTCAAGCGCACCCAGGGCAGCCTCGACGCCGCACTGGGACGCGAAGATGCGGTCCTGGGCGTCGGGCGCGCCTCCGCGCTGGGTGTGGCCGGGAATGGCGACGCGGGTCTCGCGGCCGGTCGCCTGCTCGATCTGGTGGGCCAGGTCGTAGGCGATGGAGGGGGAGGTGCGCTCGGCCAGCTTGGCCTTGTACTCCTTCTTGGACAGGGCGGCGTCCTGCTTGGAGATGGCGCCCTCTGCCACCACCACGATGGTGAAGCGGCTGCCCGCCTCCATGCGGCGCTCGATGGCGGCTTGAACGTTGGCGATGTCGTAGGGGATCTCCGGAATCAGGCACACGTCCGCGCCGCCGGCGACGGCGGAGTACAGCGGAATCCAACCAACCTTGTGGCCCATGATCTCGATGACAAAGACGCGGCCGTGGCTGGACGCGGTGGTGTGGATGTCGTCGATGCAACGGGTCGCGACCTCGACGGCGCTGGTGAAGCCAAAGGTGAGGTCGGTGCCAAAGGTATCGTTATCGATGGTTTTGGGCAGGGCGATGACGTTGAGGCCCTCTTCGCGCAGGCGGTTGGCGGTCTTGGTGGAGCCGTTGCCGCCCAGCATGAACAGGCAGTCCAGGCGCAGCTTCTGATAGGTCTTCACCATGGCGGGGACCTTCTCGACGCCGTCCTCCTCCGGGGTGTCCAGGCGCTTGAACGGCGTGCGGCTGGTGCCCAGAATGGTGCCGCCGCGAGTGAGGATGCCGCTGAAGTCGCTGGGCTTCATAAGGTCGTAGCGACCGTAGATAAGGCCCTGGTAGCCGTCCTTGAAGCCGTAGATCTCAACGGGCTCGTGGGCGTTGTTGATCATGGTCTTGACGATGCCGCGCATGGTGGCGTTCAGCGCCTGGCAGTCGCCGCCGCTGGTAAGAAGTCCAATCCTGGGCATGGTTCCTCCCCCAAGGGTTCAAATGGTGTGCGCCGGCGGTCTCACGTTGGCGGGCGCTGTCGTGCGTGCTTAGGCGCGAGTTCAAGCGCGTGCTTAAGCCGCGTGCCGGCGTGGGCGCGCGGTTTGGTGCGGCGCCACTCTTGCAGATTCTTTCTAGTTTGGCACAAACCTTATGCCGCGTGGGGCGTTGGCGCCAATCTTGACGAGTTCCTGTTAGGGATTTTACGTTTGAGTGCTGTTGAGGGGTGCCCTCGCGCGGCTACGAGCGGGCGCTGCCGGGTGCGGGGATCACGGCGAGTGCCAAATAATGGCTTAGTGCGGAGGTTAGGACAAATAGTCGCTTAGTGCGGACCCGAGCGTGACAAATAATGCGTTAGTGCGGAAAGGACGAGGTATAGCAAGGGTACCTTATGAATAGGGCGTTCGCACCACCCCAGCTAGAAGGCTCGGGTGATAGCGCTCGATGCATATATAATCCGCGCCGGGCAGCCTCCAGTCCGCACTAACGCACTATTTGTCCTAACCTCCGCACTAACGCGTTTTTTGACATGCCCGCCTTTCCGCACTAAGTCGTTTTTTGACACCGCGCCCCTTCGGGCTACGAGATCTTTCAACATGCGAAGCTTCTCGTCCGCAACATTCCGACTAATCACCGTGGCCCGCGCGTTCACTCCATCCACCGCGCTTCAACCTGGTCGCGCATGGCTCGCGTATGGTGCTTCACAGCCCCGTCCAATCCTCATGTTCAGCGCGGGCGATATGGACGATAATCAAGAGCGGTCAACACGGCGCACTAACGCGCCGTGCAAGTTATTCTGCAGCCGTGGAGACCTCGCTGTTTGATGTGCGACCCGCCATCGCTGCAGGTAGAAGGGGGACCGTATGAATACAACATATAATGCTGGCGGTCGTGACGGTCGCGCGGGCGCTTCGCGCGTGGACGAGGGCTACGATGCTTCGGATGTAGAGACCGACTTCCTCGGCGAAGAGGTCGACTTCGCAGATGCAGAGCTCGACCTCGCAGGCGACTTCACCGGCGGCCCCGCGGACGGCACGGCGCACCCAAGCGCAGGCGCCGCCGCGGACGGCGACCCCGAGGACGTCGACCCCACGGACACGGAGATCGCGCGCGATATGCTCGACTTCATCGAGGCGAGTCCCAGCATGTTCCATTCCGCCGCGTCGATATGCGACTGGCTGGACGATGCCGGGTTCACCTATCTGCCAGAATCCGCCGCGTGGGACCTCGAGCCGGGCGGGGCGTACTACACCCAGCGCAACGGTTCAAGCGTCATCGCCTGGCAAGTGGGCGAGGGCGTCCCGGCGCCCGCCGCGGGCGCGCAGCAAGCGGACTTTCGCTTCGCGGACGAACTCGACTGCCCCGCGTATCACTTCCAAGTCGCCGCGTCGCACGCCGACTCGCCCACGTTCAAGGTCAAAGCGGTGCCGGAGTTGGACGGCGCGGGCGAATCGCTGCGCCTCAACGTCGAGGCCTACGGCGGCATGATCGACTATAGCTGGTTCGACCGTCCGCTGGGTCTGGCTGGCCGCGTGCTGGTGCGTGAAGATATGGACGAGGAGGGCGCGGATGGCGCTGCCGGCGCGGACGCCGCCGTCACGCCGGTGGCTATCCACAGCCGCCTGCTGTTCATCGACCGTCCCGTCGCCATCATCCCAAGCCTCGCCATTCACATGGATCGAGAGGTCAACAAGGGCTTCGCGCCCAATCGCCAGGTCGATCTCTGCCCGCTGTTCTCCGCGGGCGAGCTCAAGGCTGGTGCGTTCGACGCCCTCGTTGCCCGCGAGCTGGGCGTGCGTCCGGACCAAGTGCTTGCGCGCGACCTGTTCCTGGTGAACCTGCAGCCCGCGCAGGTCTGGGGCGAGGGCGAGGAGTTCGTTAGCTCCCCGCGCTTGGATGACCTTATGTGCGCCTATACCTCGTTAAGCGCATTTTTGCAGGTAGGGGCGCCGTTGGAGAACCGCATCTCCGTGTACTGCTGTTTTGATAACGAGGAGGTTGGTTCTAACACCAAGCAGGGCGCCATGTCCACATTGCTGCGCGACACGCTGGAGCGCATCAACCAGTCGCTGGGCTTCTCGTCCCAAGACCTGCGCCGCGCGCTCGCCGCATCGTTTATGGTGAGCTGCGACAACGCGCACGCCGTGCACCCCAACCGTTCCGAGCGCGCCGACGAGCGCAACCGCTGCGTGCTCAACGGCGGGCTGGTGATCAAGGAGGCGGCAAACCAGGCGTACTGCACGGACGCTTTCAGCCGCGCGGTTTTCGCGGCGCTGCTGGACCGCGCCGGCGTTCCGCGCCAAACCTTCGCCAACAAGAGCGACATGGCGGGTGGCTCCACGCTGGGCAACCTTTCAAATATGCAGGTCAGCATGCATGGCGTTGATGTGGGCTGCGCGCAGCTGGCTATGCACTCGTCCTATGAGACGGCCGGTGCCCGCGACGTCGCGCACGCCATCGCGGCATTCGAGGCGTTCTACGAGGCGGATGTGCATATCGACGGGGCGCAGGCGGCGTTGCTGGCGTAAGCGCTGCGACAGGCGGGCGGATTTTGGCGCGCTGCGGCGCTTCGCAGCGCCGGCGGTATCCATGTAGGAAAAACCAATGCGAAACGGGGGAACCGTGCATATCAAGAAGGCGGCGATTATTGGCAAGGGCGCGGTGGGGTTGCTGTACGGCAGCCTCATTGCGCGCAACATCGGTCCGGACGCGGTCGAATATGTTATGGACGATGACCGGCTGGCCCGCCACGCGGAAGATGCCCTCACCATCAACGGCCGTCCGTGCCGCATCCGCACCGTGGGCGCCTCGATCGCCGCGGAAGAGGAGCCGGTCGACCTGCTGATTCTGGCGATCAAGGCGACCGGACTTGAGCAGGCGCTTGTCACCATGGAGAGCTGCGTGGGTCCCCAGACGCGCATCATCTCGCTGCTTAACGGCATCACTAGCGAAGAGGCGATCGCCCAGCGCTTTGGGTGGGAGAACACGGTGCTTAGCGTGGCGCAGGGCATGGACGCCGTCTTTATCGACAACGCGCTCACCTATACGCATCCGGGCGAGATTCGTCTTGGCCCCGCGCCGGCAACCGCTCCGGGCGTGGTCGACCAGATCGCGGACTTTTTGGCCTGCGCGGGCATTTCGCATGCGATCGAGGCGGACATTCGCCGTCGGCAGTGGGTCAAGTTTATGCTCAACGTGGGCCTTAACCAAACGTGCATGGTCTTTGGCGGCACGTACGGCAGCATCGCGGCTCCAGGCGAGCAAAACCGCTGCTTTATCGCCGCCATGCGCGAGGCGATCGCCGTGGCGCACGCGGAGGGCGTTGATTTGGACGAAGAGGACCTGTTGCAGATGGTCGCCATGGTGGAGTCGCTCGACCCCGCCGGCATGCCGTCCATGGCGCAGGACCGCATCAACCGCAAGCGCTCAGAGGTCGATCAGTTCGCCGGGACTATTATTCGCCTGGCGGACCGCCACGGCATCCTGGTGCCGCAGAACCGCTATCTATACGACCGCGTCGCTCAGATAGAGGCGGCGTATATGGACGAGTTGGACGAGGGGCTTCGCTGGGAATGATGCACGGTGGTTTGTGCTGAGGTTGGGCGTATGCCCTCCGCACAACCATGCTCCTTGGGGTTTTGTGTATTATCTAGTGGTTAGCATTACCATCCAGCCGGGGTGCGCCCGGAGCATTCGAAGGGATTTCCATGATCAAGGAGATTGTTCACGATCAGATTCTGCTGTCGCAGGTTGCCGAGCCGGCCACCGCTGAGGACGCCGCCGTCGCCCAGGACCTTATCGACACCATGAACTCGCTGGAGGACTGCGCCTGCCTGGCCGCCAACCAGATCGGCGTGAACAAGGCCATCGTCGCCTACGAGCAGAAGGGCCACGTCTTCGTTCTCTACAACCCCAAGATTATGGCCGGCATGAAGCCGTTCAAGACCATGGAGGGCTGCCTGAGCCTGGAAACCACCTCCAACGTCAAGCGCTTCCAGACCGTTCGCGTCGCGTTCCAGGAGCTGGTGGGCGATCAGCTGGTGCCGCGCACCCGCACCTTCCAGGACTGGGCCGCCCAGTGCGTCCAGCACGGCATCGACCACTGCCAGGGCAAGCTGGTCTAGCCTGGGCGCATGCGCATGCGAGGCGTTTTCGCGCGCTCAAAATGAATTGCCTGAAGGGTCCGCCCGGTTCTGCCTGAGCCGGGCGGACCCTTCTTATAGCTATAGCACGTGGTTGCGCAGGGGCTCGCCCGCGGCCAGGTGCGCCAGATTCTCCGCTGCGATCGCGGCGATGTTGTCCAGCACCACGGGTAGGTGGAAGTTGCCGGAGATGTGAGGTGTGATCAGCACGCCCGGCGCTTCCCATAGCGGGTGGTCTGCCGGCAGGGGCTCGGGCGCGGTTACGTCCAACGCGGCGCCGGCGATGTGCCCGCATGAGAGCGCTTCGATAAGGTCATCTGCCACAACAAGGTCTCCTCGTCCACCGTTGGCGAAAAACGAGCCGGCTGGCATGGAGCTGAAAAAGCGCTTGTCCGCAAGGCCGCGGGTGGTCGCATCGCTGGGCAAGAACGAGGCGACCACGTCTGCGCGGGGCAGCTCGCTATATAGCTGATCCATGGTGACCATGCGCTCAAAAGGCGGGCGGGCGTCTACGGCAGAGCGCCTTATGCCGGTGACGTTGGCGCCCATGGCCCGGCAGAGTTGGGCAAAGTGCGTGCCGATGTCGCCGGTGCCCATCACCAGTACGCGCGCGCCTCGCAGCGAGGTGACGGGGCCGTGGTCGCTCCATGTGTGGGAGAGTTGGTCGGTGTGGTAGGCGGGCAGGCGCTTGATCATGGCGAGGACCATAGCGAAGATGTGTTCGGAAACCGCCTGGCCGTACGCGCCCACCGCGCAGCATACGCGCGCACCGCGGGGCAGCGTCTCCGCTGCGGCATAGTTGTCGTATCCGGCGGAGTTGAGCTGCAGCAGCTGCAGATGGGTCGCTTTGTCCAGGCGTTTGGGGGAGAGGTTTCCCACAATAACGTCCGCCGCGGCGATCTGCTCGTCGGTCGCGCTGTGATAATCGCTGTAGACAAAGGTTGCGCCCGGCGCGCCCGCCTCGAGGACGGTTTTTTGGGCGGCGTTGAACGGAGGCAGGACAAGAACGTTCACCAGGGGGTCTCCTCACAAAGCGGTTGGCAAAAGGGGCTGCTGGCACATGCGCTCGCGCGTGCTTGCGCCCCATGCGTAATGGTACCGCTGCCGCCCGCGTGTAAAGCGGCGACCCTTAGCGTGGCGCGGGGAGTTTACCTGCCGATGAAGGGCGCGCGATCTTGGGAGTGCGCTGGGCAAACAGGCCGTGCCGGTTGCAGAACAGGTAGATGGTGCCCGGACCCGTGATATGGAAACGCGCCTGCGCCTGCATTTCCGGATAGAGCTTCTTGAGGTGGAGTCCGTCTGTGGTGACGTAGGCGGCAAAGCTGATGAAGTGCTGCTTTGTCATGGGATGATCAAGCGTCACGTACCAATCGTCCTCTATCCGCTCGATGGTAAAGGCATGCGCGTCATCTGGCGTCTCCGCCTCTTGGGGCAGCAGCTGGCTTCCACAGCAGCTAAACGACCCCTCGCCCATGGCATGGACCACGTTGCCGCAGATGGGGCACACGTAAAAGCGGCTGCGCGCCATGTTGCCCGCGCGGTTGGCGTTTTGGCGCACATCGCCGCTCAGGAGCTCCGCCACGGAGACGCCCAGTGCCGCCGCCAGTCCCTCTATCAGCGAAATGTCCGGCAGGCCGCGCCCGGACTCCCATTTGGACACGGCTTTGTCCGTCACGCCCACGGCGGTTGCGAGCTCGCGCTGGGTAAGTGCGCGTGCCTCGCGCAGGGTGCGTATGGTATCTGCTGCTAGATAGGTGTTCACGGATGCCTCCTGTAAGGTGAAAGTGGCGGGGTGATCCCGGCGAATACCGCAAGGCCGGTTTGCGCTTTGTTGGTGGTCAACATCGATGCTCGCCGACCATTATGCTGGCGTTCGCGACCGCGCGCCACCTACGCTGCGTAGACTTGGGTTCCATCGCAACGCCGTGGAGCGCCGTTGCACCGTTGGTGGTTTCTCAGCTTTTCCTCAGGTTGCTCGCGTATCTTGTAGGGTGAGCATTTGGACGAGGAAATTGTCCAAGGATTTGTCCAAAGACGTACGGTGGTCTGCGGGGCGGACGAAGCTTGCGGCCAGGCCTTCTGTGCAAGGGAAAGGGGCGTGACGCGCCATGAGGGTGTTGCTGGTAGAAGATGCGCCGCGCCTGGCACAGGCCGTGGCGGAGATTCTGTGCGGCGAGCGCTATCTGGTGGACGTTGCGTCAACGTGTGCCCAAGCGGAGGAGCTGGCGGCGTCGGGCGCCTATGACATGATCTTACTCGACATCATGTTGCCAGATGGCAGCGGCATCGACGTGTTGCGCGGGCTGCGCGCTGCGGGCGACGCCACGCCGGTGATCTTGCTGACCGCGCGCGATGCGGTGGCGGATCGCGTGGCCGGGCTCGATGCTGGTGCGGACGATTACCTGCCCAAGCCGTTTCACGCCAGCGAGCTCCTTGCCCGCATGCGCGCCCTGCTGCGCCGTCCGCGTGAGATTGTGGACGATGGCTCGCTTGCGGTGGCGGGCTTGGTGCTAGATGCGCGCTCTTTCATCGTCCACGCCATAGCTGACGGCGAAGGCGACGACGTTGAACTTACCCCTAAAGAGGCGGCGCTGCTCGAGGCACTTATGCGCGCGGGCGGGCGCGTGGTGGCAAAAGATGCCCTTGCTGCTCGCGTGTGGGGACCGTATGCGACGGGCGCGGGGAACCGCCTGGAAGTGTTGATGCACGCGCTGCGCGAAAAGATCGCCAGAACCGGCGCGCCAGCGGCCATAGATACGGTGCGCGGCAAGGGCTACAGGTTGCATGAGAAATGAGGTGGCGTTGTGTTTGGCGCAAAAAAGACCGCTCGCAAGACCGCTCGCGTGCGCGTGCCCGGCCATCTGGCAAAGACGCGTCGCAACCTTATTCTGCTTTCTAGTGCGCTTACCTGCGCGATTTTGGTTATCTGCCTGATGGGTGCGTGGGGCGTCGCCGCGCACACGTCGCGCCAGGGCAACGTCGCTGCCATGAGCGACGTGGTTGCCAACAGTTTGGAGCTGACGCCGCAGGCGCTGCAGGGCGGCGTCCCCACGGTTGACCAGGCGCTGGTCCAAGCCCAGGCAAGGTACGCGGCGTCGCAAGACGCGCTCGCGCATGGGTCGGCTAGCTACGCGGCGGCGATTAAGTCGGAAGATCGCACGTCACCGGGGCTAGTCGCGGCATGGCGCCCCTTTGTGCTGCTGGAGCTGGCAGATGGAACCGTGAAGTTTGCAATCGCCCCGCAGTGGGGCGAGCCGCAAGAGGTCATCATGAGCCGCGATGACGCGGTCGGGTTGGTGCAGGGGGCGATTGATGCCGTTCACGGGCGCGCGTCCGATGCGCCAGCCTCGCACGAGGCGACGCAGACGGCGACCCACACCGCCCAGGCCGGCCCCACCACCTGGCTGTGGAGCACCTACGTGCTCTGCGTCAACCCCAGGGGCATGGGGAATCCCGGCGGCGATGTAGTGAGTTTTTATGAGGACGATGACCTGAGCGCCTATGCGGACGAGGGCCTTATCGCGGCGCGCGCCTTCGTGTTTGTGGACCAGACGCCCTCTTTGACCAATCTGACCAGCCTTGCCGTCGCGCTGGCTTCGGTGGGCGCGGTGGGTTGCGTGCTGCTGGTGCTGGCGTGCCGCGCGGTGATTGGCCGCGCGCTGGCTCCGGCCGCCGCCGCGTGGGAGGCGCAGCAGCGCTTTGTGGGCCGCGCCTCTCATGAGCTCAAGACGCCCCTGGCATCGCTGACGTCTGCCCTGGATGTGCTGGACGCGCACGCGGACCAAACCGTGGCCTCGCAGGAGCGCTGGCTTTTCAACATGCGAGAAGACGTGGACCAAATGGCGGGTATGGCATGCACGCTGCTTTCCTCACTGGATCCCGGTGTGGATGTAGGTACCGATGCGGATATGGGCAACGGTGAGGATATGGGCAACGGTGGGAATGCGTGCGGCAGCGTGGATGCGGGCATCGGAGCGAACGTGGATGCGGGCGATGGCCTCGCTGTCCCCGTTGCAAGTTCCGCCACGTCTCCCGTGACGAATGGGGAGGAACTGTGAAGCTCCTCGTCCAAAAAATGAGAGCGTTGACCCAGACGTAACGTCGTAGTTTTGAATGCCAATCAGACGGCACCCCGCGTGCCGTGCGATCATGTGCGGGCCGTTGCAGCAACATGCGGCCCGCGAACACGTAGTCAAAGCGGCGCGCCCGGCGAATTAGGCGCGACCGTCTGATTGGAAGGAGACCCTATGTTCAAAGGCGCGGTTCTGCGGTACCTGCTGTCCGATGCGCTCTCGCTCATCGGCAACTCGATCGCCGGCGTGGTGCTGCCTTTGGTCCTGCTCGCGCGCACGGGCGACGTGCTGGCGGCGGGCTCGTTGGCGCTGATCTGCGCGGTGCCGCAGTTTGTATGCGGCGTGGTGGGTGGTGCGGTGCTCGACCGCGTGAACCGCCGAACCGTCAGCGTGGTGGTTGACCTCATCTCTGCCGCGAGCTGCGCGCTGCTGCCCGTGGTGGACGAGGTCTGGGGCTTGAGCTTTGGATGGTTTGTGGTGCTGGGCCTGCTGGGCGCGGTGGGAGACGTGCCCGGCATGTCCGCGCGCGACGCCCTGCTGCCGTCCGTCTGCGAGCGCGAGGGCGCCGATTTGCAGCGGTTTGTGGGAGCGAGCCAGTCGCTTGGCGCCCTGGTGAACATCATCGGTCCCGCCGTCGCGGCCCTGCTCATAGGTTTTATGGACGATGTCGATGCCCTGTGGATCACGGCCGCGTTCTCTTGCGGTGCCGCGTTGGTGACGCTGACGCTGCCGCGTTCCGTGGGTGAGGTGTCCTTGTCCAACGATGCCACCGCTGCCTGCAACGGGGATATGATCCGCGATGCTGCGTCCGTCCCCGCAGGTGTTGACGCTGCCCCCGCCGTTCCCAAGAAGGCGGGCATGCTCGCCGCCGCCAAGTCCGTGCTGGTCGACGGCCTGTCTGCCTTGTTTGCGACCGATTCGCTGCTGCGCGCCTCAACGCTGCTCTCGTTTGGCATCACCATGGTGATGGGCAGCCTGCAGGGAATCGTCCTGCCCGCGTACTTCACGCAGCTGGGCCAGCCCGAGGCAGTGGGCTACGTGGTCTCCGCCATGGGCGCCGGCTTGCTGGTTGGCTCGACCGCCTATACCGCGCTCGCCCACGTCATGTCTCGCAGGCGCTGGCTGGTGGTGTCGCTGCTGGGTATGGCTGCATCCGTCTGCGTGCTGGGGCAGTTCCCCGCACTGCCGGTGCTGCTCGCCGCCGCGGCGGTGCTGGGACTGTTCGCCGGTCCGGCGTCCGCCCTGCTGGGCTTCTTCGCCTTTGACCGCGTGCCGGACGACCGTCGCGGCTCTGCCATGGGCACGCTGAACGCCCTGTACCTGGTGGTTGCGCCCGCCGGCGCGTTCGTTGGCTCGGTGTTGATCTCCACGGCGCAAATCGGCGGTGCCGGCCTGGTGCTTACCGGCGCATGGGTGGTGGTGACCGCGCTCGCTCTCATCGCCAAGCCTCTGCGCCACCTGGATGGCGAGGTCAAGGCTTCGCTCGCCGACTGACGGCTCGATGGCGGGCAAGATGCCGGCTCCGGCGGCCCGATGGGCAGATGTATTACTTAGAACCACTTTTTGAGCCTGAAACGGCACGCTGTAATACCGATCTTTGGATTGGTATTAAGGTGTGCCGTTTTTTCTGGAAAAAGTGGCACTTGGTAATACAGATTCCTACAGCAGTATTATCTTGTGCCACTTTGAGCACTTCAAAGTGGCACGTTCTAATACATGTATTACGGTGAACCATTCTTCGCGGGGCCGTCCTACTCGTCGCCGGCGCGCTGCCCACAAGAGTGGAGCCGTCGGACGCGAGGGCAACTGTGGAAGAGGCAACGCGCCATGCAAAACGGGCATAATTGAGTGGCATCCCCTTGTCCGGTTCTCGGCGGCGTCTTCGCTCCAACAAATTGGCCCGCTGGCGCCGTGGCCGTGCAAGGGCGCGTCCGTTTGACATGCCGCCTAAGGACGCCGCCAAGGGCGCGCCGCAACGTAAGAAGGGGGAGGCCTTGAGAAGCAACGAACTGGCAAAGCTTGCCGGCGTTACCGTGCGCACGCTGCGCCACTACCACGCGATCGGTCTGCTGGATGAGCCGCCGCGCCAGGCCAACGGCTACCGAGACTACCGCCCGGAGGATCTGCTGCGCGTGCTGCGCATTCGCCAGTTGTCCTCGCTGGGCTTTCCCTTGGACCAGGTTGCCGGCATGTTGGACGAGCTCGATGCGGAGCGCTCCCAGCACGGGCCGCGTCTCCCGGCGGATCAGCCCACTGCGGACGATATCCTCGCGGAGCTGGATACCGCCCTGCAGAAGCAGATCGAACACCTGCAGCGCCAGCGTCGCGTCATCGCCCATCTGCGCACCCAAAACCTTGCAGCGGATTTTCCGGAGCGTGCCGCAGGGGCGCTTGCCGCGATGGATCGCCTTGCCCGCGTTGCGGACGAGCCCGGCTTTATGGGCCTCGCCCTCAGCGATGCCGACCAGCTGGCCATGGGCATCGCCGCGCACCTGTATTCGGAAGCGGAGCTCGCGGAGATCGAGCGCGTGTTCAACGCGATTGTGGACCGCGATTATGTGGACGAGTATCGAAAGATCAGCCGCGCGGTCAACGTGCTTCCGGCAGACGCCTCCGCGCCGCAGCGCCAGGCTGCCGTGGATGCTTGCGTGGGCTTTCTTGCCAAGTTGATCGACTGCTTCGATCCCCAAAACTGGCTGCGCGCGGACAAGGATTACGAGGTGCTGCTGGATCGCACCGCGAGCGAATCGTTCAACAGCGCGCAGATAGACGTCTTCGAGCAGATTTTTGGCGAGTTCGCGCGCATCCTCGTGCGCCGTCGGGACGGAGAGGGGGATTGCGGATGACCGGGTTTGGTTCGCGAGAATCCTCCGCGCCCGGCGCTGCCGCGGCGGCGCTCGCAAGCATGATGGGAATCGCCGCCGCAACGGCTTCCTTTGCGTGGGCGCGCCGGTCCAACTGGTCTATCCAGCGCACGGATGTAGAGGTGGCATCGCCGCGCCTGCCGCAGGCGTTCGACCGCATGCGCATCGTCCACGTCTCGGACCTGCACAATGCTGAATTTGGTCCAAACAACGCGCGCCTGCTCAACGCGATTCGCCGCGCCGCGCCTGACGTCATTTTCATCACCGGCGACCTGGTGGATTCTCGCCGGACGCGTGCGGAGGTCGCGGTGCGCTTTGTTGCCGCTGCGGCGCGCATCGCGCCCGTGTACTATGTGCCGGGCAACCATGAGTCGCGTTTGGACGAGTATCCGCAGATAGAGGCATCTCTTAAACGTGTTGGCGCGACCGTGCTGGCGAACCGTTCCGTGTGCCTTGCGCGCGACGGCGAGTGCGTTCGCGTCGCGGGCGTCATGGACCCGGCGTTCACCGCGCCGCATGCCCGCGGCCTGGCCGCATCCGTTATGGAGGGGAATCTTTCCCGCGCGCTTCAGAGTGCGGGGGATGGCGGCCGTGCGTTCACGCTGCTGCTCACGCATCGTCCCGAGCTGTTGCCCGTATATGCCTGCTGCCATATCGACGTCGCGTTCGCGGGGCATGCCCATGGCGGCCAGGTTCGCATGCCGGGTGTGGGCGGCCTTTTCGCCCCTAGCCAGGGCGTGTTGCCAAAGGTCACCGAGGGCGTCCACGTTTTGGGTCAGACGCAGTTGGTAGTAAGTCGCGGTCTAGGTCCCAGCGTGGTGCCCATGCGGGTAAACAACCGTCCCGAGTTGGACGTGGTCGATTTGCGCAGCGCTTAGGAGGATTCTCGTCCATAGAGCGCGGCGAATGGGGACGACGGGCAAAGCGGTTTGCCAAATGAAATAAAGAGCGCCCGCCGGAGGTTTTAAACCGGCGGGCGCTCTTGTGCTGACGCGTTATGTTGATGGGTGGCCGTCCGCTAGTGATGGCAGGCGTGCTCCGGACCCATGGCGACAAGCTCGCCGGCGGCGGCGCGGCGGGCGACGTCTCCCACCAGCGGGGTCTCGGCATCATGCAGCACGGTGATGCCGGCGGCGGCGAAGCCCTGCATGGGACGCATGCCCATACCGGCGGCGATAATGGCGTCGATGCCGGCGTCTGCCAGGATACCGACGGGCCTCATGCAGCCGCCCTCCTCGTGCGGGGGGTTGTCGATAATCTCGGTACCGGTGATCTCGCCATTCTCGATGGTGACGATGGTGAAGCAGTCGGCGTGGCCAAAGTGGCCGGAGCGCTGGGCCTCAAGGCCGCCTTCGCCAAGGGAGGGGACTGCGAGCTTCATGTGAGAACCGCCTTTCATGCTGGTTGCTATGCTGATAGTCCCATGGTAGCGCTAATTCTCCTATTAATCCCCGTATTGTGCGGGATTACATAAGCCGGCTTGATTGCCTTCGCGCCGGTCATTTGATCCTTGCCCGCGCCCTTGGCAGCGCCTTTGCCCTGCGCGGCATCTGTCTTTCGTCTTCAACCTTACAAAAGCGCAAGAGGAGTGTAAGTCAAATCGATGGCTCCCCAACCGCAATCTTGCGAGTATAGGAGGTGCAATAAGACAGCTGCCGCGGCGAGCGCGGATACCAGGGGGAGGAACCATGGACTTCATGAACGAATACGTAAACGGCCAGCTTGCGAACCCCCAGTTCGTCAACCCGTACGAGGAAGCCGCAACCTACGAGCGCGCCGAGCGCGCCGGCAAGAGCCGCCGATTGAGCGATGCACTGGTCTCCATGCTCGCGATGGTGGTGCTTTGCATCGGCGCCGTGTCCGTTCTCTCCAAGCTGGGAAGGTAGCGCACATCGATGGGCTTCATCCTAAGCTTTACCGATAAGTTCGTCGCGGCGCTCTCGCTGTGGCCCTTTGCTTCCTTTATGCTTACGCTGCCCATTTTGGCGTATCTCTACCACCGCGACGGGCGCCTCAAGGTTTGGTCCGCGGCCGGCGCGTACCTTGTCGTCCTCTACTTCTTGGGCCTTGGGTGCTTCACGCTGTATCCGCTGCCAAGCGGAACCGAGGGGCTGGGCATCACCTACGGCATCGCGCCGCAGCTCAACCCCATAGCGTTTGTGGGCGATATCTACCGCGACGGAATCACGGCGGTGCTGCAGATCGTCATGAACGTGGTGTTCTTTGCGCCGTTGGGCTTCATCGCGTCCAGGGCGTTTCGCATGCGTTTTCAAACAACGCTGCTGCTTGGCTTTGCAACCTCGCTTTTGATCGAGACGGCGCAGCTCACCGGCTTCTTTTGGCTGTATCCTTACGCCTACCGCACCTTTGACGTGTGCGACCTCATGTGGAACACGGGCGGTGCCGTCGCGGGGTGGTGGGCTGCCCGGCTGCTCGCTCGCGTGCTTCCTCAGGCGCAGCGCGACGAGGATTCCATCACCACCTCGCCCGGCTTTGTCCGCCGCAGCGTGGCGTTCATGCTCGATGGGGTCATAGTGCTTGTGGCCACGCTGTGCGTGTGGTCGCTCATCATCTTGATAACCCCCAACGGGCTGGACGTTCGCTTTGCGGAAGGCTCCGGCATGGCCTGGATCACGCTCGTCATATTCGTCATCGTCCAGTTCTTTATTCCGCTGGCCAACCATGGAAAGACGCCCGGTGGCTCCTTTGTGCGCATGACCTGCGAAACCAAAGAGCGCGGACCCGTCATGCGCGTGGTCTTTCTTGCGGTTCGTCTGGTCGTTATCATCGGCGCGTTCATGTACGCACCGTTGGCGATGCCGCTCCTGGGCCTGTTTTTCATCATCGCGCACCGCATGCCGTACGACTATCTGTAGATTTGTGCGGGAGCGTATTCGCGCGAAGCCATCAAGCGACGTCTGCCTCGCCATATGGCCTAATACTGTGGCGCTTTCAATCCCTCTCAACAAAAGACCTTGCAGGCGCTATGATTACCAAGAAATTACCTAGGCTAACATTGCGCCGCGGCCGCCCACATCGCCTGCGTCCGGTGCTTTTTGCCTGTTGCATACGTTGGGGGAGTGGACGAGTCGAATGAACCAAGAAGAGCTTCAGCATAGAAGCCAGGCTAGCAATGAAGAAGCCAACGGGCAGAGTGCTCGAACCGCGCAAACGAAAGCCGCGCCGGAAGAGCCTGTAGCCTGCGATTGGCCGCTCAGGCTCGACAAGCTTCCCATTGGCAAGGACGCCATGGTGGCGACGGTCGATTCGGACGATCAATCCCTGCGCCAGCACATCCTCGACATGGGCCTCACCCCCGGTACCGAGGTCACCATGATGAAGTACGCCCCCATGGGCGATCCCATCGAGATCCGTCTGCGCGGCTACGAGCTCACGCTGCGTCGGGCGGACGCCGCGCGCATCACGCTCGAGAACATCCATGATGCGCACGCGGAGCAGCGCGAGCAGGCCCATGGCGGCTCCACCGCGCACCCCGCGCTGGGCGAGAAGACCTATCGCCCGCGTCCCGGCGAGCATCCCGTTCCCGCGGGCGATCCGCTGGAGTTCGCGCTGGCGGGCAATCAAAATTGCGGAAAGACCACGCTGTTCAACCAGCTCACGGGCTCTAACCAGCATGTGGGCAACTTCCCCGGCGTCACGGTAGACCGCAAGGACGGCCAGATCAAGGGCCATCCGGAGGCCGTCATCACGGACCTGCCGGGCATCTACTCGCTGTCACCCTACACCAGCGAGGAGGTCGTCAGCCGCAACTTCATTCTCACCGCGCGCCCGGATGCCATCATCAACATCGTCGACGCCACCAATATCGAGCGCAACCTCTACCTCACCATGCAGCTCATGGAGCTCGACCGCCCCATGGTCCTCGCCCTCAACATGATGGACGAGGTCGCGGCAAACGGCGGCACCATCGACGTCAACCTGCTCGAGAGCATGCTCGGCATCCCCGTGGTCCCCATTTCCGCTGCCAAGAACGAGGGCACCGGCGAGCTGGTCGAGCACGCCCTGCACGTGGCGCGCCATCGCGAGCGCCCCGGCCGCCTGGACTTCTGCTCTGCGGACGGTCCGGATGCAGGCGCCCTGCACCGCTGTATTCACTCGGTCGCGCATCTGATTGAGGACCACGCCAAGCGCGCCGGCATCCCCTTGCGCTTCGCGGCGACCAAGCTGGTCGAGGGTGATGAGCTGGTGCGCCAGGCCCTGCATTTGGACGAGAACGAGCTGGACGCGCTCGAGCACATCATCTCGCAGATGGAGGAGGAGTCCGGCAAAGACCGCCTCTCCGCCCTGTCTGACATGCGTTTCGCTTTCATCGGCGAGGTTTGCCGCCGCTGCGTGGTCAAGCCTCGCGAGAGCCGCGAGCACCTGAGATCGCTCGCCATTGACCGTATTCTCACGGGCCGCTTCACGGCGTTTCCCTCGTTCCTCGTCATCATGGGTCTGGTCTTCTGGCTCACGTTCGGCGTGATTGGCGCATGGCTGCAAGGCCTTATGGAAGAAGCGGTCGCCGCGCTCACAACGGTGGCGGACTCCGGCCTGGTTGCCTGGGGCGTCAACCCGGTGGTGCACTCGCTCATCATCGACGGCATCTTCGCCGGCGTGGGCAGCGTGCTTTCCTTCTTGCCGCTCATCGTGGTGCTCTTCTTGTTCCTCTCCATGCTCGAAGACTCCGGCTACATGGCGCGCGTCGCCTTTGTAATGGACAAGGTGCTGCGCCGCTTTGGCCTTTCTGGACGCAGCTTCGTACCTATGCTGGTAGGCTTTGGCTGCAGCGTTCCCGCCATCATGTCCACCCGTACCCTGCCCTCCGAGCATGACCGCAAGATGACCATCATGCTCACGCCGTTCATGAGCTGCTCGGCAAAGCTGCCTGTATACGGCCTGCTTACCGCTGCGTTCTTTGGACGAGGATCCGTTCTTGCGATGGTGTCCCTCTATATCCTGGGCATCGTTGTGGGCATGCTGGTGGCGCTTATCTTCAAGAACACCGCGTTCAAGGGCGAGCCCGTGCCGTTTATCATGGAGCTGCCTAACTACCGCCTTCCCAGCGCCAAGACCACCGTCATGCTGGCGTGGGACAAGGCCAAGGACTTCATCACGCGTGCGTTCACTATCATCTTCGCCGCTAGCGTGGTCATCTGGTTCCTGCAAACGTTCGACTTCCAGCTCAACGTGGTCACCGATCAGGCCGACAGCTTGCTCGCCGGCTTGGGCGGCTTGCTCGCGCCCATCTTCGCCCCGCTGGGCTTTGGCGATTGGCGCGCATCCACCGCGCTGGTCACGGGCCTGCTTGCGAAGGAGAGCGTTATCTCCACGCTTTCAGTCCTGCTGGGCACGGAGTCCGCCTCCGCGCTCGCGGCCCTGTTCACCCCGCTTACGGCATATACCTTCTTGGTATTCACGCTGCTCTACCCGCCCTGCGTCGCCGCTATAGGCGCGGTCAAAAACGAGCTGGGCGCCAAGTGGGCGCTCGCCGTGTTCGCGCTGCAGGTGGCAGTCGCCTGGATCATCGCCTTCGCGGTCCACGCGATTGGAATGGCGCTGGGGCTGGCATAGGCTACCTAATGCCCTTGGCGAGCATTTGCTCGCAATCGTGCTTATTCACTCCAAATACTCAAAACAGAACCGTTCGCGTTTCATCCGACGCGGGCGGTTTTGTTTTGAGCGAGAAGCCGGTGAGTGATTATGCAGGCAAACAAAGCGTTTTCTCGTGGCATTCCTCCAGCGGTATCGTTCGCTCAAATCGTGGCACATCGATACGGTTGGAGGAAAACCCATGCGCCAATCTGCAACAAAGCGAATCATCACACCCAGGCTTCAGGCCGGCTACGTTGTTTACCTGCGCGAGGCGGAGCGCGCCCCAAGTACCGTCAGCAAGTACAAGCGCTCCATAGCGCGTCTTGCAGAATGGCTCAACGGACGGCCCGCGACAAAGGAGGAAGTTCTTACGTGGAAGCACCGCCTCGCCGAGCAGGGCATGTCGCCATCCTCGGTTAACTCCGCCATCGCGGCGGCAAACGGGTTCTTTCGCTACGCCGGCTGGTATGACCTGCAGACGCGCTACCTGCGCGTTCAACGCAAGGCGTTTCGCGATTCTTCACGCGATCTTACGTTGGAAGAGTATCGCGCGCTCGTCCGGCAGGTATATAAGGTGGGTGACATCCCTGTTGCGCTTGCCATGGAAACCATTGCTTCCACGGGTATTCGCGTAAGCGAGCTTGCCTACATCACGGTCGAGGTGGTGCGCGCTGGTCGCGTCGACATCTCTCTCAAGGGCAAGATCCGCGTGATCATGCTGCCCTTGCGTTTAAAGGAGAAGCTACAAGATTACTGCGATACCCGTGGCATTCATTCTGGCCAGGTCATTGTGGACGAAGACGGGCTGCCGTATTCGCGTCGGCGTCTTTGGGGAAGGATGAAGTGCATAAGCGTTGCGGCGGGCGTGGATCCCAGCAAAGCCTTTCCGCACAACCTGCGGCATCTCTTCGCCATTACGTTCTACCAGACAAGCGGTGACATCGTAAAGCTCGCCGACGTCCTGGGCCATTCATCAGTGGAGACCACCCGCATCTACCTCGCCACATCAGGGGAAGAACATCGCAGAACACTCGATGGATTGGGTTTGGTTCTCTGATAGAACAAGGAGGAATGCTTATTACCTTCCAACAGTATAAAACAGCTGGTTATTAATCTGAAACCATGAGGACAGTATTTTCAAAATAGACCTTGAAGCAATATGACATCTTTTAGTGAGCTGCGATAAGGACTTCGGCTACTTATATTGAACACCCCTGTCGAACGGAATAAGCAATCCGTTTCATTGGTGTGCTGGCATCGATGATGAGTGGGGGAGGAAGAAATGCAGAAAAAACTTGCTGCAACGGGAGCTGCGCTTGGACTTGTCGCAGGGCTTGCTTCGGGATTGCCTGCTGTTGCGTTGGCTACTCAAGCGGGCGAAGTGCCTGAGACTTCCGAAATGGAGGTGGGGCTAGTTGGCGATTCAGCTGACAAAGCCGCATCGGGTTTGGCTGGAAATGGTACTGTATAAGACCCTTATCAGATCGGCAGCGTCAATGATCTGCTAAAAATAAAAGATATTGAAGCTGCCGCCGCCCAGAGCGGTGCGGGCGCAATCTACTATCGACAGACGAAGGACATTTCTTTTAGCAGCATTGCTGTCGGTGATTTTTCGACACCTTATATATCTGGAACATTTCGAGGCGTGTATAACGGAGGCGGCCATTCGATTGAGGGCATGGTCAAGCCTTTGTTTGGCGAAATAAAGGGTGACGTCATTGGGGGCGCAACGGGCGATATCATCTCGTCTTACAAGTCTGGCGATGACTACCTCAAGCTGTATAGCTCGGCGATTATTAACCTCAAGATAGTTGCCCCCTCAATTGATCCCTCAGATAATTTAAATGGGAATTATTCGTTTGTTGTCGGTCGTAAGGCTACTAACGCATCGTTTGTTCAGGTTGTTGTAGAGAGGGCGACGGTCAAGGGGTATTCACTTGAAGATTCCCAGATTGGCGGAGTTATCGGCGAGGGGGAAGCCTGCCTGTTTGATCGGTGCTCTGTGACGATGGACGCTTCCAATGCCAAGAATATAGCCGGTCTGGTTGGTAGGGCGTACGGTAATTCTGTAACACCGTTTGTAATGGTGGGGTGCCACAGCGGGGGCTCTGCGAAAATGAGCGGCGTTTTCGGCGGAGGCATGGTCTTCATCGCTACCGATCTGAAAAATGAATCGGTTGGAGATTCTAAATATGAGCTAAAGATAGAAAACTGCTCGTCAAATATGAATATCTCTTCAGAGAATTCGAAGGGCTCCAAGAATGATAACGGTATGGTCAACATAGGCGGTCTTATCGGAAGGTCAACTCTTGCGACGCTTATCGATGGAGGCTCTTTTTCAGGTTCTCTTAAATACGGTGTGCAGGGTAACAATGTATATGTCGGAGGGGTTGCTGGCAACGTTGTCTCTAATGCCAAAGTGTTTGAAGGAGGGGAGACGTGTAATGTCGAAAACGCGACGCTTCCTTCGGGCGACACCTCTTCTGCGTTTTATATCGGGCGCCGAATTGGAGGTTATGGTTCTGAAAAGACACTGGATTGGGGATACGACACGGGAGCAATTCTCCAGGGGAAGGATGGGGCTATTCCATCTATCAGCTCAGGAGCAAAGATTGGCGAGATCGGAAGCCTCAGGATGGTGACGCTTTCCAACGTTAATCAGGATGAGCTGGAGATATCTAGCAACAGCACCTTAAACATTGGCGCCGAGTGCACGATAAAATCGATCAATTTCCATGGCGGGAACCTATTGGTTAGGAATAAAGGTGCGATTGGAGCTATTAGCGTTGAAGATGGAATAGCTTGGCAGCTTGATAATGAAGGGTCTATCGATGAGGTCGTATATAAGGGCAGTAGTCGCCTCGAAGGTAGCGGAAAGAGCTATGTTGTTGAAGTTCTGAGTAACAAGGGGTCTATTGGCAAGATATCTGCATACGATGGCGACGACCTCGTTTCCGTTGCCCTTGGCAGCGGTGTCGGAGTTCTTCAATATGACAATCAAGGCCAGCTTTGTCTCACAACGAGTAGCGATACGACTTTACCGGATGCAACAAAAGGTGCCTTTAAATTCGATGGATGGTTCGACGACCCAGGTTTTTCCTCGAATAAGGCAGAGAGTCTCGTACGCAATAAGGTTTACTATGCAAAATGGCTGAGGCAGATATCCTTTGATGGGAACGGTGCGGATAGCGGCTCGATGGCGAATCAGGCCGTTGTCGAGAAAGATGCCCAAACGACCATCTCCACAAACGGTTTCAAGAAGACCGGATACCAGTTTATCGGATGGAATACTTCTGCCGATGGTGTAGGTACGAGCTATTCGGCAGAGGAGAAGGTGTCTAAGGTTCCCAGCGGTGCCACGCTGTATGCTCAGTGGAAGGCAAACAGGTACACCGTCAAATTCGATTCTAACGGTGGCGATGGTTCGATGGCGGACGTCGAGGCGACCTACGACTCCCTGGCAACGCTTCCGGATAATACGTTCACCAAGAGCGGAAAGAAATTCGCCGGTTGGGCGACGACTCAGGAAAAGGCTAACGACGAAGCCGTCGATTATTCGGATGGCACAGAAGTGCTGAACCTCGCGGAGAGCGGGGACGTTACCCTGTACGCGGTTTGGACCGATAAGGATGTCCTCGATCCGGAGCTTTCTGATACGGTTGTCACCTACGACGGGACCCAGAAGCAGTTCAAAATCGACGGGGACTACACGATTGAGTATTACTTGAATCGCGAGAAGGTTGATAACCCGATTGCTGCAGGCATCTATGACGTAGTGGTTTCCCGTGATGAAGACGCTGATTGCGCCGCCTACCACGCGCGTATCGCAGCTGGCCTCGTCATCGAGAAGGCCGCTCTCACGATCACTCCGAACAATATGAGCGCTTACGTGGGCGATGCGGTGCCGACCCTGGACCAAAAGGCGTACAAGATCGAGGGCCTTTGTGGGGATGACGAGCTTGAAAAAGCGCCGACTCTCTCTTACGAGTCTACTCCTGATATGACCAAGCCCGGCTCCGTCAAGATCGTCGCAGCTGGCGCGGAGGCGTCCGACAATTATGAGGTCTCCTATGGGACCGGTACCCTCACCGTATCCAACCGTCCCGTGACGCCGCCCTCCTCGTCCGATAAGACCGAGGTCGAGAAGAACCCCGACGGCTCCACCACCACGACGGTGACCAAGCCCGACGGCTCGCAGACCATCACCCATGAGACCGCGACCGGTACCGAGTCCGTGGTCAAGAAGGACGGGGACGGCAACGTCACGTCCACCGAGGTGACGGTCTCCAAGAAGGACGCGGAATCCGGCAGGGTGGAGCTGCCGCTCGCCGACGCCGAGCCCGTGACGGACGTCGACAAGGCCCCCGAGGTCGAGGTCAAGGTGCCCTCCTCCGTCACCGCCGACAAGCCCGTCCAGGTGACGGTTCCGGTCGCCAAGGACGATGGCTCCGAGCCGAACTACGGAATCGTGGTGTTCGCGGTGGACGCCGAGGGCAACGAGACCGTCATCCCGAAGTGCGCCGTGGACGACGACGGCAACGTGGTCTTCGAGGCGACCGGGAACGTCGTCATCAAGGTGGTCGACGCCGCCAAGGACATGCCCGACGTGACCGACGCCGACTGGTTCGCAGGCGACGTCGTGGACTTCGCCACGGCCCGCGGCATCGTCAACGGCGTGGCGCTTCCCGATGGCTCCCGCGTCATCGACGGCTACGGCAAGACCTCGCGCGGCATGTTCGTCGCGATGCTCCATAACCTGGAGCTGAACCCCGGGGCAGCGAGCGAGGGCTCCCTCGCGGACGTGCCCTCCGACGCCTTCTACGCCGACGCGGCCGCGTGGGCGCTGGAGGAGGGTATCCTCTCCGGCGTCGACATGCCCGGCGGCACCAAGCAGTTCCAGGGTAACGCCGACGTCACCCGCGAACAGGTCGCCGTCTTCCTGATGCGCTACGCCGGGTACCTGGGCATGGACGTCTCCAAGCGCGCGGAGATCGACTTCCCGGACGCCGGTGAGGTCTCCGGCTTCGCCAAGGATGCCATGTCCTGGGCCGTGGCGAACGGCCTGTTCACCGGCGACGACGTGACCGGCGAGCTCAACCCCACCGACGGCGCCGCGCGCGCCGAGGTGGCAGCGGTGCTCATGCGCTTCATCAACCTGATGTACGCGTAGAGACCGATTAATACTTAGGGGCAGCTGGGCGGAGTTTCCCGGCTGCCCCTCCTTTGTATAGGCGAATAGGCGGATTATCCAGCGGTGCCGATGAGGTGCTGTCGGTTTTGTGTAGCACGTTGGCTATCCGGCGTGCAGGAGGTTGCATGGTATGACGGACAATCGCCAGGGTTGGTACGCTGTCCATGTTGGCGTGGGGAGGGAGGAGGCGATGGCGTCCCGCATCTCGCGTGTGCTTCAGGGTTGTGGATTGGAAGAGGCGTTCTTTCCCAAGTTCGAGGTTGAGCAGAAGTTTCACGGCGAGTGGAAGCGCGTGCTGAAGCCCTTGTGGCCCGGTTACATCATCGTGGCGACGCGACTTCCCGATGCCCTTGTAAAGGGTTGCGCCGAGCTCTCCGAGCATGCTCACGTCGTCGAAGTGGGCGGTGAGCCCGCTGCGCTGGTGTCCCCCGCAGCTGAACTCGTCCGCGCATGGACCGATCCCGGCGACAGGGTGGTTTCGTTGAGCACGGGCGTGAAGGAGAGGGACAACATGACGGTGTTGCAGGGTCCCTTGGTGGGCAACGAGCACCTCATCGAGAGCATGGATTGCCGTAAGGGTATCACCTTGTTGGGCGTCGACGGCCTGGATGGAAAGGGGCGGATGCGCATAGGATTACGCGTGCTCCCCGGTGTTAAGATAAGTAACATCGATTTTTAAGTTTCAGCTTGCAAAAAAGCCCACCGGCTTATCTAAGGGATGTTCTGAGACGCGCGAAGCGCGGCGAACACATCCCTTAGATAAGTCCGGTGGGCCTTCTCTGTTAGGTATTACTCGTCCTACTGCTGCTGAGCCAGAAGCGCCTCAACCTCGCCGCGCGTGGGCATGGACGGAATGGCTCCTCGTCCACGAACGCAAAGCGATGCGACGGCGTTGCCAAAGCGGGCGAAGCCGCAAGCCTGTTCAAGCGTGACGTCTGCCGCATCGACGCCGCTCTCGCAGAAGGCGGTGAGGAAGCCGCCCCAGAACGAGTCGCCCGCTCCGGTGGTGTCGACGATATCGGTGGGGAAGCCCTCGACGTAGGCGCCGCCTTGGGCGCAGCGAACGTAGGCTCCAGCGCCGCCAAGGGTGACTACGGCGACCTTTACGCCCTTCTCGAGCAGGGTCTCCGCCGCCTTCTCGGGGTGACGGGTACCGGTGAGCAGCTCGCATTCCTCGTCCGAGATCTTCATAAGGTCCATGCGGTTGACGATGGAGCGCATCTGCAACTGGGCGACCTGCGCGGATGCCCACAGGCTGCTGCGGTAGTTGGGGTCATAGGAAAGCACGCAGCCGGCTTCGCGGGCGCGGTCGAGCGCAGCGAGGGTTGCGCTGCGGGCGGGCTCGTTGGTGAGGGAGAGCGAGCCCACGTGGAAGACGCGGGTTGCGTCGATGACGTCGAGCGCGAGCTCGCGGGCGTTAAGGCAGGTGTCCGCGCCGGGCTTGCGGGCGAAGGAGAATGCGCGCTCGCCGCGCTCGTTCAAAGCTACAAACGCCAGGGTGGTGAACACGTTGGGGTCCAGGATGAGGCCGGTGGTATCGACGCCTTCGCCGGCGAGGGTGTCACGCAGGAAGGTGCCGTGCATATCGTCGCCCACCTTGCCTATGAACGCGGTGGTAGCACCGAGCTTGCGAGCGGCGACCAGGACGTTTGCGGGCGCGCCGCCGGGGTTGCGCTCGAACATCTTCTGGCCGTTTTGCGAGGTGCCCACCTCGGTGAAGTCGATGAGGAGCTCGCCCAGGGCGGTAATGGAATACTTGGAGGCCATGTGCATCCTTTCTCGTAACGTGTCTTTGTAATTGCCTACTTGGATGATATGACGGATGAGGGGTTTGCGCGTGTAACGATGCTGTTAATACGTACCCTCCATACCGTCGCCCATAGGCCAGACGCGGGCTTCCTCGGCGGTTCCCTGGATGGCGATGTCGAGCTGGTCTGCTGTGGGGAACCAACGGGTGGAGAAGACCTCCCGGCCGTTGTTGGCGAAGATTTCGAGAGCGGAGTTGTCTACCAGGACGCGCAGGTTTTCAAGTGCGTTGACGTTGACAGTGCGCGTCTGGCGACCGCGGCCGATGCCTTGCGCGCCGTCGTCAAAGCTGAGGGTGAGCTCGCCGTCCGCGAAGGCGATGCGAGCCGCGCCATCGAGCGTGAGGTCGAATGGACCGCTGATGCCATCGACGACGATGTCTGCGCGGTGGGCGGCTAGGGTTGCCGTGCGGGTCTGCGCCGGGGCGCTGTCAACATGTGCGAAGGACGCCTGTTCGCCGCGGAGCTGTTCGAGTTCGGGAGCGGGCGCCATTGCGACTACGCCGTCCTCGCAGCGGGTGAGTACGCGCGGCACGGTGAGGCAGTGGATCCAGTCGAGGTTATCCGGCGCGGAGTCGAACGGCGGCTCGGGCAGGCCCATCCAGCCGATAAGGATGGTGCGGCCCTGGGGGTCGGTGAAGGTTTGCGGCGCATAGAAGTCGAAGCCAAAGTCCCAGCGGCGGAAGAGCGCGGGGTTGACGTGCTCGCAGCCGATGAGCTTGACCGCAGCGGGCAGCGGGATGTAGCCGGACTGGTCGCGCAGGCCGTTTGCCCAGGGGAGCTCTGCCATGCCCTGCGGGCAGAAGGACAGGTACTCGAAGCCGTCGAGCGCGATGCGATCCGGGCACTCCCACATAAAACCAAAGTGAGATGTGGGACGTACCGTGGAGGCGGTGGTCCAGCTAAGGCCGTCTTGAGACTCCATGATAAGCGCAAGGCCCTCATCGTCCATATCGCGAGCGCCCAGAAGCATGTGCAGGCTGCCGTCTTGACTCCACACCTTGGGGTCGCGCACATGGCAGCTGCAGAAGTCCGGATAGTCGGCGTTGCGCAGTAGCACCTGCTTTTCGCCCAGGTCAAAGCCATCGGTGGTTTCGATGAGAATCTCATTCGCCTGGCGGCCGGAGTAGATGTAGTCATGGGCGCCGGGCTCTTTGACGTTACCGGTGTAGTACAGGCGCAAAAGGTCGCTGCCGTCCGCGTCGCCGCCGGGGACGATGTAGGCCGATCCGGAGTACGCGCCGTTGGCATCTTCTGGAATATCCTGGTGGATGACCATGCCGTGGTGCGTCCAGTGAACCAGGTCCGGGCTGGTGGCGTGGCCCCAGCCGCGCTCGCTGCCGTTTGGCCAATCCGGGCTGTACTGATGGAAGACGTGGTAGAGGCCCTTGAAATAGCACAGGCCGTTGGGATCGTTAACCCAGCCGGTGGGAGGCATGAGATGGAATCCCATACGCCAGCGATTGGTTGTCATTGTGCGTGCTCCTTTATTTTTAAAGCGGGATGTGGGTTGCTTGGGCGGGCGCGAACGCGCTCCTATGGTTGTGCGTTGCCGGCTTAGAGCGATACCGTATCGGAAAGCTGGTCGGGCTTGGCGATGCGGTATCCAAGAAGGGGCTACGAATGGCTTTACGCCTCAACGGGGTCTTTGTAGAGAATGAAGGACACGGCGAAGGCTACGATTGCCGTGGCGGCGAACATGATGATGTACTGCAGCGGCTGGTTGAGGCACAGCAGGATGCCGAAGATGCCCGTGACGCCCGTACCGGTAGCGCCAAGATGGGTGATGGAGCAGATGAGGGCTCCCACGGCGGCGCCGATGCAGCCGGCGACGAAGGGCTTGACGAAGCGGAGGTTCACGCCGAAGATGGCGGGCTCGGTGATGCCCATGAAGGCGGAGAGGGCAGAGGGGGCTGCGAGGCCCTTGATCTTGGCGCTCTTGGTCTTGAGGGCGACGGCGAGGCAGGCACCGCCCTGGCCGATGTTGGCGGCGCTAGCGATGGGCAGCCAGTAGGTGACGCCGTACTGGGCAAGCTGGCCCAGGTCGATGGCGGTGTACATCTGGTGCAGGCCGGTTACGACGGTGGGGGCGTACAGGCCTCCGATGATGGCGGAGCCGATGCCCAGGGGCAGGGTGAGCAGGAACTGGATGCCGCCCAGGATGGCGTTCTCAAGATAGACAAAGATGGGGCCGACGGCGGCGATGGTGATAAACGCGGTGATGAAGACGGATACCAGCGGGGTCACGAAGAGGTCGAACATGTCCGGCACGTGCTTATGCAGCCACTTCTCCAGAACGGAGAGGATGAAGCAAGCGATCACGATGGGGATGACGTGGCCCTGGTAACCGATGAGCTCGATGTTGTAGATGCCGAAGATAGAGAGGTAGTTGTTAACGCCCTCGGAAGCGACGGTGTAGGCGTTTTGCAGGCTGGGGTTGATGAGGATCGCACCCATGACCGCGCCCAGGTAGGGGTTGGCGCCGAACGCCTTGGCCGCGGAGAAGCCGATGAGGATCTGCAGGAAGGTGAACGCGGTGTTGGAGACCAGGTCTGCGATGACGTAGAGCGAGCTGGAGGTATCGATGGAAAGGTAGCCGTTGGTGTTCATGAAGGATAGGGCGCTCATGATGCCCAGTAAAAGACCGGACGCGACGATTGCTGGGATGATGGGAACAAAGATGTCGCCAAGCAGCTTGATGGCGCGCATGAAGGGGTTCTGACGCTCCGCCACGGCCTCCTTGGCCTCTTCCTTAGTGGCCTCTTTGATATTGCCGAGCTTGATGAACTCGTCGTAGACCTTGTTGACGGTGCCGGTTCCGTAGATAACCTGCAGCTGGCCGGCTGCTTGGAAGTTGCCCTTGGCGCCTTCTGCGTTGTCGACGGCCTGCTGGTTCACCTTCGAGTCGTCGGCGATGACCAGGCGAAGGCGCGTTGCGCAGTGGGCGGCGGAGACTACGTTGTCCGCTCCTCCCACGGCGTCGAGGATCTGCTGCGCGGCGAGTCTGTGATCGAGTGCCATATGCGTTCCTTCCCGTTCGAATCGGTGCGCTTGCAATGTGGAACCTGGTTTCAGTATAGAGGACAAACTGCTTCATTGCTCTTCTAAATGAGAGGTAGAAGTATGTGTGTTCGTTCTCATATGGAATCGTTCCCACAACGATATACATACACCGAGGGCGCGTGGTTGCCAATGAGTTTGCGGACATAGTGTCGCCAGCGGTAGAAAAATGACGGCGAATGGTTTTTGCATGCCAGGTGAGTGGGCGGATTGAAGTTGGTCATCGCGCTCGTAAGCGGTGCCTTGCGCAGTTCATGAGGATAATTGCATCGATATTGGATTGTGTTTTGTATACCAAATCGATAGGTAATTAATTACCAGCGGGTTTTCGGTCGCTGAGCACCCGTCTACTCGGCAAAACCTGAAATCGATGCAATTATCCGTAGGGCCGCGCGGCAGGCAGTCACGATATACGGTAGCGCCGCTGTTGACCCGGGGCTTTTAGCGCAATTGGGCGAGGCGGTAAGGTGAGGACTCAGGAGGTTTCGCCGGGGTTGGACGTCCGTTGCTTCCTAACGTCTTTGGGCAGCATGCCGTACTGGCGCTTGAAGACCTCGCGCGTCATGCGCGAGTTGTTTAGGGCATACTTCTCCGTTAAAGCCTTGATGCTTTCATCCGTGTTCAACAAGTCATCGTGCAGGCGATTGACTTTTACTTCGTACATGTATTGAACAAGTGAGATTCCGGTGCGCTGCTTGAACATGCGCGATAGGTAGCTGGGGTTGTATCCAAATAGATCGGCGAGGTCGCTGACCAGGATTGACTCGTGAATATGCTCGTGCAGATACGTGATAATCTCTTTGACGTCTTCCGCCCCGCGTGTGTTGTCGTTAGGTGCGCGGAACTTAGTAAACATATGCTTAAGTACTTTGAGCAGATAGATTTCGAAATCAAACCAGGCTCCTTCGCCCGGGCTCTCCAGTATTTCGTACATCGCATTTAGCAATTCAACAATTTCGCGGTATTCCCTATACTCCGTCCTTCCGTTTCGAAAAGACGCTGCTTCCGGGTTCTCATAAAACGGGCGAACGGCGTGAAGGGGAATCTGCAAGACAAGGGAGCAATTAGGCGTGCTGGCGACTTCGTGGATCGCGCCGGACGGTACCATTGCGAATTCTCGCGGGCCTACAGCGAGTTCGTGCCCATCGAGGGTGAAGCGCAAGTTGCCCTTGATTACGCAGACAACCTCCAGGCTGTTGTGCCAATGAAAGGGGATGTAGTTGGTAAAGGGCTCGTCCGAATAGTAGAAGCGAACACCGTTGCGAAGGTTGGGCACCACGTTTTCATGATGCTTTTGTTCCATACCGTTCACCCCTTCATAAATGCCGTTCAGCTTTTGCAAAAGAAGAAAAAAAGTGAGAATTCTTACCTCGTTAGCTGACCTTCATGACTAACTTTCCTGTAAGGAAAATCTTGAATTAAGAAGACCGTACCATATTGATAACGAAAAACCACCCCAACAACCTGCAAATATAGCGAAAGGATATGGTATGGGAACCATCTGCAACCCCGTCATCCCAGGCATGGCACCGGACCCTTCAATTCTTCGTGTAGGTAATGATTATTATATTGCGACATCGACGTTCCATTGGAATCCGGCGGTCCAGATCTTCCATTCGACCGACCTGGCGAATTGGGATCTAATGGGCTACGCCCTCACCAACGGCGAGGTGAACCTAAGGGGTACCAATACCCCGGCAGGCATTTGGGCGCCGCATCTTTCCTACGATCCCGCGACTGGACGATTCTGGCTGGCATATTCCCACATGCTCAACATGGGTGGACGCGAGTTCAATTCCGATTCGTATCTCATGTGGGCGGACAGCATCGAGGGACCATGGTCAAAGCCCGTCTACCTGACGTCCATCGGGTTCGATCCTTCGCTTTTCCATGACAAGGACGGCAGGCACTACATCAGCATTCTTGAATGGGAGACTCGCGAGGGCCATCGCCATCCCGGTCATATCGTCATTTCCGAGGTCGATCCTGAGACCGGCAAGATTAGTGGCTGGCATCGCGTGACGCAGGGCTTTACCACGCGCGGCTGCGCGGAAGCTCCCCAGATCTACAAGCACGACGGGTACTACTATCTCTTCTTGGCCGCCGGCGGTACCGGGTACGGCCATGGTGTTGAGGTCGGGCGCTCCAAATCGGTGTTCGGCCCCTATGAGCCCGATCCGTCGAACGAGCCCATCATCACGTCGAACCCGAAGCACCTGTATTCTCTGGGCGATCCGGATGCGGGACATTTCGAGATGTTCAACCCGAACTCGCCCATCCAGAAGTCTGGCCACGGGTCCCTTTTCTCCACGCCGGAAGGGGAGTGGTACGTCGCCCATCTCATGAGTCGTCCGTTGCCCGGAAAGCTTCTCAATCCCCTTGGCCGCGAGACCTCTCTCCAGAAGATGACTTGGACCGATGACGGTTGGATTCACATGGCGGATGGAAGCAATCTGGCTAAGGTCGATGTCGATGTCCCGGGCGATGTGGAGCAAGACCCGGCGCGTTTTGACATCGATGACCGCTTCGAGGGCGACGGCCGTAGCATCCGTTTCATGACTCCCTACCATGATCAGGGCGAGGATTGGATCGATGCCTCTTACGATGGCGAGCTTCGCATCTACGGACGAGACTCCCTGTTCTCCCAGATGAACCCCTCCGTTATGGCAACGCCTGCGACGTCGTTTGAATACACGCTGCAGACCAAGGTTTCGTTTGCTCCCGTCCATTACTCGCAAGGTGCGGGAGTCGGCTTGTACTACGACAACAACAACTGGCTCTACGTCCGCCTGTGCTGCAGCGATGATGAGAAGTCTTGCGTGCTGCGCGTTTTGCAGGCGCGCCTTGGAGCCCGAATCGAGCATAAGGCCCATGAAGTCGAGGTTCCGTCCGGAACGGCGGAGATCCGCATCGACTATAGCGCTACGGTTCCGCGACGGTTCTGTATCGCTTGGAGGAGCAGGATTCTTGGGTCCAGCTATGCGATCCCTTCGATGTCGAGTATCTCTCTGATGAAGGGGTCAACGGCGAGCCGGGCGAGATTGGCGGCTTCACTGCGCTCTTCAACTTCATTGGCGCCGTCGATTCGTTCCAGCATGAGTCCTACGGATCGTTTAGCTACTGCACCGTTACCAATACCAGCTCGCGATAGGGAGGAGTCGCAATGGCTGCATCATCAACCCAGGGCGCCGCAGAAATGGCCGCTCGTAAAACGTCAATTCCGCTAAGAAGGCTTGTTCCCGCCCTCATCATCGGCCCCGGTTCATGGCTCGGTCCCTATATCGTCATGAACAGCCTGTTCTTGCCGCCCCTTATCCAGGAACTCGACCCCGTCAATAAGGTCAACACGGTTGCGTTGTTTGCAACCGCCGGCATGATCGTGGCGGCGATCTCCAACATGATCGCCGGTGCCCTTTCCGATCGCACACGCTCGCGTTTTGGCATGCGCACTCCTTGGATCATTGGTGGAGCCGCTGCATTTGCGGCGGCTATGGCCTGCGCATCTTTTGCTCCTAACGTGCCCGTTCTGCTTGCGGCATGGATGGCCGGTCAGGCGGCGCTCAACTTCATCGTGGCTCCCATGGTCGCGTGGATCGATATGGCCCCCGAAGGCAGCCAGGGCACAGCGTCCTCGGCATACGGTGGACTTGGCATGGCGCTTGGCAATAATGGTTTCAACGTAGTGGGCGCACTTTTCCTGAGTCAGTATCGCATGGGCTTTCTTGTCTTTGGCGTCATATCTCTTGTAGGCTCGCTTATTGCCTGCGCTTTGGTTCGCGAACCGTCCAACTTGGATGAGGCCGTGCCGCAGAAGGACCCTGCCAAAAAGGAGCACTTCTCGCTCACGACAGTTAAGAGCGTATTCCCCGCGTGGTCCCAAGGGCGCGACTACTACCTCGCTCTTATCGGAAAGATGTTCCAGGGTATCGGTAACTTCGCTATCGCCGGCTACATCCTGTACATCCTGACCGACTTCTTGGGCTTGGGCGCAAACGCGGAAGGCTCCGTTCAGCTTATCAATACCATCATGTTTGTCCTGGGTATCGCGATGGGCTTTTTGGCGGGACCCGCATCGGATAAGTTCAACGTGCTGAAATTCCCCGTTGCGTTCTCGACCATTTCTCTCGCCGTTGCCGCCGCATGCATGCTGCTGTTCCGCAACACCCTTGGCCTTACGCTCTATGCATTTTTCGCCGGTGTTGGCATGGGCTTGTGGAACTCCCTGGACAACCTGCTCAATCTGCGCGTAATTCCCGATCAGCAGCGAGTAGCATTCTTCCTGGGCGTGTACAACCTTGGCAACACGTTGACGTAGGCGATCGCTCCTGTCATCGCTGCGGCGGTCATCGGCGCCGTGGGCTACGTTGGCGTGTTCTACGTATCGATCGCATTCTCCCTTGTCGGAGGCCTGTGCATGCTCTGCATCAAGTCGGTTAAGCACTAGGTCCATTTCTCAAAGTAAACTAGACGGCAAGTGCCAATCGAGGAAGGCTCCAGGCATTGAGGTGCTTGGAGCCTTCTTTTGTTTGTTTGAGCCGTATCAGGCATTTCAAGTCAGCGATGCTTGCGCCGGGCGCGATAGGAATAGTCGACAAGCTCGTTTATGTGCCTTGCTAAGAGGATGGCGCTCCTTGCCGAGAAGATGCACCGAGCGACCTTTCGACAACGCAAGGCCCTCCGGTGCGTATGTCTCGGG
>NZ_DCJT01000010.1:599128-689737 GCF_002320115.1 Collinsella sp. UBA1693
CCCGAGACATACGCACCGGAGGGCTCTAGGGCCTTGATCAAAAGCAGTGCCGTCTTATCGCGTTGACTTGCGTTCCACCAGGTCAAATCCCATCTTAACCTCGCGCACCGCGCCGGCGTCTTTGCCCATGAAGCCCAGCAGCATCTTGGCCGCCTCGATGCCGGTAGATTTGTAATGGTGGTGGATGGTTGTGAGGGGAGGATCGACAATCTGCGACAGGTCCCCATCGCCAATGCCCGCGACCTGGACGTCGCCGGGCACGGAGAGTCCGCGGTCGCGCAGGCAGGTAAGGGCGCCGCAGGCGATGGTGTCGGTCGCGCATACAACGGCGTCGATCGTTGGGTCGGCATCAAGGAGCTGCTCGGTGCAATCGTAACCGGCTTCAATATTGAAGTCGCCCACGGCGATATGGTCGAGCGGTACCTGAATGCCCGCCTGCTCGCATGCCGCCAAAAAGCCCTCGCGGCGCATCTGGCCTGCGGAGACATCGTCCTCGTCCACGCCTATGTAGGCGGGGTTCGAGCTGGTTTTCAATATGTGCCCGGTGATGGTGCGAACGGCACCCAGGTCATCCTGGTAGACGCAGGGACGGTCGGGCGTTATCTGGTCCACAATGACCAGCGGCACGCGCAGGGCGTCCATGGCGCGGTAGTGCTCCGGGCTAAACATGGTGGCGACCAGTATGGCGCCATCAACTTGGTTGGATTGCTGGAACAGTTTGAGAAACTCAACCTCGCGTGCGGAATCGTTGGCGGTGTTTGCAAGCAGCACTTGGTAGCCGGCATCGTTCACCACCTGGGATATTCCCGCGACAATGCGGCTTATAGAGGTTGAATTGATCTTGGGGATAATGACGCCAACCACGTTGGTCTTGCCAGTGCGCAGCGTCTTGGCTTGCTGCGACGGCGCGTAGCCGGTTTTTTCGATAACCTTCGCGATGATTTCGCGTTTCTCCTGGGATACGTATCCGTTATTGAAATACCTCGACACGGTGGCGCGAGAGACTCCCGCCATCTGCGCGATCTGGTTGATGTCCATGTGCTGGTCTCCCTTCTGGTTAGGCAGTCTAGCGTAAGGGGGACTGCACACGGGCGGGTTTTCTGTTATTCGGCGGTGCGTGAGTCGGCGATGCGCGGGGCGCATGCGGCGCGCACGGATGGATGGGGTGGAGACGAAGTTTTTGTAACCATACGTATAGAATGTAGCATTCTGGTTCGCACGGTATTCAGCTTTGTGGTTTGCTGGGATAATTATATGTATCTGTGATATCGGATGTATGAGATGACGCACGTGAGATGGCTGGTCGAAAGGGCGGTGGCATGACGGATGCGCTAACAAGCGATGAGCGCTGCGACAGGTCTGCGTTGGACGAGGTCGAGCGCGCGGCGCTTGCTCTCGAGCGCGACGGCAGGCTTGGTCTGACGCGCGGGTTTATCCAGCACGGCACCGTGAGCGTGTACGAACATGTACGATCGGTCGCGCGGGCTAGCTCCGCCATCGCTTCGGTGCTGGAGCGCGCGGGCGTGCGAGTTGACCGCGCCTCCCTCATTCGAGGCGCGCTGCTGCATGACTATTTTCTCTATGATTGGCATGATGCGGACCCCTCGCATCGTCTGCATGGGTTCACGCATCCCTCCTGCGCGCTCGCCCGGGCCGAGGAGGATTTCGAGCTTACGGAGCGCGAGCGAAATATCATCGCCCGTCATATGTTTCCGCTGGTGCCCGTGCCCCCCACTTGCCGCGAAGCATGGATTGTCTGCATGGCGGATAAATGGTGCGCCCTGTACGAGACGGTTGCCGCCCGGTTGCCCGGCAAGGGCGCGAGCGTTTCGGCATCGCGGCATGTGCGGACGAGGATGGGCGCAGAGGCCGATAGCATGACGGGGGAGTAGCGAGTGTTCGCTGAGTTTGTTGCAACGGGAGCCCCGCTATCGGCGCTGTTCATCTCTTTTTTGGTCTACTCGTTTGTGGGCTGGTTGTATGAATCAACCATTTGCGCGCTTGCCAACTACGGCCACTTTGCCAACAGCGGCTTTCTGTTGGGCCCGTGCTGCCCCATCTACGGAGCCGGCGCGTTGGCGTGCTGGTTCTTGCTGCGCGGCATCCCCGAGGTGGGCGCGCAGTTTGTCGCGGCGGCGCTAGTGTGCAGCGTACTGGAATATAGCGTGGGCGCCATGCTCGAGCGACTTACCGGAGCGCGTTTCTGGGATTACTCCAAGTTCCCCTTCAACATCAAGGGCAGGGTGTGCCTGTACGGCGCCATGCTATTTGGCGCGGGCGCGGTGGTGATATGCAGGGCGGCCGAGCCGTCTCTTCTGGCGGCGCTGCAGGCGGTGCCTCGGGAGGTGCTCGCCGCGATCGCGGGTGCATGCGCGGGGGTCCTCGTCCTTGATACGGCGTTTGCCCTGGCAAGCTGGCGACAGCTGTCGCTCAAGCTCGAACTGCTGCGGGACGAGATGGCCGATAAGATCAACGAATCGCTCAAAGACGCCTCGGCCTCGATGCTCGACCGCGTTCCCGCCGCGGCATTGGATACCGCTTCCGAGCTTAAATCGCGCAGCGGCGCCGTAAACTCCTGGCTGGCAGAGATGTCAGACGGAATGTTTGAATCCGTACGCGAGAAGGTGGAAATGCCCGCCTTTATCGCGGAGGGCGGCCGCGGGCTGCGCCTGGTTGCGCGCCGCATGAAAAACGTCGCCCAGCGAGCGGAGGCATCTGCCCCCGTAAAGCTCAAGACCATGATGACCCGTCGAGAGCTGAGATTCTTCAACGCGTTTCCAGAGATCAAGTTGAAGTCTTACGAGGGCGTTATCCGTGCGACCAACCTTAAGGAGCGGGCGCGCGAGCTTTTCTATAGAAAGTAGCCTATAGAAAGCGGCTTGGGGACAACCGCGCCTACAGGCCAAGCATGGTCCGTACGTCTGCCAAGATGCCCGCGGTCGACATGCCGTGCTTGGCAAGCAGTTCCTGTGGCTGGTAGCGGTCGGGGAAGCCCGGGGCCTTGGAGATGCCGTAGCATTTCATGCGCATGCCGCTTGCGGCCATCGCGACGACAACCTGCTGACCCCAGCCGCCCTCGACTATGCCGTCTTCAAGCGTGATCAACGCGGCGTGGTCGGCGGCGATGCGATCAAGCTCCTGCATATCGATGGTGCTGGCGATGCGCGGGTTGATGACGGTGGGCGAGAACCCAAGCTCGTCCAAAACGGCATCTGCGATCTGCTCGGCAAAGGGCAGGAAATCGCCCAGGCCAAGGATTGCTAGGCGCTCGCCCCGGCGCACGGTTTGGTAGGCGGGTCGGCTCCAGTCGATGGTTGCCGGCTCGGTGGTTGCGTGATCTGCCGCCGCGGCAGATGGGTCCACCGGCGCGGCGGGCGCAAGGTCTGGACGAGAAATGACGCCGGCTCCGGGCACGCGGATGAGGACGGGCAGCGCGCGCTGGCCGAGCGCCCAGTTGAGCATGGAGAGGTATTCCTCTTGACAGCACGGTGCTAGAACAACCAGGTTGGGCAGGTTGCTCACCATGGAGAGGTCGAAGAAGCTCAGGTGCGTCTCTGCCGTGGTGCCAAACACGGACGCGCCAAAGTCCAAAATGGTGACGGGTGCGCTGTTGAGGCAGACGTCATGCCACAGCTGATCATAGGCGCGCTGCAAAAAGACGCCGTACACGCCAAAGACGGGCGATGCCCCCGCCAAAGCCAGGGCCGCGGAGCAGGTGACGGCGTGCTCTTCTGCGATTCCCACATCGATGAACTGACGACCCGCCTGCGCGCGGCGCTGGGGGTCGAAACCCATGATGTAGGGGGTGCCGGCGCTCATGGCCACCACGCGCGGATCGCGCTGGATGGCGTCCATAAGGTACGTACCGGTGATCTGCGCGTAGGTGGCGCCGGATCCATGGGCGCTTGCGGGAGCTTTGGCGTCAAGGGGGAAGGGCCCCACGTGGTGCCAGGCTTCCGGATTGGTTTCCGCCGGGGCAAAGCCGGCGCCCTTTTTGGTGTGGACGTGCAGGACCACGGGACGCGGGGTGTCGCGGACCTCTTGCAGCGCGCGAACGAGCTCTACCACGTCGTTGCCCTGCTCAAGGTAGCGGTAATCAAGCCCCAGCGCACGGAACGGGTTGTTGGGCGAGGTGCCGCCGGTGGCACGGAGTTGGGCCATGCACTGGTACAGGCCGCCGTGGTTTTCCGCGATCGACTGGTCGTTGTCGTTGATGATAATGATGAGGCCGGTGTTTAACTCGCCCGCGGCATCGAGCCCTTCAAAGGCCAGGCCGCCGGAAAGCGCTCCGTCGCCAATGACGGCGACCACGCGAAAGTCCTGGTCCGTAAGGTCGCGAGCCATGGCAAGGCCGCAGGCAAGGCTTACAGACGTCGAGGTGTGGCCCATGGAGAACAGGTCGAAGGCGGATTCGCGCGGGTTGGAGAAACCGGAGACCTCGCTGGCGCGCGCGGGGTCCGTAAAGGCGGCGGCGCGGCCGGTGAGCATTTTGTGCGCGTATGTTTGATGCGAAACGTCGAAGATGATCTTATCGACCGGCGCGTTGAAGACGTGGTGCAGCGCTACCGTGAGCTCGATGGTCGCCAGGTTGGGGGCCACGTGGCCGCCCTCGCGCGAGCAGTAGGCGAGAATGGATTCACGCAGCTGGGAGCACAGCTCGACAAGCTGCGCATTGTCCAAGCTGTGGACGTCTGCGGGTGATGCTATGCGGTCCAGAATCATACGCTGCGTATCGCTCCAAGCTCATAGGGTATGCGACGGGCATCCGTGCGCGAAGACGCGGGTGGACGCTCGCCGGGGCATGCGTGTAGAGAGTAAAGTTTCTCACACGCATGCCATCAAGATGTGGTGGAACTTCGCAGTCGCGATGTGTGACAAATTCACTCCACACTCAAATGTAGCCGTATGACGAGCTGGTTGCAACGTATGCTCGCCGACAGGCGCATGCCCATGGCGGTGGCGAGCTTGGCGGCGGTGGCGAGCCCCAGGCCGGCGCCCTGTTTGCCGCGCGAGGCATCTGCCTGATAAAAGCGCTCGAAGAGGCGGGTGGGGTCGATGGCGGCGGGGTCTTGGACCTGGTTTGCGACATCCAGCACCGGGCGGCCGTCTTGCGTTTGCTGGGCGAGCGCGGGCGCGCTTGCCCCGTAGCGCAGCGCGTTGGTGATGAGGTTCTCCAGAATGCGCGCCAGGGCGTCCTCGTCCGCCTGCACCAAAAGGCCCTGGTCCTCAAAGGTGAGCGCGGGCTCCCAGCCGCGTGCCTCAAAATCGGGGTAGTGGGCGATCAACACGCGCTCCACCACCGGCCGCAAGGCGATGGGCTGCATGTCGAGCACAAGGTCCGGGTCGCTTGCCTTGGTGTACAAGAACAGCTGGTCTAGCAGGACGATGGTGCTATCGATGCGGTCCGTGGCGGCGGAGAGGTGCCGCTGGCGGCCTTGGGGCGAGTCTTCGTCCAGCGCAAGCTGCAGGTAGCCTTTGGCACCCATAAGCGGCGTGCGAATGTCATGCGATAGGGCGGAAAGATCGCGCTGGAACTCCTGCGTGTGGCGCTGGGCGGCGATGCGCTCCTCCATAGCGCGGTCAAGCTCTGCGTTGACGGCTGCGGCGAGGTCTTGCAGCGCGGGGGCTGCCGCCTGTACGGTGAGGCGCGCGTTGCTGCGGGGCTGGCGCTCGCGGATGAAGCGGGCCATGCGGCGCAGCTCCATGGCGTAGGTGGCGCCGGCGGCAAGCGCGCCTAAGGCTGCGCCCAGGATGAGCATGCATATGGCGAAGAGGGTGGAATCCACGGCGGAGCCTCCTTGTGGTGGTGCAGGGACACGTGCGGGTGTGGACGAGGATGGGTGCGGGTGCGTGCGCGGGTGCGCGGCAGTTAGTACTCGCGCTTGGGGCCCTTGGTGAGGATGATGGCGATGGAGAACAGAGCGACTATGCAAAATCCCAGCAGCGCCTGGGTGGCAAAGCCGCCGGGCAGCGCGAGGCCGGGGGTGGTGGCGGGCTCGAAGAGCACGTGCGATCCCAGGGCGAGCCTGCTGATGAGGTTGGTGGGCAAAAGCTCTGCAAACGAGCCCGCAGCGGCGTACATGGAGGAGGCGCCCAGCTTGAACTCTGAAAATACCCTGCAGAGCTCTGCGAAGAGGTCGAAAAAGCCCGAGATGGCGCCCGCGCCGATAAAGATGATGGCGACGTTGACGGCGCCCGTGCGGCGGATGAGCACGGCGATGGCGAGGGCCACAAGCGTGAGGGTCCACAGGCCAAGCCAGGTGAGCGCGAGCCAGGCGAAAAGATGCAAGGGGTCCTCGTCCAAAGACAGGGGAAAACGCAGGATAGCTGCGAATGCGATGGCGATAAGGCAAGCGGCGAGGAGGACCAGCGCGGTCCAGATGGCGTTGAAGACGATCTTCTCGAGGAAGTAGGTTGCGCGCCCGTAGCCCTGCATGAGGGTTTTGGCGAAGCCGTCGCGGAAGTCCGTGCAGGCGACAACGACGATGCCGAGCATGGTGACGATGTTGAGGATGGCTCCGTCGAGCAAGATAGAGCCAAGGAAGGCGGAGGGGTGGACGAGGGCGAGGTTGAATTCGCTGGCGAGCTCGGCGGCGTCTTGGCTGGTGACGAGGCCGGAGCCGGTGGAAGCCCGCGAGAGCATGAAGGCGGTGAAGCCGAGCGCGCCGCCGATGATGAGGACCAGCGCTACAAAGCAACCAAAGAACTCGCCGCGCAGACGATTTGGGTTGAAGATGCGGTAGAGGTCTGATTTGAGAAGGCCGAGCATGGTGAGACCTTTCGAAGTGACGGGCGGCTGAGGGGCAGGCTGCTAAGGCTGCCGCGGGTATAGGTCGCGAGGGTGCGGGCTACGGAGGCCGGCTGCAGAGGCTGGCTGCAGGCCGGGGGGGTTATTTGGGTGCAGGCGTACCCATGAGCTCGACAAAGTAGTCCTCGATATCGCGCTCCGTGACGGAGAGCTCGAGTACAACCTGGTCGGCGTCGTGAAGGATGCGGGAGATGTGCTCGACGGCCTGGGCGGCGGGGGCGGGATCAGTTGCAGAAGAGCTGGACGTTGCGGATGCGGCGGGCGCGGCGGGGGCGGATGCGGATGCGGCGGGCACGAGGCTGGGGAGCGAGATGGAGATCGCTTGGTCGGGCAGCGCGCGAAGGTTTGCGCCGGGTAGGCGCTCTTCCAGGATCGCGAGGGTGCGGGCGGGATCGGCGGTCTTTATGCGCACCGAGCTGCCGCAGGATTCGTGAACCTGCGCCTCGGTGATCTCGCGGACCAGTGCGCCGTCGCGGACCACGCCGTAGCGGGTGGCCATACGGTTGAGTTGGTCGAGCACGTGGCTGGAAATGACAATGGTAACGCCGCGCTCGCGATTGAGCCGGACCAGCGCTTGACGCATGTCGCGCGTGGCCTGCGGGTCCATGCCGTTGAAAGGCTCGTCCAAAAGCAGGAGGTCGGGCGTGCCGACCAGCGCGAGGGCCAGACCCAGGCGCTGCTTCATGCCCAAGGAGAACTTTTTGGCGGGCTGGCTGCCGGTATCTGCGAGGCCGACCAGCTTGAGCAGGTCGCGGCAGTGCTCTTTGGGGTTGATGACGCCGATGGCGAGCGCTTTCATCATGAGATTGTCGAAGGCGGAGTGGGCCTTGAGGACGCCGGGCTCCTCGATGAGTGCGCCCACGTGGTGCGTTTGGGTCGCGTTTACGCCGCCGTCATTGCCGCGTGCGGGATGAGCCCCGATTGGCCGGCCGTAGAGCTCGATCTCGCCCCAGGTGGGGGAGGCAAGCCCGGCGATCATCTTCATGGTAGTGGACTTGCCGGCTCCGTTGTTGCCGACGAATCCATAGATGTCGCCCTCGTGGACGGTCATGTTGAGATGGTCGACGGCGTGCTTCTTGCCGTAGATCTTTGTGAGGTCGTGCGTTTGGATGGCGTACATGGTTGCTCCTGAGGACGAGGATGGTTTGAGTATGGCAGGAGTGGCGGCGCGCGGCGGACGGCACGCTGGTAAAGAATTGCTAAAGATGGGGCGGTGCGGGCTGCGGCGTGCGGGCCGCATTGCCCCTCGGCACGGGCGCGGTCGTTACAGGTCGCGGCGTTTGCTGATGGCGATGTAGGCCGCGCTTCCTATGAGAATCCAGATGACGCCGGTGACTGCGCCCCATGCCCAGCCGGGCACGGCGCCGATAAGCGGCAGGGTTGTCGCGGTATCGAACATGGTGTTGGCGCCGTTGGAGAACGCCTTCAGTACGGAGCTGGGCATCCAAGCGGCTATGCTGGTGAGCGCGGGGGCGATGGGTTGCAGGAAGGAGAGCATGCCGCCAGACGAGAACGCGAGCGCGCTGAGCGTAAGCGGGAATAGGCCGCTGATAGGGGCAAACGCGAAGATATAGACGGGGAGCTTTTTGCGGAAGATCGCTACGGCGATCATGGCGATGACCGTGATTGCCCAGGTTGCAAGCCATGCGCCTAGAAGCCAGAGGGCGAAGGCGAGCGGGCTGTCCGGCCCCTGGATGGCAAAGCCGTAGGGCATGGTGAGGAAGACCTGCAAGATCACCAGGTGGAAGGTGCAGCCCAGGGCAAGCATGAGGGCGGACCAAATGCCGGCGAGAAGAATCTTCTCGCCCAAATACAAAGCGCGCCCTCGCGGGGAGGAGACCAGGCATTTTACATAGCCCTCCGAGAGATCAGGTAACGTGTGCTCGACCATGCCGAACGACGCGGCCAGGGCGAGGACGGAGAAGGATCCCAGCATGGTGCTTCCCAGGAAAGAGGACGGCGTCGCCAGCTCCTTGATGAGGTTGGCGTTTTCCGCCGGACCCAAGCCGGATTGCAAGATAAACCAGGTGAGGCCCGCCTCGAGGCAGGAGATAAAGAGCAGCACCGAGGCGTATTGCCAAAGTTCGCCGCGCAAGCCGCGGATGCGGGTCATGCGGTAGAGGTCCGAGCGCAACAGGTTGAGCATGGGGTCACCTTCCTTTTTGCGAAGTGAACAGAAGATAGGCGAGGGCAGCGATGATGGCAAGGTCGATCGCGATGTTTATGGCGTCGGCGGGGTGCATGCCGCGCCTCCTCTCTGATGCGGTTGCCGTGCATCTTTATAATGCTGGCCGGACCTTGGGAGAGTTATAAGCGGGGTTTAAGAATGCTTAAAGATGGGGCGGCGGGGAGAGGCGGTGGGGCGAGGCGGTGGGGCGAGGCGGTGGGGCGAGGCGAGCGGGGGCGCGGTGCGATTGGACGCAACGGGGAAGACGTCTCGGAGCACGCTGGGACAAAAATCGACTTAGTGCGGAGGTTGGACCAAATAATGGCTTAGTGCGGTTCAAATCGCGATAAATAATGCGTTAGTGCGGTCCGGGCGAGGTTATAGTAAGGGTACCTTATGAATAGGGTGTTTACATCATCCAAGCTAGAAGGCTTGGACGATGCCGGTCTATGCATAAGAAAGGTGTCCCGGGCCGCTTCCAAACCGCACTAACGCGCTATTTGACCAAATCTCCGCACTAACGCGTTTTTTGACACTCCGCCCTTTCCGCACTAACGCGTTTTTGGCCCATCCTTGCACGGAGGGGTTGTTGGTGTTGGTAGGCGACCTCGTGAATGGCTGGGAAGCTGTTCTGTGTTAGCCATAGTGAACAAAATGTTAGACCGTTCATACAAAATGGCGTCATAATGAGCTAGATAAAGTATCCCATAGCTAACATAGATAAGGCTAACTGTAGGGAGCTCGTTGCATGTTCGATAAGAGGTTGCTGTCGCTTGTACCAGGCATTATGCCGCTTATTGTTGGATCGGTCGCAGCAAAATGGATCGCCTTGCTATGCAATATCGCCATCATCGCAACGATCGGCAACGTGTTCGCCGCGCTGCTTGCGGGGATGCCGGCGTCCGGAATTGGCTCTGGTGCGGCGGCTGCGGGCGCGGCGGCGTTCGACGCTCGCACGTTGTTGACGCTTGCGATGCTGATCATCGTCCGCGCTATTTCGATCTATGCGGCCCAGCGCGCCGGCGACAAGGCGGCCTTCGCGGCCAAGCGCCAGGTGCGCCAGCTGGTGTACGACAAGCTGGTCCAGATGGGCCCGGCGTACACGGAGCAGGTGTCCACCGCGGAGGCGGTGCAAACCAGCGTCGAGGGCGCCCAACAGCTCGAGGTTTACTTTGGCGGCTACCTGCCACAGCTGTTCTACGCGGTACTTGCCCCCGTCACCCTGTTTGCGGCGCTAGTGGGGCAGGCGGGCTTGCCGGCGACCGTGCTGCTGGTCATCGTCCCACTCATCCCCATTTCCATCATGATGGTGATGCGCAACGCCAAGAAGGTGGCTGCCGAGTATTGGGGCAGCTATGTGGATTTGGGCGGCAGCTTTTTGGAGGCGGTGCAGGGCCTGACCACGCTGAAGATCTATCAGGCGGATGGGCGCTGGCACAAGCGGATGAACGACGAGTCGGAGGGCTTTCGCCGCGCGACCATGAAGATGTTGCGCGTGCAGCTCAACTCCATCAACGTGATGGACCTGGTCGCTTTTGGCGGCGCCGCTGCGGGTATTGTGGTGGCGGTGCTGCAGCTGGCGTCCGGCGCCATAGGCTTTTCGGGTGCCTTTTTGGTTGTGTTCCTGTCGCAGGAGTTCTTCTTGCCCATGCGTCGTCTGGGCTCGCTGTTCCATACGACCATGAACGGCATGAGTGCGGCTAAGACCATGTTTCGCATTTTGGACGCACCGGTACCGCCGCGCGGCGAGCGCGAACTGGACGGTCGCGGCGACATCGTGTGCCGTGGCGTGGGCTACTCCTACGGCGAGGGCGGTGCCCGCGGCGAACATGTGGTGCTTGATCAGGTGAATTGCTCGATGCGCCGCGGCAGCTTGGTGGCGATTGTGGGCGAGAGCGGCTCGGGCAAGTCGACTTTGGCGGGTATTTTGTCCGGTCGCAAGGCTTCTTACCTGGGAAAGCTCGAAGTAGGCGGCGTGGACGTGCGCGACGCCACGCTCGATTCGCTGGTGCGCGCGGTGACGCTGGTGCCCACGGCGGGCCATCTGTTCGCAGGATCGTTGCGGTCCAATTTGCTGCTGGCGCGCCCGGATGCGACGGACCGGGACCTTATGGACGTTCTCGAGCGGTGCCGCATCGCTGGGTTTGTGCGCGCCAACGGCGGGCTCGATATGGAGCTGGCGGAAGGCGGCGCCAACCTTTCCGGCGGCCAGCGCCAGCGCGTCTGCGTGGCCCGCGCCCTGCTGCATGATTCGCCCATCTACATCTTCGACGAGGCCACCTCGAACGTCGATGTGGAGAGCGAGCGCGCGATCGGCCGCGTGATCGATGAGCTGGCAGGGGACCATACGGTGATAGTCATCGCTCACCGTCTGGCTTCCGTGGTGCATGCGGACCAGATCCTGGTGTTTAGCTGCGGTCATCTGGTGGAGCAGGGAGCGCACGCCCAGCTGCTTGCTGCCGGCGGGATATACGCCAGCATGTGGAGCAGCCAGCATGAGCTTTCCGCCTATGCGTTGGACGAGGAGAACGAGCGCGCCTCGATGCCCGCGGGCACCGTGGTGGACGCGGCGGCGCTTGAATCCGGACCGGCTCCCGTGCAGGCATCGCACGCAGCTGCGGGGGTGCCTTCGTCCTGCGGACCCCGGCGCTCGGCGTTCTCCATCATGGCGCGTATGATCGGCCTGGTGCGTCCGCTGGCTGCGCACCTGGCACTCGCCGTCGCGCTGGGCACGGCGGGATCGTTGGCGGCGACGTTTGTGGCGGCCTTTGGCGGATACGGCATCATGGCCGCCGCAGGCCAGGGGACGGGCCTCGCCGTCGCGAGCGCCTGCGTGCTCGCGGTGGCGTGCGGCGTGCTGCGCGGACCGTTGCATTACGGCGAGCAGCTGGCAAACCACTACATCGCGTTTCGCTTGCTCGCCCTTATCCGCGACCACGTTTTCGCTGCGCTGCGACGCCTCGCCCCGGCCAAGCTCGAGGGGCGCGACCGCGGCGACTTGGTATCGCTGGTGACCGCCGATATCGAGCTGCTCGAGGTGTTCTACGCGCACACCATCTCGCCCATCGCGATCGCCATCGCGTCCTCTGCCATCATGCTCGCGTTCATCGGCGCGCACTCGCTGCCGCTGGCGGCCATCGCCCTGGCGGGTTACCTGGTGCTGGGCGCCATCATGCCCATCGCCTCGTCCAAGCTGTGCGGAAACGCCGGCAGGGCATCACGCGATGCGGCGGGATCCATCAGCGCGTACGTGCTCGATGGTTTGCGCGGCCTTGCCGAGACCGTGCAGTTCGCGGGCGTCTCCAAGCGCTCCGCCGGCCTCGCCGCGCAGACCGATGCCATGGGCGCCACGGACCGTTCCCTGCACGTGCGCTCCGCTGCGGTCGAGGGCCTGGCGGATGCGTTGGTGCTGCTCACCAGCCTCGCCATGATCGCGACGTCGCTGGGGCTCTACGCCGCGGGCGACCTCTCGTTCTCGTCCGCGTTCATTTGCTCCTTTGCGTACCTGTCCTCCTTTGGCCCGGTGCTGGCGGTGTACCGTCTGGGCACGTCCCTGCAGGCGACGCTCGCCTCCGGCGCGCGTGTGCTCGATCTTTTGGACGAGGAGCCCCAGACCGTGGACGTGCTCGATGGCGCGGATGCTTCCTTTGACGGCGCGGCGTGCGAGCACGTGACGTTCTCCTACGGCTGTGTCGCCGCCGACACGAGCGCCGGAACGTTGCGCGGTGCCAGGGCGGCTTCAAACGGCGCGCTCGCGTGCATGCCCTCGTCCAAAGACGATTGCATCTTGGATGACATCTCGATTTCGTTTGAGCCCGGTGAGATGGTGTGCGTTACCGGACGGTCCGGCTCGGGAAAGTCGACGCTGCTCAAGCTGCTTATGAGGTTTTGGGATCCTACGTCTGGCGCGGTGAAGATGAGCGGACGCGACCTGCGCGGCGTCAACACCGCGAGTCTGCGTAACGCGATTGGGTACATGACGCAGGATACGCATTTGTTTGTGGGCACCATTGGCGATAACCTGCGCATCGCGCGCGAGGACGCCACGGATTCCGAGCTCGATAGCGCCTGCGAGGCGGCGGCGCTCGCGTCGCTGATCGCAAGGCTGCCGCAGGGGTACGACACCCCGGTTGCGGAGCTGGGCGATTCTCTGTCCGGCGGCGAGCGCCAACGCATTGGCCTTGCGCGCATCTTCTTGCACGATGCCCCGTTTGTGTTGCTTGACGAGCCCACCAGCAACCTAGATGCGCTCAACGAGGCGGCGGTTATGCGCGCGATCGATCGTCGTCGCGCCGGCAAAACGGTGGTGTTGGTGAGCCATCGAGCGTCTACCTGCGCATTTGCCGATCGCTTCTACAGCGTGGAGCACGGTCGCATTAGCTAGCGCCTTGAGTTTGACAACCGTGGGCGTTGGCTATGGCAGTTGAGTGCCACGAGGTGGGTACGCGGAGGGCATGCATAGCCTTTTGGCGTGCCCCTCGTGGCATTTTCTTGGAGCAAGCGTTCTATTGGCGGCGATGTAGTTGCGCCTCGGCTGCGTCACGGCACCATTTCTGTTTAAAGTTGGAGACACATTGTGTAAACCTGTAGCCAAACGTGGTTATAAGTCTGGGTGAGCGTGAGTGAGATTTGCGGGATTCCGTGAAGGTCGGTAGCGCTTTTGCGAGCGGGGGCCCGGGTTTTACCCACCTCGTGGCCCTCAGCTGCCATCCCGAATGGACACGGTTTTGCATGCGCAAATCTCTATGCATTTTTTTGCATTGACAATCTTCTGAACAGGCAAAATAATGACCCGGTATCCAATGCTGTGAGAGCGCTGCCGGATGCTGAAGTGTCACAAAAAGCGGCCCGATTCGATACCAGGGAGTGCGGGGGTATCGAATCGGGCCGTGTCGTTATCGCGGTTTGCCGCGTGTTGGGTGCTCGATGTGCTCGACGCTAAGCGATGAGCCGCGCGATGCCGGGAGTCGCAAGCCGGGCATCAAACGCCGGGTACTAGAGCGTGCCTATTAGAGCGCGCCGCGTCCGTGCTCGCCGGTGCGAATACGGATGACGTCGTCGACCGGGGTGACAAAGATCTTGCCGTCGCCCACGCCACCGGTGTGCGCGGCGCTGCAGATGACCTGGATCAAGCCATCTACCTGGTCCTCGTCCACCACAATGTCGAACTTGACCTTAGGGATGGTGTTGAGAAGGACCTCGGTGCCGCGGACGTATTCCTTCCAACCGTGCTGGTTGCCGCAACCTTGCACCTGCGAGATGGTCATTCCACGGATGCCGGCGTCGAACAGGGCCTCTTTGAGAACCTCGAGCTTCTCCTGGCGAATGATAGCGGTCAGTTGTTTCATGGCTGCTCCTCCTCCAATTGATCTATGTGTTGGTAATGATTCCTATGCCAGGGGCATAGCTGCTAGTCCAAGCCGGTGAACGCGGGGTAGGCGCTCTCGCCGTGCTCGGAGATATCAAGGCCAAGGGCTTCATCGGCCTCGTCAACGCGTAGGCTGCCGCCGCACAGGGCCTTAACCACAAGAACAAGGACAAGGTCGAGAATCAGGACGATGGCGATGGTGACCACAATGCCCAGAACCTGGGCGATCAGCAGTGTGGGATCGCCGGTGTAGAACAAGCCGCCAAAGTTGGTCCAGGACAGCTCGGGCACGCAGAACAGGCCGGTGAGGACGCCGCCTACGATACCGCCGATACCGTGGCAGCCAAAGGCGTCGAGGGCGTCGTCATAACCAAAGCGGGCCTTGAGGTTGGAGATAGCGAAGAAGCAGACGGGCGGAACGGCGGCGCCAATGATCAGCGCGGCCCAGGGCTCGACAAAGCCAGCGCCCGGAGTGATTGCGACCAGGCCGGCGACCAGGCCGGTGCTGGCGCCAACAAGCGTAGGCTTACCGGTGACCAGGCGCTCGACTACCAACCAGGAAGCCAGGCCGGCGGCGCTTGCGGTGACGGTGTTGAGCAGGGCGAGTGCGGCGACGCCGTCGACAGCGAACTCGGAGCCGCTGTTAAAGCCGAACCAACCAAACCACAGCAGGCCAGCGCCCAGGGCGACAAACGGAACGTTGTGCGGGCGATAGCTCATAACGCCAAAGCCGCGGCGTCCACCAAGGGCAAGGCAGAGAACAAGACCGGTGAGGCCGGAGGAGATGTGGACAACGTCGCCGCCTGCAAAGTCGAGCGCGCCAATCTGCTCGCCAATGAGCGAGCCGGCACCGCCCCAGACCATGTGCGCCAGCGGGGCGTAGACAACAAGAACCCAGAATGCAAGGAACAGGGTGACGGCCTTGAACTTCATGCGGCCGGCGACGGAACCGGTGATGATGGCCGAGGTGATCATGGCAAACGCCATCTGGAACGCGATGTTAACGATAGAAGGATAGGTCGCGTCCGCGGGTGGGTTGGCCGCCTCGTCCAGAACCTGCTGGACAATGGGCAGGCAAAGCAGTTGGTCAAAGCCGCCAAAGAACGAGATGGAGCCGTCGCCGCCGTAGGCAAACGACCATCCGGCGACAACCCAGAGAACGCCAACGACGCCAATGACAATGAAGGTCATGAGCATGGTGTTGGTAACGTTCTTACGCCGGGCCAGTCCGCCGTAGAAAAAAGCAAGACCAGGCGTCATAAGGAACACGAGCATGGTACAGATAAGCATAAAGCCGGTGGAACCTGTATCAAACATGTTGTTTCCCCCTCACAAGTTCCGGTTTTATCGTAGAAGCCATTAGGACCGGTCGCGCCGCGCGGGTGCACGGCCGCGCAATTGCGACTTGCTCATAATGGCATCGAGTTGGCGTGAAAAAAGCGGGGGATTATGCCGTTAACGTATGGATGCAAGGCGGAAACAGAGCCGTCGGCGCTTGGAAACCGCGGCGCAATCTTGGAAACCCGTTAGAAAAACGTGGGAAATATCGGTGCTATTCCACCAGTTTAAAGCCCATGCCCCAAACCGTTTTGAGGTAGCCGTCCGTTCCGGACGCCTTGAGTTTGGATCGAATGTTGGAGACGTGCACGTTCACGGTGTTGTCGTCAGCGGCGTACGGCTCGCCCCAGGCTTGCTCAAAAAGCTCCTGCTTGGTGAACACGCGCTTGGGGTGGCGCATGAGGATCTCCATGATGTTGAACTCGATGCGGGTGAGGGATAGCTGCTCGCCGGCGGCGCAAAAGACGCGTGCCTGAGGGTCCAGGGTCCAATCGCGAAAACGCAGCACGCCGTCGTTTGAGGTGGCGATGGCCGAGGAGCGCCCGTGGTGGCGAAGCTGCACCTCTATGCGCGCGAGCAGCTCGTCCAAATCGAAAGGTTTGGCTAGGTAATCGTCCGCGCCCAGCTTGAGCAGGTCTATCTTGTCGCTTGCGGCGGTGCGGGCGGAGATGACGATGATGGGCGTGTCTTGGTCGCACTCGCGCATGAGCCGCACCAGCTCTTCGCCGGGAAGACCAGGGAGCATGAGGTCGCAGATCACCACGTCGGCCATGGGGGAGTTGCCGGAATCGAGCAGCAACTTTGCCTCGGTGCCGGAAAACGCCTGCGTGCACGTGTAGCCGGCGCGCGTGAGGTGCGTCGCTACGATGTTGTTGATGTCCGCATCGTCTTCAATGATCAGCACGCGCGTGCTCGCCATGGGTCCTCCGTGTTTTCTTGTGGGGCGAATGCCCTTGCCGGCCTGTATGAAACCTGCCGGCTGGAACTTGCCGCTTGATAGTTGTCTGCAGCCTGGCACAGATGCTAGCACCTTCACCGCGCCGGTTCCTTGTTGGAATGCATTAAGAAAGCCTAAGCGTTTGGAGCGTCGGCGGCGAACAGATACTGACGGCGTGCAGATGCCGGCCGCGCTGGCCACTTGGAGGGGACCTGGCCTGGCTGCTGGCGTGCCTTGCCTAGCGGACGGCCGCCGCTACGGTTGAGCGTTCGACCAAGGTGCCGGGGATACGCAGTGCAACGGGTGCCGCGGGCGTGTCCGCAATGGCGTGCTCGTAGACCAATCGTCCACGTTTGCGCAGGTCAAAACGAACGGTTGTGAGTTCTATATTGGGCACCATGGCATCCATCGAGTCGTCGATGCCAACTACGCTCACGTCCTGGGGCACGCGGCGGCCGCGGGAGCGCAGGGCCGCGATGACGCCCATGGCCATCTGGTCGTTGGCGGCGTAGACCGCGGTCATCTCTTTGTCTTCGGCAAGCTTGAGGCCAATGCGGTAACCGCTATTTGCCGTCCAGTCGCCCGCCATGGGCTCTGCAGGCTGCAGGCCACGCGCCGTCAGGGCATCGCGCCAGCCCGCCTCTCGAAACGCGCTGTCGATTGAGAACGAGGGGCCGCTTACAAAGCGGATCTCCTTGTGGCCGTGGTCGAACAAGTGGTTCATCACCAGCGTCGAGCAACCGTAATGGTCCGAATCGATGGTGGTGCAGCGCGGATGGGCGTACATGGTGACAATGACCGTGTTCATGCCCGGTTGGGGGCGGAACTGCTCGAAGTCCGGCGCCATGCGGCTCATGCCTATGATCATGCCGTCGACGGGGAGCGCGGCTAGCCGACGGGACGCCTCGGCGAGGGTGAACGCGTCGGAATCCTCCATCTCTATCATGGTGACGGCGCATTCCTGCTCGCGGGCGGCGGCGAGAATGCCGTCGAGCATGGTGAGGTTGCCAATCTGCGTGACGTCGTAGACGCATAGCCCTACGGCGTTATATTTGCCTCCGCGCAGCGATCGGCCGGCGTAATTGGGCCTAAACCCCAGCTGCTGCATGGCGTCCAGCACTTGCTTGCGCGTCTTTTCGCTTACGTTGGGAGCCCCGTTGGCAACACGCGATACGGTTTGCTGCGATACGCCGGCCGCCGCTGCGACGTCGCACATGGATACGGGGCGTCCTGTGGCGGGGCGCTGCGTGGCCGGGCCGTTCTCAGTGGAATGGGTCTGCATCTGCTTGTCCTTTCTGGCCTACAGGCTCCATGCGGCGCCCGCGCCGGGCGTTGCGCTCGCGAGGGCGCCTTGTTTTTACACACGGGACGCTCGCGCGATCTGCAGGTATGCCGGGGCGGACCGTTTACGGCAATAAAGCTGCCGATTAAAAAACATGGTGTCGTATGCTTGTGAGTACGTTAACATATGAGTACGTTAACATCTTGCCTGAAGGCCGAGATGCGTGAAAAGGCATGTGGATAATGCAGGGAGAGCCCTATGATCACCGTTGATATCTTTGGAAGCTTGCCGGACGGCCGCTGCGTAACCAAATACACGCTGTCGACGCACGGTGCATCCGTCTTCGTCATGGATTTTGGCGCAACCGTTCTGTCCGTTTGCATTCCCGACCGCACGGGTGCTGCCGCGGATGTGCTGCTGGGCTTTGGCGACCTTGCGGGCTATCTCGACAACCCGGCCTGCTACGGTTCGACCATTGCCCCCGTTGCAAACCGCACGGACCGAGCAGAGGTGCCGCTTGCCGGGCGCATCTACCACCTGCCCGCAAACGATGGCCCGGACCATGCGAACAACCTGCATACCGACCTTGCCCGGGGCCTGCACAAGCGCTTGTGGTCGACGGAGCTTTTTGAGGACGATAACGCCGTGCGCTTTAGCTGCGAGCTTGCGGACGGCGAGCTGGGCCTGCCCGGCAATCGCCGCTTCGCGGTCACCTATCGTTTGGACAAGGAGGCCCAAAAAGACGGCGCGGACGGGGGCGTGCGCCTTGAAGTGGAGCATGTCTGCGAGACCGACGCCGAGACTTATGTGAACATGACCAATCACAGCTATTTCAACCTTGCCGGCCACGCGAGCGGCGTCTGCCTTTCACAGCGCGTCTCCATCGATGCGGAGACCTTCTTGCCGCTTCGCGCAGACAGCGTGTCTGCGGGCGAGTCCTTGTCGGTCGCAGATACGCCGTTCGATTTTCGAAGCCTCAAGGAGCTCGGTGCGGACATTGAATGCGGCAACGCGCAGCTTGATCGCGCCCGTGGCTACGACCACTGCTTCTGCGTTGCCGGCTATGCGCGTGGCGCCGCGCCCCGCCATGCCCTGCGCGCGGTGGACGATGCATCCGGCCGCACGCTCGATATCTTCATTACCGCGCCGGGGGCGCACTTGTATACGGGCAATTGGCTGGGGGATGAGGGCGCCAAGGACGCCGCGTCATATGGCCCGCATGATGGATTTGCCTTTGAGCCCGAGTACTATCCGGACGCCGTGCACCATGCGGAATGGCCGCAGCCTGTCTGCGCGCCGGATCGTCCGTATCGCGAGCGCATCGTCTACCGTTTCGGCGTCGACCCTGATGCCGCCGGCGCCTCAGATGTCGCCGGTCCCGCCGGCGTTGCGTAAACGGCCTTTCATCAACAGGCGCGCTGCGATAGAGACGGGGCGCGTTATCAATAGCTTTTTTAAAGAGAGGATAGTCCATGCCAGCAACTAACAACCAAGCCGCCCTTGCCGCGGCGCGCGAGCTGTTTGAGAAGACGTTCGGCGAGATCTCGTCCAACGCAAAGGTCTTGGCGGTCCACGCGCCCGGCCGCTCTGAAATCTCCGGCAACCATACCGACCATGAGGGGGGCCACGTTATTGCCGGCGCGCTCGATGTCGCCGTGGACGGCGTGGCCGTTGCTAACGGAACCAACGTGGTGCGCGTAATCGACGCCAACTTTCCTCTGGTAGAGGTCGACCTGAGCGACCTGTCTGTACGCGAGGACGAGCGCGAGACCACTGCCGCGCTGGTCCGCGGCATGGCGTTCGAGTTGGCCCGGACCGGGCGCACGCCGGCGGGCTTTGATTTCGCCTCTATCTGCACCGTTCCCGCCGGCGGCGGTCTTTCCAGCTCGGCCGCGGTCGAGGCCGCGTACGGCCGCGCCATGGAGGCGCTGTGGGAGGGTCCCTCCATCGACCCCGTCGAGCTGGCCAAGATGGGCCAGTTTGCAGAGAACCGCTACTTTGGCAAGCCCTGCGGCCTTATGGACCAGGCCGCCGTTTGCCTGGGCGGGCTCGCCTACATGGACTTCGAGGTTCCCAGCGAGCCCAAGACCGCCAAGCTCGATTTCGATTTCGATAAGTCGGGTTACGCGCTGTGCCTGGTCAAGGTGGGGTCCGACCACGCCGACCTCACGTTTGAGTACGCCGCGATTCCGGATGAGATGCAGGCGATTGCGGGAGAGTTCGGCTGCAAGCGCCTATGCGAGGTCGACCCCGCCGTCTTCGACGCCGCCGTTCCCCAGCTGCGCGAAAAGTACGGTGACCGCGCGGTCCTGCGCGCTATCCACTATTGGTATGAGAACGGCTTGGTCGATAAGCGCTGGGAAGACCTGGCCGCCGGGGACATCGAATCCTTCCTCGTCCACACGCGCGCATCCGGTGCCAGCTCCGCCATGTTCTTGCAAAACGTGTCCGCAACCGTTGGCGACGTGCGCGAGCAGCACGCCATGTTGGCATTGGGCCTGGCCGAGCGCATCTTGGATGGTCGCGGGGCGGCCCGTATTCACGGCGGCGGCTTTGGCGGCTCGATCCAGTGCTTTGTCCCGCTTGATTTGGTGGACGAGTTCATCGCCCGCATGGACACGTGGCTGGGCGAGGGGTCGTGCCGTAAGTATTCCATTACCGAGGAAGGCGCGTGCGCGACATGGATGTAATCAAGGCCGCCGCACAGGCTCTTATCTCTTATGCGATTCGCTGCGGACTGATCGAGGAGGCCGATCGCCGCTGGGCGTACAACGAGCTGCTTGATGCATGCGGCATCGAGGCGGTCGCGCCCGACCACGCGTGGGAGATCGGCGTTGACGAGTGTGATCCCGACGCTTTTGACCTGGACGCGACGCTGGCGGTTTTGGCCGATGCCGCCGTTGACGCCGGTCGCTTTGAGGACTCATCCGGCGGCCGCGACCGCGCGGCTATGGCGGTTATGGGCCGCTTGATGCCGCGTCCCTCGCAGGTCGCCGCAGAGTTTGCGCGCCGCTCGCAGGCCGGCTCCGCCACCGCTACCGACTGGTTCTACCGTCTGTGCTGCGATGCGGGCTACGTCCGCCGCAGCGCTATCGCGCGCAATATCGCCTGGACCACGCCCACAAGGTGGGGCGACCTTGAGATCACCATCAACCTCTCCAAGCCGGAAAAGGATCCACGCGATATCGCCGCAGCCCTTTCTTGTCCCGCAGATGTTGAGCCGTATCCCGCCTGCCAGCTGTGCATGAGCAACGAAGGGTATGCGGGTCGCGCCGCCGCGAGCGCGCTGGGCGCGCACCCGGCCCGCCAGAACCTGCGAATTGTTCCCATCGAGCTGGGGGGAGAGCGCTGGGGCCTGCAATATAGCCCGTATGCGTACTTTGAAGAGCACTGCATCGCCATGAGCGCGGAGCACCGGCCCATGCATGTTGATCGCGAGAACATGTCGCGCCTGCTCGACTTTGTCGACGCCTTGCCGCACTACTTTGTGGGTTCCAACGCGGACCTGCCTATTGTGGGCGGCTCCATTCTCACCCATGACCACTTCCAGGGCGGCCGCCATGTGTTTCCCATGATGCGCGCCAAGGTTGAGCGCGTTTTCGAGATCTCTGGTTTTAGCGATGTGCGCGCAGAGGTGCTGGTGTGGCCGCTGAGCGTGCTCAAGCTCTCGAGCTCCTCGCGCGATTCCGTGCTCGACGCGGCGACCCGCGTGCTCGACGTGTGGCGCGACCATGATGACGTGGAGTGCGGTGTCATCTCGCATGACGCTGACGGCACTCGCCATAACACGGTCACGCCCGTGGTGGCCAAGGAGGGCGATGCCTACACGGTCTACCTGGCGTTGAGGTGCAACGTGACAACGGCTGGGCATCCGCTGGGCGTCTTTCACCCGCATGCGGACAAGCATCATATCAAGAAGGAGAACATTGGCCTCATCGAGGTCATGGGCCTTGCGATTTTGCCCCCGCGCCTAGTGGACGAGTTGTCTCGCACCCAAGAGCTCCTGCTTGCCGCTCAGTCGCGCGGCGCCGGGCCGGAAGAGCTGCGCGCTGACTTGGAAGCGGATGAGCTGTCTGCGTCCCATGCAGCTTGGGCAGTGGAGGTTGCGCAGAAGCACCCCGCCCTTGCTCAAAGCGACGCCGGGCACGTTTTGCGTGATGAGGTCGGCCTGGTCTTTGGCCGGGTGCTCGAGGACGCGGGCGTGTATAAATGGGACGACGCCGGCCGCGCCGGGCTGGAACGTTTCTTGAGTCGCCTGTAAGCCGCGCGTGATCCAGTTACTGCCGAACGCGTTGGCGAAGAACAGCTGAATAGTTGAGGTTGACCCCGTTGCGCTAGCGAATATGCGCAACGGGGTTTGTGGTTAGCTATGGGAAACTATTCTCGTCCAAAAAATGAAAACTAGTGTAGGATAGGGCGTTGAATGAATAGGGAGCCGCGCTTGCCAAGGGCGCTTCCGAGCGCATTTGGCGCCGCGCCCGCCGTCTTTAACGGTGCGGCCGGGCGAATGCGGTTGTGGGCGCGCTGGTGGATGGCGCGGTCGAGTAGGGGGCAGCTATGTATCAAAACTCTATCCAGCTCATGCAGAGCATGCGTGAGGCGGGTATTGAGCATCGAAGCGATACGCCGCTGGATGATGAAAACCTCATCGACACCATCCGCGTTGGATGGTCGGGCGCCAGCCTGCCTGCGACCGTGATCTTGTTTCGCGTGAACGATCGCGGCGCGCACCTGGAGGTCGAGGAGCTGGGGCGCGTGGCGCCGGGACTTCGCGCGCAGGCGCTCGAGCTGGTCAATGCGCTGAACGGGTCGTATCGTTGGATTACGTTTGTTGTGGAAGACGACGGGCGCATTGCCTGTTCGTCCGACGTGTTCATGATTCCCGAGGTGGCGGGGCTGTTTGGCATCGCGGCGATGGGCCGCATGTTCGATACGCTCGATGAAGTCTACCCCAGGCTGCTTCGCGTGCTGGCGTAAGGGCACCTTACTTGCTACGGGGTCCGCGGGTGCCCGGAGACCTGTTCTTGCTGTTTCTACTCGTTTTTGCTTGGAGGCGTTATGTTATCTGCGAATATTGGCCAGGCGTTGCTGTGGGCGGCGCTGGGCTGCGGGTTTACCTGGCTTATGACTACCGCGGGTGCGGCCATGGTCTTCTTCTTTAGAAGCGACCGCAAGCTTATGCATCATATCTTCTTGGGTTTTGCGGCGGGCGTCATGATCGCGGCGTCCGTGTGGTCGCTGCTCAATCCTGCTATCGAGCAGGCGGAGGAGCTGGGTCAGATAGGGTGGATCCCCGCTGCCGGCGGCTTTTTGCTGGGCGTGGCCTTTCTGCTCGCGCTCGATACGTTCTTGCCCCACCTGCATCCCGAGGAGGACCAGCCGGAGGGCATCCAGACCAGCTGGAAGCGAACCACGTTGCTGGTCTCCGCCGTCACGCTCCATAACATCCCCGAGGGCATGAGCGTTGGCCTGCTGTTTGCCATGGCGGCCCAGGCCTCCGGTGCCGCTGCGGACGCCTACCTTGGCATGGCATTTGCGCTCGCGCTGGGTATGGGCTTGCAGAACTTTCCCGAGGGCGCCGCGGTTTCGCTGCCCCTTGCGCGCGAGGGCATGAGCCGCGTCAAGGCGTTTGCCATGGGCAGCCTTTCCGGCATCGTAGAGCCCATCTTTGGCATCGCGGTGGTTCTGGTCTCCGGCTGGATCACGCCGTTTATGCCCTGGATGCTGGCATTTGCCGCTGGAGCCATGATCTACGTGGTTGTCGAGGAGCTTATTCCGGAGGCGCACCTGGGAGAGCACTCCAACGTGGGCACGCTGGGCGTCATCGCGGGCTTTGTTCTCATGATGGTCCTGGACGTTGCCCTGGGCTAGGGGGCTTTGCGATCGCGGATTCGCATGTTTAGCCTACGGGTGGTAGCTATTGGCCGGTAGATTGAAACCGTGCCCGATCGGGATGGCAGTTGAACCGCTCCAAGCGGGGATTTTCAAGCCATGTATAAAGCGATTTGGGCCGTTTGGCCGCAGAAAGAGAAGAAGAATGCAGAGGAGGTGCGGGCTGCCGCGCCTCCTTTGCCGAAGAGGGGCCTTTTTAAGCCGAAATATGGAGACATCTGTATCAATAAAGTGGCCTAGCGCGTTCATAACGTGGTTGATAGAGGCGTTTCGCAAGGGGAGCGGGCGCTGGGTTAGCCGGTTCTTACCCACCTCGTGGCCCTCAGTGACCATTTCAAAGCGGCACGGTTTTGCGGCGTTCAATTCTTATGCAAGGGCTTGACAGACGCGCAGGATGCATGGTGGCCGTTATGCATTTTGGCAAACGCGGTGCCCTTGCGTCGCGTTATGCCCGCATCGTCCCCGTGCGCACGCCGTGCCCATGCCCTCGCCGCCGCGCTTTTCGTCAAGGATGCGTACGACCTGTCTAACCACGGGCCAATCTGCTAACGTTTCGAGATACGTGAGCGCGCAGCGGGCGCTGATGTAAGACGCCCGCCGCAACGTATGACACGCACAAGGGGCCTTGGAAGAGGGAGAACGAATGATCAAGCTGTTTGCGAGCGACCTGGATGGAACCCTGCTCAACGCAACCCATATGGTCGACCCCGTCATCGTGTCCGCTCTGCGAACGGTTACTAAAAGCGGCGCGCATTTCGCCGTCGCCACCGGCCGCACCATGCGCAGCCCCAATGACTTTGGTTTTCACGGCGTTGACATAGAGGCGGTGTGTTCCAACGGGTCCATCATTTTGGATCGCGATGGCAACACCATCTACCATAGCGATGTGGACAAAGGGGTGCTCGAGGAAATGCTCCGCACATTCCCGCAGGTCTGCTTCGAGTGCGTGGGCCTGGATCGCACGTATGTCACCGGTAGCCCGCAAGACCAGCTCGCCGGATTTGTCGCCACGGGCGCTATCGAGAAGGTGAAGATGGCCGCCATGCGTATTCGCCGCCGCCAAATGCAGGCGGATTGCATCCACAACCAAAGCGTCTCTGACGTGCTTTCCCACAGCATCTGCAAAATCAACGCCCGCGTGAGCGACCCCTCGCTCGATAGCGAGCTCAAGGATTTCCTTTCCGGCCACGCTGACAAGGTGGTAAACGCCCCCTTTAGCCCCGTCATGTTCGAGATCACCAACGTCGGCGTCGACAAGGGCGCGGCGCTTGCATGGCTGGCTTCCTATTTTGGTTATTCCGCGGACGAAGTGGCCGTCTACGGCGACGGTGGCAACGACATCGCCATGCTCCAACGCTTTACGCACGCTTACGCCACCAGCAACGGAAGCGATGCCGCCAAGCACGCCGCGGGCAACGTCATCGGTAGCTGCGCGTTTCATGCCGTGCCGCGCCACATGGTCAAGACGGTCCGCGAACAGGGGAGCGTTGCTTCTTCCAATGCGGACGCAGGCAAGGGCTCCGGCTACGTTCGAATCGAATAATTCCCGTCTGCAGCCCTTCTGTAGACAAATGATTGATGGTTGTCAGGTTTCTGTAAGTGCTCCTCCACATTCGTTCAATTATGCACACCGTGTGCAATAATGCTCGGAGAGAGTAATATCGGGCCGCGTTACAACCACGGCCCCCTCAAGCCAAGGAGGGCCAGTGTCGAAAGAGGCCGTGACCGAACAAAAATGCGACCGTCGCAGTCTCCGCTCCCAGCGCCTGCTGCGCCAAGCGCTCGCGCGGGAGATCGGGGCGACGGGCGACCTTTCTAGCGTCACCGTCGCCGGTCTCACGGATTGCGCGGGCCTCACGCGCCGCACGTTTTACAGCCATTACAAAGACATCCCAGACTTCATCGAGCAGGTAGAAGCTTCCATTTTGGACGAGGTGGGGCGCCATGTGCTCGCCATCTCCGCCTCCACGCTGGATGATCTGTATCGCAACATACATGAGCTGGAGCCGGCGTCGGGTTCGGTGGAGCTGCTGTCCTATCTCAAGAAAGATGGAGAGCTCATCGGCGCTCTGTTGGGCCCCGGCGGCGACCCGGCGTTTATCGAGAAGCTGCTCGACCTGGTGCGCGCTTGCGTGAGGCATCGAATGGAGACGGGCATCTTCCCGGATGCGCTGGGCACGTTCTTCGATTATTACCTCGATTCCGTTATCACGTCCGAGCTGGGCGTTATCAAGCGCTGGTTCCAAACGGGTCTCAAGGAGGCCCCGGAGACCATGGCGCGCATCATGACCGTGATCGCATTCGTCCGTCCCGGCGACCTGTACGGCAAACCCATCGACATCAACGTGCCGGAGTACGGCATGAAGCTGCTAGGAAAAAGCGCCGCGCGGGACTTACGCAGCGTGCTGGAGGTTCTCGCTGCGTCAAACGTCGGTCTGCAGGCATCGTCGCTTTCATCATCAGGCGTCGAGCCGCGATCGAAAGCGGACGCCAAAGACACCATCTAGGGGGAGAGCTATGAGTAACCAAGAAGTAGAGAATACCGTGGTCGAGTCCGTAGCTATGGACCAGGCCGTGCGGGATGCGGCCGACGCGATGGCGGGTGCGCTTCAGTCCGCGCCCGCGTGCCCGCAGGCCCCGGTCGTTCCGGAGGGCGCCATCTACAATCCGCAAAACGCCACGGGCGATCTGCACCTGGGCATAGACGTGGGGTCGACCACGGTCAAGCTCGCCGTGCTCAACGACGCCAACCAGATCGTCTACGCCAAGTACCAGCGCCACCACACCGACGTGCGCGCCTGCGCTCGCGACCTGTTTGCGGGCGCCGCCGGCGTGCTGGGAGATGCCCGCATGACCTGCGCCATCACCGGTTCGGGCGGGCTTCTGCTCTCGCAGTGGTTGGATCTGGAGTTTGTCCAGGAGGTCATCGCCTCCAAGCGCGCCGTGGAGACCCTCATCCCGCAGACCGACGTCGCCATCGAACTGGGCGGCGAGGACGCCAAGATCATCTACTTCGATTCGGGCATCGAGCAGCGCATGAACGGCACCTGCGCGGGCGGCACCGGCGCCTTCATCGACCAGATGGCCACCCTGCTGCACACGGACGCCGCGGGCCTCAACAGGCTCGCCGCCGACGCGACCACCATCTACCCCATAGCCAGCCGCTGCGGCGTGTTCGCCAAGACGGACGTGCAGCCCCTGCTCAACGAGGGCGCCCGTCCGGAGGACGTCGCCGCGTCCATCTTCCAGGCCGTGGTGACCCAGACCATCTCCGGCCTGGCGTGCGGCCGTCCCATCCGCGGCTACGTCGCCTTTTTGGGCGGACCGCTGCAGTACCTCTCCGAGCTGCGCCGCCGCTTCTACATCACGCTTGATTTGGACGAGGAGCACCGCATCGTCCCCGACAACGCCCACCTCTTTGTGGCGTCCGGCGCCGCCATGGCGCACGAGTCCACCAAGCTGTCCACGTTTGGCGAGCTCATCACCGCTATCGACGCGCTGGGCGACACCCAGGGCGCGGAGGTCGAGCGCCTCTCCCCGCTGTTTGCGAGCGTGGACGAGTACGCCGAGTTCAAGGAGCGCCACAACAAGGAGGTCGTTCCCAAGGGCGATCCCGCCAGCTATGCCGGCGAGCGCGTCTTCATCGGCATCGACGCCGGCTCCACCACCATGAAGGCCGCGATGGTGGGCGAGGACGGCCAGCTGCTGCATACCTGGTACGGCAACAACAACGGCGACATCCTGGGTACCGCCAAGGTGATCATGGCCGATTTCTACCGGCACATCCCCGCCGGCGCGCGCATTGGCCACGTCACCACCACCGGCTACGGCGAGGCGCTGCTCATCGAGGCCCTCAAGGCCGACTCCGGCGAGATCGAGACCGTCGCCCACCTGCGCGGCAGCCGCGCGTTTCTGCCGGGCGTGGAGTTCATCCTGGACATCGGCGGCCAGGACATGAAGTGCCTGCGCGTGCGCGACGGCGTCATCGAGCACATCATGCTCAACGAGGCCTGCTCCAGCGGTTGCGGCAGCTTCATCGAGAGCTTCGCGGTCTCCATGAACATGGACGTGCGCGCGTTCGCCCAGGCGGCCATCGAGGCCAAGGCGCCGGTCGACCTTGGCAGCCGCTGCACGGTCTTTATGAACAGCCGCGTCAAGCAGGCTCAAAAAGAGGGGGCCACCGTGGGCGACATCGCTGCGGGCCTGTCCTACTCCGTTATCAAGAACGCGCTGTTCAAGGTCATCAAGCTGCGCGACCCCAAAGAGATCGGCACGCAGGTCATCGTCCAGGGCGGCACGTTTATGTCGGACGCCACGCTGCGCGCGTTTGAGCAGCTCACCGGTGTCAACGCGGTGCGCCCGGACATCGCCGGCTGCATGGGCGCCTACGGAGCCGCCCTGCTGGCACGCGACCGCGCTGGGGCGGACGGCATCTCAAACATCCTGTCTGCGGACCAGGTCGCGTCGCTCACGGTGACCCAGCGCCACGCGCGCTGCGGCCGCTGCTCCAACAACTGCCAGCTCACCATCAACGACTTTGGCGGCGGCCGTCGCTTCATCACGGGCAACCGCTGCGAAAAGGGCGCGGGCCATCGCTCCAACAAGACCGAGGCGCCCAACGTCTTCGCCCAGAAAAACGCCCTGCTGTTCGATCGCGAGTCGCTTGACCCGGACGCCGCGCCGCGCGGCACCGTGGGCATTCCCCGCGCGCTCAACATGTACGAGAACTACCCGTTCTGGCACACGTTCTTCACCAAGTTGGGCTTCTCCGTGGTGCTTTCGGACAACTCGACCAAGCAGACCTACGAGGCCGGCATCGAGTCCATGCCCAGCGAGTCCGTGTGCTATCCGGCTAAGCTCAGCCATGGCCACATCATGAACCTTATCGACAAGGACCCGGACTTTATCTGGATGCCCTGCGTGCGCTGGGAGCGCAAGGAGGATCCCACCGCGGGCAACTGCTATAACTGCCCCATCGTTATGAGCTACCCCACGGCGCTGGGCCTGAACATCGACGAGATCTCCGAGAAGCACGTCGAGTTCATGTACCCCTTTGTGCCTTACCATGACAAGATCGAGCTCAAGCGCCGCCTCTACGAGCTGATCGCCGTGGAGCGCGTGGCAGACGCCCAGGCGGGCCGCGGCCGCGTTCGCGGCCCCAAGATCACCCGTACGGAGATCGATGCCGCCGTCAACGCCGCCTATGAGGAGGATGCTCGCTTCCACCAGCAGATCCAGACCATGGGCGAGGAGGCCGTGAAGTGGATCGAGGACAACGGCGGACACGGCATCGTGCTCGCCGGCCGCCCCTACCATAACGACCCGGAAATCAACCATGCCCTGCCCGAGTTGATCACTTCCTTTGGCTTCGCGGTCCTTACCGAGGACTCCGTGGCGCACCTGGTGAAGCCCGAGCGCCCCATCCGCGTGGTCGACCAGTGGATGTTCCATAGCCGCCTGTACGCCGCCGCGCGCTTTGTCACCATGCGCAACGACCTCGACCTGGTGCAGATGAACTCCTTTGGCTGCGGCCTGGACGCCCTCACCACCGACCAGGTGCAGGAGATCCTGGAGGCGTCCGGTAAGATCTACACCGTGCTCAAGATCGACGAGGTCTCAAACCTTGGCGCCGCGCGCATCCGCATCCGCTCGCTCATGGCCGCGCTCAAGGACCAGGCGGCGGAGCGTGCCGCGGAGGCTGCCGCCGCGGGCGAGGAGTTCCAGGTTGGCGCCGCCAGCCCGGTTGAACCCTCCGCGGATCAGCCGGTGTTCGCCACGCATAAGTACGCCCTGGAGGCCCAGCGCGCGTCCAAGTCCGCGGCGTTCCCCAAGGTGAGCTTCACCCAGGAGATGAAGGACGCCGGCTACACCATCCTGTGCCCGCAGATGGCGCCCATCCACTTCGACCTTATCAAAGAGGTATTCCGCGCGTCCGGCTACAACCTGGAGCTTCTGCCCTCCACCGACCGCGGCGCCGTGGAGGCGGGCCTGCGCTACGTCAACAACGACATCTGCTACCCGTCCATCCTGGTCACGGGCCAGATCATGGAGGCCATCGAGAGCGGCCGCTACGACCTCTCCAAGACCGCCGTGGTCATCACCCAGACCGGCGGCGGCTGCCGTGCCACCAACTACATCGCCCTCATCCGCAAGGCCCTGCGCGACTCCGGACATGCGGACATCCCGGTCATCTCGCTTTCCGCGGTCAAGTTGGACGAGGACAACCCCGGTTTCAAGTTGACGCCCACCATGCTTAAAGCCGCCGTCTACAGCGTGCTGTTTGGCGATGTCATGATGCAGATGCTCTACCGCTGCCGTCCGTATGAGGCCACGCCGGGCGCTGCCAACCAGCTGTTCGAGCAGTTCATGGACCGTGCGCGCAAACTGGCGCCCGCTTTCAACCGCCGCAACTTCACCAAGCTGTCGCGTGAGGCGATCCGTGCGTTCGACACCATGCCGCTGGTGGGCGAGGGCACCAAGCCACGCGTGGGCGTAGTGGGCGAGATCCTGGTCAAGTTCCACCCCACGGCAAACAACCACGTTGTCGACGTCATCGAGGCCGAGGGCTGCGAGGCTGTAGTCCCGGGTCTTCTGGACTTCTTCCTCTACTCCATGAGCAACGCCACCGTGCAGAAAAACGAGCTTGGCAGCTCCGCGGTAACGCGCGCCGGCATGGACGCCGCCATTGGCATGGTCGATTGGATGCGCAGGCCGGTTGAGGAGATGCTCGAGCAAAGCGAGCGCTTCGAGCGCCCCGAACCCATCTCCGTTATGGCGCAAAAGGCCACGCAGGTGCTGTCGCTGTGCAACAACATGGGCGAGGGCTGGCTGCTCACGGCAGAGATGCTCGACCTCATCGACCACGGCGCGCCCAACATCATCTGCACCCAGCCGTTCGCCTGCCTGCCCAACCACGTGGTGGGCAAGGCGGTCATCAAGGAGCTGCGCCGCCAGCACCCGGAGAGCAACATCGTGGCGGTGGACTACGACCCCGGCGCCTCGGAGGTCAACCAGCTCAACCGTATCAAGCTCATGATCTCCGTGGCCAAGGAGAACCTGCGCGCGGGCAAAGGCTTTGTGATGGAGCCCGTCCACCCGCTTGAGATGGACGCGGTCGATAGCAAGTTCCGTCCGCACCACTTCACCACGCCGGCGGAGGTCGCCGCGCACGAGGCAGAGGTCGAGGCGACCGCACGCCGTCTTGGCCGCGGCCTCAAGCGCCATAAGAAGTAGCGCGCGTTTTTGGACGAGGACGGGCGGCTGCGATGTAACCTTTGCGGACCGTCCTCGTCCATACGCTGCCGAGCGCCCCGCTCGTACAACGCTTCGTTCGCACGGCACTAAGCCCCCGCCCCCGGCATCGCAGCTTTGAACTGCTGTGCCGGGGGCTTTTGTTGCAGCCCGGCAAAAGAGGCGGATCGACCCTGACTTCCTGACTTAATACATATGGTTATCGCCATCATATAAATAGGCGAAGTCAAGTATATGCGAGGGAGAAACGGAGGTGTCGGAGGACGTAGGTCAAGAACGAAAAGACCCTGCTTCGTTCCAATGTCCGCAGCTATTCGTTTACGTATTCATCAATCGTGTACGGAATCAATCATTTTGCTTGCTGTATAGGAGGGAACATGCCTGCATTCGTTACACAAATGCCGTTCCAGGGCATCCTCATCGCCGCGTTATTCCTTACCGTGGGTCTTGCGATTGCGTACAAGCTTGCTCGAAAAGCGGCGCCGCAGCCCCTCGAACGGTGGCGTTGATGGGGGCAACCGCCCTCTATGCGATCCTTATTTACGCTCTATTCATTCGTCCTAAATCCCTGGTTGCATCAGATATCCCGTTGGGTTCTATCTTGCAGTTAACGCCGTTCGCAACCATATCGACCGCCGGCCAACTTTCCATTTGGGGAACGCTTTTGGCGTTTGTTCCGCTTCCGTTGCTGGCATTTGCGTATACGCGCTCGATGAAGAAAGCGGTGGTATGGGCGCTTGCGATTGCGATTCTCATTGAGTCGCTGCAGTTGGTCATCGATCTTGCCACCGGCTTCCCCAGCTTTGTCGTCGATGTGGACGACATGATGCTTCAGGTGCTGGGAAGCGTTGCGGGCCTTGTTCTCACGGCGCTCATGGTTCGCGTTTCCTCGGGCAGCAAGGGCAACGGGCTGGCGCCAGATAGGGGTTAGCGAGGGTGCAAGGCAAAGAGCTTGCTTGGGAGTCTGCCTGCTCTGTTTTCCATTAAGCCTCTCGACGTCGGTGTAAATGTGCCCGGCGCCGAGAGGCTTTTGTCGTTAGCGGTTCGCCTGCAGGAAGATGCTGATCCTTGGCGAGCTGTACTCGTCAAACTCATCGCGCGAATCAGTTGAGAACGTTGCCCATGCGCGCAGGTCCCCGGTGTTGTCCAAGTCGACATCAAGCGGGGTGTAGTAGTCGCCTGCAAGAAAGGATTCGCGAAACTCTGCGGGTAGCTGGGGTTTGTTGAACAGACCTGCGGCGACTTGGGGCGCATCGACGTCGGCGATAAGCTCATAGAGGCGGTCGATATTCTCGTCCGCAAACGCCAAATTATCCTGTGCGGTCCTTTCGATATCGACACTTGCGGTGTAGACTACGCCGTCCACCGCGCCCTGAGAATCCGTTTCGATGGATATACGGGCGACGATGTCTCCATCTTGGTCGGTGACGTTGCCGCTGACCTGGTAGCCGCTGTCCTGTCGGCGCTCAAGGGGGTCGTCGGCCATGACGTAGGAGACGCCGGGCTCCAGAGCGTTTTGGAATGCGGAAAGGGTCTGGGCTGCGCTGTTTTGCGCGGAGGATGCCTGTGCCGCCGAGTCGATGAAGCGCGGGGTAAACGCGAGGACGAGCAGCAAGATGGGCGCGAGAAAGACGGTTGCTGCGGCGCGGCCCTGCCTTGGCAGCGCGATGTCTTGTTTGTGTGCGATGGCGGCGGCCGAGCTGCCGAGAAGGTCCATGAGCGCGAAGACGTTGAGCCCGCTTGCGGAATCCGGGCACACTGGTCCGCCGTGCGTTTCGCGTTCGATCGCTCCCCAGCGCTCGCTGCGCAGCGTGGCTTTAGCCGAGAGGCCGCAGGCGATGGTGAGGATTCCCTCGGCAATCATGACGGAGGATATGGCTATGAGCTGCAGGTCGCCAAGTCCGTTCGATCCCAGGGCGATGTTGTCGATCATTACGAGCAAAATAGCCGCCGCGCCCGTGGGGAAGAGCGATAGCAGGGAGTATCGCGCGATCTTGGGAACGAGATAGCACTTCTTAACGAGCTTTGCTTTGTTTTCGCTCAGCATGGAGCCTCCCGGAACGTGGATGCGCGGGCGCGCGATGCGAATCTGCCTCATCCACAGTATGACGAGGGCGCAAGGCGGTGGGGGCGCGGTTTTGGCCTTCGGCGCGATTCTGGTGGCGACCGCCTAGTTTACGCGCGCGCCAAACGGCAGCAGCGACAGCTTTGCCATCTTGAACGACTGCAGGCCAAAGGGGATACGGCAAGACGGTGCTGCTATGGGAGCTTGCAGACCGCGCGGCCGCCATGGGGTATGTGGTGGCGCACCCAACCATCGTGTCATCGGGGATGCTCGACCGAATTGTTGAGAAAGTACAGCAAGACGGCCGCAGGCACCTGGGGAGCAAGAGCGTTCGGCTTGCGAACGCGTCAATTGGCGCGTATGGGTTCTCCGCTGGATTAGAGTTCACACGAGAGGTTCAAGAAGGCAAGTCTTCTCAGTTCAAGCTCACCCAGCTGGCTAGAAAGCTCACGGCAGAAGGCCATGGCATGCTGATTTTGATCGATGAGCTGCAGGCGAACTCAGAGGAAATACGTCAGTTGGTTTCGCTCTATCAAGAGCTGGTGGGGGAGCGTCTCAATGTTGCGCTTGTTATGGCCGGCCTTCCCGGCGCCGTTTCCGCCACGCTGAACGACAAGGTCCTAACGTTTCTTAACCGAGCGCGTAAGGTGAGCCTGCCGCCGCTTTCCCTGGGCGATGTCGACGCGTATTACGCGCGGGCGTTTGAGGAACTGGGCGTCTGCATTTTGGACGGCGAGCGAAAGCGCATAGTAAAGGAGAGCATGGGGTCTCCGTACCTCATGCAGCTCTTGGGTCACAATGTGGTGGTGCGCGCAACAGACCAGGGGCAGCTAAGCGGCTCTATGATTGATGCGGCGGTCGAGGCGGCGCGAGCGGATTTTGAGAACGATGTTTGCGGCACGCTGTTGGCCGCGCTATCGGTTCGAGACGTTCAGTTCCTCAGCGCGATGGCCCGGGACGAAGGCGATAGCAGCATCTCTGCCACTGCCGAGCGCATGAACGTTACGCAGGACTATGCGCAAAAGTACCGAAAGCGCTTGATCGATGCCGGGGCGATCGAGCCCGCCGGCTGGGGCCTCATTAGGTTTGCCGTGCCGTATCTGGCGGACTACCTGCGCAGGGAGGCTGGGGTGTGGTAGCGTCTTTCTGACGGGGCGGGTGGATGAGCATATGTTGGATCATGCGCCCGTCCGGCTCCTACTCGACTTGCTGCCAGGCTCAGCCAGGTGTCAGGCTCCTCGTCCATATCCACAACATCTTCGCTTACAAGCGTTCGCGAAATCTGATAGGGTATTCCCCACGGCTGCAATATTCAATGTATCAGTTGGCGTCACCGCGCGAATCGGTGGCGCCTTTTTTGTTGCCGTGATGGTCGATTTGCCGCGGCTGCGCGGCGCTAAACGAAAGGACAAGGGATGCCCACCAACAAACGAGAAAGCTTGATCTTCACCTTTATTATGTGCTTTGCCATGGTGTTTTGGATGTCCATCTACAACGTGGCGCTGCATCAGGGGGCGCTTACCATGGGCGCCGTTGCGCAGGCGTGGCTTGGATTCCCCGTGGCCTACGTGTTCGCCATGTGCGCCGACTGGTTTGTCGCCGCGCCGCTTGCCAAGGGTTTTGCGTTTCGTTTTTTGGTGACGCCCGGCAAGAGCTCGCCGCTGGCCATGACGCTGGCCGTGAGCAGCTGCATGGTTGTGCCCATGGTGATCATCATGTCGCTGTTCGGCGCGGTCGAGGTCGCTTCTCAAACCGGAGAGTTTGCCGCGATTCCCTTTATGTGGATTTCCAACATCCCCACCAACTTCATCATGGCGCTGCCGTGGAACCTGCTGGTGGCGGGGCCCGTTTCTCGCTTTGTATTCCGCCGGGCGTTCCCCGTTGGCACCGTTCTTGCCTAGCGTGGGTGGACGGTATGCGTAGCGCGGCATGAGGCCCTGTGGACTCTAAGTGAGGCGGGGACTGGAGAAGGTCATCGTCAAAAGACGGTGGCCTTTTTCATTCCCGCTGCAGGTCAAATTCGCGTTACGGATCCAGCTGGTCCTCTCACATCACGTCATAATGGTCGAAAAACAATCGGGGCGGGACGCTGTTGTCGCGGCTTGCGGAGAATCGTTGCTGACGTCTGCGCAAAAGGGTGTGCGCAAAAGGCGTGGCGACAACGCCCGCGCTAAAAGGGGGAGCAATGTCTTTTGAGGCCGCAAAGGCGCATTTGGAACAATACGGGCTGGCAGATCGCGTGATTGTATTTGATCAGTCTTCCGCCACCGTGGCGATGGCGGCCCAGGCGGCCGGGACCAGCGAGGCAGAGATTGCCAAAACGCTCTCGTTTTTGGTGGACGATGCAGCGGTCCTCATCGTTTCGGCGGGCGACGCGAAGGTGAACAGCTCCAAGTTCAAGGCGAAGTTCCACATCAAGGCGAAGATGGTCCCGGCAGATCGCGTGGAAGAGTTGGTAGGTCACGCTCCTGGCGGTGTGTGCCCCTTTGCCGTGCACATTGGCGTGCCGGTGTATTTGGACGAGTCTCTCCGTCGTTTCGAATACGTCTACCCCGCATGCGGAAGCTCCAACAGCGCCGTGCGCCTTACGCCCGCGGAACTAGAGCGCGTATCCGGCTGTGTTGAGTGGGTCGACGTGTGCAAGCTGCCAGAAATGGCGCAGTAACTGCTCCCATGTTCAAGAAGATCGGTTGATTTCTCTTCGGGAACAATGCCAAGCGCTATGCTCCTTTGACCTCATAGGGGCGGCTGCTGAAAACGCCCTCCAGTTGGACTTGGTGCTCTGCTAAAAATGAGGTCCAGTTCACACGGGATGCTGAAAATGGCCTCCAGTTGGACTTGGCATTGGCGGGCGCCTGGTGCGCGTGGTTTCTATCCTGCGCTTTTGCGACGGCTCCTCGCTGGCCGCTGGATCAAAGTCTAACTGGAGCTCGTTTTCAGCGTCGTCAAGTCCAACTGGACCCAAAAAGTAGATAGCGGGTGCAAACGGAGGCTGTTTTCAGCAGAGACCCCAAGTCCAACCGAAGCCCAAAAACAGCAGGGAGACAAAAAAGAGCGCTTTCTTGTCGAAGCGCCCTTAAGAATCTTTTTGTAGGATGCTATGCGAAGAATATCCTGTTGATCATTATGTAGAGGATGATGATTGCGGCAATCATGGCTACGGCGATTGGTACGCCGGAACTCCCGTCGTTGTTGTTCTTACTCATGTTTACTGACCTTTCTGCTGGAATCTGACTTCAAGAGTGGCTCCCTCGGGTATCGCATCCCCGCGAAGAGGCCCTCGAAGGTGGTCTTCGCATTTCGCTGTGCTTCTTCGTAAAGTCCCAGGGATTTTGCTCTGTCGACCATAGGGGCCTTCTGGCTTTCGATCCAACTCGACTCTTCGCCGGCCTTGATTGTTCCGTCAAGCTGTAACCGTGGAATGAAGATGTCCTTTCGTCATAAAGTGCAACCTCTTGACGCGGGTGCGCCATCACCCATTGCTCAGACTGTTGGACATCTCATTTATTCTAGAGCTATCTTAATAGCAAAGAAAAAACGTGCTATCAGAAATAGTGCAGAAAAAGCGTGCTATTATGAGGACGTATTAAACTGCGAGTTATTTGGAATGGCTATGCAACAATGTGCGGCTCTTATGGTGGATGTTCGTGATTCTCGCAAAATGAAGGACGAGAAACGCGTTGATGCGCAACGCCTGCTTGCCGCTTCGATAGCTTATCTCAACGGGCTGTTTCGTCGTGATCTTCTTTGCGATGTGGTCTTTAGCGCAGGCGATGAGGTGCAGGGCTTGTTTGCTGACGCTGCTGCCGCGTTCCTCTATTTCCGACAGCTATCCCTTCTTATGGCTCCCGTCGAGTTGCGGGGCGGCGTGGGAATGGGCGGCTGGGAGATGAAGATCGAAGGGGCGCCGTCTACTGTTCAAGATGGAACTGCGTATCATCATGCCCGCGATGCAATCGCTACGTCGAAGAAAAGCCGGTTGTACGGTTTTACAATTTCATCTTCCACTCCAATGCCAGAGCAAACTGTGATTGCTAACTATCCCTTGCTGCTGGCATCTGCAAGGACGGCGCGCCAAGCTGAACTCGCGCGCCATGTGGAGTTGCTCTTTCCGCTGGCGGCCCAAGCGGACGCCCTTGGAAGCAAAGAAGTGCAGGGGGCGTTGGAAGTGCTGCTGGCTGCTCTCGAGCGAATAGATGGGCACGCGATTCTTCACAACTGGAAGGCGGAGCCTCCTTGTCCGGTGGATGCTGCGAAGCTGAATTCGGCAGGGATGGTTGAACTGCCGTCGCAATTGTCGGGATTGTCATATAGGATGGAAACGTGCGCTGGCCGCACCAGGCAGTCGCTCGATAGGCTGTTGGATGGGGGGATGGTAAATCAAGAGCGTGTTGCCGCTGTAATGGCAGCACGTTTCTTGGGGGAGAAGGAAGCCGGTGGTGAGCTTGGGTGAAACGCTGTGCCTGCTGCTTTTGGGGCACGTTGTGGGGGATTTTTACTTTCAATCCGATGAAATGGCGATCGCTAAAGAGCGCTCTTATGCCGAGAGGGTGCGCCACGGCGTCTTCTACGCACTGGGCATGGCGCCTGTATTAGTAGCGATCGCTATTTTCTTGGGGTGCCCTCTTGTGTTGGCTGTGGTGGCGTGGATGGTGTTGTCCGCAATGCATGGCGTGATTGACTTCATGATTCGTCCGGGGATAAAGAGCATGACTCACGGGGAAGTGCAGGCTTTTCTGCTGGACCAGGCCCTACATGTGGGTTGTTGCGTAGTGGCGGGCGTGTTTTTGGCAAAGAATGCCTCAAGGGAGCTTTCGCCATATTGGGCCGAAACGCTTGTGTGGACCGCCTCGCTTGCTCTTTGCATTGTACCTGCATGCGTGTTAGTCAAATTACTGCTGGGTTCTCTGCGAAGGGATGCGGCTTTTCCTGATGGATTTAGGAAGAATGCTGCCAATTCTGGGCGTTCAATAGGAATGCTTGAGCGTGCGATTGTGGGCGTACTTACCCTGCTGGGACAGTACGATGCGATTGCGTTTGTGGTGGCAGCGAAGAGCATCGCGCGATACGAGAAGCTGAAGGACGATAAAACGTTCGCGGAGGTGTACCTGGTAGGCACGCTGGCGAGCGTTGCGACCGCAATATTTCTTCCGCTGTTTGTACGTTGGGCCATGGTGCTGTGAGTCATTTATGCATGACTGTGATGTCGGCATAGGGATATTTTGTCCGTTTTAATCTGGATAGTCATGTCGCTATTGTTGGCGCGGAGCCAATCGATGATGATGGCGAAGCGGTAATGCACAAGAGGGGCGGAGCGTGATGATGGACAAGCGACAGACCTGCGACTGCCTCGACGCGCACGGCGTCTCTTACGAGGCGACCGAGCGCGCGGCGGTCTACAGCATGACGGAGCTCTAGGCGGTCGAGCTGCCGTACCCCGACTGCGACGCCAAGAACTTCTTTGTGCGCGACGACGAGAAGCGCGCCTACTACCTCATAACGCTCATGGGCGACAGACGCGTCGACCTTAAGGAGTTCAGGCGGAGGTGCGGTACGCGCCCGCTCTCGTTTGCGTCCGCCGACGACCTTGGGTCCATTATGGGGCTCGAGCCAGGTCCCGTGATGCCCCTGGGCCTTCTCAATGACGAGGAGTGGAAGATGGCGCTCTTTCTGGACGCCGACCTTGTCGACGGCATCATCGGCGTTCACCCCAGCGACAACACCGCCACCGTCTGGATGCAGACGGCAGATCTTGCGCACGTTGTCGAGAACCATGGCAACGAGGTGCGCATCGTCGAGCTGTCGCGAAGACTCCTTGCGGCTGCTGTTTTTCGTACTGTATAGAGCATGCGATTCTCGCAGGAATTGAACCTACTCTATTCACGCTTTATACAGATCGCCAACATCGAGCAAGCCGCCCTTGTTAGGGATGGCAGCTGAGGGCGGCGAGGTGGGTAAGCAACGCTCCGAAAACGCATTGAACGGCACCAAAGGGTGATTCAAGGCTTCTTTGGTCGGTCGGCATGGACTTGGTGAGCGCTTTAGCGGGTGCCAGAAGCGCCAAAGGCACTCTGCATAGAGAAAAATACCCACCTCGTGGCCCTCAGCTGCCATCCCGACCGGGCGCGGTTGAAAAGACGGCGTATTAGCTCGTGGAATCAGTACGCGGAGCTGGGATGCTAAAAGCGGGCGGGTGCCGTTGTGCGCCCTAGCTGCCCTCGCGGTCCTGGCGACCTTGGAAAATGTGGTGCGGACCTACCCCACGCTGAACTCCACGCGGTCCAGGTCCTTCGCGTCCAGGCGGATGAGCTCTTCCGCCATGGTTCGGTCCTCGCTATCGAGCTCCTCGTCCGTGACAACGCGCGCCACCAGCTCTTCGTCCATAGAAGTGCCGTTAGAAGCGGGGGCGGCTTGCAACCCAACCGTGTACTCCTTAAACCCTGGGCAGACCACGGCCAGCTCGCGCGCGGTCTCGGCGGCGCCGTAGGAATCAGGCGCGGGGTCGTCTGCCGCTCTCACCATGTTCGACGTGAGGATGATGCAGGGAATGGCGAAGATGGCGGTGCCAATGAGGATGCGCCACCGTACGGTGTGGGCACGCGAGCGCGCATCGGCGTCTTCCTGCGCGGTTACCACCCCATCGTCGTTGAGGTCGCGTTTAAGCGGGGTGCCCAGCAGCAACAGCACGAGCATGGCGGATAGCGCGATAAAGACCACGTTGATGCCAAATTCGTACAGCGCGCTCAGCGAGAGCCCCAGGTTCATGGCGGCGATGCCGTAGCCCGCGGCGCACAGCGGCGGCATCAGCGCGGTGGCCACGGCGACGCCCGAGATGAGCGTGGCGGGCTCCTGGTCGCGCGAGTTGCCCAGGCCTCCCGCAAAACCGCCTACCAGCGCCAGGATGAGGTCCCATACCGTGGGGCTCGAGTTGTCCGCCATGGCCTGCGTCATGCCGGCGACGGGGGAGAGATTGAAGTAGAGCGTCGAGGTGATGAGGCAGAAAACCATCTGGACGATGAGCCCCGCCGCGGCGTCGCGCGCCAGGGTGCGGTCAAGCGTCGCCGCGGCGTATGCGATGGCGAGCACCGATCCCATGAGGGGGCAGATGAGCATGGCGCCCACGATAGCGATGTCCGAGTTGGTATCCAGGCCAATGCACGCGATGACCATGGCGACGATGAGGATGCACAGGTGGTTGCCGTTGAGTCGCGCCCCGTTGACAAAGCGTTTGCGAATCACATGGTAGGGCGCGCGTCCCTCGCGAATATTGAAGGTGTGCTTGAAAAAGGTGGCGACGCTGCGCCAAATCCGCTGCAGCGCGGGTCTTTCGCCGTGGCGCCGGCGATGGCGGTCGATGTATTTTTGCAGGTCTATGGCGGCGGAACGGCCGACGCGCTCGCCGTGATGGTCTTCGCGCCGATTGTTGTGCTGGCTGCTGCGTTGGTCCGCCATAGTGTCCACCTGCCGTGTTGGTAGTCCTCGTCCCCATCATCACGATCGCCGCAACCGCCGCGGGGCGGGGGCATCTCATCGCATTCTTGCCCCTTGCGCCGCACCTGTCAACGCACTGGGCACATACGCCTTGCGCCAACATGGTATAGTGTACGTTTGCGCGGGTACAACCCGTGGAAGCCAATATGAGACGCGTGCGCCACCTTATCCGACGCGCGCTCGTTGAAAGGACTGCCCCATGGCAGTAAATGAACAGCTTTTGCTTGAAGTTCTTGAGCAGATCCGCCCCAACCTGCAGGCTGACGGCGGCGACATGGCCTACGTGGGCGTGGACGATGATGGCGTTGTTTCCCTTGAGCTGCAGGGCGCCTGCGCCGGCTGCCCCATGAGCCAGCTGACGCTCTCCATGGGCGTGGAGCGCATCCTCAAGGAGCACGTCCCCGGCGTGACCCGCGTTGAGGCCGTCAACAACGGTCCCGCTGCAGATATGTACGACGAGTACGCGCCGTTCTAGGCGATTGCCGTTTCAAAGCGTTTTGCCCCGTGCCGCGCGCGGGGTTGATGGAGGTCCGCTATGGTTCTCTCTGACCACGACATCAAGATCGAGATCGAGAAGGGGCGCATCGTCCTCGACCCGTTCTGCGCCGAGCTGATCCAGCCCGCTTCGATCGACGTGCGCCTTGGCAATGATTTCCGCGTGTTCCGCAACTCCGACCACGTGGCGATCGACCCCGAGCTGCACCAGCCCGATCTTACCGAGCAGATCATTGTTTCCGACGGGGACGCCTTTGTGCTGCACCCCGGTCAGTTTGTTTTGGGCACCACGCTGGAGCGCATCTGCGTTCCGGATGACGTGCTGGGCAAGCTTGAGGGCAAGAGCTCTTTGGGTCGCCTGGGCCTGATGATCCACTCCACCGCCGGCTACATCGATCCGGGCTGGAACGGCCAGATCACGCTGGAGCTTTCCAACGTGGCGAACCTGCCCATCCTGCTTCGCCCCGGCATGCGCATCGGCCAGATCAGCTTCGAGCGCATGAGCTCCCCGGTCGATGTGCCCTACGGCGCCCCCGGCTTGGGCAGCCATTACCAGGGCCAGGTGGGAGCCACCGCAGGCAGCCCGCTCACCAGGCCCGGAGTCGCCCGTGGCTAGCGAGATCCCCGCGCCCCAGTCGCCCATGCCGGCGCGGGGCGCGTCTTGTATGCCGGCACCGGGCGGCGCGCCCATGCCCGGCGGCCGCGACGTGGTGGTCGAGGATCCTCGCGGCGAGGACGGCGTGGTGCGCTGCTGGGAAGTGCGCGGCTGCGCGGGCCTGTACGGTTTTTCCGGTTTTATGCAGGACGAGTGCCCGCACAATGAAAAGGACCGCTATATGCCGTGCCCTGCTACCTGCGCCTTTACGCGCTGCCAGCGCCCGTGGCACAAAGACGCGGTCACGTTGGAGGACCTTACCGATCCAACCGTGGACCGCATGGCCACCATTAAGGAGCAGTGCCGCCACTGCCTGCACTTTATTAAAAACGGTCCGCGGGCATCTGCCCGCTAGCGTGCCGGCGCCCGTTCCCGCGCGGGGCGACCTATAAGAGAAAGGGAGCCATTTTGCTCAACGACCTCTATCACATGCTCGATCCCGTCGCGTTTTCAGCGGGCCCCATCACCATCTACTGGTACGGCATCGCCTACGTGGTGGGCTCCATTCTCGCCGGTTTCGTTATGTATCGCGTGCAGCGCCGCTGGAACATGGGCCTCACCGTGGATGATGTCTGGATGCTGGTAACGGGTGCGGTCTTTGGCCTCATCATTGGCGGCAGGCTGTTCTACGTCATCTTTTACGGCGACGGGTACTACTTCACCCACCCGCTTGAGATTTTCGCGACCAACCAGGGCGGCATGAGCTTCCACGGGGGCTTGGTAGGGGGCTTGGTAGGGGGCTACATCGTGTGCCGCATGCTCAAGTTGTCTGCCTGGACCATTGCCGACCTCGCCATCATAGGCGTGCCGCTGGCGCTGGCGCTGGGCCGCTGCGCCAACTTTGTGAACGGAGAGCTGTGGGGCAAGCCCACGGACCTGCCTTGGGGCGTGGTCTTTGGCGGGTCGGCCGGCGAGATCCCCCGTCATCCCTCCCAGCTTTACGAGGCGTTTCTAGAGGGCATCGTCCTTTTTGTGATCCTGTACTCCATGAGCCGCAAGAAGAAGCTGCCGCCGCAGGGCGCCTTTATAGGCACGTTTGTGCTGGGCTATGGCGTTGTCCGCTTCCTTATCGAGTTCGTTCGCGTGCCCGATGCACAGCTTGGTTATCTCTTTGGCGGCTTCATCACCATGGGCCAGCTGCTGAGCCTGCCCTTGATTGTGATCGGTGCCGCCTTGTTGTTCTATGCATACAAGGCTTCTCGTCCACAGCATGCGTTTTTGGACGAGGACTAGCGGGCAGCGGGGTAAGCGAGCAAGTGGAAAGGCCTATGAGGAAAAAGACGTTTTGTAGCGCCCTCGCACACGCGGGGGCGTATTTGGTTTCGATTGCCGTGCTGCTGGGGCTGTGGCACCTGGCTGCCGTGGTGATTTCAAGTCCGGCGCTACCAACCCCGGGGGCGACGGTGGCGGTGTTTCGCGAATATGTTCCCGATCTGGCCCCCGCGTTTGCGGTGAGCCTGTATAGAGTGCTCGCGTCGCTTGGCATCGCGTCGGTGCTGGCGGTGCCCGCGGGCTTGGCCCTGGGGAGATCCCCGCGCCTCGATGCGGCGGTGTCTCCGGCGCTGCACGTGCTGTACCCCATTCCCAAGGTGGTCTTGCTGCCGGTGTTCTTGGTGCTGTTGGGGCTGGGCGATGCAGCCAAGATCGCCCTGATGTCCGTCACGGTGTTCTTCCAGGTGCTGGTGAGCGTGCGAGACGCCGCGGCGTGCGTTCCGCGCGAGTCGATCCTGGCGGCGCGGAGCCTGGGTGCCGGCCGCGTGGTGACCTGCCTTCACGTGGTGGTTCCGGCGGTGCTGCCCGAGCTGTTCACGGCGCTTCGCGTTGGCTCTGGTACCGCGGTGGCGATTCTCTTTTTGGCCGAGTCCATCGCTGGTTCGACTGGGTTGGGCTATTTCATTGTGGATGCATGGTCGATGGTGGACTACCCGCGGATGTTTGCCGGCATGATTGGCATGGCGGTGCTGGGCGTGGGAATCTACGAGGTGCTTGCCCTGGTGGAACGCCTGCTCACTCCATGGCGGCGCGCCTAGCGCGTGTCGCGCGGTTATGCGCGGGCGGCCTCTGCTTAAGGCCGTGGGGTTGCTGAAAAGCCCCCTTTTGTCGCCTTGATGACCGCAGCAAGGCAGCGGGTATTTCCCGAGGCGGGCAAATGGACGTTTATTACTGGGGTTAGCCATCGGTAAAACGTCCAAATGTCCGTCTCAAGGGATGGGTGCCTGGCGGCAGGCTACTTTACCGGTCCAAATTCGCCGGTCTGCTCGTCAAAGAACAGGGCGTTTTTAAGGTAGCCGCGCGCGAGCATCCAATCCAGCTGCGGCTGGATCATGTCGCAGGTGGGCTTGGCGCTCGCGGGGTACTCCGCGATGGGGTAGGTCTTCTTGAGGGGGTCGGCCAGGTTGGTCTTCTCAATAAGCAGGTCGCGGTAGCTCTCCGGGTCGCTATTGATGGCCTGGGCAGCAAGGTCCCAGCCGCGGGCCACATCGGCCACGGCATCGCGGCCGCCCTCCTCGTCCTCAAACGCCTCGCGGACCACCACAACGGACTGGGAGAGGTTTTGGCCGTCGGAGTCCTGGGCGTCGTTCATGATAACGGTGCACCCGTTGATCTTGCCCAGTTCCAAAAGGCTGTTGGGCAGCGCCGCGGCGTCCACCTTGCCAGATGTCATCATCTCAAAGCGAACGGGCATCTTCTTGATTTCCTCTTTGGTGAAGTCGCCCTCGCCAATGCCCTGGATTTCCAGGAGCTTGTCCATCACGTACTCGGGCACGGTATTTGAGCCCACGCCAATGGAGGCGCCGCGTAGCTGATCGGCGGTCTTTATGGCGGAGTCCGGACCTACCATGATGCCGAAGATGCCCTGTTGGGGCGTGGCGCCAAGGGCGATCCAGCGCATGCGCACCGGCGTGCCGCCCGCGGTGAGCGAGGCGGAGACCTGCGGGTCGGTCATGGCCATGTCGATTTCACCGGCGGTCACGGCGGCGGAAAGCTCCTGAGCGCTTTGGAACTCGGTGACCTCCACGTTGACGCTTGCGGGGAACATCTGCTCCTTCGCGGCAACCCAGCCGGGAAGGAAGTCCTCGGTCATCATGGTGCCCATGCGCACGGTCCGCGCGTTGGCCCCGGTGCCCGCGCCGGAGCCCGCGGCAGATCCCGATACGGCTCCCTTGTTGGTGCATCCTGCGAGCATCATGGCTCCCAGCGCGCCGGCGCCGGCAAGAAAGCCGCGGCGCGTGGGGCAGGGGTTGGTGGGTTGTACGGTCATAGCGATCGCCTCCTGTGTCGTGGTTGCGTATCACTCGTCGCGCCAGTCGATGTATGTGTCGCTTGCGCGTCGAGCACGGGCAGTATAGATGCCGCCGCAAGTCCGTTTGTGAGCTTTCGTTACAATGAGCCATTGGTTTTTGCAACGGGCTCGCTTGGTCGAGTTTTTGGACGAGTTCTGGCGGAGCGTCTTAGCGCGCAGGCGGTGCCCTTGGGTTTTGCGCGGGCCCCTGCGTGCGACGCCGCGGGGCGACCGCGTACGGTAGGGGGCCATATGGCGCAAGAGAGTATAACGAATGTGGACGATGAAAGCGCCTTGGCGCCCATGAAATCCGCGGGCCCCGGCAACCTGGCGGGGGAGTCCGCGCCTGCCCCTGTTTCGCCCGCTGCGGGAACGGCCCGCAAAGACGCCATACGCCTGCTGTGGTTCAGGCACTATCCCCTGTGGCAAAGCGCGATCGCCTTCTTGCTGGGCTTGCTCGCGACGGCGGCGCTCTCCATCGACCTTGCGCCCGTGTCCTACAAGACAATCACCAAGCTCGACCCCACTGCCACCGGTGCGCTTTACATCTGCTACGAGGTGCTTCTTTCCTTTGCTGGGCACAGCGACGCGATCGTGCTGTTGGCGCTGGCCCTGCTGTTGGTGCTCCCTATACGCTACGTACTGTTTGGAAAGGGCGATTCGCTTAGGCCATCGGTTGTGCTTCCGGCGGCGGCGTTTGCCCTGTGCACGGTCTTTGGTATGAGCTATGACCTCACGGATAGCGCCGCGCTGGTGGCGGGCGGCATCTCGCAGGCGATCAAGGCCGTCATCATGGGAGCCGGCTGCGCAGTGCTGGGGCATACGGGCTTCTACTTGTTCTACGACTGCCTGGATTGGTTGGGTACCCAGCGCCCGGCGTTTAGCGAGTCGCGCTTTGGCGTTGCCTGGCGCGCGGCGCACGCCGCGCTGGATCGCCGGCCGTTCCTCGTTCCGTTGGCGCTCATCGCGCTGGCGTGGTCGCCCTCCTTTATCGCGGCGATGCCGGGCATTTTTATGGGGGATACCGGCGCCCAGATTCGCCAGTGGTTCAATCTGCCTAACGGCACCAGCGACTACCTTAACCTCATCAATCCCAACGTGCTGCTCAACGGCCACCACCCGGTGGCGCACACGGCGCTGGTTGGCGGCTGCGTGCAGCTAGGCATGCAGGTTTTTGGGGACGAGAACGCGGGCCTGCTTATCTACACCGCCTTGCAGTTCTTCATCACGGCGGCGACGGTCGCCTACCTGGTGTGCTCGCTGCGTCGGTTTGGCTGCGGGCTTGCGCCCCGCGCGGCGTCGCTGCTGTTTTTTGCGCTCATGCCCCTGTTCTCAAATTATGCGGTGCTCATCACCAAAGACGTCCTCTTTGCGGACGCTTTGGCGGTGCTGGTGGTGCAGACGGCGTCGCTGCTGGCTGCGGGAACAGGTCATGGCGTGACCATGCGCCCCCGCGACTGGGCGCTACTGGTCATCTCTTCGATTGGGTGTACGTTTTTGCGCAACGGAGGCTTGGTGTTTCCACTGGCCGCGTGTGGGCTGGCCGCCATATTCGCAGCGCGGGACGCGCGGGGCACGCGGGCGCCGCGCCGCCGTTGGATCGCCATCGTTGGGGTAGCGGCGCTTGTCCTTGTCCTCAACATGGCTTTTGCGCGTGTGGTCATGCCGGCGCTCGACATCACCCCGGGTAGCCGCCGCGAGATGCTCTCCATCCCATTTCAGCAGACCGCGCGGTTTGTGCAGAAGCACGATGGCGCCAACGCCGGCATCGAGGGCGGCGTCGACGATGGGTTGGTGAGCGAGGAGGAGCGCCGGGCAATCGACCGCGTGCTGGGGTACGACTCCCTGGCCTCGCGCTACGACCCCGACAAATCAGATGCGGTCAAGAACGGCTTCAACGAGGATGCGACCACGCAGGACCTGGCGGCGTATTTTGCGGTGTGGGCCAAGATGTTCCTACGCGATCCAGAGAGCTACATCTCTGCGGTGGTGAACAACTATTACGGCTACTTTTATCCCAGCGAGAGCGATGTATGGTTCTACAGCACAATCGAGGGCGCCAAGATTATGGCCAGGGAAGAGAACCGCGCCTACTTTGATTTTCACCCGGTTGAAAACTCGCTGGTAGAAGCCTGCGGGCATGCGGTGAACCTGTACCGCGTGGCAATACAGCGCGTGCCGTTGGTGTCGCTTACCATGAGCTCGGCATCGTATACGTGGTTGCTTATCGCCGTGGGCGTCTACCTGCTGAGAAGCGGACAGTGGCGTTCGCTGGCGATGATGGTGCCGTTGTTTGGCGTGCTGGCGGTCTGCCTCGTTGGCCCGTGCAATGGCTCCACCTACATGCGCTATCTCTATCCAGCCATCCTGTCTCTGCCCTTCGCCTTGTCCGTGGCGCTTGCCTGGCCGCGGCGTCTGTGGCGAGCGAGGTAGGCGTGGAAAGGGAGGGTCGTCACAAGGGGCTTTCGACGTCTCTTGCGGCGTATTGGCGGCGACGTCGCCCCGTGAGTATTGCGTGTTACCGCGCGGTGACTATAAAATTCATGCTTTCGCAGCTCGCGCATTCGGTATATCATTTCCAGCGTCTGTTTCTACAGGGTCACCGATCCGCCGCGACCGAGCGACCGAGCGCATATTCGATAGGAGTCTCGCATGTCCGGACACTCTAAATGGGCAACAACCAAGCATCGTAAGGGCGCACAGGACGCCAAGCGTTCCGCCCTGTTCTCCAAGCTGAGCCGTAACATCACCGTTGCCGCCCGCCTTGGTAACGACCCCAACCCCGACAACAACGCCTCCCTGGCCGCCGCCGTCGCCAAGGCCAAGGCTCAGTCCATGCCCAAGGACAAGATCAAGGCCGCTATCGACAAGGCTTTTGGCTCGGGTGCCGATGCCGCCGTGTACGAGAGCATCGTGTACGAGGGCTATGGCCCCGCAGGTGTCGCCGTGTACGTCGAGTGCCTGACCGACAACCGCAACCGCACCGCTGCCGACGTCCGCTCCGCGTTCTCCCACGCTGGCGGCAACCTGGGCACCACCGGTTCCGTCGCCTTCCAGTTTGAGCGCAAGGGCCAGGTTGTGGTCTCCAAGGAGATCCTCGATCCCAACGCCAAGAAGGAAACCATGATGGCCAACGGCGCCGCGGGCGATGAGGAAGAGTTCATGATGGCTATCGCCGAGGCCGGCGGCGACGATTACGAGGACGCCGGCGAGGAGTGGGTTGTCTGGACCGCCGCTGGCGACCTGATGGCCGTTTCCAAGGCCATCGAGGCCCAGGGCATCGAGGTCAAGGGTGCCGAGCTCACCATGGTTCCCACCACCCCCACCGCCGTTTCCGGCACCGACGCCAAGAAGGTCCAGCGCCTGATCGACCGTCTCGAGGAGCTCGACGACGTCCAGGACGTGTACTCCACCATGGACATGACCGACGAGGTCATCGCCGCCCTCGAGGAGGAGTAGGAACTTTTTAGACCCTTAGGGTTTCATTAAGAAGACTGCCTGCGAGCCGGGCCCGCCAACGCGTCGGGTCCGGCTCGTTTTATAATCGTTTTTTGTACCCGCGCCCCGTGCTCACCGCAGCGCGTGCCCGCCTGTGGTGCGCCGACATGTGGATGCATCGTCCACGGCATAGCGGGGTACAAGGTACTAATCTGCGCGCGGTGCCGGTCTTTGTCCGCAACGCGCATTCGATAGTTCTACTCGTCCATATGAGGGGAGGCGGTATGGGTAGGTTTAAAAAGCTCTGCGCCGTGGTGTACCTGCTTTCCTGCGTTGTCGCGCTGGGCACCTTCGCCGCTTCGCTGTTTGGCCCCGCAACCGGCCGTGTGGAGGCGTTGCTTGATAAGCCCGCCTTTCGCATCGTGCTGGCCGTATGCCTGGTTATCTGCGCGCTGCAGGCTCTGTGGGTGCTGTTGCGCGTGATTATTGAGCGCCCTGAGCCCGATTGCGTGCGCATCGATGCCGCGGGGGAGGTTCAGGTGACGTTGACCGCCATCGAGTCCGTGGCGCGCGCCGCCGCGCGCGAGGAGGATGTGCTGGTCGAGGAGGTGCACGGCCGCATTACGGGGAGGGACTCCTCCGGCGTCCGCGTGGCCATCGATGCCATCGCCTTGACGGAGACGGGTTTGGACGATGTGGCCCAGCGCATGCGCCAGCGCGTTGAGGCGGCGCTTGAAACCATGTTGGGAACGCCCGCGGCATCGGTGCGCGTGCGCTTTCTTCCCAGTAAGACCACTACCGTGACCAGGGAGGTTTAACGGTGAGCGATAGCAAGAGTACCGGTCGCGGCCCTCGCGCCGTGATTGAGCAGGAGCCCGAGCGGGCGCATGCGGATGAGCGCGCAGCCGAGCGTGAAGCCGGGGACCATGTCTCGTCCAAGAGTTTTCAGGATGCGACCATTGGATTTTTCACCGGGGTGGGCCGTCGCGCCTGGCGCTATGCCGACGCGCACCCGCATACCGTGCTGTACGGATGCATTGGCTTGGTGCTCGCTGTGTTGATCTTGTGGCTGGGCCTGTGGGATACCATCGTCATCGCGATCTTTGTTGGCGTCGGTGCGGCGATGGGCCAGGTACGCGACGGCGACGGCGGCATCTACCGCTTCTTCAACCGTTTGTTTGGCGGTAGGCGCTAGCGGCGACGCACGTTGGCGGCACCGGAGTCCACGGCACGCAAACCATGCTCGCAAGGCAAGATTTTGAGGCTTGATCAAGCTTGAAAGGGGATAGGCATCATGGCGGAGAAGGAAGTTATAGAGATGGCCGATGGGGCAAGCGAGGTCTCCACGGAGCAGACGCCCGCCCAGGATTTCGCGGCCAAGCTCAATGAGGATGATACCGTTGAGGCCGAGGGCGATGCCGAGGTGGAGGTCGAAGAGGACGAGCTCGATACGGATGATTCGCTGACCTATTCCAACGGCGTAATCGAGAAGATTGTAGCGCTGGCGACGCGCGAGGTGCCGCATGTGCTGGGCATGAAGGGCAACCTGATGCACTTTGTGCAGGAGCAGTTTGGTGCGGAGAACCTCACCAAGGGCGTAACCGTTGAGGTTACGGACGATAACCGCGTTGTGGTGAACATTTCCGTCATCATCGAGTACGGCGCCTACGCCCCGGATATCTTCGACGACGTGAAGGCCCGCGTGACCGAGCGCCTGGCCGCGATGACCGGCCTCGAAGTCGCGGGCATCAACCTGCGCATCGACGACGTGGTGACGCCGGAGGAGTACGCGGAGCGCCAGAAGCACCTGATCGACAATCTCAAAGCGGACGACGAAGACTAAGTCTGGTCTGGTGGCTCCCATTGGAAGCCGTGCATCTCTATCCGCTTTGCGGAAGCGCGGTTCTATCTGTCATTTTTGCCCGGGTCTCCTGGCTCGGGCTTTCTTATGCGAGCGGGGAGGGCGGACGGGCGTGCCCCGCTGCCGGCGCAAGCGCCCCGCGCCGTTGCTTGCGACGTTCACGAATCGGTAACAGTGCCGCTAGGGGTTGCGTCTGCAAATGCTACCGTGCTATTCTCGTCCGCATGATTACTTACGCTGAACATATCACGATGATGATGGTCATGGAGATGCCCTCGCCCGGGCACTTTGCCATGCCGCGCGATAGCCGGCGTGGGGAGACCGGGCGCCTCGATTAGGCCGTCTCCGGCGGGAGACGGTCCGCCTTCTCATACAACCAATCATCGAGCGGAGTTTCACTCGTGATCAGCATTCAACATGTTTCCAAAACCTATGACGTTCCTAAAAAGGCCGCGCGCAGGGCTCGCGGTAAGTCTGCGGGCATCGACACCAGCTACGCGGCATCCGTGAGCGGCAATGCCGTCCTTGCGGGGGCGGCAGTGTCCCAGGCTGCAGCCGAGGTCGCCGATGCCCTGCGTCCCGCGGTGCGCGACGGCGTGGTGTATGCGCTGGACGATATCAACATCGAGATCGCCGACGGCGACATCTTCGGCATCATCGGTATGAGCGGCGCGGGCAAGTCCACCTTGGTGCGCACCATCAACTTGCTGGAACGCCCCACGTCCGGTCGCATTGTGGTCGACGGGCAGGATGTCACCGACCTTGCCGGAAGCGCGCTGCGTGCGTATCGCCGCCGCGTCGCCATGATTTTCCAGAACTTTGGCCTGCTTGCCCAGAAGACGGTAATCGATAACGTGTGCTTCCCGTATCTCGCGGCAAACGGCAAGGTGACGGAGGCAAACCGTGTCCACGCCCTGGAGCTGCTTGATCGCGTTGGTCTTGCTGAGAAGGCACATTCTTATCCCAGCCAGCTTTCCGGCGGCCAGCAGCAGCGCGTCGCCATTGCCCGCGCCCTTGCCTGCGAGCCGGAAGTCATTCTCTGCGATGAAGCCACCTCTGCGCTGGATCCCAAGAGTACCAATACCATCTTGAAACTTCTGAGGGACATCAACCAAGAGACCGGCGTCACCTTGGTGGTCATCACCCACTCTATGGACGTTGTCCAAAAGATCTGCAAGAACGTAGCCGTGTTGGACTCCGGCCGCGTGGTGGAGACCGGCGAGGTCGCTCGCGTCTTTGCCGAGCCCGCTGCCGAGGCTACGCGCGTTTTGCTTGGAAAGGTGGACTGGGATGCTTAACGAATTTCTGGCCAACTTCTCCGGATTGCTCGCCCAAGGTACCCTCGACACCCTGGTGATGGTCTTTGTCTCGACCGCTATCGCCTATGTTTTTGGGACCGCATTGGGCGTGGTGCTGCATCTAACCGCTGCGAGCGGCCTGCGTCCCATGCCCGTTCTTAACGCGGTCTTGGGCTGGGTGGTCAATATTGGCCGCTCGCTGCCGTTTATCATTCTGCTTATCGCGCTTATGCCGTGGACTGCGGCGATTGTGGGCGTCTCCACCGGCGTTCGCGGCGTTATTCCGCCCTTGGTGGTCGCCACAGCTCCCTTTGTCGCCCGCATGATCGAGCAGTCTTTGGCCGAGGTTTCGCATGACGCCGTAGAGGCCGCCGAGGCATGCGGGGCGTCCGTGCCGCGCATCGTCTTCTCCGCCCTCCTTCCTGAGGCGCTGCCCTCCATTGTGCGCGGAGTCGCGGTCACTTTGATCGCCGTGCTGGGCTACACCGCCATCGCCGGCGCCGTGGGTGCGGGTGGACTTGGCGATATCGCTATCCGCTACGGTTACTACCGCTACGAGAACGAGGTCATGATCGTCACGGTGGTGTTGCTGATCATTCTCGTCCAGCTTATCCAGACCGTGTGCAATTTCATCGCACGCAAGGTGGACCATCGCTAGATTGGACTGCACGTAAGCGGGCATGCCTGCTGGTTTGGCATAAATCGCGCTTCTTTTGAAGGGTCGCGCGGGCATGCGGCTTCTACCTGTTCTATAAGATTTCTTCTGAATCACGCATCTAAGGCGCATTTCGCACCGTTTTCAACATCGATTTTGAAAGGGGTTATCCCATGACTACATTTACTGGCAACCATGGCGATCGTTTCGACGCCGCCGTCTCTCGCCGCTTTGTCCTCAAGGCTGGGTTTGCCGGCCTTGGCGCCGTCGCCCTGGGCGGCCTTACCGCTTGCGGCGCAGGCGATGCCAGCGGTTCCGGCGCTGTCGAGGCGTCCAAGAAGCTCACCGTTGCCGCCAGCCCCGCGCCCCACGCGGAGATCCTCAATTCCTTTGCCGCGTCCAAGCTTAAGGAGGAGGGCATCGAGCTGGTGGTTAAGGAGTATACGGATTACATCCTGCCCAACAAGGACACCACGTCCGGCTCGGTCGACGCCAACTACTTCCAGCACATCAACTACCTTGAGAACTACAACAAGGAGAACGGCACCGATCTTATCTCCGTGGGCTCCATCCACTACGAGCCCATGGCCGTCTACGCCGGCAAGTCTTCTGACCTCGCCGCCATCGCGGACGGTGCCACCATCGCGGTTCCCAACGATCCCACCAACGAGGGCCGTGCGCTGCTGCTGCTCCAGGACCAGGGCCTGATCACCCTCAAGGACCCCACCAACCTGGAGGCCACGCCCAACGACATCGCCGAGAACCCGCACGGCATCGTCTTCCAGGAGCTCGAGGCGGCCGCGGTGCCGCGCGCCCTCGAGTCCGTTGACTTCGCCGTCATCAATGGCAACTACGCCATCGAGGCCGGTTACCACGTCAAGGACGCCCTGGTGCATGAGGAGACCGGCTCCACCGCGGTCGAGCAGTACGCCAACATCGTCTGCACCACACCGGAGAAGGAGGAGGACGAGAACATCCAGGCGCTGGTCAAGGTCCTGCAGTCCGACGACTTCAAGGCGTATCTGGAAGAGAACTACGGTCAGGACGTTCTTCCTGCCTTCTAATCAACAATAGGGGAGTAGCGCCCGGCATCGTCGTTGAAGAGCGGTGCCGGGCGCTATGTGTGAGGATGAGAACAGTAGGACGAGAACCACGGCGGGTCTCCGTCCGATCGTCCCGGTTGGGCAAGGGCCTGCCAAAGTTATGGAATCGCCTGCACAGAATAACTTTTTGTAGCGTTCTTTACGCAAAGGGCGTATAGTAACGAATGTTTTGTCGGCTCCTGCCGTCAAATCGTCATGTCGCGAACAGCCAGATGCGGCGTGATGTATACGTCAGGAGGCACGAGGACAACCCGCAGTGGCCAAGCCCCGTGCTTAAAACCCCATGAAGGAGTGAAAATGGCTGAAGAGAAGTATGTCCCGCGTCTGAAGACCAAGTACAACGACGAGGTCAAGCAGCTTATGCAGGACAAGTTCCAGTACAAGAACGTCATGGAGATCCCCAAGTTCGAGAAGATCGTCGTCAACATGGGCGTTGGCGAGGCCGCTACGGACTCCAAGGCTATCGACGGCGCCGTCCGCGACCTGCGCGTCATCACCGGCCAGCAGCCCATGGTGACCCGCGCCCGCAAGTCCATCGCATCCTTCCGCCTGCGTGCCGGTATGCCCATCGGTGCCAAGGTCACCCTGCGCGGCGACCGCATGTGGGAGTTCTTCGATCGTCTGACCTCCGTCGCGATCCCCCGTATCCGCGACTTCCGCGGCATTTCCGCCAAGTCCTTCGACGGCCGTGGCAACTTCTCCATGGGCGTTACCGAGCAGCTTATCTTCCCCGAGGTTGACTTCGACTCCGTCGATCACACCCGTGGTATGGATATCACCATCGTCACCACCGCCAAGACCGATGAAGAGGCCAAGGCCCTTCTGGACGCCTTCGGCTTCCCGTTCAAGAAATAGGTTCTAATGTTCCGGGTCGCGGGCGGTGCGCGAAGAGCACGTGCCGCCCGTCCGGAATGAACAATACTCAATGTGAGGAGGAAATAAGTGGCTAAGACATCGATGATCGTCAAGTGCAATCGCGAGCCGAAGTTCTCGACGCGCAAGTACAGCCGTTGCCAGCGTTGCGGCCGTCCGCATTCGGTCTACCGCAAGTTCGGCATCTGCCGTGTCTGCTTCCGCGAGCTGGCACTGAAGGGCGAGCTTCCCGGCATCAAGAAGGCCAGCTGGTAAGTCACTGCCAGCGCGCGCGGACGAACGACTCGTCCGTTCGCACGGAAGAACGTGCTGTCCTGGCTTGTTCGCTAAGGGCGAAGAAGGACCGCAGCACGTGTTCATCAAGAACGAAGGAGAATCTGCATGAACGTCACAGACTCGATCGCAGACATGCTTACTCGCATTCGCAATGCGAACTCTGCGAACAAGGCTGAGGTCTCGATGCCGAGCAGCAAGAAGCTCGTCGAGATCGCTCGCGTTATCTGCGAGGAGGGTTACGTCGAGAGCTATTACGTCGAGGACACCGCTCCGGCCAAGACCCTGCACATCACGCTCAAGTACGGCCGCAAGAAGGCCAAGGTCATCAACGGCATCAAGCGCATTTCCAAGCCCGGTCTGCGCAAGTACGCCGGCGCCAAGGACCTTCCCCGCGTTCGCGGCGGCCTCGGCACTGCAATCATTTCCACCAGCCAGGGTGTTATGACCGACCGCGATGCCCGTAAGCTCGGCATCGGCGGCGAGGTCATCGCATTCGTTTGGTAAATCGCTTCGGCGTGTAGAAGGAAAGGAGACCACCGTGTCTCGTATCGGTAGGAAGCCTGTCCAGATTCCCGCTGGAGTCGAAGTGACAGTCAATGGCAACACCTGCGTCGTCAAGGGCCCCAAGGGCACCCTTCAGCAGGATTTCCATGAGAACATCACCGTGACCGTTGAGGAGAACGAGGTAATCGTTGACCGTGCCAACGACGAGCGCGAGTCCCGCGCCCAGCACGGCCTGACCCGCGCCCTCATCCAGAACATGGTCACCGGCGTTTCCGAGGGCTTCACCAAGTCCCTCGAGCTCGCTGGCGTTGGCTACCGTGTTCAGCTCAAGGGTACCTCCCTTGATTTCTCCCTTGGTTACTCTCACCCGGTCGTCGTCGAGGCTCCCGAGGGCATCACCTTCGAGGTTCCCGACAACACCCACATCAACGTCAAGGGCATCAACAAGCAGCAGGTCGGCCAGATCGCCGCTGAGATCCGTGCGAAGCGTCCGCCCGAGCCTTACAAGGGCAAGGGTATCCACTACGTTGGCGAGCACATCCGCCGCAAGCTCGGCAAGGCCGCTAAGTAGTAACGCGTTTACCTCGCACATAAGACCAGCACCCCGTTAGGTGTTGGCATGACTTCTTAAGGAGTTTCAGCATGAACAAGAACAAGGCGAAGCAGGCAGGCCTCAAGCGCCGTCAGCGTCGCGTTCGCGGCAAGATCTTCGGCACCCCCGAGCGTCCGCGTCTGCGCGTCGTTCGCACCAATGCGAACATCTACGCCATGATCGTTAACGATAACGAGGGCAAGACCCTGGTTTCCGCTTCCACTCTTGAGGCCGAGTTCAAGGGCACCAAGACTGGTAACAAGGATGCTGCCGAGAAGGTCGGCGAGCTCGTTGGCAAGCGCGCCATCGAGGCTGGCATCACCCAGGTCACCTTCGACCGCGGTGGCCGCATCTATCACGGTCGCGTCAAGGCCCTGGCTGACGGTGCTCGTGCCGCCGGCCTGGTCTTCTAGGAGGTATTAAGCAATGGCTCGTAATATCAAGCAGCAGCGCGAGGCCTCCGAGTTCGAGGAGCGCGTCGTTTTCATCAACCGTGTTGCTAAGACCGTCAAGGGCGGTCGTCGCATGTCCCTGGTGGCCCTCGTGGTCGTCGGCGACGGCAAGGGCAACGTTGGTCTGGGTATGGGCAAGTCCGCTGAGGTGCCCCTGGCCATCTCCAAGGCTACCCTGGACGCCAAGAAGCACATGTTCCACGTGCCCGTCACCGAGGAAGGCACCATTCCTCATGACGTTCTCGGCAAGTTCGGTGCCGCTAGCATCCTGATCAAGCCCGCTGTCGAGGGTACCGGCGTTATCGCCGGCGGCGCAGTGCGTCCCCTCTTCGAGCTCGCTGGCATCAAGAACGTTCTTTCCAAGTCGCTCGGTTCCGACAACGGCCTCAACATCATCAAGGCCGCTGCTGAGGGCCTCAAGGAGCTCTCCAGCCCCCAGGATATCGCTGAGCGCCGTGGCCTGACCGTCGCCGAGATGTTCGTCGGTAAGGAGAACTAAGCATGGCTAACACCATTAAGATTAAGCAGGTCCGCAGCACCAACGGTTGCAAGCAGGATCAGGTCAGGACCGTTCGCGCCCTCGGCCTCAAGAAGATGAACGCCACGCGCGAGATTGCCGACAATGACGGCGTCCGCGGCATGATCTTCAAGGTCAAGCACCTTGTCGAGATTGTAGAGGAGTAACAATGCAGCTTCATGATCTTACTCCGGCACCGGGTTCCAACAAGCGTCGCAAGCGCGTCGGCCGTGGTAACTCGTCCGGTAAGGGCACTTATTCCGGTCGCGGCCAGAACGGCCAGGGTTCCCGCTCCGGCGGCACCAAGGGTGCTGGCTTCGAGGGCGGCCAGACTCCGCTCGCGATGCGTCTCCCCAAGCTCCCCGGCTTTGTGAGCCCCCGTCGCATCGAGTACACCGCTATCAACGTCTCCGATCTCGAGGCCCGCTTTGAGAACGACGCCGTCGTCGACGGTGCTGCTCTGAAGGCTGCCCGCTTCGTCAAGAGCGAGTTCGAGCCCGTTAAGGTGCTCGGCAACGGCGAGATTACCAAGAAGCTCACGGTCAAGGTTGACAAGATCTCCGCCTCCGCTAAGGCCAAGATCGAGGCCGCGGGCGGAAAGGTCGAGCTCCCGTGCTAAATGGTTTGAAGAACACGTTCCGCATCAAGGAATTGCGCGGAAAGATTCTTTTCACCATCGCTATGCTCGTGGTGTACCGTATCGGTGCACACGTTCCTGTGCCCGGTATCCCCTTCCAGGGGATGCTGGGCCTTTTCCAGTCTGCGGGTGATTCCGTAGCTTCTGGAGCGATGGCCCTGCTGAACCTTTTCTCCGGTGGCGCACTTTCCTACGTGTCGGTATTCTCGCTGGGCATCATGCCCTACATCACAGGCTCGATCATCCTCCAGATGCTTCAGAGCGTTGTGCCTTCCCTGCATGCGCTCGCTCGCGAGGGCGAGGTTGGTCAGACCAAGATCACCCAGTACACACGCTACCTTACGCTTGGACTGGCGATCGTAAACGCCATTGGCTACCTTTTCCTCTTCAAGAGCTTCGGTATCAGCTTCAATGGTGCGGGCGCGCCCGAGATCATCTTCGATATCATGATCGTCGGCACGCTCGCTGCGGGTGCGATGCTCATCATGTGGATCGGCGAGCTCATTACCCAGCGTGGTATTGGCAACGGCATGAGCCTTATCATCTTTGCCAATATCATGGCCGGCCTTCCCCAGGCTATCTTCTCCTCTGTTGAGGGCACCGCGGGCGTAATCACCACGGTGGTCATCTTCGTGATCATCCTGTGCGTCATCCCGCTGATCGTCTTCATCGAGCGCGGCCAGCGCCGCATCCCGGTCCAGTACGCCAAGCGCGTTGTGGGTCGTCGCATCATGGGTGGCCAGTCCACTTATCTGCCCATCAAGGTCAACACCGCCGGCGTCATTCCCATCATCTTCGCCAGCGCGCTGCTGTACTTCCCGGCGCAGATCGCGGTCTTCTTCCCCAACATCGGTTGGATTCAGACCGTCGCTAACGCGATGTCTACCGGCTGGATCAACTGGATCCTCAACGTGTTGCTGATTGTCTTCTTTGCATACTTCTACACCTCCATGGTGTTCAACCCGGATGATACGGCAGACAATCTCAAGAAGCAGGGTGGCTTCATCCCGGGCGTCCGTCCCGGTAAGGCGACCGCGAACTACATCAAGAACGCGCTCAACAAGATCACCCTTCCTTCCGCCATCTTCCTGGCAATCATCGCTATCGTCCCGTCGATCGTGTTTTCTTTCACGGGCAACCAGCTGATCCAGGCTTTTGGCGGCACCTCTGTTCTCATCATGGTCGGTGTCGTTCTCGACACTATTTCCAAGGTTGAGAGCCAGCTTAAGATGTACGATTACGACGGGTTCTTTAAATAACAGCTGAGAGGAGACTCCCATGAACATCGTTCTTTTGGGTGCACCGGGCGCCGGCAAGGGCACGCAGGCCCAGCGTCTTGTGCGCGACTTTGGCGTAGCCCACATCTCCACTGGCGATTTGCTTCGCGCCGCCGTCAAGGGTGGTACGGAGCTGGGAATCCAAGCTAAGAAGTACATGGATGCCGGCGAGCTCGTTCCCGACCAGCTCGTTATCGATCTGGTTAAGGAGCGCCTTGCTGAGGACGACGCCCAGCAGGGCTTCCTCCTCGACGGCTTCCCCCGCAACACCCTGCAGGCCGTGACGCTCGATTCCGAGCTTTCCGAGCTTGGTCGCGAGCTTGATTGCGCCCTGCTGATCGACGTCGACCGCGACGTCATCATCAACCGTCTGTCCTCTCGCCGTACCTGCCGCGCTTGCGGCTACACCGGCACCGCTGCTGACGAGGTATGCCCCTCTTGTGGCGGAGAGATGTACCAGCGCGACGACGATAAGGCTGAGACCATCGCCAACCGCATGGATGTCTACGAGAAGCAGACGAGCCCCCTGGTCGAGTACTATCGCGGCCAGAACATCTTGAAGACCATCGATGGCGATCGTGACGTCGACGTCGTCTACGCGGACGTCAAGGAAGTCCTCGGTCTATGATCAAGATAAAGTCTGCGGATGAAATCGAGCAGATGAAGGTTGCCGGAGCGCTGTCTAAGATGGCGCTCCGGCGTATTGGTGCCATGGTTCGCCCCGGCGTTTCCACCTTTGAGCTCGATCAGCTTGCCGAGCAGATTATCCGCATGCACGGTGGCAAGCCAGCGTTTAAAGGATATGGTGGATTCCCCGGATCCATCTGCGCTTCTTTGAACGACGCCGTGGTCCACGGCATTCCCAATCCCGACATCATCCTTCGCGATGGCGATATCGTGTCCATAGACACCGGCGCCGTGGTCGATGGTTGGGTTGGCGACAACGCCTGGACCTTCTTCTGCGGAACCCCTTCGCCCGAAGCTAAGGCTTTGTGCGAGGTAACGCTCGATTGCCTGAAGGCGGCTATCGAGCAGGCGGTACCTGGTAACCATATCGGAGATATAGGGTATGCTGTTCAGTCCCTTGCCGAGTCACATGGCTACGGTGTCCTGCGCGATTATGTTGGCCATGGTGTCGGGCGCGTTATGCATGAAGAGCCCAATGTTCCCAACTACGGCAAGAAGGGGAGGGGCGTTAAGCTCCATGCCGGCATGGTCATCGCCATCGAGCCGATGATCACCATGGGTTCCCCGCGCGTGAAGGTTGGACGTGACGGTTGGCTTGTTTCTACCAAAGACCACCTGCCTGCTGCCCACTTCGAGAACACCGTTGCCATTACCAACGATGGGCCGGTCATCATCACCTCCGATGAATCGGGTGCCTGGTGTGATATGCAAGGCGGATCGCTAGTTGTGTAGCGATTGGGGAATTTTGTGAATTGGCGAATGTGTGATGTATCATTCGCTATTGCTGTCGTTTTCAACGTAGAGAAAGATGATTGCTTGTGAAGAAGGAAGATGCTATCGAACTCGAGGGCACGGTAACCGAGCCGCTGCCTAACGCTATGTTCCGCGTCGAGCTCGAGAACGGTCATTCGGTCCTTTGCTCGATTTCGGGCAAGATTCGTATGAATTACATCCGTATTCTCCCGGGCGACAAGGTTGTCGTGGAGCTTTCCCCGTATGACCTTACCCGTGGCCGCATCACCTATCGCTATAAGTAACGATAGCAGCCATCCACTGCCATTTCCGATCGCTAAGAAGTGCTCAGCCTAGCGGTCGTATTGGCATGTGTAGACCAGCCAGTGTTAAACGCCTGCGGCTGGGCGAGTAGATAGTACTGTTGTTTGAGCACTACCGAAAGGAAGAACGATGAAGGTACGTCCTTCGGTCAAGAAGATGTGCGATAAGTGCAAAATCATTAGGCGCCATGGCAAGGTTCTCGTCATCTGCGAGAATCCCCGCCACAAGCAGCGTCAGGGTTAAGAGAGGAGACCAACGTTGGCCCGTATTAATGGTGTCGACCTTCCGCGCGAGAAGCGCGTCGAGATCGGTCTGACCTACATCTACGGCATCGGCCGCACTACTGCTACCAAGATCTGCAACGAATGCCAGATCAACGTCGATACCCGCGTTAAGGACCTTACTGAAGATGAGGTTAACGCTATTCGCGAGTACATCGACAAGAACGCCATCATGGTCGAGGGTGACCTCCGCCGTGAGCGCACCCAGAATGTCAAGCGCCTTATGGACATCGGCTGCAACCGTGGCCTGCGTCACCGTAAGGGCCTGCCGGTCCGCGGCCAGCGCACCCACACCAACGCTCGCACCCGCAAGGGTCCGAAGCGTCAGATCGGTGCTAAGAAGAAGAAATAGGGAGTTTGACGCATAATGGCTACTGCTAAGAACAAGCGCGGCGCCGCTTCTCGCATCAAGCGTTCCGACCGCAAGAACATCTCCGTGGGCCAGGCTCACATCCGTTCCACGTTCAATAACACCATCGTTTCGATCACCGACGCTCAGGGCAATGTCATTGCCTGGAAGTCTGCCGGCACCGTGGGTTTCAAGGGCTCCCGTAAGTCCACCCCGTTCGCCGCTCAGATGGCTGCTGAGGCTTGCGCCAAGATCGCCATGGAGCACGGTATGCACAAGGTTTCCGTGTTCGTGAAGGGCCCCGGCTCTGGTCGCGAGACCGCCATCCGCTCCCTCCAGGCTGCTGGCCTCGAGGTTTCGAGCATCCAGGACAAGACCCCTATCCCACACAACGGCTGCCGCCCCAAGAAGCGTCGCCGCGTGTAACTGAAAGGATCGAAAAACTATGGCAATCGATAGGACTCCGGTTCTCAAGCGCTGCCGTCAGCTCGGGATCGATCCCGCTGAGCTCGGTTACAGCAGCAAGAAGGAATCTATTCGCCAGCCCAAGCGCCGTCGCAAGGAATCTGAGTACGGCATGCAGCTGCGCGAGAAGCAGAAGGTTAAGTTCATTTACGGCGTTCTGGAGAAGCAGTTCCATCACTACTTCGACCGCGCTCGTAAGATGAACGGCATCACCGGTGAGAATCTTCTCATTCTCCTGGAGAGCCGTCTCGACAACGTCGTGTTCCGTCTCGGCTTTGCTCGCACCCGCAAGGAGGCTCGTCAGACTGTCCGTCACGGCCACTTCACCGTTAACGGCCGTCGCGTTGACATCCCCTCCTATCAGGTCAAGCCTGGCGACGTCGTCGCCGTTGGCGAGAAGTTCCGCGATCTTCTCCCCATCAAGGAGGCCCTGATCTCCTCTGAGCGTTTCGAGGTTCCCGGCTGGCTCGAGGTCGATATCGAGAAGCTGTCTGGCAACGTTCTGGCTATGCCCGTTCGTGAGCAGATCAGCGGCGATATCAAAGAGCAGCTCATCGTCGAGCTCTACTCTAAGTAGTCCTTTTGGGCTGCTGAGGCTGGAGGTATTACATGTCAGAATTCATTAGGCCCCAGGTTCAGGTCGAGGAAATCAACGATACGTGTGCCCGCGTATCCGTCGAGCCGCTTGAGCGCGGCTATGGCGATACGCTCGGCAACTCGCTTCGTCGCGTGCTGCTGTCCTCTCTCGAGGGCGCAGCCGTCGAGGCGATTCAGATCGATGGCGCTCAGCATGAGTTCATGTCGATCGATAACATGGTCGAGGATGTCACCGACATTGTCCTGAACGTTAAGGGCCTGGTGTTCCATTCGCTCGGTACCACGGATGAGGCTACCGCGACCATCTCGGTCGACGGTCCGTGCGAGGTTACCGGTGCGGACTTCTTCATCCCGTCGGAGTTCGAGCTCGTGAACCCCGAGCAGCACATTGCAACCCTCACCGAGGGCGGACACCTCACCATGAGCATGCGCATCGGCTACGGTCGCGGCTATGTTTCTTACGAGGCCAACAAGCGTGACAACGATCCCATCGGCGTCATTCACGTTGACTCCTTGTATTCGCCGGTCCGTCGTTGCGCCAAGCTCGTCGAGGCTTGCCGCGTTGGCCAGCACACCGACTACGATCGCCTTGTTCTCGAGATCGAGACCAACGGCGCCGTTGCTCCGCGTGAGGCTGTTGTTCAGGCCGCCAATATCATCAACCAGCATATGGCTGCCTTCATGAACCTTGCCGACGCCCCCGAGGAAGAGGAGGAGATTTCGATCTTCGCTCCCGAGCAGGCAAACGATAACGCCGAGCTCGACAAGCAGATCGAGGATCTCGACCTTTCGGTGCGCTCCTACAACTGCCTGAAGCGTGCGAGCATCCACTCTGTGCGCCAGCTTGTGGAGTTCTCCGAGAACGATCTGCTGAACATCCGCAACTTCGGTGTGAAGTCGATCGAGGAAGTCAAGGACAAGCTTGAGTCCATGGGCCTGAGCCTGAAGGCTTAAGGGACCGTGTTTTAGAGGAGAACCAGACCATGCGTCACAACAAGAAGAAGGGCCTGAAGCTCGGTACTGATACGAGCCATACCAAGGCCATGAAGAAGAGCCTTGCCAAGGCGCTCTTCGAGAACGACCGCATCAAGACCACCGAGACCCGTGCTAAGGCGCTGCGCAGCGTCGTCGAGCCCATCATCACCTGGGCCAAGAAGGGTGACCTGCACTCTCGTCGTCTCGCTATCGCCAAGCTGGGCGATAAGAACCTCGTGGCCGAGATCTTCGATAAGGCCGCTCAGGGCATGTGGGCCGACCGCAACGGCGGTTACACCCGCATCATGAAGCTCGGCACCCGCAAGGGCGACAATGCCGAGATGGTCATCATCGAGCTCGTCACCGAGCCGGTCGTCAAGAAGGCCCCCAAGAAGGCCGCTGCTCCCAAGAAGGTTGCCGAGAAGGTCGAGGCTGCCGAGGAGACCGCCGAGGTTGAGGCTTCTGCCGAGGAGACCGCTGAGTAACATCAGCCGTATGGCGATATTGCTTAAGGTATATGAGGGGTGCTGAGAGGCGCCCCTCTTTTTGTATTTATGCAAAGTGCACTTTGGACGATAGTGCGGATTGGAACGATTGGGGGAGGGCGAACAATGATTGAGGTTTCCGGGGTCTCGGCATGCTATATCTCCGCTGATACGGGTGGGGACATTTGCGATCTCATCACTTCTCAATACGCCCTCAACGGCGTCTCCTGCTCGTTTTCGCCCGGCGAAGTCGTTAGTCTGGCCGGCTTGAACGGCTCTGGCAAGTCCACGCTGTCTCGCTTACTTTGCGCTATGCGCTTGGCTGACGCGGGCTCTGTTGTTGTCGATGGAGTTGATCCCGCAAAAAGCGAGCATGATCGCCTGGCCGTCCGCAAGGCCGTGGGTTTTGTCCAGCAAGATCCTGCCGATCAGATTGTTTCAACGCTCGTGTTTGATGAAGTTGCTTTTGGCCCCCGCAATCTTGGCTTGGACGAGGATGACGCATGCGAGCGCGTTCGTGCCTCGCTTGCCGCCGTGGGCCTCGACGGATTTGAAAAGCGCGATGTGAGCGGGTTGTCCGGCGGCGAGCAACAGCGTCTGGCGCTTGCCGGCGTATTGGCGATGGATCCGGCGTATTTGGTTCTCGATGAGGCGACATCTCATTTGGATAGCGCCGCCCGCCCCGCTTTCCGCGCACTGGTGGACGATCTCGCCCATAAGCGAGGTCTTGGAATCGTCCAGGTAACCCATGACCCGGTTGAACTACTGGCATCCGATCGCGTGATGGTGCTCGATGCTGGCCGCCTTATATGGCAGGGCTCGCCCGAGGCCCTTCTTATAGGGAAGCACGACCTATGGGATTCCCTCACGCTGCAATCGATGTATGTCTCAGCCGTTCAGATGGCCCTAGAAGGCGGTGCATTCTTATCTAGCATTCGCAGTCCACATATGTTGGCCACGTGGCTTATAACGCCGTCTGGTAGCTTTGTACGTTCCCGCATTGCAAATGACGGACGCTTCTCCTCCTATGGACAAAATGAGCTTGATGCCCAAAGCGCGACGAGCCGTCAGAATGGACGCGGCGGTATAGAGGTCCGCGACGTCTCGTTTGCCTATGATGACGCGCGCCCGGTTCTTCGGAGCGTGTCGCTTCGCGCCAAACCCGGCAGGCTCATGTTGCTTGCGGGTCGCTCGGGTTCCGGAAAGTCGACGCTTGCCATGTTGCTTGCCGGCCTTTCGCGACCAGACGCCGGGGAGATCTTTATCGACGGGCTGGCGGCGCATCCCGCGCGCTGCGGTCTTGCGTTCCAGCGCCCCGAGAACCAGTTGTTCTTGCAAACCGTGCGCGAAGAGATCGCTTTCGCGCCCCGCAACGCCGGAGTGGGGGCGGGGGAGCTTGATGGGCGCGTGCGCGAGATCGCCGCCCGTGTTGGCTTGGACGAGGAACTGCTCGACCGCTCACCCTTTGAGCTTTCCGGGGGGCAGGCCCGCCGCGTCGGCTTGGCGTGCGTGCTCTCGCTTGGTGCCCCCGCGTATGTGCTCGATGAGCCCACGGCGGGTTTGGACGCGCCGGGGCGTCGAGATTTGCACCGGCTTGTGAGGGAGCTTGCAGCTGAGGGGTCAGCGGTTGTGCTGATCAGCCATGATTTGGACGAGTGGCTTTGCGAGGTGGACGACGTCGCGCTGATGGCAGGCGGTCGCATCGCGTGGTCGGGGCCTGCGGGCGAGCTGTGGGAAAGTCCGGGGATTTATCGTTCGGCTGGAATAGAGCCACCGGATAGCGCGATGCTGCTCGAAGCGCTTTGGGCTGCCGGCGCGCAACGTTCGGTGGATGCAAAACGGGTTGACGGGGGAATGGGGGTGTTCGATGGCGAGCATGAATAAACCCCTGGGGTCTTTTGTGGCTGCGGACACGCCGCTTGCCCGCGTCGATGCGCGCGTCAAGTTGCTTTTGCTGCTTGCGCTTACCGTATTGGTTTTTGCAGCGGACAAGCTATGGGCCATCGCGTGTATCTACGCCTTTTTGGCCCTTGTTATGCGTCTATCGCGTATGAGTCCGCGCGCGATAGCGTCCACGGCTAAACCGGTCTCGGTAATCCTGGCGTTTACGCTGATGGCGAACCTGGTGTCATGCGATGGCACGGGTGCCGTGGCGTTGGCTGGGCCGGTGTCGCTTGACCCCGCGGGCGGCGTACGCGGGCTTTTGGCGGTCCTTCGCATTGTTGCCCTGCTGGGCTTTTCGCTGTGCGTCTCGGCATCTACCACGCCGCCGCAGCTTAGCGACGCCTGCATCCGGCTCATGTCGCCGCTTACGCACCTGGGCGTGCCCGTGGCGGATATAGGCTCGGTGTTGTCGCTGGCGCTGCGCTTCATCTCTGTTGTGGGCGAGGAGTTTCAGCGCATCCAGCTGGCTCAGCGCGCCCGCGGCGTCGAGTTTGACCAAGGGACCCTGCGCCATCGCATCAGCGTGTGGACGTCTGTGTTCACGCCGTTGATTGTGGGGCTGTTTAGGCGCGCGGACCGCCTGGCGGAGTCCATGGCCGCCCGATGCTATGCTGAGGGTTCCACGGCCGCTCCTCGTCCCGCCCCGCTTGCCGCGCGCGATCGCGCCATCTTGATGGGCGGGCTGGCATCCATGTTGGCGCTGGGCGCCGCGAGCCTGCTTCTCTAGCGTCGCGGGCTGCGTGCCGTAACGCGCGCCGCGCCCCGCGCGGGGGCATGCGAAGCCCATACGCGCGGCCAACCTTGTAGTATTCTCGTCCAAAACGCGAACGCCCATACGGGCGGCATCGCTTGAGCTTTGGAGCTGTTGATATGACGCAGACACCCATTACCCAGTACCCCGAGCGCGAGGTTTTGGATGGAACCATCGTGCTGTGCGTGGGCTATGACGGCGCGCGCTTTAGCGGGTATGCCGAGCAACCCGGACAGCTGACCGTGGCGGGCGAGATCCGTCGTGCCCTGCAGGTCTTTTTGCGCCGCGACGTGGAGCTGACGTGCGCGGGCCGTACCGACGCCGGGGTTCATGCCATATCCCAGTACGTGAGCTTTCCTGCCTATGAGAGCGAGCTTGAGATTTTGCGAAAGCGCTGGATGAGGGCCATGGCGGCGCTGCTTCCCTCGGACATCTCGCTTAACCAGGTCTATCATGCCTCGCCCGGCTTTTCCGCGCGCTTCGATGCCCGCGCCCGCACCTATACGTACCGCATCGCCACGGGCGAGTCCAAGCCCTTGTTGACGCGAAACTATTGCTGGTGGCATCGCATGCCCCTGGACGTGGGTGCTATGGAGCGCGCGGCGGCGTGCTTGGTGGGCGAGCATGACTTTAAGAGTTTTTGCAAGGTGGCGTCTGCCGTGGGCAAGCCCACGTGCCGTTTTGTGCGCGAGGTATCGTTTGCAAGCGAGCGTCAGCTGGGTGAGGAACTGATTGCGTTCACCATTACGGGCAACGCGTTTCTGCACTCCATGGTTCGCACCATTGTGGGCAGCCTGGTGGAGGTTGGATCGGGTCGCAGGGACGAGGAATGGCTTGCGCAGGCGCTGGCTGCATGCGACCGCCTTGCCGCCGGTCCCACCGCTCCTGCCCAGGGATTATGCTTTATGAACGTCGAGTATGATGACGGCGTGCTGCTGCCCTGCCCCGTTGCATAGGAATCCGGGACGTTGCCGAGTTCTGCGCGCCTGCGCTGGGTTGCGCCCGCATCCGCTCGCCCGCATTCGCTCGCGGGCGCTTCGCATGGCACGGGGCGTGCTTTAAGCGACGCCTGTTTACCGGCATGAGACGAATTATGGTGCATGGGTGTTGAGCCTCTGTACTTGCCGTGCACGGGAGAGTTCATGATAAAGGGACGCGCACGCTGAGATACCATGACCAAAGACATCAAATGCTCAGTCTCTAACGGAGGAATATCCTTGGTTCGTCGTGCTCCAAAGCGTCCCTGCGTCTCGGTGGTTCTTGCGGCCCATAATGCCGGAGAGCACCTAACGCGCGCTATAGAGAGCGTACTTAACCAGGACTACGAAGACCTTGAGCTTATTGTTGCCAACTGCGCTTCGAGCGATAGGACCGCATCGGTGTGCGAACGTTTTGTTGACCGTGATATACGCGTTGAAGCGGTCTCGGTGGACAACAATTCGATGTCGTGCGGCCGCGCCGCCGCATGCAGCGTCGCCCGCGGGCGCTATCTGCTGTTTGTGGGGCAGGACGATTGGCTGGGTGCGGGCTTTTTGGATGCGATGGTCGCCGTCGCGCGCGAGCATGATGCACAGATGGTGATCCCCGAGTTCTCCGTTGATACCGAGCAGGCAGATGGCAGCCGTGTATTTGCAACCCTGTCTCATGAGTCTTGTTTTTGGGATGGTGCGGAGGCGTTTCATCAGGGCGCCGCTCCTTTTGTAGAAAACGGCGTGTTGGCGTTTGCCGCGGGGAAGCTCTTTGCGCGCGAGTGCATAGAGGCCATGGCCGAGCTACCCGATATGTGCCATAACGAGGTCTCCTTTATGACCGGGTGCGTTCGAGACCTTGAGCGCGTCGCCGTGGTAGAGGGCGCCCGCTACCATTTGCTTCAGCCTTCCACCCCCGCGCACGCTGCTTTTGATCCGGGCATGTTCGCTCGCTGCCAAGAGGATTACCGCCGTCTGCGCGATCTTTATGAGTATTGGGGCTTGCTGGATGACGCCGCTGCCATGAGCGCCGTGCACCGCAGGTATCTTCGTGAGCTTATTCGCTGTATTGAGAACGTGTGCGCATCGAGCAACCGCCTTTCCGCTGCGGAGCGTCGAGATCGCGTGCAGGATATGTTGGATGCTGCGCCTACGCGCGAAGCAATCGAGGCCGTCAGGGAATCGAGCCACGAGTTTGGCATCATGTATGCGCCGATTGCCCGCCGCAGCGTCATGGCGTGTTTCATGGGCGCGCGTATCCAGGATATTGTGGGCAGGGCTCTGCTGCCGTTTGTGTCTTATGCTGAGGCGCGCCTATAGCGCTTGCGTCGAGTCGCTATATGCATGTTTGTGCATGCACCGCTCGTCCACAAGATAATCACTTATACAAATAGGTTGCAACTTCGGCCTACGGTTATGCACCGCCTACCGACATATCGCCAAATGATTGCCCACTTTAAGTCATCTTTGTAAAATGAATGGGATGAGGACTAATTCGTTTTAGTAATCGTTAAGCTTGAAACGATACACAAGCTAGGTGATCGGGGTGAAGCAAGATGGCTAAAAAGCGCAACGGGCGCCAAGACGCCATTCGCGATATTGTACGCAACAAGGATGTTCGCACCCAGCGCATGCTGGTAGACGAGCTGAAGGCGTGCGGATTTGATTGCACGCAGGCAACGGTGTCGCGCGATATCGCGGACATGGGTTTGCGCAAATTGCCCGAGGGCGTTTACGTGCTAGCAGAGGACCTTCACCTGCAGCGTATGGTCTCCGAATTGGTGACTGGCGTGCAGCGCACCGATAACCTGGTATTGGTTAAAGCGCAGCCCGGCACCGCGTCTGGCATTGCGGCTGCGGTCGACGCAGCGGAGCTGCCTGATGTGTTGGGTTCGTTGGCGGGTAATGATACGATTCTGGTAATCGCCCAGACCGCTGAGGATGGCGAGAAGTTCGAAAGCCTGATTACCAAGTTGAGGAGCGTACGCAAATAGTATGGTCGCCTTTGCACACATCGCAATGATTTCGCTGGTTATATTGCTGCCCATCGCCCTGGTGGCACTGTTGGTGGCGTATTGGATGAAGTCGCGCCGTTCGCGCGGGTAGCGAGGACCTTGCATCTCGCGATGCGGACGTCCCCGCGCGGGACTGAGGCAACGCAGAAGTTTAAGCCGGGTTGGGATTGTTCCTAGCCCGGCTTTTTGCGTGCGGCGCGGATTTGCGCGCGGTGTTGAATCCGGGCCGCATGGGCGGGGCGCCGTGTGCGGTTTTGTCCGTAGCTGCGGGCGTGGCCGTGTTTGAGGCGTAGACGCTGTTTTCGAGCTCCAGTTGGACTTCGCACTCTGCTGAAATCGGCCTCCGTTTCACTCCGCTTGCTATTAATGCGGTTCAGTTGGAGTTGCGTGGACTGCGGAATACAAAGAGTGTGGTTTCTACCTGCGCGTTCTCGTAAGAGATTGCATTAGCCTGCTGGGCGGAGTCCAACTGGACGTCATTTTCAGCATCTCCAAGTCCAACTGGACCTAAAAAGTAGCATGCGGGCGCGCACGGACCTCAATTTCAGCAGAGGGCGAAGTCCAACTGGAGCTCGAAAATCGCGTGATCATCGAATGCCTGCTAGCGAGGCGAAGAGAGGTCGAGTCTAGGCTTGTCGACGGTGCTGATGGTAGCGACGTCGATGTTGCCATGCGGCCGTACAAGTAGGGCCCCGCGCCGGCGTAGTAGGCGCCATGGCGTGGCGGCGAGCAAAGATAAAGAAAAAGGCCCGGGAAGCTCCGAGCCTTTTTGAGTCACCGTATGTATGCGTATTAATGCGGATTAGGATGTGGTGCCACCCGTGCCGCCGCCGGTCTCACCGCCACCGGAGGGAGGTGGAGTTTCGCCACCGCCCGTGTTGCCGCCACCGGTGCCGCCGCCGCCGGAAGGAGGTGTGGTCTCGCCGCCGCCCGTGTCGCCACCGCCGGTGTCGCCACCGCCAGTATTCCCTCCGCCGGTGTTGCCGCCACCGGTGTTACCACCGGTATTGCCACCAGTGTTGCCACCGGTGGTACCGCCTGTGTTTCCACCGGTTGATCCGCCCGTGTTGCCGCCGGTCTCGGTACCCTCGCCGGGAGTCTCGGTGCCCTCCTCGTCCTCTTTGTTCTCGTCCTCTTCTTCCTCATCTGGGTCCTTGTACTTGCCACCGGAGAAATCCCAGGACGAATTCGCCTTGTAATCGGGCGTGTCGCCCTCGGGGAACTCCTCGCGGGCCACGCCGGAGAGCGCCTGGGTCATAAACGCCTTGAAGATGGGCAGGGGAAGGTCTGCGGTGCCGTAGCCGGAGAACGAGGCATTGGTGCCGGAGCGCCCGGTCCAGATGGAGCAGACCAGCTCGGGGGTGTAGCCGACAAACCACAGGTCAGAGGTGCGGCTTGCAGTACCCGCCGTACCGGTTTTGCCCGCGACGGGCTGGTCGATGTTGGGACGGCCGTAGTAGCCGGTGCCGCCGCTGGACATAACGCCCTTAAGAACGTCCGTCACGGCCTCCGCCTCGCCGGTGGTCATGATCTGGTCCGGATCATCCTCATGCTGGTAGATCACCTTGCCGGTGCGGGACGTGATTTCGGTGATGGCAACCGCCTCGCGGTGGTAGCCGCCGTTTGCCAGCGCCGTGTAGGCCTCGGCCATCTCCAGCGGGGTGATGCTGGCGGTGCCCAGGGTGAGCGAGGGCACGTCCTGGAAGTTAGCGATCTCATCGGTGGTGTCGATGCCCATGGTGGCGCACATGTCGATGATCTTCTGGTTGCCAATAGCCTCTGCCACCTGCACGTAGGCGGTGTTGGAAGAGACCGCCGTGGCGGAGGCGAGGGTGCGCTCGCCGTAGTCGTGGTTGCCGTAGTTGCTGAACTCGGTGCCCCAGACCTTGAGGGGGGAGGAGCAGTTGAGCAGCACGTTGGGGCTCATGCCGGCTTTGATGGCGGCGGCAAGCGTGAAGGTTTTGAACGAGGAGCCCGTGGAGCGGCGCGACAGGGCGTGGTTCACGTGGTTCTCGTCCGCGTAATAATCCTTGCCGCCCACCATGGCCTTGATGTAGCCGGTCTTGGGGTCAACAACAACCATGCCCACCTGGAGCTCGTCGGCGCCTTCGGCGTTCATGCGCTCGACGGCGGTCTGCTCGGCCAGCGCCTGCAGGTTGGGGTCGATGGTGGTCTTTACGGTGAGGCCGCCCTTGAAGATCATGTCGGAGGAGAACTCCTCCTGCAGCAGCGACTTTACGTAATCGACAAAGTAGGGGTGGGCGAGCGTGCCGCTCTCGGGGATGCTGTTCACGTTGAGGGTGAGCGGCTCGGCCTGCGCGGCATCGCGCTCCTCCTCGGTGATCTTGCCGTTGGAGCACATGCGGTTCAAAACCGTGTTGCGGCGCTGGACGGCGTAGTCGGGGTTGACCGTGGGGTCGTAGCGCGACGGGGCGTTGGGCAGGCCCACAAGAAGCGCCGCCTCGGCCAGGGTGAGGTCCTTTGCGGACTTGCTCAGGTAGGTCTGCGCGGCGGTCTCGATGCCGTAGGCGCCATGGCCGTAGTAGATGGTGTTGAGGTACATCATCAGGATCTCTTCCTTTGAGTACACCTCTTCCATCTTGATGGCGATAAAGGCCTCGCGGACCTTGCGCTCGATGGTGTTGTCGAACTGCTCCTCTGAGAGGATGGTGTTGCGTACCAGCTGCTGGGTGATGGTGGACGCGCCCTCCGAGCCGCCGGTGAGCTGCACCATGACGGCGCGGGCGATGCCGATGAGGTCGACGCCGTTGTGCTCGTAGAAGCGCTCGTCCTCCGTGGCGACGGTGCCGTCAAGCACATACTGCGACACCTGGTCGATGGTCACGCTCTCGCGGTTCTGCACGTAGAGGGTCGCGATCTCGGTGCCGTTGGCATCGAGCACCGTGGTGGGCTCGCTTACCATGTACTGGTCCGGATCCGTGTAGTCTGGCAGGTCGGACAGCCAGCGGTTGATGTTTCCCAGCATGCCGACGCCAAAGGCGATGCCGGCGATGAACAGGAATCCAACCAGCGAGACGATGATGAGGGGAATGGCGTGTGTCTTTGAGCGTTGGCGCATGTGCCGCTCGCGAGAACCCATAGAAACCTCCAACCGGTTGCGCGGGGCGAAACCTCCCTGCGCGCGGGTACTTACCAAATGAACTACAAATAGATATAGATTAGCGCAAGTGCCAGGTGCGGGTCCGTTGTATCCTGTGGCTGCTACAAACAACAGACGCGCTGCATACGCCGTGCAAGGGGGAGGTTCGCGCACCACATGGCCTCATCGTCCACACCTATACGCTACCGCGCGCCGGAGCTGCTGGCGCCCGCCGGCACGCTCGACGCCTTTCTCGCCGCGCTGGATGCCGGCGCCGACGCTGTCTACACCGGTGCCGGCGCCTTCAACGCCCGTGCCGCGGCAGATGACTTGACCTGCGAGGAGCTTGCCTGGGCGTGCGAGGTTGCGCACGGGATGGGCGCGCGGGTCTACGTGACCATGAACATCTTTGTTCGCGACGATGAGCTGGGGGAGTGCGTCGCCCTTGCCCGCCGCGTGCTCGACGCCGGTGCCGATGCCTTGATTGTGGCTGATTTAGGATTGTGCCGCCGCCTGCGCAGGGAGGTGCCGGACGTCGAGATCCATCTGTCGACCCAAGCGGGCGTGCATGCCGCCGCGGGCGCCGTGCTGGCCGCAGAGCAGCTGGGGGCGTCGCGCGTGACGTGCGGTCGCGAGCTTACGGTGGACGAGATTGGGGCCATGGCGGCGACGGGCGTCGAGATCGAGGCGTTTTGCCACGGCGCCATCTGCATTTGCTATGCGGGGGCGTGTTCGTTTTCCGCGCGCCGGCGGGGCCGCTCGGCCAATCGCGGTGATTGCACCCAGCCCTGCCGCGTGCCCTACCGGCTGGTAGACGGTGAGGGCCGGCGCGTGGATGCGCGCGACGGCGACCTGTTGCTGTGCCCATGCGACTACCTGTCTGCCGGGCATTTGGACGAGCTGGTCCGCTCGGGCGTCGGGGCCCTCAAGATCGAGGGGCGCATGAAGAATCCGGATTACGTCTACAACGTGGTCTCGTGCTACCGTGAGGCGCTGGATGCCGCGGTGGCGCGCGTGAACGCCGCGGAGAGCGGCCCCGGCGCGACGGATGCGACGGATGCCGCCGTCGGCGATGCCGGGAGCGACGCTGCCGACGCGACCGCGAAGGTCGTCAGACGCTTGGCGCGCTCCTTTAACCGCGGGTTCACCGACGGCTATTTGACGGGAAGGGCCGGGGCGAACCTTATGAGTTGGGAGCGCTCTTGCAACCAGGGCGTGCGCGTGGGCAGGGTCATAGACCGCCGGCATGAGGAGGTGCTGGTGGCATTTGAAGACGCGGTCGACGCCGGCGACACGCTGGAGGTGCGCTTTATACCAGGGCCCAACACCGCCAAGGATGCGCCCAAGCGCTGGCCCATGGTGCCCGCCCCGGTTGATGCCGCAGACGGCGATAGCGTGTGGGTTCGCTGCAAGCGCAAGGTCGAGGTGGGCGCTCAGGTCAACCTTGTCCGCAGCGAGCGCTTGATAGAGGTAGCGCGCGAAAGGGTGGTCGCCCTGCGCGCCGCCGGTCCGGACCCTGCCTCTGGACGCGATGACGCCGCGGGCCATCGCGCCGCCGAGCGGTCCTTGTCCAAGAACCAGGGGGCGAGCATGCGAGGGGAGGCGGGCGACGCGGCCTGCGACGCTGCGGCCTGCGACGCCGCGGCGGTGCGAGCCGTCTGCATTGTCGACGACCCCCAAGCGGCGTCCGACCTGCTCGATGGATGTTATCCAGACGCCCTTTTAAGCTGTTGCCCGCAGGTGTTGGACGTGGTGCCGGCGGTGTTTGAGCACCGGCTGCTGGAGGCTGATGCCGACGCATGGGCGCCACTTGTGCCGGCGCTGGGCGTGGTGTTGGACGAGGTGTCGCGTGAAGGCGATGCCCGGCGTCAGCGCGACCTGTGCCGCAGGGCCGCGTTTACGGTGTGCCGCAACCTGACGCAGGTCGCCTACACGCGCGAAGCTGGATGCGCCTTTGAGGTGGCCTCTCCCGTGACCGCCGCCAACGGCGAGACGGTGCGAGAGCTGTCCCGTCTTGGCGCGCGGTGCGTATGGCTTCCCGAGGAGATGGGGGAGGAGCGCATTGAGGAGATCTCGCGGACCCTTTCCGGTGGGGTCCACCTCGCCGTGTGGGCGCACGGAGAGGCGCGCCTGATGGTGTGCGAGCACTGCGTGCTCACCGCCGAGGGCCCGTGCTCCGGGGACTGCCCGACCTGCCCGCGGCGCCTGGCGCCGCGCCTTTTGGTGGAGCGCGACGGATCGAGGCTTCCGGTGGCGGTGGACGCCCTGGGCAGGACGCGCATCTTCGACGAGGCGCCGCTCGACCGCGCCCGCGACGTCCCCGGATTGCTCGCGGCAGGGGTGGCGGGGCTGGTGTATGACTTCACCGGGCTTCGCTCTCGCGTCGAGCCATGCGCAAAAGAGGGATGAGTTAAGAATCTTTGGAAAGCTCACCCGCATAATTCGCGGCGTGGGCTACACTAAACAAATTGTGTATTCAAGCACCGCCGCGGGGCGCGAATCCCCTTTGGCGAGTATGCCGGGCGAGGGTGCTATTCGATTTAGCAGGAGGACAGAGTCTTGTTGCCAGTTGACGAGCAGATGCGAATCATCACCTCCGGCACGGCGAAGATCGTGCCCGAGGCCGACCTCAAGAAGAAGCTTGAGAAGGGCGAGCCCCTGAACATCAAGCTGGGCGTCGACCCCACCAGCCCGGACCTGCACCTGGGCCACGCCGTGCCGCTGCGCAAGATGCGCCAGTTCCAGGACCTGGGCCATCGCGTGACCCTGATCATCGGCAACGGCACCGCCACCATCGGCGATCCGTCCGGCAAGAACACTACCCGTCCGCAGCTTTCCCAGGAGCAGGTCGAGGCCAACGCGGAGACCTACGTCGCCCAGGCCATGAAGATCCTGGACCCCGAGAAGACCACCATCGTCCATAACGGCGACTGGATGTTCCCCATGGGCCTGAAGGAGCTGCTGGCCGTCGCGAGCAAGTTCACCGTCGCCCGCATCCTGGAGCGCGACGACTTCACCAAGCGCTACCAGTCCCAGACACCCATCGCCCTGCATGAGTTCCTCTACCCCGTGATGCAGGCTTATGACTCCGTCATGATCAACGCCGACGTGGAGATGGGCGGTACCGACCAGCTCTTCAACCTGCTTGCCGGTCGCGAGCTCATGGAGAAGACGGGTATGGAGCCCCAGGTCGCGCTCACCATGCCGCTGCTCGAGGGCACCGATGGCGTCCGTAAGATGTCCAAGTCCTACGGCAACTACATCGGTCTGACCGATGCGCCTGCCGACATGTTTGGCAAGACCATGTCCATCCCGGACGAGATGATCGCCAAGTACTATCGCCTGGCTTCCTCCAAGTCCCTCGACGAGGTCGAGGCGATCGAGGCTTCCCTGGCGGACGGCACCGGCGATCCCTACCAGCTCAAGCGCGCCCTCGCCCGCGACCTCATCACCACCTACCACTCCGCCGAGGACGCCGTGGCGGCAGAGGCTGAGTTCGACCGCGTCTTCAAGGAGAACCAGCTTCCCGAGGATATCGCCGAGGTCTCCCTTGACCTCACCCCCGGCGAGGACGGCACCGTGTACCTTGCCGGTCTTTTGAAGGATGCGGGTCTAGCGCCTTCTGCCGGCGAGGCCCGTCGCCTGATCGACGGCGGTGGCGTCAAGATCGACGGCGAGGCCGTGGCTCCCAAGAGCTATAACATCGATCCCGCATGCCTGAAGAGCGGCGTGGTGCTCCAGGTTGGCAAGCGCAAGTTCGCCCGTTTGGCCTAAAAGCCCCCGTGCCCGCGCGGCATAGAGCGTAGATAAGCCGGCGATCGGTTCCCGTAAGGGGGCCGGTTGCCGGCTTTATTCATGTATCGGTCTGTATTGTGCGGTTTTATACATGGGTTTTGGAGCGTTGGAAACCGTCCTCCTTCGGGTTGGTCAATAAGTGCCACGAGGCGGGTAAGTTTCCGCTTGTCAGGTGGCTTACAAGCCTGCCTTCGAGGCGGCTCGGTGCCGTTGCGGCGCATATGGACCGTCTTTGATCGAGTTTCTGTCTAAGATGCAATACAGGTGTCGCTAAACGGCAGCAGAAAAAGGCACTTCAGCGGTGGTAAGCGCGCTGGCGGGGCCCTTTCTGGCATGTATAAAGCAAAAAGTCCCCGCCTGAAGCGTTTCAATTGCCATACCGATCGGCCGCGGTATAAAAACGCCCCGGAAAAGAGTGAACTCCAGGGCGTTGCGAAATCCTTGCAAGGGCGCCATCCGCGTCCTAATGGAGCTGCGAACGGCGCGCGCCGCGATCGATGCGTTACAGCTGGCGCAAAAGCGCGGGCAGCTCCGCGAAGGTATCGATCACGGCATCGGCGCCCGCCGCGCGGAACACGGACGCGACGCGCTCGCGTGCGTCCGCCTGCTCGTCGGCGCCAAGCGCCTCGAACTCGTCGTGCGTCATCGCCATCTCAGAGGACCCCTCGATAACGCCGATAGAGATGCAGCCGGCGTTCTTGCCTTCGCGAATGTCTGAGACGGTGTCGCCCACCTTGGCAACGCGGCGCGCGTTGGTAACTCCCAGCGCCTCCATGTTGCGGAACATCATGTAGGGGTAGGGGCGGCCGTGGCCGTCCACGGCGTCCGGCGTGATGATGAAATCGGGCTCATACCCGGCCTCGCGCGCGGCGGGCACCACGATGGCCATCATCTTATCGTTGTAGCCCGTGGTCGAGCCAATGGAGATTCCCATCTCCCTAATCTGGGTGACGGCGTCTAGCACATGCGGCTTCGGCGCGGCGAAGTCGTGCAGGATCGATAACAGGCGCTGCTCATAGGGGCCGTAGAGAGCGTGCACGTCGTCCTCGCATGGGGCGGCGCCATGGACGCGCTCCCATTCGGCGGCGATGCGGTCCATTGCAAGCATGGTGCGGATGTGGTCGATCTTGAGCATGCCCATGGGCTCGCGCGTTTCCTCCATGGTGGGCTCCACGCCTGCCGCCTTGAAGGTCTCGATAAACGCTTGCACCGGGGCAAAGCACCCATAGTCCACCGTGGTTCCCGCCCAGTCAAAAATCACTGCCTCTACCATGTGTATCTCCTCATCAATCGTTGCGTCGTATCGGATGGCACGCGTTCCTACGCGCTGTGCTGCGCCAAGAAGTCGGCGAGCGCGTCGGTGACGTTCATGATGTCCTCTTCGTAAATCTCGCCGATGTTACCCATGCGGAACGTCTCCTCGTCCGTGAGCTTGCCGGGGTACAGCACGTAGCCGTGGTCCTTGATGTAGTCATACATCTCGGCAAAGCTAAACGTCGCGCCTTGCGGATAGTAGAACGTGGTGATGATGGGTCCCTGATGGTGGTCCAGGTACGCTTTGAAGCCCATGGCCTCCATGCGCCGGGCCAGCAGGCGCTGGTTGGCGGCGTAGCGCGCGGCGCGAGCGGGGATGCCGCCCTCCTCCTCGAGCTCTCGTAGGGCCTGTGCAAACGCCAGCACCACGTGGGTGGGCGAAGTGTAGCGCCACTTGCCGTCGCGCTCCATGGGGACCCACTGGTCGTAGAGGTCCATCGACAGGCTGCGCGCTTTGCCCGCGCTGGCCTCCAGCTTGTCGCGGCGGCAGATGATGAACGAGAATCCGGGCACGCCTTGAATGCCCTTGTTGGCGCTGGACACCAAGAAGTCGATGTGCCAGTCCTCCACGGGCATCTCCACGCAGGCGAAGCTGGACATGGCGTCGACAATAAAGGTGAGCCCGCGCTCATGACACAGCTCGCCAACCGGGGCGATGTCGTTCAGCAGGCCCGTGGTGGTCTCTGAGTGCACCATGCACACGTGGGTGATCGCCGGGTCTGCGTCCAGCATCTCGCGGATGCGCTCCACGTGCGGAATGTCGCTGTAGGGCTCGGAGTACACCGCATGCGGCACGCGGGCGTGGCGGCATACCTCCACCATGCGGTCGCCGTAGGCGCCGTTAGAGCAGATGAGCACCTTCTCGTCGTCGCCCACCACGCTGGTGAGGACGGCCTCGTCGCCAAACGTGCCGGAGCCCTGCATCAGCACGGCGGTATAGGTCTCAGGCGAGCAGTTGGCGATGCGCACCAGCTCGGCGCGGATCCACTGGGTGATCTGCTTGTAATCGTCGTCCCAGGTGCAGTGGTCAAACAGCATCTGCTCTTTAACGCTCATGGTGGTGGTCAGCGGTCCGGGGGTGAGAAGCTTGTAGGTTTTCATGCGCGGATTTCCTTTCTGTTTTCGCGTTTTTGTTTTTGCGTGCGTTCTGCGCGTTGTGAATGTGTCTGTGTTTTTGGACAAGGATTTATGCACGAGGCGTGGCTGCGCGGCTATTCCGCTGCGGCGCGTCGGCACCGCTCGGATACCTCTTTGTGTATTTCTAGCAGCGGGACGGTCAGGGCGTCGGGCCATTCCTTGGGGTTGGACGAGGAGTTCTCGCGGGGAGCCTCCCCTTGGTAGAGCGGCTTGGGGTAGGTGTTCATCAAGCGCTTGCGTCCGCTGTCGACTATCACGGCGGCGATCTCTTGCGCCAACGGGTTGACGCCTTCGTTATGGTCGACCACCGCTACGGATTCCGTCAGCGAGTAGGTGCCCTCCCGCGGCTCCACTACCTCGATGGGCAGGCCGCTCGCGCGATCGGATAGGGCTTGGTGGCGCAGGCCAAAGCCGATGGCCACCTCGCCGGCGCGCACGTTCTTGATGGGCGCGGAGCCGGATTGCGATAGGTAGGGCCCGGCGTTGCGGTAGATGCCCGTCAAGATCTCCGTGCCTTCCTCGTCCCCATAGGCGTCCATGATCGCCTGGATCATCAGCCAGCCGGTGGACGACCCGGAGATGTCGGGAACGGAAACCATGCCCCGGTAGACGGGGTCGGCAAGGTCCTTAAAGCTGCCGGGCACGGGCAGGCCCTCGCTTGCGAGCACCTGGGTGTTGTAGAAGATCGCGCCCTCCTGCGCCTGCACGGGCGCGCGCCAGGCGGGGGTGGCGGTGTCGAGCGGAGTGGACTGCACCTGCACGAGGTCGGCGAACATGTGGCTGTTGGCCTGGGCGCTATCGATGTAATAGGAGGACATGGTGATCACGTCCGCCTCGATGGCAGACCCTTCCGCCGCCAGTTTACCGCTTAGCTCGCTGGTGCCAAACGCTTGGATGATGTAGTCGCCGGCGTAGCCGTTTTTATCCAGCGCGGTCCTGTAGGCGTCCAGTGCCTCTTGGTCGGCGTTGGAGTAGATGATCACCTGGCTGCCCCCGGAGCCCGCGCTTGACGCAGCGCCGCCGCCCCCTGCCGGGCTGCCGCCTGCTGCAGCGCCGCCCACGCCTGCGCCGCCGGCGCCCGCGAAGACGCTGATCGCCAAGATGAGCGCCACGCCCGCCGCCGCAGCGGCAAGCCCGCGGTTGCTCACGCGGTCGGGATGCCCCAGCAGGCGAGCCGCCACGGTGACGTCGGAGCGGCCCGTGCCGCGCATCCGGATCGACTTGCGGGCGGTTCGCGCGCCGCTTGCCTGGGTAAGCAGCGCGGTTATACCCTTAACACCCAGGTTGAGCACCAGGATCGCAAGCGACAGCGCGAAGATGGAGTCGAAATCCGCCACGTGCTGCAGCGCGGAGATCTTGGTGGTGACCACCATGGTGCGGGCGCTGGTGAGAAACACCACGGCGGAGATGGTGACCATGGACGAGACAAAGTAGTAGCCAAACACCTGCAGCAGCGTGGGCCAGGCGTTGGGCGTGACCACGCGCAGGATGGTCTTGATCCAGGAGTCGCCCATAAGGCGCGCCGTGGTCTCCCAGCTGGCGTTCATCTTGGTAACGTTGTACTGTCCACCCACGGAGGTGGGGATGCCATAGTCGGTAAATGCCAGGAAGAACGACTGGATAAACGCCACGCACAAGGCGCCGGCCAGCGGCCTCACGATGGTGCGTGCAAAGGTCTGCGCGGGCGAGTCGCCCATGACGCGGCTCACGATGAGGTAGCGCTTATCGATGAAGCGAAAGCTGTTGTCGATCAGTAGAAACGCGGTGGGCAGCGTATAGATGACGTAGCCCATGAGCAGGCCGTTGAAGCCGTAGATGTCGAATGCCTGAAAGCCCAGGGCTCGGGTGAGCGGGCCCTGGCGTCCAAAGGTGTAGATGATGGCGAAGCCGTAGGTTATGGTGGGCAGCAGCATGGGCAGCTGGGCCAAAAGGCCGATGGCGCGTTTTAACGGCGCGGGCACGTTGGTGCAGTTGACCGTGTAGGAGAGCAAGAACGCAAGGCCCGTGGCGATCAACGCGGAGGCGCAGGAAACGGTGAGGCTGTTGGCTATGCTGGCGAGAAAATCCGGATCGGCGAAGGTGGCTGCGTAGTTGCCCAGCGAGGCGCCGCCGTCTGCCCCGGTAAGGGAGCGGATAAGGACCAGGGCTGCCGGCAGGGCTAGGAATGCGCAGAAGAACGCGGTCACCAAGACCAGGATCGCGCGAAGCTCCTTTTCGGACGAGAGGGAGGTGCCGCGGGCGAGGCGCCCGCGCAGCGAGGATTGCTGAATTGTCATGAGGGCCCTCCGTCTTATGCGACGTCCGCGGCGGCAAGGGGAGAGCGGGCGGCGGAAGGGCCGCCCTCGCCAAAGAGCGCGTAGATGTTGTCGCGCTTGATGGCGAGCTGGCGAAGGATAAAGTCGCAGATAAACTGGCTGGAAGGGCGCTGGATGATATCCTGCGGCGCGGCGAACTGGGCGATGCGGCCGTCCTTCAAGATGAGGACGCGGTCGCTCATGGTGAGCGCTTCTTCCGGGTCGTGCGTGACCATGATGGTGGTGAGGTTGTACTGCTCCACTATCTGCATGATCTTGCGCTTGATGGACTCCTTGATGACGCCGTCCAGCGCGGAGAGGGGTTCGTCCAGTAGCAGGACGCGCGGCTTGACCACCAGGGTGCGCGCCAGGGCGACGCGCTGCTTCTGCCCGCCGGAGAGCTGCGAGATGCGCTTATAGAGGTGCTCTTCCAAACCAAGCAGCGAGATCATCTCGGCCACTTCCTCGTCCGTGGAGACGCCGGGGTTGTTGCGAAGCCCATAGGTGATGTTGTCATAGGCGTTGAGGTTGGGGAATAGGGCGTAATCCTGAAAGACGATGTTGAAGCCGCGCTTCTCCATGGCGTGTGCGTGATGTCGTCGCCGTTCCACAAAATCTGGCCGTCCGTGGCGTCCGTGATGCCGAGCAAGATGTTGAGCAGCGTGGTCTTGCCGCCGCCGGACGGTCCCAGCACCGAGACGATCTGTCCGTCCTCGATGGCGAGGTTGATGTCGTCCAAGACGCGGTGGTCCGCATACGTCTTGCCGACATGCTTGAGTTCGAGCATAAAGCCCCCCCCTGGTCGATCGGCCTTCTAGCAGGCGCGCCGCGAGCGCATGGGTGCCCCGTGAGCGGGGGACCGGTGTATGGGTACGCGGGCGCGCGGGTGAGCGCGAAATAATTGCGAGCCATGGCCGTGGGAGGTCGCGTTTGCAGGGCCCCGGGTCTAGCTCGGGTCTGAGTTGCGGGAAACGCGGCAAGGCGATATCGATTATCGGAGCGGCGATTTATGGGACTGAAAGCCGTTTGTAAGGTATGGGCAAGGGATGGGGCCGTAACGTCACGCGTCTGCAAGGACGCTGCCGAGACGTAAGGATATCCGCGGGATTCTCGTCCTAAAACGCAAACGCCGGACGCCTCGCGCGCCAGATGGGTACCAGCAACGTATTGGGGCGCGCCGCCACCGGTGCTTCGATAAGCGCCGCCGGTTCGTCTGTATCCGCAAGAGACCCTACAAGGGGGAGTTCACATGATCAAGCTGATCGCGTCCGACATGGACGGCACGCTTTTGGACGAGAACGGCGAGGTGCCGCCGGAGACCTTCGACCTTATCCTAGCGCTGCGCGAGAAGGGGATCCATTTCGCCGCGTCGTCCGGTCGCCGCTACGACCGCCTGTGCCAGTTCTTCGCCCCGGTGAAGGACAAGATGGATTTTGTGGCATCCAACGGCGCGCAGGTCTACGTGGAGGGCCGGCAGGTGGGTCGCGAGGTCTACTCGCACCTGTCCATCAAGCGCCTTGCCCGCACGGTGGCGATGTTCGACAACATGCACTTGGCCCTGTTCGACCGCACCAAGTCCTACCTCATGGACGATGAGTGCAAGTTCGTGCGCGAGATCGACAAGGACCTGCCCAACGCCGAGCGCATCTGGGAGCTGCCGGACGCGGGCGTGAACATCATCAAGGCGTCGATTTTCTGCGATGACGGCAACGTGATGGACAACGCTTACGTGCTTACCCGCGAGCTGGGGGACGAGTTTGTGTTCGCGCCCTCGGGCAACGCGTGGATCGACGCCATGCAGCCGCATGTGAACAAGGCGACGGGCGTGGCCGAGTTGATGGATCACTACGGTATCGCCCGCGAGGAGGTCATGGCGTTTGGCGACTCCATGAACGATTACGAAGCCATCCGCTTTGTGGGCGTCGGCTGCGCCATGGCCAACGGTCGCCCCGCCCTGCGAGCCGTTGCCGACCGCGTGGTGGGCTACAACTACGAGCAGGCGGTGCAGCGGGAGATGCGCAAGCTGCTGGAGGCGGCGGAAGCGTAGCGGCGGCGTAGGTGGACGAGGATTCCTGCGAGAAGTCCTTTGTGCACGGAAGGGCCCGCCGGCCTTTATCACGGAAATGCGTTCGGTGCGCTTCGCGCGCCTCAGAGCATTTCCTTAGATAAAGGCCGGCGGGTCTGTTGCTGTGAAGGATGCGTCTCGCCTTGCCTGCCAGGTGGGTAGCGTGCGTATTCGCTGGCTAGCTTGTGGGTAGATACGTGCGCTCGCTGGTCGAGGTGTCTTCAAGCTTGATGCTTGTGATGCTGCTCACCTGCTCCGGGTCAACCAGCCCACTCATTACCAGTACATCTCCTGGTGCATCTGGATGGGAATCAACGCCTGACTGCACGTAGGTGTTGAAGATGCTGACGCCCTCCTCGTTGAGTAGCTCATCCTCCAGGATTGTCCACGATGACCCGTCGGAGAGGTTCAGCTTTAGCGATTCTCTGATTCCGTAATGGTCTTTGAGCCAGATGCTGAAGGGGCTTATATAGCAGGTATTGTCGCTTTGCTGATCGCGAAATTCACGCGTTTCCAATAGACCGCTTGGGGTGAAGACCTCGCTGTAGACCTTGCCTTCCTGCAGTTCGTTTAGATACCATTTCACACCGCTCATAACGGTGGCTGCTCCGGGGGTCTCGTCATCAGCTCGGTCTATGTCGTCAATGGGAGTGAAGTACATGGTGCCATCGAGATGGGTATCGCTAAGCGTTTCTTCGTCATAGAACGAGTACGTATTGAGGTCTACGCCGTTTGCGCACTCCATGTACATACCGCCCACGTAGCAGTCGTTCGATCCATCAAAGATAATTTCATTTGTAGACCCGTATTGCATGGCAAGGTGCAGGCCGTCTGGGTTGTCAAGGGAGAAGCGCACCACGCCGCAGCCGTTCTCATCCGCAATCATATCCCTAATGGTCATGGTATAGCCCCAGGCGTGCAGTTGTATGCCCACAGCCTCGACCTCATTCTCCATGTCTGATATGACGTCTTCCGCGGCTATCACGCGATATTCCTGCTTGCATGGGATCCTTTTCGAATCGTCTGCGCCTCCGATGGCATCCCAGGCGACTTGGCTGGATCCGTTGTCGCCGCGTGGCGCGAATGCCTTAGCGAAGAACTCCGAGTTCGAAACGGCGCTCACTGCGATGCCTCCCATAGCGGCGATCGCGATACCTATGGCTGCGACCACGGGGATGGAGCGTAGGGCCAACCGTCCGGGCTTGGGGACCCCGTGTCCGTGGCCCTTCTCCGCGCGTTCCCGCGACTCGGCGACCACGCGGTCATAGAGATCGTCCGATGCATGCAGCGTGTGCATGGCCTTGTCGATCTTGTTACTCCTCATGGCGATCATCCTCCAGATAATCGGCTTTTAGCTTGGCGCGCCCGCGTGGAAGGCGGGTTCTGGCAGTTGCCGGGGGAATCTTGAGTAACGCGGCGACCTCGTTGGTCGAAAATCTTCCGTAGTAATACAGGACCAAAGGCACGCGGTACTTTTCCGGTAGCGCCAGCAACGCGGCGAGCACTTCGCGGACCTCTTGCTTGTCAGGTATAGATAGCGTCCGCGCATGGTCGTCGATGTTTTCGATCCAGCGCCAAGACATGCGAAAGAGCGATTTGCAGCGGTTGATGGCGACGCGCGCCAGCCAGCGGCGGACGTGCTCATCGCTCTCAAAGGCGACGTCGCACCTCATGACTTGGACAAAGACGTCTTGCGTGACATCGTCCGCGTCCGCGGGGTTGCGCAGGTAGGTGTAGGCGATACGGTATACCAGGTCGCGGTAGCGACCCATGACGTCTTTCAGCTCTGTTGCGTCCATGATGGCGGGCCCTCCCTTCGCTTGGTCGTGTGCGTTGCTTGTAAGGATCCTCAACCAATCTACGTTTGAAGGCGCCCACATGTTTCATGCTGTCCTGAAAAAGCTTGCCGGCACTATCTATGGAAAAGCTCTGAGGCGCGCGAAGCGTGCCGAACGCATTTCCGTAGCTAGTGCCGGCGGATTCAACGGGGTTGCCCAGCGATGTATGGAATGACTGTTATCCCACGCAGGAGAGTATGTAGGCGGGAACGCCGTCCTCGTCGTTGCTGGCCAAGATGACGTCGGCGGCGTCGCGGACCTCGCGCTCTGCGTTGCAGACTGCCGCGCCGCAGCCGGCGAGCTCGAGCATGGAGATGTCGTTGTGGTTGTCGCCAAAGCACGTGGCCTTTGAGGGGTCGATGCCAAGGTGTCCGCAGAGCCAGGTCATCGCGGTGCCCTTGGAGGTGCCTGCTTCCATGACCTCGATGTTTTGGGGATAGGAGCGTGTGATCTCGATGCCGTCCACGGAGCGTAGGCGCGCTAGGATTGCGTCGCGATCCGCTGAGTCCTTCCAGTACATCGCCACGCGCTCCAGCACATCGACGCGCTGGATGGTCTGCTCGGGTTCCTCGTCCACGGGCGTGCGCGTGGTGCGCATGGATTGCAGGATAAAGGGATCCGGCATGAACTCGTCCAAACGGTTATAGAGGTCGCGGCGCAGCAGGCAGCCGCCGTCGGCGAAGAGGTCGAAGGTAACGTCGTAATCGCGGGCGATCTGGTGAACGGCCAGGGCCTTCTCGCGGGAGAGCGGCGCGCTGTAGATCACGGTTGCGAGATCGGTGTTCTGGGGGCTCTCCGCATCGAGTTTGGCTGCCACGGCGCCGTTTGCGCTTACGGCGTAGTGCACGGACGGGTGGGCGAGCACCTCTGCGGGGATGCCGGAGAGCGGGCGACCCGTGCAGGGGACGAACTCGATTTCTGCCGCCGCCAGCGCGTCAAGGGCTCGCCAGCCCATGTCGCTCACCTGCTTGGTGGAGGTGAGAAACGTGCTGTCCATATCTGAAAAGAAGATCATGGGTGAACTCCCCGGTTTAGCGCTTACAAGGTTTTAGGCAAAAAGCCCGCCCTCACAGGATACATCGTGAGGGCGGGCTTATGGATTTTGACGGAGATGTTTAACGCGCGCGAGGCGCCTGCGGGCTCTGGTCGACGCGGCGTCGCGGCGAAGGCGGTGGAGCTCGCGCGGCTAGCGCTGGCTTAGGGGCACGTATTCCATATCGTCGTAAACGGTGTTGTATGCCGGGCGGATGATGCGGTGCGCGCCAAAGAGCTCTTCCATGCGGTGGGCAGCCCAGCCGGCGGTGCGGGCGACGGCGAACATAGGCGTGAAAAGCGTCTGCGGGATGCCGAGCATGCTGTAGATGAAGCCGGTATACAAATCGATGTTGGCGCAGATGGGCTTGGAAGTGCCGCGCACATCGCGCATAACTTGGGGCGCCAGACGCTCGACGCTCTCGATCAGGCGGAACTCGTCGCCCAGACCCTTCTCGTCCGCAATCGCTTCTGCGTAGTGGCGGCAGATCTTGGCGCGCGGGTCCGAGAGGGTGTAGACGGCATGCCCCATGCCGTAGATGAGGCCGGAGCCGTCGAAGGCCTCGCGGCGCAGGATCTTCTCGAGATAGGCCGCGATCTCGTCGTCGTTGTCCCAGTTTTTGACGTGGTTGCGGATATCCTCGTGCATGTGCACCACTTTGGAGTTGGCTCCGCCGTGGCGCGGGCCCTTGAGGGAGCCGATCGCCGAAGCGTAGGCGGAGTAGGCGTCCGTGGCGGAACTGGACAGCACGCGGCAGGCGAAGGTGGAGTTGTTGCCGCCGCCGTGCTCGGCGTGGAGCATGAGCATGACGTCGAGCAGCATGGCTTCGCCGCGGGTGAAGTTGTCGTCCCCGTGAAGCACCTGCAGGATAGTTTCCGCTGTGGAGAGCTTGGGGTCGGGCGTGGGGATGAGCGCGCGGCGGCCCTGCTGGCGGGCGATCGCGAGCGCATGGGCCATGGCGGCGATGCGCGGCAGGCGGGAGAGCATGGAGACGGCGACGTCGATCTCGTGCTCGGGCGAGATGTTGTCCGGCTCGGCATCGAAGGCGTACAGCAGCAGCACGGCGCGCATGAGCACGTTCATGATGGAGCTGGAGACCGTGGTGATGGGGAACTGCGCCACGTAGCCATCGGAGATGTGGCGGTATGCGCCCAGGCGCGCCTGGAAGTCCGCGAGCTCGTCTACGTTGGGCAGGGCGCCGGTGATGAGCAGGTAGGCGACCTCTTCGTAACCAAAGCGGCCCTCCGCCTGCGAGCTATTGATAAGGTCCTCGATGCTGTAACCGCGAAGCGTCAGCTTGCCCTCGTCCGGAACCAGCTTGCCGTCCACGATGTTGTAGCCGTGGACGTCGCAGATGCGGGTGAGGCCGGCCACCACGCCGGAACCGTCCGCGTTGCGCAGGCCGCGCTTGACGTCGTGCTCTTTGTAGAGGCTTTCGTCATAGGGCTCGCTAGGGGCACCGTGGTAGAGGCGCTCGCTTTCGGGGGAGACCTGGCGGCTCGCTTCATAGTCGATGACCAAGCGGCTCAGCGCATCGTCGAAGCGGTAGTAGATGTTTTGCGTGGTGTAAGCCATGGGGTGCCTCCTATTCGCAGGGGGATGCGTCGATGCCGCGGGGCCGCCGGCGCGGTGCGGGGCGACGGCGCGGCATCGAGGTCGCGGAGAGCGACTAGAGTCGATACATGAAGTTGAAGACGTCCTCGCGCTGGATGGTGACAGTGACGCCCACCGCCTCGCCGCCGGCGGCCAGGGCCTCCTGCAGGGCGGTGAAGTCCGTGGGGCTCTCGGACATATCGGCCAGCATGGTCATGGTGAAGATGTCCTCGATGATGCTCTGGGTGATGTCGCGGATGTCGACGTTGGCCTCGCCCAGGATCTTGGAGATCGCGGCGACGATGCCGGCGCGGTTCTTGCCAAGGACGGTGATGACGATGCGATGGGAATCGGTCTGTGCCATGGTGGGACCCTTCTGGTTGATGCGACGCCGCCTGCCTATCGCGGGCGCCGCGTGCCCGCGCTCGAGCGGCTGCGCGCACTTTGACTTGGTACAGTGTTCACCATTGTAGCGTGTGTTTTGCGTCACCTGTTGGATAACCGTGAGTATTACAGGGATGTCACGGGGTCGCGGGCGCGGTCGGCCGCGAGAATTGCTGCAATTTGTAGTTCTCGTGCATAAGGGTTCGCCTGTGGTAGACTAGCAAGGCTGTTTTGCCTTGGTCGGAAACCAAGGCACCCCTTAGTTCTGGTCGGTAACCAGAACGCGAGTAATAAGAGGAGCCCTGCCATGAAACAAGGTATCCATCCCGAGTACGTCGAGTGCACGGTGCGCTGCTCCTGCGGCAACACCTTCAAGACCCGCTCGACCAAGCCCGAGATCACCGTCGAACTTTGCAACGAGTGCCACCCGTTCTACACCGGCCAGCAGAAGTTCGTCGACACCGGTGGACGCGTCCAGCGCTTCGCCGACAAGTTCGGTGGCGCCGCTCAGGCCGCCCTCGAGCGCGAGGCCGCCAAGAAGGCCGCCAAGGCTGCTGCTGCCGCTGAGGCTGCTGCCAAGAAGGCCGCCGAGCGCGAGGCCAAGGCCGCCGAGAAGGCCAAGCGTGCTGAGAAGTTCGCTGCTGAGGCTGCCAAGAAGGCCGCCGAGGCTCCCGCAGCTGAGGCTGAGGTTGCCGAGACCGCCGAGACCGAGGCTGCTGCCGAGTAGCACCTCGCTGTAACAGGCATTGAAAACCCCGTATCGAGTTTGAAGCTCGGTGCGGGGTTTCTTTTTTGCTCAATCGATGTTTGTTGGCGGCGCGAGCGCAGCTGTCTGGGCGACGTGAACGACCCTTTCGCGCATCGTCGCCCTGCCGTCGTCGGTGGGGGCGATCGTCCTATATGTGCGTGCGCGCCTTGCCCGTGAACTCGTCTACGTCGATGCGCCACACGTGCGTGCGGTCGATGATACCCGGGCCGTAGGCGGTGGGGGCGTCCGGCGCCAGGTGCTCCATGATGAGGTCGAGGCCGTAGACCTTGTCTTCGCCGCTGGTGACAGGCCGGAGCGTGCCGGTTCCCATGATGCTGCGATACGCGAACGAATAGTCGCAGGCGTGCTCGCCGGAGATCACGCCGTCCTCGATGTCCATCTCTATGGCGACGGGGCAGCCGGCGTTGCCCGCACTCTTCCATGCGGCGGCCTTGCGGCCTTCGCCGGCAGAATGCAGCCACAGGCTCAAATGGCGCGTTTCATCATCGAGTTCAAAACCAAAGCTCATGGGGACTATGAAGAGCCCCTGGTCATCAACGCACGCGATGCGGACCGTCTTGCATGCTTCAAGGATTTCTCGCAGTTTGGCGATATCCGTAACCTCGCGTTTCGACAACCTCATGATGGAGCCTCCTTGGCCGGTCCGCCCACGCATGGGTTCATCCGCGCGGGGCGCGGTGGGGCGCGGGCGGGCGCTTTTTTTCGAACCACACCATAGTATCAGGGCGGCGCCCGTGTCTGAGTACTCGCACTTCGCGTTTCCTTATCATGCGTCTTTCTAAACCCGCATGTTGGTTGCTCTTCCGTGGTGTGGGAGCCGCACGCAGATGTGCGCAAACCGTGTACATGTGTAGACGTTTGCATGGGGTGCTTGTGGGATACTCCGCTCGGGAATAGTATGAACGGCGTTCAGTTGAACATAGTTCATTATTTGGACGAGTAGGAATCGGCCGTGGCCTGACCGCGAGGCAGGCGGGTGGGGCGCTGCCGGCCATCGTCCACATGCGTATACAAGGGAGGCCCCCATGAGCAACAATACTGAGAAACAGGCGCGTTCCGCCGGGGCGCGCGTCGTCGAGATCGAGAACTCCATGAGCCCTAAGGCTTTCTACGTGACCAAAGAGGTTCTGCTGGGCATCGCGGGGTTTGTGTGGTGCGCCGCGGGCTTCAACATCGTCCGCATCGGGTTGCTCGCCTACGCCGAGCAGTCGGGCGCGCTGCTGATCGCGGGCCTGCTCGCGGGCAGCGTCGCCGTGTTCCTGGTCTTTTGGACCCGCATCTTCTCCAAGCTGCTGGGCAAGCATACCGACCGCATCGTGGGCTACGGCAACGCGCGCCAGCCGTTTTGGCGCTTCTTCGACCGCCAGGCATTCGTCATCATGGCGGTCATGATGACGGCTGGTATCTCGCTGCGCGCCTTCTCGCTGGTTCCCAGCTGGTTCATCGCCTCGTTCTACACCGGATTGGGCATCGCGCTCTTTGGCGCGGGCGTGGGATTCCTGATCAACCTCGCACGCCTGCTCAAGGCATCGCGCAGGACAGGCACGCTGGCATAAGGGTTATTGGCGCCGAGCTGCTCGTCCGCTATTTGCCGATGACGTGAGACCACGGCGCTTCCTCGCATGAGGGGGAGCGCCGTGGTTTCTACGTGTTCGCTCACATTAACCGATGGAATGCGCGGGCAAATGGTTAGAGTTATGGTCGTCTGAGTATCTACCGTGGAACGCAGCGCGCCCGTCCGACCTTTGGGGCCCGCTTCGACCCACGTCAGCCCGTATCGCACGGGTGAGGATCATTGAAGAGGAAACCACATGGGATTCGTTTCTAAGCTGCTTTCGTTTGGCTCTGATAAAGATCTCAAGCGCTACTACAAGCTGGTTGATAAGATCAACGCCCTCGAGCCCACCTATGAGAAGATGGACGAGGAGGAGCTCAAAAAGCAGACGGACCTGTTCCGCGAGCGCTACGCCAACGGCGAGTCGCTCGATTCCATGCTTCCCGAGGCCTTCGCCGTCACCCGCGAGGCGTCCAAGCGCGTGCTGGGCATGCGTCACTTCGACGTCCAGCTGATCGGCGCCATGGCGCTGCACGAGGGCCACATCGCCGAGATGAAGACGGGCGAGGGCAAGACCCTGGTTTCCACGCTCGCCGGCTACCTCAACGCTATCGCCGGCAAGGGCGTGCACATCGTCACCGTCA